>NZ_JBSFTG010000002.1:0-884983 GCF_053590715.1 Nocardia sp. NPDC003183
CGTCGAACGCAGCGACCGCATCATCGGCCCCTTCACCATCCGCCAAGTCGCCATCCTCGCCACCACCGCTGTGCTGCTCTACTCGGCATGGATCGTGAGCAAGACGGTGATCGCGCCGCTTATCTTCGTCGCCGCCGCGACCCCGATCGCGGTCGTGGTCACTATCACGGTCCTGACGCGCCGCGACGGTCTCTCAGCCGACCTGCTGCTCATGGCCGCGATCGGCCACCGCCTCCGACCCCGCCATCTCGTGTCGTCACGCGGGCACGCCGCTGCCGGGCGCGAAGCCCCGAGGTGGATCACAGAGCGCGCCACCCGATCCCGGCCACGACAGCCAGCTCCGGCGGCGTTGACCGCGCAGTCGGTGCGGTTACCGGAATCGGTGTCCGGCAGCGGAAGTGGCGGTGTCGGGGTGATCGACCTCGGTACCGACGGACTCGCGGTCGTCGCGGTCGCGGGAACCCTCAACCTGTCCCTGCGCACACCCGCCGAACAAGACAGCCTCGTCGGCCAACTCGCCGGATGGCTCCACACCCTGCGCCAACCCGTCCAGATCCTCGTCCGCTCAGCCCGACTGGACCTGACCGAACACATCACCGGCCTGCACAACGCTGCCCAACAAATGTCGCCGGAGCTGGCCGCCGCCGCGCTCGATCACGCCGACCACCTCACCGACCTGGCCACAGCCGAAAACCCGACCCACCGCCAAGTCCTGTTGGTCTGGCGAGAACCGGCCGAGGGCCTGTCCGCCACCAGGACTCGGGCCCGGCTGCCCGGTCGTGGCCAGGCGCGGGCCGCGTTGTCGGCCGCCGCGCGCCGGGGTGCCGAGTCGCGGCTGTTGCGCCGGATGAACGAGGCCGCCGATGTTCTGGGTCCGTTGGGTGTGTCGGTCACCGCCCTCGACGACACGCAAGCCATGGCGGTGTTGACCAGTTGCACCAACCCCGAGGGTCTCGTCTCGGCCGCCGCGAACATCGCCGCACCCTCGGCGATCATCACCACCGACCCGGACTCCGCAGTACCGGACCCGTTCACCGGCGAGGCCGGGTTCGCGCCGGAATCGCTGACCATCGGCACCCGCCATCTCGAGATCGGCTCGGATTGGACACAGACCCTCGCGGTCACCGGATACCCGAGGGAAGTCACGGCCGGCTGGCTCGCACCACTGCTCTCCCATCCGGGCAGAGTCGAGGTCGCCATCCACATCGACCCCGTCGACCCGGTCACCGCCGCCACCCGCCTACGCCGCCAACAAGCCCGGCTCGAGTCCTCCCGAATGCACGACGTCGGCCGAGGCCGGGTGTCCGACCCGCAGATCGATGTCGCGGTCGAAGACGCCGCCGACCTCTCCGCCCGGGTCGCGCGCGCGGAGGCGCGACTGTTCCGGGTCGCGGTATATCTGAGCGTGCACGCCGAATCCGAAACCGAGCTGGCCGATGAGGTCGCCGCCGTGCGGGCGCTGGCGGCGAGTCTGCTCGTGGACACCTGCACCCTGTCCTACCGCGCCGCTCAAGCCTGGGCTACCACGCTGCCCTTGGGCTTGGACCTGATCCGAGTGCAGCGGACCTTCGACACCACCGCCCTCGCCGCGGCGTTCCCGTTCGACTCCCCACAACTGCCTGCCGCTGATCCGGCGCAGGCCGCGCGCCCGCACGGGGTGCTCTACGGCCGTGACGCCGCGTCGGGGTTGTTGTTCATGGATCGGTTCGCTCCCGAGGCTCACAACCACAACTTGGTCATCCTCGGGCGCAGTGGTGCGGGTAAGTCCTACCTGGTCAAGACCGAGATTCTGCGCTCGCTATATCGCGGGATCGAACAGATCGTGATCGATCCCGAAGACGAATACCGTCGCCTCGCCGAAACTGTCGGTGGAACCACCATCCGCCTCGGTGCTCGCGGCGTGCGGCTCAACCCTTTCGACCTGGAAATCCATACCAGAGGCGACGGCCGCCACAGTGCCCCACCTGATGCCCTCACCCGCCGCAAACTCTTTCTCCACACCCTGATCCAGGTTCTGCTCGGCGACCAAACCGCCGCGCTGAGAACAGCATTGGATACCGCGCTGACGGCCACCTACGCCGCTGCCGGGATCACAGAAGACCCGGCCACCTGGACTCGCCCCGCACCCACCCTGAGCGGATTACGCGAACGACTGAACCGCGTCAGCGCGCCCGCCGCCGCCGAGCTGGCCGCTGGGCTACATCCGTTCGTCGACGGCGGAGCCTACGCCGGCCTGCTCGATGGGCCGACCACCACCTACCCCGACGGCGGCCTGATCGTGTTCTCGCTCAGGGACCTACCCGAGGAACTGAAAACGATCGGCACCCTGCTCGTGCTGGACGCGACCTGGCGACGGGTCTCACACCCGGGCAACCGGCGGCCCCGCATGATCACCGTCGACGAGGCATGGCTGCTCATGCGCCAGCCCGCTGGCGCGCAATTCCTGTTCCGGGCCGCGAAGAGCTTCCGCAAACATTGGGCCGGACTCACTGTCGCCACCCAGGACTGCGCCGACGTGTGCTCCACCGAACTCGGCAAAGCGATCGTGTCCAACGCCGCGACCCAGATCCTCCTCCGCCAGGCACCGCAAGCCATCGACGAAGTCGCCGCCGCGTTCCACCTCTCCGACGGAGAGCAACAGTTCTTACTCGCCGCAGCACGCGGCTCCGGTCTCCTCGCAGTAGGCGGCGCTCGGGCAGTCTTCGGATCGCTGGCCTCAATATCGGAGAACACCGCCATCACCACCGACCCCAGCGAGCTCGCCGCCACCGCCGACGACGGTGACACCGACATCGAAATCAGCACAGCGACAACGCTGCCCACGCTCACCGAGCCCGACGAGTCGCCCACTGCTCGGACCCACCGAGGCGAGGGAGGTGACGATGCCGACGAGCAGGAAGAGTTGATTCTCCATCGCTACGCGGACTGAGACAGATTCGACTCTTCGCCAATCGGCCCCAGCGTCACAGGACCGGCAGCGCCGATCATCGCGTGCGGCCCACCCCGCCGACCGCACGCCGGACGGATTTCGCCCCTACAACGGCGCAGGGCGCGATAACTACACGGTCCCGGCCTGCGGAACCAGAATCGGCCGACGCTGCGTCAGAAACGTTGCAGGAGAGGTTAGTTGACGACTCGGTAGCTATGGAGCGTTCATAGACCCGTCGCACCGCAATCCGACCGCCGGGACCCAACGCTGCCGGACTGTAGATGCCAGCAATACCCGCTATTCCCGCAGCTCAACTCAGTTGCGGGGAGTGTTGAAGAGAAAGGGAAAGCGATTTCATGGACGACGCATTCTCGGCCAGAGCAGTAGTCACACCGTTGCGCCAACCCGATGGTTCGCGCCAATCGGTGACAGGCGACGGCGAGCCGGTGCCGATGGTGACCGGCTACCGGCGCTGGCTTACCCGTAAAGACGCTGCCGATTACATGGGCATTCACGCGCGAACGCTGGCGAATTGGGCCGCGACAGGGCACGGCCCGCGCTATTCGAAGCCGTCCGGCAAATCGTGCATGTACAGACTCGACGACCTGGACGCATACCTCCAGGCGCACATGGTGCACACCGATGATCAGCCCGAAGCTGCCTGAGTAGCTGCACGCATAAATGGAGAAGATCTATGCCACGGCCAGTCACCGAGCTCGGTAGTTACGGAGACATCGGTACCAAGCAGAAGCCAGACGGCACGTGGCGAGCATGGGCCACGTTCCGTGGATACGACGGCAAGGGGCGCCTTTTGGACGCCCTCGGGCCGACGGAGAGCAAAGCCAAGACGACGCTACGGAACAAGCTGACGGCTTGCCAGAAGCAGTACAAGGGCCGCGCACGCGGCAAGATCACCCGCGACACTCGCCTCTCGATCCTGATGGACATGTGGCTCGCAGAGGTGCAACAAGACGAGGGTGTGGATCAGCAATCCTACGACCGGTATCAGGTCGAGATAGAAGCCAGCACGGACAAGCGCGCGAAGCCGGACACGATCAAGCTTCGGCCTTCCCTCGGCAACCTCCGTGTGTGGGAGGCGGACGCAGGCAGACTCGACGAACATATCCAAGCCGTCGCGGCGGCTGGACTGATACCGAAAGCCCGCCGCCACAAGACAATCCTCACCGGGATCATGGGCCTGGCAGTTCGATACGGCGCGCTGACCGAGAACCCCGTGCGCGACACCTCCCGGTTGCGCAAACGCAAAATCAACCCTCAGATCATCGAACGGGAACGCCTAGACGGCCTGCGCGAACAACTTCGAGAATGGCTGGAAGGCAACGAAATTCCTGGCACGCCCGCATACACGCACGGCCCGAAACGTGATCCACTCATCGTGGACATCGCCGATCTGATCCTCGGCTCGGGAGTGCGTCCCGGCGAAGCCCTGGCGGCGTCCTGGGATCAGTTCGACCTCGAGGCGGAACCAGCGACGTTCACTGTCACCGCCACCGTCGTGAGGTTGAAAGGTAAGGGGCTATTCCGACAAGAATGGACGAAAACTGCTGCGGGGCGTCGAATTGTCGCTTTGCCCGCATTTGCCCTCGACATGCTGAAGCGGCTCCGAGAAGACCCGGCGCACGGGCGGATGTGCGCGGTGAAGGCACTGCGTGAGGTGAACGGCAAAGTAGTGGAGGTGGAGGACAAGACACCCCTCGTGTTCCCGGGACGAGGTGGCGTACTACGCGATCCACACAACTTCAACCGCACCTGGCGCGACGCGCGTGGCGCCGCGTACAAGGATGTCACTCAGTACACGTTCCGCAGGACGGTCGCCACCCTGATCGCCGAGGGGACCGATTCGAAAACTGCGGCCAAGCAACTGGGGCAGTCCCGGGAAGCGATCACAGAGCGGCACTACATCGCGTCGGCAGAACTGGCACCTGACTCCTCGGCTGTACTGCAAAAGGGGCTGGGCAGGGCCAGCTGATCGTGTTGACCGCCAGCACCGCGCTGCGGCATTTTGACGTCGGCGAGCCGACGGTCTTGGGCCAGTATGCCATCGACCACACCTCCGTCATTGAAAGCGCCAGGCGCTGCCAGGGCGCTCCCTTTGAGTTGTCGAAGGGGCGAGCAACCAACGCACAGTTGCCCGCAGAAACATACGCCCGCAACGAATGTCGAGCGCAAACTCGGTAGCGGTTCCGCCGCGCCCTCGGTAGGTTTTCTGACGTGGACGACTACGAACGTGGATATGACTGGGGCGCCGAGCCTGACGTGCTCTCGTGGGACATCGTCTACCGAGAGGAAGTCAAGGCCCGCAACCCTGACGAGTCCTTGCCGGACGACGACGAACCGGACCAATACTACGAATCTCTAGACTCGAGGATGATTCGCCTTCGAGGGGTAATCATGACGCAGTCCACAGAAATGGAACTCGGGTTGGCACAGGTTCTCAGGTTCTTCGAGCCTGAAGCCGATCTTTCGAAAGCAACGGCGGGTGGACTCCTGAGCAGGGTGCGAAAAGTGATGCTACAGTCCGGCATTCAAGAGTTCGACGATGATCTTGACCTACTCAGATCTGCCGTCGATAAACGTAATGCTGTTGCGCACGAGATGATCCGGATGGGATATTCACGATTGGGGCCGAATGCCCCGATGGAGGTTGTGATCAGCCTCCTCGGTGCAGAGGAATACGACGATGGAGACCTGCTCTCGGACCTCGTGCTTCTTCGTGAAGCAACCTGGACGACCGCGAAGATGCTCGTAAAGCTGCAGCTGGGCAGTCAACCTCGTCCCCGCACGATCCTCAGCAGAGCCCGGAGCGGTCCAGTGACCACTCCCTCCCGCGTTGGTTAGCACTCCGATACTTGGAGAAGTGCCGCCATGCGATCACGGTGAACATGACTGCAAGAACAACGAATGTCGCGCGCGCGGAGCTATCGGCACGCACCTGCTCGGCGAATACTGCTGTGCCGAAAACCGAAGCGACGCCAGCAAACACGATCGACAGCACAAGGTGGTGCGCGTATCGACGAGCAGGTTGACTAGGCCCTTTGTCGGTGTTGTTGGTTGCGGTCATACTGCTGCGGTTCGCAGCAACTGCGGCCTGCATCCGACGGCGGGTGTCGGCGAGCGCCAGCATTTTTTGAACGGCTTGCGCTTGCTGCTGTTCGCGACTCCGCCTGACTTGCACCACGTAGGGCTTCGCGGGCAGTAGTCGGTTCGAACTATCAATTTCTGAGTTGCCGGTGAGATGTGCAGCGAGGTTGGTGCTGCGGGCGCCTGTCCAACGTTCACGGGCCTTCGCGAGATCTGCCTTCTTCTGCGCGGCCTGCTCGCGTTGCCGGGAGGCAGCAGCGCTTGCTTTAGGGCGTATTTCGGTGCTTCGGGCGCCCTTCGACTGTTCACGGGCCTTCGCGAGATCCGCCTTCCTCTGCGCAGCTTGCTCGCGTTGCCGGGAGGCAGCAGCGCTGGCCTGGAGTCGTTTTTCGGACGCAGGACGGCTCGGCGCGTCCACAGCTGGAGCGCTGGCCCTGGCTGCGATTCGTCTGGCCACAGGATTGACTGCGGTGATTCGACCGGTGGGGTCGTACATATACAAGGCCATGTCGACTTCATTTGCATAGCTCACGGCGTGGGCGCTGTAAGGCGACGCAGCGAAGAAGAACAGCTGAAGTTCAAATCTCTTCCCTCGGGCACCAAAGAGACGTTGAAGCTCAGGTCGACCGACCTGTCCTGCCCGCCATTTGACCTGTGCTATCGCGCCACTGGCGCGAACGTCAATGCCGCCGTCCGCGCCCGACGCCGTAACCCGAGCGTCGCTGAAACCTAGCGAACACATTTGGACCGCAGCGTTCTCTTCTGCCTCGTGCGCGGTGACTATGTACTTCAACTAAATCCTCTACCGGCTAACTTCGAAGGCTCACGGCTCGGTGAACCCAGGTCAGGATACCGACCGCGCGGCTGACAAGCCCGCCGTGCTCCGCCAGTCAGGGAGCGACGCCCGATTCCGGCAGTGAATCCGCCGCACCGCCTACCTGCGGCACCGAAGGTCTTGCTGGGACTTGAGCGGAAATCACGTACACGCTGCAGTGTCGAGGGAGTTCATCCGGCTGCGAGCGAAGGCGCGAAATGCGTTGAGGGGCGCAATCCAGGCGCGGCCCGGCCGATAGGGGCAGAACCCGAGGTAGTCGAGCCTCTGCAGCGTGGCGACGTCCTGCGCCTCGCCACCGGCGTGCCCAGCAGCAAGTCAATGTCGGAGGAATCAGTGTGGCATCGCAATGCCTCGCTGGTCGCCTGTCGTTCCCACCCCTCCGCCGCACCGATCAGCGTCAGTTCACGCCGGGGGGCCGCGACAGTTGAATCAGCGGTTTCGCCAATCGCGATGTGGCAATATGCTGTCAGCGCTCCCGCCGCACCACGTCATCCCGCATACCGCGCACTTGACGTACCAGTCGTCGCCGACCGCCTGAAAATCGAGTACTCCGCGCTCGCCAGTACCCAGACAAAGGTCCTTGGTGTCACTGCCTTGCTGCGCCATCGTGGTTCACTTTCGTCGCATTTTCCGGCTAATCGGTGACCGCCGAAGGCACGTTGGAGCTGGCGATCAGTGGCACCGCACACGCTATAGCCGCCCACCGACAACTGCTGACTGTTGTTCGCTCAGGTCTGCTGTGGCGTACCACGACGGCGCCGCTGTCGGGTCGGTGGTCGAACGTATTGCCAGACTGCACGAGAACCGCGTCCTAGATGGTGATCAACCCAGGCTGCGTATCGGATGGCTTCGGTCGGAGCTATCCGTTGGCGTTGGACACCGGTCGATCGGATCAAAAGACGACGGTCTTCGAGATGAGACCCTTGTGCCGCCTCGCTCTGGATGTTGTGCGCGGCAAGCGATTGGCGGGACGCGTCTCCCCGAGTGAATTTGCCGTAGTGGGAGTCCTGTGGGATCTGTCAGAGCGTTCGTAACGTGGTACCGCGCTCGCGAAGTCCGCGGCGTCGAGATGCGTGAGGTCGGCGCCAGCCCAACGCGGAGCCGAGCTCGTTCATGCTACCCGGGCTAGTCGAGCGCGGCCCGTCGGTCGCGGGCCGCCTCGGGCCGTGCAACAGGCGCGATACGCCCAGGGCAGATGGGCCTATGCGACCAGAGCACAGAGTCGTCGAAGCCGCCCTGCCATAGTGTCTTTGGTGCATCCCGCTACCTCGGCAAGTTCTGACAGCGATGCATGCGGATGGCGCAGGCGCAGATCACCAGCAGTGCGCAGGCTGGACGGTACGGCGTCTTTCGGAAGTTGAAGGGCGGCGTAGGTTCGGCCGAGCAGGTCAATCGTGCTGGACTGGAGGGCATCGTTGTCGCCCCTTTCGGGCGGCGACCCGGTAAAACCCCCGATCACGTCCTTGCGTATCGGCTTTCGGGCTGGGAGGTCCAGGCTCTTGGCTACCTTGCTGAGGTCGGCTTCGGAGATCTCCAAGCGTTTGGCAATAGACTTTTTCGTCAGACTCGCGTCGTTCCAAAGCTCCTGGACAAGGGCTGGATTGCATCGCATCTGTTGTGCTTTGTATCGTGGTTGCGGAAGGTCGAGATGGTAGGCCCAGCGGATAGCCGAGCGCAGTTCGCAGCCGAGGCGCCTTGCGAGCTCGTCGTCGGCAACGGCTGGCGTGTACCACAATCGGCGCAGCAGTTTCTCGTCGAGCTTCTCGTCGTTGAGCCCCGGCCCGTACACCGCCCGATGGTGGTCGGTGCACTCGAGTTCCTGAGTGCCCTGGCGCCAGCGCGAATAGGTCCACGCGCACTCTCCGGCCGGCTTCTTCTGGACGAGGGCCGCGTCCGGGTCGTCCGTGATGCTGTGAAAGTAGAGGCGGCACCCGGACGGGCCAGCGCAGTACACCGTAGTGGCTTTACCCTCGGTGACTATCGTCGTTTCAAGGGTCGCCCCTTCGTACTCGATGTACAGACTGCCGTCCGGTCTCATCTGGATGTACGGCCCATGATCTCCGGCGGTCCTCTTGAGAAACGCCTGCGCAGCACTCATTTGCTTCGTTTGATAGGCGATCGACATGAGAGCATGAAACCACACTGACCTGCGGCGTACCGAAATAGTCGACGAGTTGGACGAGCTCGATGGTTGCTCGCTCGCGATCTCGCCGCGGAGCGCGAGTCAGCAAGCAGGCTGCCGTGGATCTCCGAGACCGCAGTGTCGGTTGTCCACGGAGCGGTCGGCGTCGCAGGTAGGGCGGCGTCATTGCGCGCGTCGCAGCGATTCTGCCCGTCCAGGCTCCGAGGTGCGGCCCAGTCGTGCACCTGTCAGTGGTCGGGAGACGGCATAGACCTCCGACGCGGTACCGGACTAGATCGCCGTGTCGGACAGAACCTTCGACAGCGGATAGCCCCAGCGGTCGACGGCGTCCATGCGCCCACATTGGTCCGCCGAGCGATGTCGGGCTGGTGAAAGGTCATGGCGGTTCTGTGGGCGGCGTGACAGCCGTCGTGATGAGTGACTCAATGGTTGCTGAATTTCCGACTTTGACTGTGCGCTGCGTACACGCCCGGCGCGCTAACGAGGTTTTCTCGCAATGGAATTCGTGTGAGAGCGCTTGATATTCCGTCGTGTAGTGCGCGTGGCGTTCGTCATTCGCTGCCGTCTGCAGTCGAGCGCATCAGTAGCTGTGAGGTCGCCATAGTGAGGTCTGTTGGTTGGGTGTGTCGGTGCGGTGGTGCAGACTGCCGCCGTTCCAATGACTTGACGAGAGAGAAACAATGGCCCGGCGAAGTAGTCCTGAGTTTGTTGATGGCGCGGTGGCGTGCCCGAAGTGCGGTTGCGACCTTGGGTCTGCGTTGATTGAGCAAGTGATGGCACCGCAGATTGCCCAAATCCGCCAAAGCGAGCGCGATCAGGCCACGACGGAGAGTCAGGCCCTGCTCGCGGCCAAAGACGCTGAGATCACGCAGCGCGACAAGACGATCAAGCAGGCCCAGGCGTCGATGCAGAAGGTGGAGAAGAGCCTCGGGCAGTTGTCCGTCGAGAACGCAGGTTTCGCGGTTCGGCTGTCGGAGGCACGAATCCAGGGCGCGGCTGAAGCCCAGCGCAAGCTGGAGAAGCAGACGCAGCAGCAGATTGTCCAGGCGGTCGAGCACGCCCGCGCGCAAGCGGAGTCAGAGCTGCGATTGCAACATGACACGCAGATGCAGGCCAGCGCCGCGATCATCGAGGCATTGACGGGCGAGCGTCAGCGTCTGGAGAACGCAGTAGCCGCGACGGTTCGTGAGCGTGCTGAGTTCGAGCGTGCCACCGCCGCCCAGGTGGCGGCCAAGGGCGCCGATCAGATCCAGGCGCTGCACGACAAGCTAGCCGATCAAGCTGCGCAGCACCTCCTCGCGCGCCAGGAGGTGGCACAACTAAAGGATTCCAACGCAGCGATGCGGGTGGAGCAAGCCGCCGCGCGCGCCGAGATCGATGACGAGATCCGTGAACGGGCCGAGAAAATGGCAAACACTACGGTCCAGAAGGTAGCGGCGCGTGAGGAGCAGAAGCACAAGGCCAAGATCGCGGACTTGGAGGACCAGGTTGCCGCAACGAAGAAAGAGCTGGATAAGGCCCATCAGACCGTAGCGGCATTCGGGTCGCGACCTCAGTCCGAGGGCATCATCCGCCAGGAGCTGTTCGCCGACGAACTGAAGCGGCGCTACCCCGAGGACGACATCAGGGTCGTGCCTCGCGGCCAGCGTGGCGCAGACGTCATCCAAACCGTGCGCGAGCACGGCCGCGACTGGGGGGTTATCGCGTGGGAATGCAAGTGGACCAAGACCTTCAACAAGTCTTGGCTGAAGAAACTGGCCGATGACAGACAGTCCGCGCGCGCGAAGTTCGCCATCCTTGTGACTGAGGCGATGCCACCAGGGGTCGAGGGATCGGGCTGCATCGATGGCACACCCGTCTGCGATTTCGATTTCGCCCCGCACCTGGCCGGATCGTTCCGGATGATCGTCATTGCCGCTCGCCGATTCGAGCTGGCCAACGCCGCGCGCAGCGGCCGGTCCGAGGCAAGGATGTACAGCTATGTCACCAGCGAAGAGTTCATGAGCTGCCTTGTGTTAATCATGAAGCGGGCAAACAAGTTCAGCGGCGACCTCGCCGCGTTCCGTAGCCAGGTTAACCGCCTGTACGCCAACGCCGAAGATACGACCCGCGACATCATCGACGCGGTTTACACCATCGCCGGACACATCGAATCTGCTGGCGCAAAACTGTCTGAGCCGTTGCGTGGCGAGGTCGCAGCGATGGAGCCGTTGGCACTGCCCGCCGGGGACGACCCGGAGGCGTTGGCCGCGTAGAGCTCTGTGATGAGGTCCGCACAGCGACCTGGATAGCCAGCGCGAGGTCCGGTCTGGGCGTGAAATCGCCCACACAACCCGGTATTTGGAAGGACTGTGCCGAGCACGTAGCGTCGGCTGCGGACCGTACGTTCACAACTGAATATGGAATGACAAATAGCTCGAACCCCCTCAGAGAGACCGCAGGGCGTTTCCTAGCGGAACCGCTTAGCAAGGGCCCTGCGGCCTCTTGGGGTAAGTCCTGCGGCCATGCTGCCGACTACTCCGGGAGGGGTGACGACCTCGGCAGGGATGTCGTCGACCACCGGCGGTGAGAGTGCTGGCTTAGCCACTATCTCGATCGCCTCGCGGATATCGTCTTCGGTGAGGCGCCAAGACCGTCCGACCTTGCGTCCGGGGAACCTACGCTTGTTGAGTTGCCTCGAGTACCAGTCGACGGAGGTCCCTAGGCGTTCAGCACCAACGGATATCGGGTGGGTAGTCGCCAACGGGGGATGGTCGCACTTCGTTGGCTCGTTCGCATCAAATTCGTTGTCAGGCAACTCATGTCCTTTCGGGCGCCATGCGATTGGCCTTGTTTAGATCTGCACCGCGCGGGGCAGTTGGGGTGCCGGATCAGGTCGGCTCGCCTTCGATGTCTTCACCCGACCGGATCGATTTCAGGGCAGCTACCTCGGCTCGGAGCGCGGCGACCTGGGCCTCCAGTTGAGCACGAGTCGGCCGGGGGACGCGAAGCGAAGAAATCGATTGCGGCTCAGGCGGATCAGCTTTCCGCCCGAGAGCTTCGCACGCCACGATGACAATCGGATCCTGATGACAAATCGGGCAGCTGCTCACCGTAGCGCGGCTCGCCACGGGGTCCTCATCGGTGTAGGCGGTAGTGATCTCGATGATGTCGCCGCAGAAGAGCTTGACGCGCCAACGCCTGATCTCATGGTCGGGCACTGGCGGAGTCGGGATCCTGAGGATATCCAGCGCCTTTCGTACGTTCGCGTAATGGGCCTCCCTGAACACCGGATCCGTGTCGAGTTGTTCGTCGAGCTTGGCGAGCTGCTCACGTACCCACCGGCTCGTCCTCTCGGCGTCGTTCTGACGACGTTGATCCTTCTTGCTCGGCGCGTATGCCTCGAGCGACACGCCCTGGCCGTTGTCGGTCATCACGTGGAATGGTTCGTTGCAATCGGTTGATCGAGATGGGTTGTCCTACGTCTGGATTGGCGCTCGCAGGGCGTAGCCATGGACTCTTCGAGTGTGCACCGGCCCAGGGTCGAGATCACTATCCGCTTCGACCCGAGCTTGGTCGCGGAGCTGGCGTTCGCCGCGCCAAATCCGGCAATCGAGATCGCCCACGCGCCCGTTGATCCCAGCGCCGACGTGACCGCCGCGCCGATGATTGTGGAACCGGAACCTGCTCCGCCCTCCGGCATGCCGAACAAGTACGACCACGTCCATCCACTGGTCGCTCCAGTGGTTGACCTGGTTGACCGCATGCGGGGCATGCTGCTGGATCGCTTCCAGCACCGCGACGGCCGCCGGTACCGAGCTCGGGATCACCGGCGGCGCCGGCGTCGTCGAGGTCCTCGGCCAGCGAGTCCTTCTTTGGTTCGGAGTCCGGCTTGCGCTCCAGCGTCGTGACGTCCACATCGCTGTACTTGCGCATAAGCAGGCTCTTCACCGAAGCTGGTCCAGCACACGACACGGCTCGTCCGCATGCCATCGCCCCGGTCGGACGAGGTGACGAGCGCTGACCAGGTTCGTCCTTCGGGTGCGTCAGCGGTCGGGGTCTGTAACCGGAGGTCGCGGAGGCCTCGTAGGGCTCGGAAGAGGTGCTGCGGGTGTGGCTTGCGCGAGCGGGTCAGCCGGTAGACCTTGCGATAGCGCTGCGTGTCGAAGACGCTCGCTCCGGACCAGGCGGCCAAGCTTCGGGATTCGACGGTGAGCATGCCCTTCTCGATCAGTTCCTTCGTGCCTGCGGCGCGGGTCTTGTGGGAGACGTTGTAGCGCCTGGGGAATTCCTCGGTGCTGAACCAGACTTCTCCGCCCGTGTCGGCGTCGGTGGCGCGCAAGACGTGCAGGGCGGTATAGACCGTCAGCCTGGACCGTCGCATGGGGCCCACGTTGGCCACATCGCCCGTATTCATTGCGGTGCGGCATCCCTTTGTCGGCCGGGCGTTGGTGGCAGCAGGTGTAGCGTCTGAGGCAATTGCGTGGACGTCTGTCAGTCCCGAAACTGGAGGGTCTACCTCACTGCAGCGGTCCCGGCTGACGATGGCTGGGGTTCGCGGGCGACAGGAAGTTCGGCGCGAATTCTTGGTGTTTTTTTGGGAATCGTCCGCATTTTGCAAGTTCTCAGACCCAGCAATCGGGTCTGACCTGGTGTTTCAGTGCCCCCACAGGGACTCGAACCCTGACTGTGCGGATTTTAAGTCCGCTGCCTCTGCCAATTGGGCTATAGGGGCGTCCCGGATAGCGTAGCGAATCGTACGGGTGTACCGGAATCCTGTTGGTCGACAAGGTCGGCCCGGCGTGTCGGAACAGACCACGCCGGGACCGATCATGTCATCGAAGGGGCTGGTCAGTCGTCACTCGCGGCCTTTTTGCCGAGGACCGAGTGGCGGCGGCCGTAGGCGAAGTAGACGGCGAAGCCGATGGCCATCCAGATCACGAAGCGCAGCCAGGTTTCCACCGAGAGGTTCACCATCAGCCACAGGCAGGCCGCGACCGCCAGGATGGGGATGAGGGGGACCAGGGGGACCCGGAAGCCGCGGGGCAGGTCGGGGCGGGTGCGGCGCAGGATGACGACGCCTACCGAGACCAGGACGAAGGCGAACAGCGTGCCGATGTTCACCATTTCCTCCAGCGTGCCGAAGTCGACGAAACCGGCCAGCACGCAGCAGATCACACCGACGATGGCGGTGAGCCGCACCGGCGTGCCGCGCTTGCCGGTGTGGGCCAGCCCGCGGGGCAGCAGACCGTCGCGCGACATCGCGAACAGCACGCGGGTCTGTCCGAGGAACAGCACCATCACCACGGTGGTGAGGCCGGCCAGGGCGCCGATCGAGATGACGTTCTTGGCCCAGTCCACGCCGTGGATCTGGAATGCCGTTGCCAGCGTGGCGTTCTCACCGGACAGCTCGGTGTAGGGCACCATGCCGGTGAGCACCAGCGTTACCGCCACGTAGAGCACGGTGACGATCAGCAGCGAACCGAGAATGCCGCGCGGCACCGCCTTCTGCGGGTTCTTGGTCTCCTCGGCGGCGGTCGCCACCACGTCGAAGCCGATGAACGCGAAGAACACGATGCTGGCCGCGGCGAGCAGGCCGTACCAGCCGAAGTTGGTGTCACCCGCGCCGGTGATGAACTGGAACAGCGTCTGGTGCAGTCCGCTGGCGCTTTCCTCGGCGGGCTGCGACGGCGGGATGTACGGGCTCAGGTTGGACGCCTTGAAATAGGTGATACCGAGCACGAGCACCAGCGCGATGACGGCGAGCTTGATCGCCACCGCGACGGCCGACACCCGTGAGGACACCTTGGTGCCGACGGCGAGCAGCACGCCGAGTACGGCGAGCAGTAACACCGCGCCCCAGTCGAAGGTGATCGACCCCAGTTGCGCAGTGGCGGAATCGAATCCGAATACCGTGCCGAGATATTGCGACCAGCCTTTCGCGACCACCGACGCGGCGAGCGCGAATTCCAAGATCAGGTCCCAGCCGATGATCCACGCCACCAATTCACCGAAAGTGGCATAGGAATAGGTGTAGGCGCTACCGGCCACCGGCACGGTCGACGCGAATTCCGCATAACAAACCGCGGTGAGCCCACACGCGATCGCCGCGAAAACGAATGCCAGTGACACCGACGGCCCGGCCACATTGCCCGCGGTGCGTGCGGTCAGTGTGAAGATGCCCGCGCCGACGACGACGGCGACACCGAAGACCGTGAGATCCCAGGCCGTCAGATCTTTGCGGAGTTTGGAATCGGGATCGTCGGTGTCGAGAATCGACTGCTCGACGGATTTGGTGCGGAACAACCCGCTCCCTCGGCCGGGCGATCGGCCCACGCCTGGAGCGTCTTGCGGTGTCGGCACGGTATTTCTCCTTCTTCTCACGAACGTAATCGGGGATTACCCGTAACCAGGTCAGTGCACGCCCTGCATGCGGCGCTTGATCCAGGGCGCGCACGCGATGACGACGAGACCGGCCACGATGGCCGCGGCACCGCTGAACCCGAAGTAGGCGGTTTCGCTCTCGGGGCTGTAGAAGCGGGCCAGCGTGCCCGCCATCGATGTGCCGATACCGACGGAGAAGAAGTACAGGGCCATCATCTGCGAGCGGAACGCGGCGGGCGCGAGATGCGTGGTGACCGCGAGACCGATCGGCGAGAGCAGCAATTCCGAGACCGCGAAGCCGCCGAGGATCACGAAGACGGCGAGCACCGGCACGGTCTTGCCGTCGAAACCGCTGAGCAGCGCGAACAACCAGAACGCGATGCCCATCCCGATGACGCCGAGCGCGAACTTGATCGGCGTGCTCGGCGCGCGATTGCAGCTTGGTCCACATCAGCGCGAACAGCGGCGAGAGGGCGATGATCCACACCGGCTCGACCGAACCGATCCAGCTGGCCGGCGCCTCCCAGCCGAAGATCCGCCAGTCGACGCGCTCGTCGGAATACACCGCGAGCATGGTGAACATCTGCTGGAACAGCGACCAGAACACCGCGTTGGCGAGGAACAGCGGGATGAACGCGACCACCCGTGTTCGTTCGACCTGGGTCACCTTGGCGCTGCGTAGCATCACCGCGAAGTAGACGACCGAGGCGGCCACGATGACGCCGGTGGTGACGTCGGAGAGATTCTCGAGGGCAATCAGCTTCGTCAGCACGGCGACCAGCACCGCGACCGCGGCGACGACGACGCCGATCAGCACCGGGGTCAGTTCGCGGCGGGTGATGGGATTGGGCACCTCGCGCCCGTGGGTGCCGAGATTGCGGCGGAAGATCACGTACTGGGCCAGGCCGAGCGCCATGCCGATGGCCGCCGCGCCGAAGGCGACGTGGAAACCCCACTCGCGCTGCAACAGGCCGGTCAGCAGCGGGCCGCAGAACGCGCCGATGTTGATGCCCAGATAGAACAGCGTGAACCCGCCGTCGACTCGCGCGTCCGTCGGCGCGTAGAGAGTGCCGAGCAACGACGACGCGTTCGCCTTCAACCCGCCACTGCCCAGCGCGACCAGCACCAGACCCACGCCGACACCGGTGAGCCCGGGCAACACCGCCAGCGCGAGATGCCCGGCCACGACCACGACACCGCCGTAGAAGACCGTTCGCTCCATCCCCAGCACCCGGTCGGCAATCCAGCCGCCGAGCACGGTGGACAGGTATACCAAGCCGCCGTACGCGCCGACGATGCCGAGCGCGGTGCTCTGCGCGATCCCGAGGCCGCCCTCGGTGGTGGAGTAGTAGAGGTAGTAGCCCAGGATGGTGAGCATGCCGTAGAAGGAGAAACGCTCCCACAGCTCGACGCCGAACAGGTTGGTCAAACCGATGGGGTGACCGAACAGGGTGCGTTCGGCCGCCGTGTCGGCGGGGCTCGGCGGGTCGCCGAGCCGTGTTTCTTCCGTGGACATAAGGGAACGATCCCACGCCGAAACGGCGGACAGCAATTTTCCCGCATCGTCGCGGGTTCGGCGTGCCGTGCCCGCCGGGCCGGTGCGAACACGTCCGGCGGCGGACCCCGGCACCAATTAGGCTGTGGTGACCGGACTCCCGCGACGGACGAGGAAATCAGACGTGCTGACAGCCCAGGTGACCGTGCCCGTGCGGCCGGAGCGGGCGTTCGCGACCCTGGCCGACGGCTGGCTCTACGCGAGCTGGGTGGTCGGCGCCTCGCACATCGGCGAGGTCGACCCCGGCTGGCCTGCCATCGGCAGCCGCATCCACTACCGATTCGGGCTGTGGCCGGTGCTGATCAGCGATACGACAGTGGTGCGGGCGATCGACCCGCCGCACCGGCTGGAGTTGGAGGCGCGGCTGTGGTCGGTCGGCTCGGCATGGATCACGCTCACGCTCGACGAACAATCCCCGGGGCACACCACGATCCGGATGGTCGAACGCGCCGCCCGCGGACCCGCGCAGTTGATCCCCGGCATGGCGCAAGATCTGCTCTTCTCGGCACGTAACCAGGAATCGCTGGATCGGTTGGCCGCTTTGATTCGTGCTCGTTCGCAGAATGAATGACTCGCAGGAATTCCGACCGGTTCGTATTTCTCGATAGCGAGTATTTCGCGCTGCAATAGTTTTGTGGAATTCGCTGTCCTGGTGTTCTGTCTGCGCATGTGGATTAGTCTCTAGCCCACTATCGAAATGCATAGGGTAGATCAGGGGAACGCGTGTGCTTCATATCGAGCACTTCAACAATGGCTGGATGAATCCGGTACTGGCCTTCGGCCTGTCGTTCATCGGTTCGGTATTGGGGCTACGGTGCGCGGTGCACGCCAAAGCGTCGTCCGCGCCGCTCGGGTGGCTCATCGCCGCGTCGGTCGCGCTGGGCGGAGCCGCCATCTGGGTCATGCACTTCACCGCCATGCTCGGATTCGGCATCGACGGTGCGGCCATCCGTTACGACGTGCCGTTGACGCTGCTCAGCGCGGTGATCGCGATCGTGGTGGTGCTGATCGGGCTCACCATCGTCACCGGGGGCGGCAACGAGTGGGTGGCGCTGCCGATGGGTGGCGCCATCACCGGGCTCGGGGTGGCCGCCATGCACTATCTGGGGATGTGGGCGATGCGCACCCAGGCTGTCATCGAATACGAGCCGGCGCTGATGGCGTTGTCGCTCGTGATCGCGGTGGTAGCGGCCACGGCGGCGCTGTGGTTCATGCTGCACGTGCGTGGCCTGCTGATGACGGCGGGCGCCGCGCTGGTCATGGGAATCGCGGTGTGCGGCATGCACTACACGGCGATGGCGGCGATGCGCGTGCACCACGGTGAATCGATGACCGTGGTGGACGGTGTCACGCCGGTGCAATTGCTGCTGCCGTTGATCGCGACGGTGTCGCTGGTGGTCACCGGATTGGTGATCGTGGTCGGGCTGGCCGAAGTGGAAGCCGGCGACAGCCGGTCGGAATTCACGCCGGTGCGAACGAGCGCGGGTGGCATGTACAGCACCGATCCGGCCACGCTCTCCGACAGCGGAAAACACTGGCCGCGTCAGCCGGAGTGACCGCCGTGGCCGAGTATTCGGCCACGGCGGCATCCATCAGCTCGGCTGAGGTAGGTCGCAATCATCGACCTTCGGATTGGCGCCCACATAGTTCAAGGGGCCCGCGATGATCGTCACCGCGATGGTGCCGAGGGTCGCGCAGTTCTGATCGCGTTCGGTGTAGTAGCCGCGTTGGCCCGCGGCCAGGATTCCGATCAGTAACCACACCAGTACAACGATCGAAATGATGCGTGATCTACTGCCTGCCATGACTGGTCCTCTGGTTCGACGGATTCTGCGCATGGTCAGTAGTAGTGCCGACGGCCGCCGATAACACGCCCGGTGCTACCGACCAATGCCAGGACGAGACCGACCACGAGCAGGATGACTCCCACCGTGCTGAGGAGGGGGATGCCGAAAACGAGTCCAGCAATGAGAAGAATTGCGCCGAGAATAATCATCAGATCTCACCTTGTTCGGTGTCGGGACTGTGGAATGCCGGCAGGCACCCACAATGGCCGCATGCCCGGTTTTCCCGATTCGAAACAGGCTGTGCCCCAAGCGACCGGGGCACCGCGCCGCCGTGGCCGAGCAGTCGGCCACGGCGGCGCGGGGACGGGTCAGCGTCCGAAGATCGGCAGTGCGGCCGAGCCCGTCGACGGCGGGGGCGGGGCGCTGGAGCCGAGGTCGGCGTCGAACGAGCCGGTGCCGCTACCGACGTCGACCGAGCCCATCGAGCTACCGGTGGGTGGGCCGATCACGACCGAACCGGAGGGGAGCAGATCCCAATCGGCGCTGCCGACCGCGCCGGCGGTGCCGGCGGTGCCGAGCAGGGTTCCCGCGGCGAGCACGGCCAGCAGGCCTGCCCTGGCGGCGGTGGTTTGACGGATGGACATGGCTGATACCTCCGAGAGCTTCGCTGTGATAGCTCCCAGACGGTAACTGAAATACGCTGATTTCACACCAGATCGGCGCGGTCCGCTACGCCTGTGGCCGCTGGCCCACTTCCATCTGAACGCGGTAGCGGTCGGCGCGGTACCAGCTCTGGGTGTGCTCGATCGGCACCTCCGCGCTGAACGACACCCGGTCGAAATGCAGTACGGGAGCGCCCTTCTTGACGCCGAGCAGCGCCGCGACACCGGCTTCGGCGGCCTGGGCGTCGACTGTTTGCACGGCGCGTTCGATCGGCCTGCCGTAGCGGTCTGCCGTGGTCCGGTAGATCGAGCCGGTGAGGTCGTGCGAGATCAGGCCCGGCACCAGTTCGGGGTTGAACCAGGCGTCGTCGACGCTGACCGGATCGTCGTCGGCCAACCGCAATCGGCGCACGTGATAGGCGAGCACGCCCTGCGGCAGACGTAGCGCGCGGGCGGTGGCCTCGGGCGCTATCGCCTCCTCGGCAACGAGCACCAGGGTGGTCGGATGGTGGCCGAGCGCGCGCATCTCCTCGGTGAACGAGGCCAGGTGCAGCCGCGACTGCACGGGCCGGTGCGCGACGAAGGTGCCCTTGCCGCGAACCCGGACCAGATATCCCTCGTTCACCAGCTGACCGACCGCCTCGCGCACGGTGATCCGGCTGACGCCGTAGTCCTGCATCAGATTGCGCTCGCTGGTCAGCAGGTCGCCCGGCTGTAGCTCGCGCGTGCACTTCTGCAGCAGGATCGCGCGCAGCTGTTCGTGTTTGGGCACTGCGCTGTCGCGCAGCGGTGCGGGCATCGCCAGTGGCTCCTTTTTCCTGGTAGGCCGACCGGTCCCTACTGGTCCTATCCGGTGGAACCGAGAATACGCGACCGGCGCCGAGGAGCCCAGAGATCTACACCCGGATCAGCGGATTCCCGGTGTACGCGGGTCGGTGCCGACGCATCCCAGGATGACGCATCCCGGTGGCGAATCCGCGAACGGGGCCTTCGGAGTTTCGCCCAGGCAGTCGAGGAAGGTGCAACCGGGGTAGGCGTACGGGCCGACCCCGAGCGTGCCGAAGAAAGCATCGGGCCGGGCGATCATCGGATCGGTCACGCTCACATCGGGACGTTCCCGATACTCGCCGGGATCGGGGATCTGCTGGTCGCGGAACGCGGAGACGAGTGTGCGCATCACGTCGTGGGTGTAGGTGGTCGAACTGCCCACCGTCGCGACACCGGTCCAATTCAGCACCAGGCCGAGGCTGGGCACGATGAAGCTGTCGTTGCGCAGCATGCCCGACATCTTCACCGCGTCATCGGGCAGCCCGGGGAATTCGAGCCGACACGGTGCGCCGTTGATCACGAACAGGAAGCCGTAGCAGGGCATGCTCGGCGACGGTGACACGGCCGCGCGCATGTAGTCCTCGGAGATCACCTGCCGGTCGTTCCAGCGGCCCCGATTGCCCACGAGCAGACCGAGTTTCGCGAAGTCGTCCGGCGGCAGGATCAAATGCGCGTGGCCGTAGGTGTTTCCGGCACGGTCGCGGGCCCAGTAGTAGTCGCCGCGGGCGATGCCCAACGGGTCGAACAGCTTTCGCTGCGCGAAGCTCTGGAAATCATCGCCGACCGACTGCTGGACCACGTAGACCAGCAGGTCCACCGCGCGCTGGCTGTAGCGGAACATCGTGCCCTGCGGGCGTTCGATCGGCATCGCGAGGGCCTGCGCGACGACATTGGGATCGAGTTGCGCCAGCCCGGTCGCGCCCTCCGCGGCGACGGCGACTTCCATGCCCGAGGACTCGGTGAGCAGATTGCGCACGGTGATCTCCCGGTGCGCGGCATCGCCGAGGCCCGGTGGCAGATAGCGGCCGATCGGCTCGTCGATCCGCAGCAGCCCCTCGTCGACGGCGGCCCCGGCGACGAGTGCCACGACACTCTTGGTCCCGCTCCACAGATTCCACGCCACCCCGCCGGATTCGGCGTTGCGCGGGCCCGTCGCGATCAGGCAGTTGTTGCGGTACAGCTGGATGTTGAAGCGGGTCACGTCGGTGGCCCGCGCCATGGCGGCGGCCAGCACGGCGGGGTCGAGCGCGGCTTCGGCCGGTGTCGCGGACTGCGGGGTGCGGCCGGTGGTGACCTCACACTGCTTCGCGGTGACCGGGTCGGCCTTCGCCGAGCTCGGGAGCCATGCCCCCGAAATCAGGGTTATCGCGGTAATCGTCGCTGCCACAACGTATTTCAGAAAGCCCTGCACGCAACCCTCCAGATGGTGTGTCCGGAGGGGAATCGTGAACGATCACGTTCTTGTTACGAGGGGATCAGCTGCCGTACGGCGTGCACACCGCGATCGCTTCGTCTTTGGACGTGTTGAAAATGTCGATCACGCCGTTGAGCTCGTCGGTGGGCGCCCGGCGTTCGAGGGTATCGGCGAGGGTGTTGGTCTTCTCGATGTAGGCACGCAGCGGCACGGACAGATCGGCGATCACATCAGCGGTGATCTTGCGGTCGAGGTCCTTAGCGCTGTTGCGCAGGGTGGTGACCGCGTCGGTGGCCTTGGCATCGGCATCGGGGGCCTGATCGTTGGACGCCGCGATGTAGGCGTTGAACGAGGTCACCGAGGTCTTGTTGGCCGAGCGCAGGCCGTCGCACGCCGTGTCGTTGGCCGCCTCGATCTTCGCCGCCTTCGACGACGCCGCCGCCGCCGAGGACGCCGCTACCTCGGAGGTGTACGAGGCGAGCTCGCTCTGGTTCACCTCGGCGGTGCCCGGTACCTGCTGGGAGCAGGCGCCGAGGAAGATCACTCCGGTCGCGGTGGCCGCGAACGCGGTCCCGAGCCCCAGCCGTTCCAGTACTCGCATTTCTCTCTCCTGCCTCGAGATTGCAGGCACCGGTTGGGCCGGAGCCGAACATATCGACCGTACTGGCAACTTCCGGGTGACGTCAGGTCGCGGTGGCGATTTCGATGACGAACCGAGACGCGGCGCCGGGGTGTCGCGCCCGGCGCCGCACCCGATCAGTTCTGTCCGAGCATGCCGCGCATGGTGGCGATCTCAGCCTCCTGATCGGCCACGATCGTCGTCGCGAGCTGACGTGTTTGCGGATTCACACCGGCGTTCAGCTCCGTCTGGGCCATCCCGACCGCGCCCTCGTGGTGCTCGATCATCATCTCCAGCCACTGCCGGTCGAAATCGGCGCCGTTCGCGGCCTGCAGACTGCTCATCTGCGCGTCGGTCATCATGCCGGGCATGTCGTGCCCGCCGTGTCCTTCGGTCGCGCTCGGCGCGGGCTTGCCGAAACCGGCGAGCAGGTCGGTGATCTGCTGCATCTCCGGGGCCTGTGCCTTCTCCACCTGGGCGGCCAGTGCGATGAGCTGCTGGTTCTGGGTGTGGCTCGGCACCATCTTCGCCATCTCGACGGCCTGCGCGTGATGCGGGTACATCATCTGCAAAAAGGTGACGTCGGCATCGTTGAAGTCGGTGCTCGCGGCGGCGCTGGTCGCGGTGGTGGTGGAGTGCTCGGCGGTGTGCGTGGTGGTGCTGTCGTCGCTACAACCCGCCGCGAACAAGACGGTGGCGGCCGCGGCGACGAGGATGTGGGTACGGCTGATGGACATGGTGATCCTCCTGGGGATTCGGGTGAGGTGTCGAAACTGGCAGGGCACGCGTGGTGCCGTGCCTGTCAGATCCGCAGAATCGCCAGTTGGGACAGGGTGAGGACGGTCCATGGTGGTGGGCGTTCGCGTCGGCCGCGCCATGCCCTCGACGGTTGCCGAGCGGCTTCGGAGGTGTCGCCGAGGCGGTAGAGCAGGACCAGGGTCAGTGCGATGGCGAGTGCGGCCAGGACGAAAACGCAGGCGTGGACGGCGGAGTGCTCATCACAGCCCGCCGCGCCGCAGCCCGTGTGCGGGTCGGTGGGGGCGGCGATGGACAGCGTCGAGCCTGTCGACGGTACTTCGGCGAGATCTTGCGTGGAGTGGTCGATCGCGGGGAACACGGCGTGCTGGTCGGGCGGAGCCGCTGCCGGACGCGGGTCCGAGTGGTCGGTGGCGACCGGAGCCTGCGGGCCGTGCGCACTGTCGCTCGCGTGCGCGGTGCCGAAGACCGCGGAGTGCATGGCGACGATCCCGGCGAGCAGCATCAGCACGGCGAGCGCCCTGGCAATGCCGGGTGCGCGCGCGGGCTGCTGGTCCATCACGGCGACCAGTCTAGCGATCGCCATCGTGATACCCGGTAGGGGTAGCGATCACGGGGTGGCGATGTCGACGACCAGGCGCGGGGGATCGGCGAGAGCAGTGACGGAGAACGGTGGCTGGTCGGCGTCGAGGCCGATGAACGACTGGGTGACGCCCTCGTAGACCAGCTTCTTGTAGACGCCGGTGATGGTCGGCGTGCCCGGATCGGTCACCGGATCAGGCCCGGCGAACGGGGCGACGGTCGAGTCGAACGGGTACGCCGAGCCGAGAATGCGCACCTCGAGGATCGCGCGGCCTGCCACGTCGATGGTCTTGCCGCTGCCGTCCTGCACCGCGCTGTCGGTGTAGGCCACCTGCCAGCCGGGGGAGCCCGTGCCGCCGAGTTGGTAGACCACGCGGTCGAAGCCGGGCTGCCTGCCGATCCGGATATCGCTGACGGTCAGCGCCGCACCCGGGGAGGCCGCGCCGGACTTCGGGCTCGCGTCGGCCGGCACTTCGCCGGTGGCATCGGCGAACGTGCTGGTGGTGCTCGTTGTCGGCGGCGCGGCGGCCGGTGCGTCGTCGGTGCCGCAGCCGGATACCGAAACCGCGGCCGCGGCGATCAGCACGAACACGAGGGCGTTGCGCATGGGGCTGATGCTACGCAGGGACAGCGGCGTGGTGGGCGAAGTAACACGGGGTGTGTTCGGGCTACCGAAAGTTTGCTGATTACTTCGAAATGGGAGCGGTTGCGGTTGATGCGCCCAGGTCGGGGCCGGGTTTTTCGGTGAACGCGTACCAGTTCCGCGGTTAGCGCGACCTGCGGCGATCGGTTCCGGCACGGACCGGGCGGTGACCTTCGGCGAAGCATTGGGGAACAACGAAATTCGTGAGACCGGCGAATCCGGAGCGATCTGCAAGGACGTCGCAAATCGACGGAACCCGTTAGTGCTCAGTGAAATACGTCTCACGGCGACCCCTCCGGAGCCACCTCGCCTGTCGATACCGGGGCCGGATGTGACGGTGGGGCAACGATCTAGCACACTTGCCGGGTGGACAGTGTTGAGGACGTATTCGACCGACTACGCCGGTATCCGGATGTGGAGGCGCCGAACCTCTATGCCGTCGACGCCGCCGACCGACTGATCCTCGACACAGCCGCCGATGCCCTCGCGGCCGCGGGTAGCGGTGAGGTTGCGGTGATCGGCGACGCGTACGGCGCGCTCACCCTCGGGATCGCCGCGCAGCACGGACTCGCCGGTATTCGCGTGCACCAGGACCTGATCACCGGCGAATCTGCGCTGGCGGCCAACGCCAAGACCCTCGGGCTCACCGATCGCTACACCGCCCACGCCCTCGACGCCGACCTGCTGTCCGGGGCGCGCGTGGTCGTGATGCGGTTGCCGCGGATGCTGTCGGGTGTCGCCGAGATCGCCGAGGCCATCGCCCGCCACGCCGCCGGCGATGTGGTGGTGTTCGCGGGCGGTCGCGACAAGTACCTCACTCCGGCCATGAACGAGATACTCGCCGAATTCTTCGCGCAGGTCCGCGCGGGCCGGGGTCGGCAGAAGTCGCGCGTGCTCGTGGTCGGCGAACCGCTGCCGGTGGGCGAACCCCGGTTCCCGGCGCGCGAGCACGTCATCGAGATCGACGGCGACGTCGTCGCTTTCGGTGCGGCCTTCTCGGGCTCGCGCCTCGACATCGGCACCCGCTTCCTGCTCGAGCACATGGACCGGATGAAGCCCGACGCGCGTGATGCCGTCGATCTCGGTTGTGGCACCGGCATTCTCGCGGTCGCGCTGGCCAAGTCGCGCCCGCACATCCGGGTGGTCGGCACCGACCAGTCCGCCGCCGCCGTCGCCTCGGCGAGGGCCACCGCCGAGGCCAACGGCGTCGGCGATCGGGTGACGGTGGTGCGCGACGACGCCATGTCCTCGGCCGCCGACAACAGCGCCGACCTGGTGCTGTGCAATCCGCCCTTCCATGTCGGCGCGGCCGTGCACACCGGTTCGGCGATCAAGATGTTCGTCGAGACCGGCCGCGTGCTGCGGCCCGGCGGCGAGCTGTGGACGGTGTACAACTCGCACCTGAACTATCGCGGCGTGGTGGAGCGGATGGTGGGGCGCACCGATGTGATCGGCCGGAACCAGAAGTTCACGGTCACGCGGTCCGTTCGTGGTCTGCGCGACGTACAACGATAGGGCGACCCGAAAGCGGTAGAGTCCGATTTGTCCGAACGGGCGGGCGGTGTGGTCATGGACCGGATCGCTGGGAACTTTGTCCGATCGTGGCGCGTTGAACAGGGCAGTTGGAGCTTGTACAGCGACTCGTAACTCCAAGAAAGGCGCACGGTGCGTACCTCATCGAATCCGGTGTTCAAGAACCTTCCCCGCCAGGAGGGTGTCGGCGGTTACGCGAACTTCGGTTCGGGCGTAGCCGGCGCGGGCCAGCTGGGCAACCAGCAGTACGGCGAATACGGGCAGCAGTACGGCCAGCAATTCCAGCAGGCCCCTGCCACCCGCGCGATGACCATCGACGATGTGGTCACCAAGACCGGCATCACCCTCGCGGTGCTGACCGTCTCGGCGATCATCTCCTTCGCGCTGTCCAGCGCGAACCCGTCGCTGGCGCCACTGTTCGTCATCGGCGGCGCCATCGTCGGCCTGGTGCTCGTCCTGATCGCGACCTTCGGCCGCAAGATGGACAACCCGGCCATCGTGCTGTCCTACGCGGCCTTCGAGGGCCTGTTCCTCGGCGCGCTGTCGCTGATGTTCACCGACACCGAATTCGGCGGTGTGGGCGGTAGCGCCCTGATCGGCCAAGCGGTGCTCGGCACGTTCGGCGTGTTCTTCGGCATGCTCGTCGTCTACAAGACCGGCGCCATCCGCGTGACCCCCCGCTTCACTCGCATGCTGATCGGTGCGATGGTCGGCGTGCTGGTGCTGATGGTCGGCAACCTGATCGCGAGCTTCTTCACCGACGGCGGCTTCGGCCTGCGCGACGGTGGCGCCCTGGCGATCGTGTTCAGCCTGGTCTGCATCGCCATCGCCGCGTTCAGCTTCCTGCTCGACTTCGACGCCGCCGACCAGCTGATCCGCGCCCAGGCCCCCGAGAAAGCCGCCTGGGGCGTTGCCCTCGGCCTCACCATCACCCTGGTCTGGCTCTACGTCGAGATCCTGCGCCTGCTGAGCTACTTCCAGCGCGACTGATCTAGAAGCACAAACAAACCGAGCGGCTCCCCACGATCTGTGGGGAGCCGCTCGACTATGTCCAGCGAGTACATGGGTAACTCACCGGGGACCGGCTGACTCGGCCGACTGCGAAGTCTGGCCGCGTCGGATGACTCGCGGCACCCGATCCTGGCCAGAAGACGCGGAGAGGCGGACTAGCTCAAGCGCTCGATGACCAGCGCCATGCCCTGGCCGCCGCCGACGCACATGGTCTCCACGCCGAACTGCTTGTCGTAGGTCTGCAGGTTGTTCAGCAGGGTGGTGGTGATGCGGGCACCGGTCATGCCGAACGGGTGGCCCAGCGCGATCGCGCCGCCGGAGACATTGAGCTTGTCCTCGTCGATCTTCAGCTCACGCGCCGAACCGAGCACCTGCACGGCGAAGGCCTCGTTGATCTCGAACAGGTCGATGTCGGAGACCGACTTGCCCGCGATCGCCAGCGCGCGCTTGACGGCCTCGACCGGGCCGAGGCCCATGATCTCGGGCGACAGGCCGGAGACACCGGTGGAGACGATGCGGGCCAGCGGGGTCAGGCCCAGTTCCTTGGCCTTGGTGTCGCTCATGATCACCAGCGCCGCGGCGCCGTCGTTGAGCGCGCAGCAGTTGCCCGCGGTGACGGTGCCGTCGGGACGGAACACCGGCTTGAGCTGGCTGACCGCCTCGTAGGTGACGCCGGCGCGCGGGCCGTCGTCCTTGCTCACGATCGAGCCGTCGGGCAGGGTCACCGGGGTGATCTCCCGCTCGAAGAAGCCGGCCTTGATGGCCTCTTCGGCACGGTTCTGCGAGCGCACGCCCCAGCGGTCCTGGTCCTCGCGCGAGATGCCGGTCAGCGACGCGACGTTCTCGGCGGTCTGGCCCATCGCGATGTAGGCGTCGGGGAGCAGGCCGTCTTCACGCGGGTCGTGCCATGCGCCCTTGCCGCCCTGTGCGGTCTCGGCGGTGCGGGCCTCGGCCTCGGCGAACTCGGGGTTCTTCGTGTCGGGGGAGCTGTCGGCGGAGCCACGGGCGTAGCGCGAGACGGTCTCCACACCGGCGGAGATGAACACGTCACCCTCGCCTGCCTTGATGGCGTGGAAGGCCATCCGGGTGGTCTGCACCGACGACGCACAGTAGCGCTGCACGGTGGTGCCGGGGACGACGTCGAGGCCGAGCTGGATGGCGAGGATGCGGCCCATGCCGAAGCCGCCCTCACCGGCCGGGGAGCCGGTGCCGAGGATGATGTCGTCGATCTGCGTCGGGTCGAGCGAAGGCACCTTGGCCAGCGCGGCACGAATCATCTGCGTGGTCAGGTCGTCCGGGCGCATTCCCGCCAGTGACCCCTTGACGGCACGGCCGATGGGGGAACGGGCGGTGCTGACGATGACGGCCTCGGGCATGAGGACTCCTTTTCGCGTTGTTCGACGTGAACGGCTGTTTACATGCCGGTCATTCTCGAATCTACGTCTCCAGCTGCGCGACGGGAAGAGCAGGGCGGTCGCGCACCTGGGCGATCAGCACGGGAAGCAGCTGCGCGGCGGCCAATTCATAGCCTGCGGCGGACGGGTGGAATCCGTCGGTGGCGAAGAGGATTTCGGGCGCGGCGCGGAACTCCGAGGCGACCAGCGGTGAGCCCATCGGCACCGCGATGCCGCCCGCGATGGTGGTCGCGACAGTCTGCGCCTTGGCCAGCCGCACACTCCAGTTCGCGACGATCGTGCGCAGCGGCTGCTGGATCGCGGTGACGGTGCCCAGGTTCGGGCAGGTGCCGACCACCACCAGCGCGTCGGCCTCGCGCAGCCGCGACACCGCGGCGGCCAGCCTGCGCGCCGAGGCCCGGATGGAGTGCTTCTTGGTGATGTCGTTGGCGCCGACCAGGATCACCGCCGCGTCCGGCGGCGGCCCCGCCACGAACATCGCGTCGACCTGTCCGGCCAAGCCCTTCGAGGTGGCGCCGGAGATGGCCTTGGTGCTCAGCCGGATGCGCAGGCCGGTGGCCTCGGCCAACCCGCGGGCCAACCGCACCCCCGGCACATCGGCGGCGCCGAGACAGCCGAGCCCGGCCGCGGTGGAGTCGCCGAAGATCATCAGGTGCAGGTCGACCGGCGTCGTCTTACGCCACGGTTCCGGCAGGCTCGCGCCCGGTGCGTACACGCCATCGGCCTCGGGCGGCTTGGAGGTATCGCGGCCGATCACCGCGCGCGCCGCACCCGCCTGCGTCATCAGCAAGCGATACGTCGCCCAGGAGACGGTTCCGGCGCTCGATCCGGCGAGCACCGTCGTCGCTCCGGTCACGGCCGCCGTCCGCCAGCTGATTCGAGGTGCGCTCACATTCGAAAATTCTACGACGGAGATCGTGAGGAACGGAGATGTCGGCCACTTGCGGCCTGGTGGGCGCCCATCCGCTCGGCGTCGGGCGCAAGTGCTCGGCTACCCTCGGCACCATGCGCATCGCGGATCATGTCGTCGATCTCATCGGCAACACCCCCCTTGTTCGGCTGAACTCGGTGGTCGGCCCCAACGCGGGCCTGGTGGCCGCGAAGGTCGAATACCTGAACCCGGGCGGCAGCTCCAAGGACCGGATCGCGGTCAAGATGATCGACGCCGCCGAGCAGGACGGACTGCTGAAGCCGGGCGGCACGATCGTCGAGCCGACCTCGGGAAATACCGGTGTCGGCCTGGCGCTGGTCGCCCAGCAGCGCGGGTACAAGTGCGTGTTCGTGTGCCCGGACAAGGTCAGCGAGGACAAGCGCAACGTGTTGCGTGCCTACGGCGCCGAGGTCGTGGTCTGCCCGACCGCCGTGCCGCCGGAGCACCCCGACAGCTACTACAACGTCTCCGATCGCCTGGTCAGGGAGATCGAGGGCGCTTGGAAGCCCAACCAGTACTCGAACCCGGGCGGCCCCGACAGCCACTACGAGACCACCGGTCCCGAGATCTGGGCCGACACCGAAGGCAAGGTCACCCACTTCGTCGCGGGCGTCGGCACCGGCGGCACCATCTCCGGCACCGGCCGCTATCTCAAGGAAGTGTCCGGCGGCAAGGTCAAGATCATCGGCGCCGATCCGGAGGGCTCGGTGTACTCCGGCGGCACCGGGCGCCCCTACCTGGTCGAGGGTGTGGGCGAGGACTTCTGGCCCACCGCCTACGACGCGTCGATCCCCGACGAGATCATCGCCGTCTCCGACGCGGACTCCTTCGAGATGACCCGGCGCCTGGCACGCGAGGAAGGTCTGCTGGTCGGTGGTTCCTGCGGCATGGCCGTGGTCGCCGCGATCGAGGTCGCCCGCCGTGATCCCGACGCCGTGGTGGTCGTGCTGCTGCCCGACGGTGGCCGCGGCTACCTGTCGAAGATCTTCAACGACAAGTGGATGAGCTCCTACGGCTTCCTCCAGACTCCGCTGGAAGCCGGCCCGGAACCGCTGGTCGGCGACGTGCTGCGCGGCAAGTCCGGCGCCCTGCCCGACCTGGTGCACACCCACCCGTCGGAAACCCTGCGCGACGCCATCGAGATCCTGCGCGAATACGGTGTCTCCCAGATGCCCGTCGTCGGGGCCGAGCCGCCGGTCATGGCCGGTGAGGTCGCGGGCAGCGTCACCGAACGCGACCTGCTCTCGGCGGTGTTCGAAGGCCGCGCCAATCTCACCGACTCCGTTGCCCAGCACATGAGCCCGTCGTTCCCGCTGATCGGCTCGGGCGAGCCCCTCTCGACCGCCACCAAGGCACTGTCGGATTCCGACGCGCTGATGGTCGTCGAAGACGGTAAGCCTGTCGGCGTCATCACCCGCCACGATCTACTCGGTTTCCTGAGCACCGGCAGCATCTGAGGTTCGGCGCACGGTGGGTGCGGTGCGGATATCGGGGGCGAGTCCCTTCTTCGCCGCGGCGGTCCGGATCGCGTCCACCACCAGCAGCAGCGCGGCCCGGCCCGCCGAGTTGGTGCGGTAGGCCAGCGACACCGTGCGGGTGAGGGCGTCGCCGAGCGGCACGATGTCCACCCCGGGTGGGCGCAACGCCAGACCCAGATCCGACACCAGCGTCACACCGAGACCGGCCGCGACCATCGCCATCGAGGTCGCCTGCTCTTCCAGCTCGTGATCGATGCGCGGCCGCAGCCCGGCGGACTGGAACGCCAGCCGCGCCGCGTGCCCGAAGTGCGACCGGGCGGGCGCGATGATCCACGGATGCTCGGACAACTCGGCCAGGGTCACCCCTGCGGTGGGCACCGCGCCTGCCGGGACGGCGGCGTGGATCCGTTCGACACCGATGACCGCCCGCTCCAGACCACGGTCCCAGGTCATCGGATAGTTCGAGTAGTCGAGAACGAACGACAGGTCCAGCGTGCCGTCACGGACCGCGGCGGCCGTCGACTCCGGTGCGAGTTCGGTGGTACGCACCAGAATGCCCGGGTGTGAGGCGGCGAGGGTGGTGAGCGCGTCGGGGAGCAGCCCGGAGGCCACCGACGCCCACACTCCGGCGGTGATCTTCGCCGTCACCGATCCGCCCGCTTCCTCGAGCGCCTGGGTCGCGCGCTCGACCGCGGCCAGGATCTCTTCGGCGTGCTCTGCCAGCACGATCCCGAGGTCGGTGAGCTGCACGCGGCGCCCGCGTCGTTCGAACAGCCGGGTGCCCGCGTCGCGTTCGAGCTGTGCGAGCTGTTGGGAGACCGCCGACGCGGTGTAGTGCAGAGCGGCCGCGGCGGCCGTGATGGTGCCGCGCCGGTGTAGTTCGCGCAACATTCGCAAGCGGGCCAGAGACAGGTCCATAGCACCGAGCGTATGCACTGTGCAGGAACCGTGAAGGGTGCCGTGAACGAACCGTAAATAGACGCGCGGGCAGGGGCCGCGCAGGCTTGGTGCTACCGGGGACGACGAGGTCCGCCACAGGCGATCACGACGAATGAGGAGGTGGGCACCATGACGATGCTCGACCCGGGCACAGGTATGCCGCAGGTGAGTTCGCACGGCGTTGCGGGCACATCGACGGACCCGGCCATCACTCCCGCGAACCGTCGTTGCGAGCCGTACCTGCGTCTGCACTGGACGGATTCGCGCACTGACGCGGTCGGCTACCTTGTCGTCCACACCCTGCGCGGCGGCCTGGCCACCGGTGGCACCCGGATGCGCGCCGGCTGCACCCTGCGCGAGGTCGAGGATCTGGCGCGCGGCATGGCGAACAAGACCGCCACCTTCGACCTCCCGATCGGCGGCGCCAAGGGCGGGATCGACTTCGATCCGAAGGATCCGCGCGCGGTGGACGTGCTGGAGCGGTTCTGCGAGGCGATGCGCCCGTGGCTCGACACGCACTGGGTGACCGCCGAGGACCTGGGGGTCCCGCAGCACCTGATCGACGCGGTCTTCGTCAAGCTCGACCTGGATCAGAGCTTCCACGCCGCCATCCGGCGCTCCGCCGACCCGGCGGCGACGCTGGCGCGAGTCCGCGGCGGGCTCAACGTCGCGGTCGACGGCGGCTTCCTGCTCGGTGACGTCATCGGTGGTTTCGGTGTCGCGCACGCCTGTCTGGCCGCGGCGGTGCAGTGGGGGCAGGCGCCCGCCGACACGACGGCCGCGATCCAAGGCGTGGGCACCATGGGCGGGGCGGCGGCGTACTACCTGCACGAGGCCGGGATGAAGATCACCACGGTGGCCGATGCCGCGGGCACCCTGTACTGCGCCGAGGGCCTCGACATTCCGGCGCTGCTGGAACTGCGCGACGGCTACGGCGAGATCGACCGGTCCCGCCTGCCCGCGGGCATCGAGGAGATGCCGCGCGGCGCCGTGATATCGGCCGACGTCGATATCCTTGTGCCCGCGGCGATCTCGTATGCGATCACGCCGGACAACTCCTACGACATCCGGGCGCGCGTCGTCGTCGAAGCCGCGAACGCCGCCACCACACCGGAAGCCGAGGCCATGCTCGCCGCCCGCGGTGTCCCGGTACTGCCCGATTTCGTCGCCAACGCGGGTGCGGTGGCCTGGGCGTGGTGGTTGCTGCTCGGCGAAGTGGACGACGTCCCCGACACCTCGTTCGACCGGCTCCGCACCACCATGCACGACAAGGTCGCACAGCTGCTGATCGCATGGGCCGACGAGAACATCACCCCCCGCGAGATCGGCCACCGCTGGGCCGACGACCCGTCACCGCTCACCGGACCGGTCGTCATCCCCTGACAGCGCGGCACGCGGAGGACGGTGCTGCCCGCACGAGTGAAGGCAGCACCGACTCCTGGTCAGCGAGTGAGTATCGAGTGCAACTCCACCCACTGGTCCGGGTGGACATACGCGACGACCGTGCTGTGGTCGATGCCGGTAGCGGTCAACGCTTCGTCGACTCCTCGGTAGTGGGTACGCAGCGAAGCGCGCACCGTGCCACCGATACCGGAGTAGCCGGTTCGCACCAGCTCGGTGTAGGAATCCTGCTGTCGTACACGTGGTTCCGGTCTTCTGGTGATCCTCAAGATCGCCGAATCGACCGACGGGATCGGGCGGAAGCTGTCGCGGGGTACCTGCCCGTGGAGTTCCCAGCTGAACCACGGCCAGGTCGTCGCGGTCAGTAGGCTCCAGCGGCCGTAGTCGCCGGTGCGCTTGCGGGCGTATTCGCGTTGGGTGAGCAGTGTCGCCGAGGTCAGGGCCGGTGCGGTCAGACACCAGTCGACGATCTCGGCGGTCACGGAGAACGGGATGTTGCCCACCACGGCGAACGGCTCCCGGGGAGCCCTGGCCTTGGTGAAATCGCCACGGACGACGCGGATTCCGTTCTCGGACCGGGTTCGTGCCGAGAGCTTGGCCGCGAGCAGCGGATCGATCTCGTACGCGGTGACCTTTGCGCCCCGGCGAGCCAGTGCGTGCGTGAGAACGCCTTCGCCCGCACCGGGTTCGAGAACTGTTCCCGCCGGATCGGCCACCGCCACTATCGAGTCGACGGCGGCACGATCCACCAGAAAGTTCTGGGACAGTGTTCTTCTCGCGTGGTCACGGGCGGTCCGACCGCCGCTCTTGCCGGTGACCTTGCGCTGAGTGTGTGAGTAGTTTCGGTGTGCGAAATCCTGCGCCACGGCAGTTGCCCCTTCGGGTCTTCGAGTCGAATGAGTCTCGAAGGGCCCTGGGCGCGCCGGTGGACGCCGATGAAGTTATCCGCGTCCGCTAGCGGGCCAGAGCCCGGATGTAGCGGAGGCGAATGAAGTAGTGGCACGACATGGGACCGACTCTAGGAAGCGGTCGAGAACCAGGCAACCGAATTTCGGACCGGCGCCGATCGGCTCGAGGGGCTGGGCGGAACGAGATCCGTGGGTCACTGTGGCTCTGACCGGCCGTGAGCAAATTTATCGCAACTACGCGGATTCGATGGAAATTACCTGGGTAAACAGCACGAACAGGTGCATCGGCAATTCAGCCGCACTGATCGGAATGAGCGAAAGGATAGGCCGTGGATACCTCCGTCATTGCGATAGATTTCCAGCAGGGCTTGACCGACGCATGGAGTTCGGTCGCGCAGTTCGTCCCCAAAGCGGTGGCATTCATCGCCATTCTTCTCGTCGGCTGGATCATCGCGAAGGTGGTCGCCAAGATCGTGAACGCGGTGCTGGAACGTGTCGGATTCGACAAGCTCGTCGAACGTGGCGAACTGCGGAAAATGATGTCCCGCAGTAAATATGACGCTTCCGACATCATCGCCAAGATCGCCTATTACGCGATTCTGCTGATCGCGTTGCAGATCGGTTTCGCGGTGTTCGGGCCGAACCCGGTCAGTGCGCTGCTCACCAGCATCGTGGCGTGGCTGCCCAAGGCGGTGGTCGCGATCATCATCGTGGTGATCGCCGCGGCGATCGCGCACGCGGTGAGCGATCTCGTCTCCAACGCGCTCGGCGGGCTGTCCTACGGGCACATGCTCGGCCGGATCGCGGCGGTGTTCATCTGGGGTATCGGCATCATCGCGGCGCTGAACCAGATCGGTGTCGCGACCTCGGTGACCACCCCGGTCCTAATCGCCGTGCTCGCCACCATCGGCGGCATTCTGGTGGTCGGTGTCGGTGGCGGCCTGGTCAGGCCCATGGAGCAGCGCTGGAGCAATTGGCTCGGCAACCTGGAATCGGAGATGCCGGCGATGAAGGGCCATGCCCAGGCCTACCAGCGCGGACGTGAGGACGCCGAGCGTCAGGGCGAGCGGGTGGCGCCGAGTGCGGCCGAGCAGGCGCGGGTCACGCCCGGCGCGACCTACCCCGGCGGCGAGCCGGGCTGGGGCGGCGAAACCGTGCGGTGATCAACGGGCATCGGCGCACCGTCACCTTCGGGTGGCGGTGCGCCGATGTCGTCGGTGGGGTATCAGTCGGCGGCGTACGCGCACACCGCGGCAAGGCGCAACTGCAGCCAGTCGGCGTCGTGCCAGTTGTCCGGCGCGCCCGCGAAGAACCCGTCGGCCCGCTCGGCGAAATGGTCGAGCAGTCCGCGGACATAACCGGCGAGCAGAATACCGAGTGGCACCCGCGTCGAATCGTCGACGCCGAGAGCGAGAATGTCGCGCACCGCGGCGGCATGCTGGTCGAGCTGGGCGGACAGTCCGGGTACCACCGCGGCGACGGCGGCCGCGGGTGCTCCGAACTCGGTGTTCAACTGCTGTAATTGTCGTTGCGCCGAGAGTTCGAGCAACGCGGGACCTGGCGCAAACATTGCAATATGGTAGCAATCTCTCCGTCGCTGAAGAAATTGGATCGATTCAAGATCGATAGCGTGACCGGGCGAATACGTCGCAACCATTTCGCGGGTCGATCGAATTCGGTTGAGCACAACCATGGTCGCTCGCGCAGCGCCCTGCTGGACTGTCGACCATGGGCAGCGAACGTCGGAAATTGAAGACCGTCACCGGGGTGAGCGGATCACGCGATGTGTACGCCGCGGCACTGGACCCGACCCGTTCCACGCTCGAGGAGGGTATCCGGATCGCGCGGATCGCACAGCAGAACAAGATCGGTGCGATCTTCGCGGCGGACCTGCTCAGCTTCGGCGCACAGGGGGCGATCGGCGCGCAGGAACCACTGATCCAGCTCGCCGCCCTCGGCGCGGTGACCACCGATGTCGGCCTGATCGCCACCGTGTCCACGACCTTCCATCATCCCTATAACCTGGCCCGGCTCTTCGGCACGCTCGACCACATCAGCAACGGCCGCGCGGCCTGGAACGCGGTGACCTCGTCGCTGGGCGAGGAGAACTACGGCGACCGCGATCTACCGAGCCCGGAGCAGCGCTACGCGCGCGCCACCGAATCCATCGAGGTGGTCAACGCGCTGTTCGACAGCTGGCGCCCTGGTGCGCTGCGGCCGGACGGCGCGGGGGGCGCGACCCTGGACGAATCGCTCGTGCGGCCGATCGACTTCGCCGGACAGCATTTCTCGGTCCGCGGCCCGCTGAACATCCCGCCGCTGCCCCAAGGCAGGCCGGTGCAGTTCCAGGCCGGTCAATCCGCGGGCGGCGTCGAACTCGGCGCACGATTCGCGGAGGTGGTGTTCACCTCGCTGGCCACGCTCGAGGATGCGATCACCTACACGAAGAAGATCCGCACCCGCGCCGCCGAGCTGGGCAGGCCGGACGGGCTTCCGCTCATCTTCAGTTCCTTCCACGCCACCTACGGCGCGACGGAGGAAGAAGCCCGCAGGCTGGTTCGCGAGGCCGCCGAAGCCACCGATTTCGAGGCGGGGCGCCGTCAACTGGCCGACATGCTGGGTGGCGGCATCGACCTGTCCGAGCTACCGCTGGACAAGCCCATCCCGGAAGCACTGCTGCCGCAACTGGATTCGGTACACCGGCGACGCGGCCGGGTCGAGATCTTCGCCAAGCTCGCCGCCTCCGGCGCGACGCTGCGCGAACTCGTCATCGCCGCCAAGGACACCGGCCACTGGGCAGCGGCGGGCACCCCCGAACAGCTCGCCGACGCGATCGAGGAGCGCTATCGGGCGAATGTGCTCGACGTGATCTCCCTCGGCGGGTTCACCGACGAGCGCACCCACGATTTCGTCGTCAACGGTCTGCTGCCCGAGCTGCGTCGCCGGAAGCTGCTCGACACCGACTATCTGGGCGCGACCTACCGCGAGAATCTGGAACTGCCCGCGCCGACCTCGACGACGAGGGCGTAGCCGACGAGATGTGATCGAGATCGCGGACTTGCGTGAACCGGGCGCCCGATGGACTCTGAATGGGTATAACCGTTCGGAGACAACTTTCGGCAAACCAGCCCGGCGAGCGAAGGGATCCCGCAGTGCAGGTCACCGACCCGGCCGTTCACCTGTTCGGCATGAGCACGGTAATCGCTGCTAGCGCAGGGTATTCGGCGCAGACAAGGGTCTCCCGCGCCTGGCGCCGCTCGCCCTACGCACCCCTGCTCGGCCGTCTCGCCGCCGCGATCTTCTGGGGTTGCGGCAGTGTGGCCGGGCTGACCCTGCTCGGCATTCCCGCAGCGATCACCGTGCCGATCGCGCTGACCGTGCTCACCGTGGTGATCGTGATGCTCGCCGCGGCCTTCGCCGGCGGCATGATCAGGCCCGCGCCGAGGCCGAGCCTGTCGGCCCGAACCTGACCTACCGGAACGCGTTGGCGTCGGTGAGCGCCTTGCCGATGACCAGCTGGTGCACCTCGGCGGTGCCCTCGTAGGTCAGCACGGATTCCAGGTTGTTGGCGTGCCGCAGGACCGGGTAGTCGAGGGTGATGCCGTTGGCGCCCAGGATGGTCCGGCATTCGCGAGCAATCTTGATGGCCTCGCGCGTGCTGTTCAGCTTGCCCGCGCTGATCTGCTCGCCGGTGATCTCGTGTCGATCCTTCAACCGGCCCAGGTGCAGCGCGAGCAACTGCCCCTTGCCGAGTTCGAGCGCCATATCGGCCAGTTTGGCCTGGGTGAGCTGATAGCCCGCGAGCGGCTTGTCGAACACCTCGCGGGTGCGGGCGTAGTCGATCGCGGCGCTCAGGCAGTCGCGCGCGGCGCCGAGCGCGCCGAAGACGATGCCGAATCGCGCCTCGCTCAAGCACGCCAGCGGCGAACTGAGCCCCCGTGATTCGGGCAGCACGGCATCGGCGGGCAGGCGCACATCGTCGAAATCCAGTGCGGCGGTGAGCGATGCGCGCAGCGACAGCTTGCGATGGATCTCGCGAGTGGTGAAACCCGGTGTGCCCGCGGGTACCAGGAAGCCGCGCACCCGCGCCTTGTCCGCGCCGGGCTCCTCCGCATACGCCCAGACGACGGCGACATCGGCCACCGACCCATTGGTGATCCACATCTTCGACCCGTTCAGGATCCAGTCGTCACCGTCGCGACGTGCCCGCGTGCGCATGCCGCCGGGGTTGGACCCGAAATCGGGCTCGGTGAGCCCGAAGCACCCGATCACCTCACCGGCCGCCATCGCAGGCAGGTACTGCTGCTTCTGCTCCTCGGAACCGAAGAAATGAATGGCCGCCATCGCCAGCGAGCCCTGTACCGACACCATGCTGCGCACGCCGGAGTCGACGGCTTCGAGTTCCAGGCAGGCGAGGCCGTACGCGGTGGCCGACGCGCCCGCGCAGCCGTAGCCGTCGAGGTGCATGCCGAGCAGCCCGAGCTTGCCCAGTTCCGGTGCGATCTCGCGGACCGGGAATGTGCCCTGCTCGAACCAGTCGGCGAGGTGCGGTCGCAGCCTGCGTTCCCCGAATCGCGCCACCGTGTCGCGGATTTCGCGCTCCTCCGACGACAGCAACGGATCGATGGCGAACAACTCTTCGACAGTGACCATGGCGTGAGCTTAACCGCAGTACCAGCCCCGAAACCGACACTTCGACCAGGCCGCCACCCCAGCGATCGCACCCGGAGCAGGCCAACTAGTCTGAGGTGATGAGTGAGCTGGGATTCTCCACCAGGGCCGTGCACGCCGGATACGAACCCGATCCTCAGACCGGTGCGGTCAACGTGCCCATCTACGCGAGCTCCACCTTCGCCCAGGACGGCGTCGGCGGCATGCGCGGTGGTTACGAGTACGCGCGCACCGGCAACCCCACCCGCACGGCACTGGAAGCCAACCTCGCGGCCCTCGAATCGGGCAGCTACGGGCGTGCCTTCGCCTCGGGCATGGCGGCCACCGACTGTGCGCTGCGCGCGATGCTGCGCCCCGGCGATCACATCGTGATTCCCGACGACGCCTACGGCGGCACCTTCCGGCTCATCGACAAGGTCTTCAGTCAGTGGGGCATCGAGCACTCGCCCGCCCACATCGCCGACCTCGACGCGGTGCGCGCGGCCGTCCGCCCCAACACCAAGCTGGTGTGGATCGAGACGCCGACCAATCCGCTGCTGAGCATCGGTGACATCCCCGCGCTGGCCGATATCGCCCACGAGGCCGACGCGAAGCTGGTGGTGGACAACACGTTCGCCACCCCGTACCTGCAGCAGCCGCTGCTGCTCGGCGCCGACGTGGTGCTGCACTCGACCACCAAGTACCTCGGCGGTCACTCCGATGTCGTCGGCGGCGCGCTGATCACCAACAGCGCCGACCTCGACAAGGACTTCGCGTTCCTGCAGAACGGCGCGGGCGCGGTGCCCGGTCCGTTCGACGCCTTCCTCACGATGCGCGGCATCAAGACCCTGGCCGTGCGCATGGAGAAGCACTGCGACAACGCCGAGGTGATCGCGGAGTTCCTGACCAACCATCCGGCCATCTCGCAGGTCATCTACCCCGGTCTGCCCACGCACCCCGGCTACGAGATCGCGCAGAAGCAGATGCGTCGCAGCGGCGGCATGATCTCGGTGCGCCTGGCCGGTGGCCGGGAAGCGGCGCTGAAGTTCTGCTCGCGGACCGAGATCTTCACGTTGGCCGAATCGCTGGGCGGTGTCGAATCGCTCATCGAACACCCCGGTGCCATGACCCACGCCAGCACCGAGGGGTCGGCGCTGGAAGTCCCCGCCGACCTGGTCCGGCTCTCGGTCGGCATCGAAGACATCAGCGATCTCCTCGCCGATGTCGAACAGGCGCTGAGCTGAGCGGGACCCGACACACATGACGAAGCGGCCGCATCCGGTATCCGGATGCGGCCGCTTGCGTTCGGGTTCCCGACGTACGGGTTCAGCGAGCTCAGCTGTGGTACGGCTCCGCGCTGACCAGCGTCACCTTCATGGTGTTGCCGTTGGGGAGTGTGTACTCGCGGGTCTCGCCCACCTTGGCGTCGATCAGCGCCCCGCCCAGCGGCGAGTTCGGCGAGTAGGCCTCCAGGCCGGTGGCGCCGAGTCCCTCTTCGCGGGTCGCGATCAGGAAGGTCTCGGTATCGCCCTCGTCGCCGTCGTAGTAGACCGTGACGACCGAGCCCGGCAGTGCCACACCGGATTTGGTGGGGGCGACGCCGACCTTGGCGTTGTTCAGCAGCTCCTGCAGCTGGCGGATACGCGCCTCCTGCTGACCCTGCTCTTCACGCGCGGCGTGGTAGCCACCGTTCTCCTTGAGGTCGCCCTCTTCGCGGCGCTCGTTGATCTCGGCGGCAATGACCGGACGATTGGCAATGAGCGAGTCCAACTCGCCCTTGAGCCTGTCGTGCGACTCCTGGGTAAGCCAGGTCACATTCTCGGTCATCTCGATCACTCCCTAGTAGTTGTTCCCGGCGCACCGGGATTCCCTGAAACCAGCGCGAAACCTCCCGAAGGAGGGCATGCACCAGCCCGACGGCTGGAGCGATCCTGGGGGTGAACCCGATACCCGCAAACAGCACCGCTGGCCGCCAATGCAGCAAACACGGCTCCGAACCCCGGAACCGTGTATCAGCCCATTTTAGCATGTCTCACAAAAATGCAGGTCAGCCTAGTCAGGCGGGCTATTCGCCGTGCAGTGTCACTGATCGCTGGTGCGGGCTCACTGATCGCTGGTGCGCAGATACCCGGGAATCTGGTCGCTGCAACCATAAATATCGCCCGCCGAAGCGCGTGCCGACGACTTCACCGTAGTGCTCACCTGCACGCTGGTCGAGTCCGAGCCCGGCACGAGTATTTCGCGCCGGCCCACCTCGGCGCCGTCACGGTCCATCGCCCGTACGAAGCAGACCACGGCCTGCTGCGGGTCGTCGCGGGTGACCTTGATCCGCATGTCCAGGGTGGCGTCGTCGACGACCACGTAACCCAGCTGCTCGGTCTCGATCGCCTTCGGGCCATATTTCTGGAAGCCGAGATAGGCCACCGCGAAGCCGGCCGCCACCACGCCGACACCGAGCAAAACCATCAGCCACAGGCGACGCGCAGGTGGTTTCGTGCCATATCGATCGGCGTGTCGCGCTGCTGCGGCGGCCGAGGTCGCGGCGGAGTCCGGTGCGGGCTCGGTCATCGTTTTCGCGCTCCCGGGGGTGGTCGGAACAAACAGGGGGTCGGATGGAACTATAGGTAACGACATCTGACACCCGCGAGCGAGAGCGACGGTGAACGAGAAGTGAGTGGCCTTCGCCTCATGGCAGTGCACGCCCACCCCGACGACGAATCGAGCAAGGGCGCCGCGACGACCGCCAGGTACGCCGCGGAGGGCGTCGAGGTGCTCGTCGTGACGTTGACCGGCGGCGAGCGCGGCAGCATCCTGAACCCGGCCATGGACACCCCCGGTGTGCTGGACCGGATCAACGAGGTCCGGCGCGAGGAGATGGCCGCGGCCGCGCACGCGCTCGGCGTGCGCCAGCACTGGCTGGGATTCGTCGACTCGGGCCTGCCCGAGGGCGACCCGCTGCCGCCGCTGCCGGAGGGCTGCTTCGCGCTGGTGCCGCTGGAGGAATCCACCGAGGCGCTGGTGCGCGTGATCCGCGAGTTCAAGCCGCAGGTGATCACCACCTACGACGAGAACGGTGGCTACCCGCACCCGGACCACATCCGCTGCCACGAGGTCTCGATGGCCGCGTACGAGGCGGCGGGCGATCCCACGAAGTTCCCCGGGGCGGGCGAGCCGTGGACGCCGCTCAAGCTCTACTACGACCACGGTTTCAGCATGAAGCGCCTGGAGGCCTTCGCCGAGGAGTACGAGCGCATCGGTGAACCGTTCCCGCTGCAGGAGTGGCTGGACCGGATGAAGCAGTACCAGGCGGCCCGCGGCGACATCATGGGCCGGGTCACCACCCAGATCGAGTGCTCGAAGTACTTCCCCCAGCGTGACGACGCCCTGCGCGCCCACGCGACCCAGATCGATCCCAACGGCGCGTTCTTCGCGATCCCGTTGGAGATGCAGCAGCGGCTCTGGCCGACCGAGGAGTTCGAATTGGCCAAGACGCGCGTGTCCACCGCCATCCCGGAGACCGACCTGTTCGCCGGCATCGAGGACAACGACCGGTGATGTTGGTCTACCTCGCACAGCAACCGACGGGCCCCGAGTTCGGCAAGGCTTCCCCGCTCGGGCTGCTGGTCATCCTGATCCTGCTGGCAGGCACGGTGCTGCTGGTCCGCTCGATGAACAAGCACCTCAAGGGCCTGCCGGAAACGTTCGAACCCGAGCACCCGGAACCGGATCAGAAGGCCGACGACGGCACCGAGCCCGGTGTGATCGCCGTCGAGGAATCCGAACCGAAACAGAACTCCTAGCGCGCCGCGGCGAGGTCGGCGACGAGTTCGCCGACCAGGTCGCGCGCGGTGGCGGCGTGTTCGGCCACCGACCGCGACGCGCCGCCCGCACTCAACTCGATCATCGTGTTCATCAGGCCGAACAGTGCGACGAGTTGGCGTAGGGCGGCGCGACGTTCGGACACTGTCATCGGCGCGGTGGTTATCGGCAGGTTCACGACTATGGGATCGTCACCGTTGACGGGTTCGTTTCTGCCGATATCCAATCGACGCCGTGCGCGACCTACCAGTCGATCAGGTCGAGTTCGTGCAGGCGCCGGAACACCATCATCGAACCGGGTGCGACGTGCTCCATCGCGGCGTATTCACTCACGGTGAAGTAGCGGAATTCGGCGATTTCGCCGGTGGCGTGGGGTTCTCCGGTGAGCTCGGCACGGAAACAGGTCATGTGCAGGCCGGTGTTGCGGCGGTGCCCGAAAGCCTCGGCCTCGAAGACGCCGAACTCGGCGACCCCGGCCAGCCCGACGCCCAGTTCTTCCTCGATCTCGCGATGTAGCGCCTGTAAAGGGGTCTCGCCGGGGTCGATCTTGCCGCCCGCCATGTAGAAGACATCTTTGCCTTCGGGGCGCGTCTGAATCAGCCTGCGGTCGCGGACATGGGCGAGGGCGGCGGTGCGGATCATGGGGATCACTCTAAGGAGCGATCGGCCCCGTTCCATGCCGAACGTGCTCCGCGTCACGCTGGTGTCTGGGTCAGCTCACCGAGACGGTGCCCGCGGCGGCGCGTCGACGGTCAGCGTTTCGGCTGCGGCCAGCGAGTCGGTACGCGAGGTGTCTTTGAGGTCGACTCCCGAGCGACCCAGTGCGCGGGCTCCCGCGACCAGACCCGCCACCACGCGGGCGGCCTCGGCGTAGGTGAGGCCGTCGGGTGGGTGGATGTTGGAGACGCAGTTGCGTTCGGCGTCCGCGCGGCCGGGGCGTGGTAGGTGGGTCAGGTAGATGCCGAGGCTGTCGGCGACCGAGAGGCCCGGGCGCTCGCCGATCAGCACCAGAACGGTGCGCACGCCCATGGCTTCGGCGATGTGGTCACCCAGCGCCACTCTGGCCTGGGTGGCGATCACCGGTGGGGCCATGGTGTAGCGATCGCCGAGTTCGGTTGCCAGGGCGGCGAGGAGTTCGGGGGCGTGCTCGGACAGTGCCAAGGGGGACAGCCCGTCGGCGAGAACGACGCCGATGTCCGCGCCGCTGGCGGTGACGGGGGTGAGATCGTCGGGCACTCGGCCGAGATCGGGGCGGCGCAGGTACTCGGCGCGATCGGCCGCCCTGCTGGCTACGGTGACCGGGGTGCCGAGGCCGAGTGCGGCGATGTGTTCGGTGAACGTCGCGACATCGAGAGGAAGGTGCACGGCGTCACGGGCCGCGGCGTGTGCGGCGCGCAAGGTGAGGACATCGGTCGTCGGCAACGCGTCGCCCGTGCGGCCGAGCCCGATTCTGGCTTGCGTACTGCCCCGAAGATCTCGCCAGAAGTCTTCGGCGACAGGCGATTGCGTCTCGTGCGCAGCGGCGATCGGTGGGGCCGGAACAGGTGGGGTCACAGGCGGTTCCGTTTCTGCGTCGATGGTCGTGAGCGGCTCGTCCGGCTGACGCGGTGCGCTCATCGAGTGGCGGTCAGGGCTCGCAGGGGTGAGGACAGCGGTTCCACCTGTCGCACACGGCCGTTCGCGTCGAGCATGCCGAGACCCGACAGCCAGGCCTCGAATTCCGGTGCGGGCCGCAGGTTCAGGACCTGGCGGGCATACAGGGCGTCGTGGAACGACAGGCTCTGGTAGCCGAGCATCACGTCGTCGGCGCCGGGCACCGCGATGACGAAGGCGCAACCGGCCGCACCCAACAGGGTGAGCAGGGTGTCCATGTCGTCCTGGTCGGCCTCGGCGTGGTTGGTGTAGCAGACATCCACGCCCATCGGCAGGCCGAGCAGCTTGCCGCAGAAGTGGTCTTCGAGTCCGGCCCGGATGATCTGCTTGCCGTCGTAGAGGTATTCGGGTCCGATGAAGCCGACGACCGTATTCACCAGCAGCGGTCGCAGATCCCGGGCTACGGCGTAGGCGCGCGCTTCGAGGGTCTGCTGGTCCACCGGCCGATCACCCACGCCCAGATGGGCATTCGCGCTCAGTGCCGATCCCTGCCCGGTCTCGAGGTACATCACGTTGTCGCCCACGGTGCCGCGCCGCAGCGATCGTCCCGCTTCGTTCCCCTCCCGCAACAGCGAAATGTTCACGCCGAAGCCGGTATTCGCGCCCTCGGTGCCCGCGACGGACTGGAACACCAGATCCACCGGCGCGCCCGCCTCGATCAAACCGATGGTCGTGGTGACGTGGGAGAGCACGCACGACTGGGTCGGGATGTCGAAGCGCAGGCGCACGTCGTCGAGCAGATGCAGGAGATCCGAGGTGGCCTGCGGTGAATCCGTGGCGGGGTTGATGCCGATCACCGCGTCGCCACAGCCCAGCAGCAGCCCGTCCAAGGTGGCGGCGGCGATCCCGCGCGGATCGTCGGTCGGATGATTGGGCTGCAACCGCGTGCTCAACCGGCCGGGCAGGCCGATGGTGGTGCGGAATCCCGCGGTCACCTCGGCCGCCTTGGCCACCGCGATCAGATCCTGATTGCGCATGATCTTGCTGACCGCAGCCACCATCTCCGGCGTCAGCCCGGGCGATACCGCGGCCAGGGTGGCCGCGGAATCGGCGGCGGCGGCGACGGCGAGCAGCCAGTCGCGCAATCCGCCGACGGTCAGATGTGAGATCGGCGCGAACGCCGATCGGTCGTGACTGTCGATGATCAGCCGGGTGACCTCGTCGGTCTCGTACGGCACCAGTACGTCGCTCAGGAACGTGGTGAGTGGAACTTCGGCCAGCGCCCACTGCGCCGCGGCACGTTCGGCATCGGTGGCCGCCGCGCAACCGGCGAGCTCGTCGCCGCTGCGCAGGGGGGTGGCTTTCGCCATCAGGTCGATCAAACCGTCGAAGGTGTAGGTCGTGACGCCGATTGTGCTGCGGTACACGGTCATCGGGTCCCTTTCGAGAGATGTACTCGGCCGCCGGAGCCCGGCAGCGTGCGCGACGCTGCCGGGTGCCCGACGGTCTACTCGAGTTCGGATTCCGCCTTGGCGATGGCCGCGAACTCCTCGTCCGGGGATTTGGCGACCAGGTGTTTGCGACTGTAGAGCCCGAAGTAGGCCATGAAGGCGACGAACACACCGAGCGTCCACAGCGCGGCCTGCTGGTCGACCAGGAACGTGGCCGCCACCGATGCGGCCGCGATGACCAGCGCGAACGCCGTGGTGACGATGCCGCCCGGCGTGCGGTACGGGCGCGGCATGTTGGGTTCACGCACGCGGAGCACGATGTGGGACACCATCATCAGGACGTAGCTCAGCGCCGCGCCGAAGACGGCCATGTTCAGCAGCATCGCGCCCTTGCCGGTGAGCGAGAGGGCGAAGCCGATGATGCCGGGCACGATCAGCGCCAGCACCGGCGCCTTGCGGGAGTTGGTGATCGACAGGACGGTCGGCAGATAGCCGGCGCGCGAGAGGGCGAAGGTCTGGCGGGAGTACGCGTAGATGATGGAGAAGAAGCTGGCGACCAGACCGGCCAGGCCGATGTAGTTGACCACCTTGGCCATCGAGCTGTCGCCCAGCGCCTCGACGAGCGGGTTGCCCGAGGCGGAGGCGCTCTGGGCGCCGAGCGCGCCGGTGACCAGGAACAGCACCACCGCGCCGGTGACGCACAGCAGCAGCATCGCGACGATGATGCCCTTGGGCACGTTCTTCTCCGGCTCGCTGGCTTCCTCGGCGGCCAGCGGCACGCCTTCGACGGCGAGGAAGAACCAGATCGCGAACGGGATGGCGGCCCAGATGCCCAGGTAGCCGAACGGCAGGAACGACGACGACCCGGTCGCCGCGGGATCGGCCGCGATATCGGTCAGGTTGGCCGCGTCGAACTTGCCGACGGCCGCGAACGCGAAGATCACCAGGCCGACGAGCGCGATCCCGGTGATCACGAACATCGCCTTGAGCGCCTCACCCGCACCGGTCAGGTGGATGCCGATGAACAGCGCGTACACCGCCAGATACACCCACCAGCCGTCGGTGATCCCGAACAGGTTCAGCGACTGCACGTAGGCGCCGATGAAGGTGGCGATCGCGGCGGGCGCGATCGCGTATTCGATGAGAACGGCTGTGCCGGTGGCGAATCCGCCCCACGGGCCGAGCGCGCGCCGGGCGAAGGTGTAGCCGCCGCCCGCCGCGGGCAGTGCCGAGGACATCTCGGCCATGCCGAGCACCATCGCCAGATACATCGCGGCGATGACGACGGTGGCGATCAGCAGGCCACCGAATCCGCCCTCGGCGAGACCGAAGTTCCAGCCGGAGAAGTCGCCGGAGATCACGTAGCTCACGCCGAGGCCCGCGAGCAGTACCCAGCCCGCCGAGCCCTTGCGCAGGGTGCGTTTGGCGAGATAGTCGTCGACCGGTGCGCCCTCGCCGGTGGCGGGGCTGATTTCTGTACTCACGTGGAGCTCCTCATCAACAAGCAAAGCGCGTTCGGCGGCAACGGTGATCGTCGAGGGTTGAAGAATGGTTGACGACTGTTACGGCCGTGGATCCGTCAGGTCAGCGGTGCGTATCGAGCACCGCTGACCTGCGGAAACGAACTGATTACGGGTGTTTCAGATCACCCGGTTCGCGGCGGCGCCGATTCGAGCGCGGCCGCTTCCTCGTCGGTGAACAGGCGTGAGCGGATCAGGAACCGCACGCCCTCGGGAGCCTCGAGCGAGAATCCGCCGCCGCGGCCCGGCACCACGTCGACGGTGAGGTGGGTGTGTTTCCAGTACTCGAACTGGTCGGCGCTCATCCAGAACGGGGTGTCGCCCGGCAGGTACCCGAGCAGCACGTCCGAACCGCCCACCCGGAACTCGCCACGCGGGTAACACATCGGCGAGCTGCCATCGCAGCACCCACCGGACTGGTGGAACATGACCGGGCCGTGTTGCCCGGTCAGGTCCCGCAGCAGCGCCGCCGCCTTCTCGGTGAGGTCGACGCGCTGCACCATCAGAAGAAGCCGAGCTTCGTCGCCGAGTAGCTGACCAGGATGTTCTTGGTCTGCTGGTAGTGATCGAGCATCATCTTGTGGTTCTCGCGCCCGATGCCGGACTTCTTGTAGCCGCCGAACGCCGCGTGCGCGGGGTAGGCGTGGTAGCAGTTGGTCCAGACCCGGCCTGCCTTGATGCCGCGGCCGAGGCGGTAGGCGGTGTTCATATCGCGCGTCCACACGCCGGCGCCGAGACCGTAGAGGGTGTCGTTGGCGATCGAGAGCGCTTCCTCGGTGGAGTCGAAGGTGGTGACCGCGACGACGGGGCCGAAGATCTCCTCCTGGAACACGCGCATGTCGTTGCTGCCCTTGAAGATCGTCGGCTCGATGTAGAAGCCCTCGGACAGCCCGTCGACGCTGCGGACCGCGCCGCCGGTGAGCACCTCGGCGCCTTCCTTCTTGCCGATGTCGATGTAGGACAGGATCTTCTCGAACTGATCGTTGCTGGCCTGGGCGCCGATCATGGTCGCCTCGTCGAGCGGGTTGCCGCTGATGATCGCCTTGGTGCGTTCGACGCAGCGGGCCATGAACTCGTCGTAGATCGACGAGGCGATCAGCGCGCGCGACGGACAGGTGCACACCTCGCCCTGGTTGAGGGCGAACATGACGAACCCTTCGATCGCCTTGTCCAGGTAGTCGTCGTCGGCGGCCATCACATCGGGCAGGAAGATGTTGGGGCTCTTGCCGCCCAGCTCGAGGGTGACCGGAATGATGTTCTCGCTGGCGTACTGCATGATCAGCCGGCCGGTGGTGGTCTCTCCGGTGAACGCGACCTTCGCCACGCGCGGGCTCGAGGCCAGCGGCTTACCCGCTTCGACGCCGAAACCGTTGACCACGTTGAGGACTCCCGGCGGCAGCAGATCCGCGACGAGTTCGACGACCTTCATGATCGAGGCCGGGGTCTGCTCGGCGGGCTTGAGCACCACCGCGTTTCCGGCGGCCAGTGCGGGCGCCAGCTTCCAGGTGGCCATCAGGATCGGGAAGTTCCACGGAATGATCTGCGCGACAACGCCGAGCGGCTCGTGGAAGTGATAGGCGATGGTGTCCTTGTCGACCTCGCTGATGCCGCCTTCCTGCGCGCGCAGCACTCCGGCGAAGTAGCGGAAGTGGTCGACCGCCAAGGGAAGGTCGGCGGCCAGGGTTTCGCGGACCGGCTTGCCGTTGTCCCAGGTTTCGGCGACGGCGAGGGCCTCGAGGTTGGCCTCGATCCGGTCGGCGATCTTGTTGAGGATGTTGGCGCGCTCGGCGGCCGAGGTCTCACCCCAGGCCGGGGCCGCACGGTGGGCGGCGTCGAGCGCCAGTTCCACATCGGCGGCGCTCGAGCGGGCGATCTCGCAGAACGGCTGCCCGTCCACCGGCGAGGTGTTCTCGAAATAGCGGCCTTCGACCGGCGGAATCCACTTGCCGTCGATGAAATTGTCGTATCGCGGCGCGTAGCTGACGACGCTGCCCTCGGTGCCCGGCTTGGCGTAGATCATGTGCGGTGGCTCCTCGCTGATTCCGGTGAATCGTGACGCCCATCACTATCCCCGCTCAGGGTTGATGAAACGTTGAAGCCGGACCGATCAGGCGCGAAGGGCGCTGTGCAGGCGTGCGGTGGCGACGGCGCGGCGTGCGTCGCGGGCGGGGAGCAGGGCGAGGGCGTGTTCGTGGACGGCGATGTCGTCGGGGGCGGAATCGCCGTATGTCAGTGCGTGATTCGCGTCCGGGCTGTTGAGAACCGCGTTACGCATGGCGACTTCGAGGTAGTCGCGCCATTCGCTGATGCCCGGTGTCTCCGAATCGGGCAGCAGCGGGCCGTGATACAGGCGGACGGCCGTGTCCAGGTCCCCTCGCTCGATGGCGCGCAGCACGTCGACAGCGTCGCAGGACAGGGGAGTGGTGAAGCGGTAGACGCGACTGGTGATGTCGCCGCCGGTGGCGCGGCGCAGGTACGACATCTCCGATTTGAGAGTGCTCGCGCCGACCGCGCGATCACCGTAGACGGCGTAGTGCAGGCGTTCGTGGCTGTAGCCGTCGTCGTCGAGGGCGAGCAGGGTCAGGATCTCGAGATGGCGTGGCCGCAACCGGATCTGCTGACCGTCACGCATCAACCGGCCGGTGCCGAGGCAGGTCAGCCGCATTCCGGCGGGCGCGGGCACGGCGGCGTGCAACTTCGATTCGATGGCGCTGGTCATGGTGCGCACGGTGGCCATGGCCAGCGGATGTGAGCGTTTCCAGGTCGTCGACAGGTCGAGCACGCCGAGCAGGGTCCCGTCGGCGGCGCGGATCGGCGCGCAATAACAGACCCAGCCGTGCAGGGCCGCGACGAGATGCTCGGCCGAGAACACCGTGTGCGGCTGGTCGGTGCGCAACGCCAATGACAGGGCGTTGGTCCCCATGTGCGCCTCGTCCCATCGGCCACCCGGCGCGAAGTTCACCTGCTCGGCGCGCCTGCGCATCACGGGTCCGCCATATGTCCACAGAATCGTCCCCGAAGCATCGGTGACCGCCGCGACGTAGCCCGCGTCGTCGGCGACACTGTGCAACTGCTCTTTCAGCTCGGTCACCGGCCCTCGCAACGGCGACTCCGCCCACCGTGGCCCGATATCGGTCTCACTGACCGGCGCGTGATCGCGCCCAGGATCCACGGTCCGCAACGACCGCGACCAGGACTGCGCCACCTCGGACCGCACTCCTGCCCTCGAAACCCCCACCCCGCCCGGCACCCACATCGCCCACTCCCGCTCCAGCGCAGCCCGCTGCGCGGAAAGCGTGAGCTGCACCATCTCGGTTCTTCCTACTAGACGAACTGGGCGAGGATTCCACATTTCATCATGCCCCAGCGCCACCCGCTGAGCAGCGGTTTCGTCAGGCCGAACTACCCGATAAACCTGGAGACGCCCGACTCGGCGAGACGGCGACGTACCCTGTCTCCGTGGAGCCACCAGGTCGCCTTGGGCGAAGTGCCGCCGAACTGGTCGCCCGCCATCGAATGTTGCCGCGGGTGGATGGCGCGACGATGTGCCGGGACGCGGATGAGTTCTTCGATTCGGAGGATCGGATCGGCGAAGACTCACCGGTCGAGCGGTGACCAGGTGAGCACATTCATACTGATCCCCGGAGCGGGGTGCGCGGCGGGTTACTGGGGGCCGGTGGCCGACGAGTTGCGCGGGCTCGGCCATGACGCGGTGCCCGTGTCGTTGCCGAGCGAGGACGACAGCGCCGGGTTGGCGGAATACGCCGACGCGGTGGTCGAGGCGATCGGCGCGCGCCGGGATGTTGTCGTGGTGGCGCACTCGTTCGGCGGGTTCACCGCACCGCTGGTGTGCGATCGAGTGCCTGTGGAGCGAATGGTGTTGGTATCGGCGATGATTCCGGCGCCTGGCGAGGCGCCAGGCGATTGGTGGGCCAACACCGGACACGCGACCTCCGGTGATGACGATGTGTTCTACAACCAGCTCACCCCCGAGCAGCGGGCCGAGGCGGAGAAATACGAGCGCGGCCAGTCCGATACGCCGATGACGTCCCCTTGGCCGCTGGCGTTTTGGCCCGAGGTGCCGACCCGGTTCATCTTGCTGCGCGACGACCGATTCCTCCCAGCCGATTTCATGCGCGAACTCGTAGCCTCCCGGCTGGGGATCGAGCCGGTCGAAATGGACGGCGGGCACATGGTCATGGTGTCCAGTCCCGCGGAACTGGCGCGTCTGCTGCTCTGATAGCGCAGCCGAGCTGCTCATCCGGGCCGGACGGCCCCGGCACCCAGGTCGAAGTGGATGCCGGCCTGCAGCATCGTGGTGGCGGGCAGGCCGATCATGGCGCGGAAGGATTCGCTGAAGTGGGAGGGGGTGGCGAAGCCGGCGTCGATGGCGGAGCGGGTGAGGTCGTGGCCGTTGACGGCGTTGGTGATCGCGGTGATCATGCGGTTCCAGCGTTGATAGCCGCGGAACGTGGTGCCGCAGTGCTGGGTGAACAGGTGCAAGAAATGGCCGGTGGACAGGCCGAGGTTCGCGGCGATCTGGTCGGCGCGCAGCGCGTTGGCGGGCTGGTCGCGGATCGCGGCGGCGAGCCTGGCGATGCGTGCGTCCGTGTCGAGGGTCGGGCCCGCGACGGCGCGGTTGTAGAGCAGATCCGGGTCGACGCCGGGTTGGCCACACAGCTCGACGAGTTCGCGCTCGCGGCGGTGACTGAGACCGAAAGTACCTGCCGCGGAAGTCATCTCGTCGGCGATCATGGTCGCGGGCGCACTCGACGGGTCGATGAACAACACCAGGATCCACCCCTGCGTGGCAACGACGCGGTGGGCGGTGCGGGCAGGCGCGAAGGAACTGCCCGTGCGAATCAGACCGCGGGTGGTGTGCACGATCAGCGGTCCGTCCAGGCCCACGGTGAGCATCGCGACCGGCGGCGAGTGCGTATCGGGCCGCAGATCCGGCCCGATGTACCCGATGTGGCCCGGCCGTGCCCACGCGGTCGGTATCCGCGCGGAACCGCGGATCTTCGAACGGGTATCGACGCTCACCCGTACCAGGGTATCGACGTGTCGCCGGGGACGCCGCGACCCGGGGATTCGGGTCGGCGTCGCTGTGGTGGTCATCGGCGATCGGCGGCCTCGGGGAGGCGGGGGACCGAGGCGACGAGTTGGCGGGTGTATTCGTGCTGGGGTGCGCGCAGGACGGAATCCGCTTCGCCGGATTCGACGACCCTGCCGTCTTTCATGACGAGGACGCGGTCGGCGAGGTGGTGCACGACGCCGAGGTCGTGGGAGATGAGCAGCAGGGCGGTGCCGAACTCGGATTGGAGTTCGGCGAGTAGGTCGAGGATCTGGGCTTGGACGGAGACGTCGAGGGCGGACAGCGGCTCGTCGGCGACCAGGAGGGCGGGGCTGGGGGCGAGGGCGCGGGCGATGGCTACGCGTTGGCGTTGGCCGCCGGAGAGGGTGCGGGGGTGGCGGGGGAGCAGGTCGCGGGCGAGGCCGACCGCGTCGAGGATCTCGCGGACGCGCCGGGTGCGGGCTTTGCCCCGCAGATCGACGGTGTCGAGGCTTTCGCCGATGACGCGCTCCACGGTGTAGCGGGGGTCGAACGAGCTCAGTGGGTCCTGGGCGATCAGTTGCGCCGCGCCACGCAGCGGCCGTAATGCCTTGTCGGAGAGCTCACTCCACGGTTCGCCGTCGACGACCACCTGTCCGGACGACGGTGTGATGAGCCGCAGCGCGAGGCGGGCCGTGGTGGTCTTGCCCGAACCCGATTCGCCGACGATGCCCAGAGTTTCGCCGCCGAACAGGTCGAAGTCGACGTTGTCGACCACGGTGCGGGCGGCCGATCCGGAGCCGTAGGTCTTGCGCAGGTTGCGGACCGAGAGCACGACCCGGGTGTTGTCGACCGAGCGCGGCGGCAATGGCTCGCGCAACCCGGGTTCCTCTGTGTGCCCGCTGGTTCGGCTTGCCGTCGACGCGGCGCGAACCGGCTCCGATTCCGGCGTTGCGGTGGCAGTCGGGTTCTTGGGCCGTGGCGATTCGGTGGCGACCGCGACCTTCGGCGGTGGCGAGGTGGGGCGGGGCAGCGGTAGCTCGGCGGGCTGGCCGGAAACCGCCAGCTTCGAACCGCGCGAGGCGGCGGAGGGTACGGCCGCCAGCAGCTTCTTCGTGTACGGATGCTCCGGACGGGTCAGCACGTCGTGTGTGCTGCCTTCCTCGACGACCTCCCCCTCCCGCATGACCAGCACCCGGTCGGCCACCTCGGCAACCACTGCCAAGTCGTGGCTGATCAGGAGCAGTGCCGTGCCTTCGGCCTTGCGTGCACGGAGCAGCTCGAGGATCTGTTGCTGGACAGTCACATCGAGCGCTGTGGTCGGCTCGTCGGCGATGATGAGTCGTGGATCGCCTGCGAGCGCTGTCGCGATCAGCACGCGCTGGCGGAGTCCGCCGGACAGCTCGTGGGGATATTGGCGCAGCCGCAGTTCGGGTTCGGGGACACCGACGTCGGTGAGCAGTCGCACGGTGCGGGCGGTGAGTGCCTGCCCGCGCAGGTCGGTCAGCGCGCGTTGCGCTTCGGCGAGTTGGCTACCGATCGAGTACAGCGGATCGAGGGAGACCAACGCGTCCTGGAGTACGAATCCGATGCTGCTGCCACGGATTCGCCGCCACTGCCGATCGCGATGATTGCGCGCGTCCTGCCCGAAGAGTTCGAGACGGTCGGCGCGCACATCGGCGCCTGGACCGGCCAAGCCGACCAGCGTGCGGGCCGTCACCGACTTGCCCGACCCGGACTCGCCGACGAGGGCGACGGCCTCGCCCGGCTCGATCCGCAGATCGATGCCGTGCACCACCTCCTTGCCCGCGAACCCGACTCGCAGATTCTCGACCGCGATCAGACTCATGTCGTTGGCCTTCCGTCGTAGTGCCGCTGCCAGTGCCGTCCGAGCGAGCTCACCGCGATCACCGTGGCGGTCACCGCCACGCCGGGCAGCACGGCGATCCACCAGGCATTGCGCAGATAGTTGCGTCCCTCGGCGAGCATCGCGCCCCATTCCGGTTCCGGCGGCTGCGGGCCCATCCCCAGGAAGCTCAGACCGGCCGCGCCGAGGATCGCGGTGCCGAGGCCGATGGTGGCCAGGATCGGGACCTGCGCGACCGCGTGCGGCAGGACGTGCCGCCGCACCAGCGTTGCCCTGGTGAGCCCGAACGTCCGTGCCTGTTCGACATACCCGGACTCCTGCACGACGAGGGTCTGCGCGCGCACCACCCTGGCGAACCGGGGGATCGAGGCGATGCCGAGCGCGAAGATCAGGTTCGTGGTGCCGGGACCGGTGAACGAGATCAGGACCAGTGCGAGCAGAAGATCGGGGAAGGCCGAGACCACGTCGAGGAACCGGGTGATCAGCTCGTCGAGCGGCCCGCGCGCCAGCCCGGACAGCAGGCCGAGCGCCGTGCCCGCCACCACCGCGATCGCGACGGCGGTGACGCCGATCAGCAGCGAGTAGCGCGCGCCGTGGACGACGCGGGTGAAGACGTCGCGCCCCAGGTGATCGGTGCCGAACCAATGCTGCGTACTCGGTGGCAGTTGGGCGGCCAACGGATCGGCGCCGAGCGGGTCGGCGCCGGTCAGCAGGGCGGGGGCAACCACTGCGATCGCCACCAGCCCCACTGTCAGTGCTGCGACGGCGACACCCGGCGTCACTACAAAACTTCTGGCGCGCAGGCTGATTCGATCGGTTGTCCGCCGCACTCCGATGGCAGTCATCGTTGGCCTTCCTTGCGTGAGTCGCGGCGCAGTCGCGGGTCGAGCCACAGGTAGAGCAGATCGACCAGCGTGCTGATCACGACGTAGACGAATGCCGAGAGAATCGCCACGGCCAGCACGACGGGAAGGTCTTGCGCGAGAACGGCTTCGACGGTCACCCGTCCCAGTCCGGGGCGGCCGAAGACCTCTTCGATGATCACCGCCCCGCCGAGCAATCCGCCGACCAGCCAGCCGGTCAAGGTCACCGCGGGCAGGCTCGCGTGCCGCAGACCGTGCCGCAGCCGCAACGCGCTCTCGCTCACCGACCACGACCGCACCGTCACCGCGAACGGTTCGTCGAGGGCCCGCTCCAGCCCGTCGCGCAAGACCTGGGAGATCACCGCGCCCAGCGACAGGCCGAGCGCGAGTGCGGGCAGAACCAAGGCCGACAAGCCCTTGTTCGCCGCCACCGGAAAGATCTTCAACTGGAAGCTGAACACCGACAGCAGCACGATGCCCAGCCAGAAGGAGGGCGTCGAAACAAGGGCGAGCTCCACCGCATTCGCGACGGCGCGCGATCGTCGCCGCTGCGCCGTGCTCGTCGCGACGACGACCGCGAACACCAGTGCCACCAGCAACGCGGCACTCGTCAGCGCCAAGGTGGGACCGGCCTGCGAACTGATGATTTCCGACACCGGCCGCTGCAACACATAGGAACGCCCGAAATCCCCGTGCGCCACATTCCACAGGTAGCGGGCGTACTGGACGACGGCCGGACTGTCGAGTCCCCATTCGGCGCGGATGGCCGCCTCGACCTCCGGCGTGCGCTGCTGTTCGCCGAGCAACACGTCCACCGTGTCGCCCGGCGCCAGCCGCACACCGAGGAACGACAGCGTGGTCGCACCCCACAGCACGCCGAGACCCGTGATCAACCGCAGCACAATTCGTTTGGCTGTGCCGACGCGAGCATCGCCGGCCCCCGTGGCGGTCACGACGTCCGGTGAGATCGCTTCCGTCGTCATCGTCGCCTATCCACGATCGACCCAGATGTCGTACGCGTTCTCCGCGAGCTGCTTGTACGGACGGTATCCCGCGCCGTACACGTGGGCCGCCGTCGCGATCTGGTTCTCGGGAATGTAGAGCGGCAGCCCGTAGGCCTTGTCGACGATCGCGAAGCGCTGCAACGCCGCGTACTGCTTGGCCCGCTCGGCGGAGTCGGTGGTCGAGGCGGCGGCCCGCAGCCAGGTGGACAGTTCGGGATCGGTGGCGCGGCTGTAGTTCAGCGTGCCCAGCGGCGTCGGCGGGTACCAGTGGTTCTCGATGTCGATGCCGCCGGTGATGGTGTCGGAGTTGGCGATCGACCCGAAGGCGTTCTTCTTGCGGAGCTCGCTGTAGGTGCCGAGGTCGACGTAGGACAGCTTCAGATCGATGCCCGCGTTCTGCTTGGCCTGCGCCTGCACCGCCTGCAACAGCACCTCACGCTGATCGCGCACCGTCGACTGGGCCTGCACCAGTTCGACGGTCAGCCGCTGGCCGTCCTTGGTCCGGAACCCGTCGGAATCCTTTGCCGTCCAGCCTGCTTCGTCGAGCAGTCGGTTCGACGCGGCCTTGTCGGCGCCGTAGGTGCCCTCGATGCTCTTGTCGTAGAACAGAGTGTCGACGCTGGAGGCGATGCCCCAGCCGCGGGTGCGCTCGCCGCGATAGATCGACTGCAGCACCGCGTTCACGTCGACAGAGTTGTTGAGCGCCTTGCGGACTCGTTGATCGGTGGCCGGGCCGGAGGTCGCGTTCCAGTACAGCGTGTACGGGCTGCCGTTGTTCAGCCCGGTCGAATAGGTGAAGTCGGGATTGTCCCGGAACAGTGCGGCGTCGTTGCCGGAGACGCCTTCGATGAGGTCGACCTGACCGGAGGTGAGCGCGCCGGTGCGCACCGACGACTCGGGCAGGAAACGGTAGGTTACCTCGTCGAGGTAGGCCGGACCCTGATGCTTGGCGCTCTGCGGCGCCCAGTTGTAGTCGGGGTTCTTGCGGAAGTGCAGTTCCTGACCCTTCACGTAGCGGTCGAGGATGAACGGACCGGTCCCCGCGATCTCCGGCCCACCGGCCTTGAGCTGCGGCTTGTCCCACGCGGCCGAGGAGATGATGGGGAAACCGGCGGCGAAGTCGAGGAACGGCGCGTACGGGTCCTTCAGGGTGAACACCACGGTGCGCTCGTCGCGGGCGGTGACCGCGGCCAGATGTGACAGCGGCCCGGCGGACCAGCCGCCGGAATAGGACACGTCCTGCATCGTGGTGAAGTTGCGCGCCACGGCGGTCGCGGTGAGCGGATTGCCGTCGGTGAACTTCACGCCCTCACGCAGGGGGAAGGTGTAGGTGAGCCCGTCGGGCGAGATCTCGTGGCCGGTGGCCAGCCACGAGACGAAACCGCCCTCGGTGGTGCGCGCGAGGAGCGACTCGAAGACGTTGCGCAACATCAGGTGCGTATTGCTCTGCCCGTTGAGGTGCGGGTTCAACGTGGTCGGCTCGGTCTCCACCCCCCACGTCAACGAGCCGCCGCTGACCGGTTGCGCCGATTCGCGTGCCGCGGTGTCCGTTCCACCACACGCGGTCGCCAGCACGGCCACCGCCGATACCAGAGCTGTGGCAAGTAGTCGCCGATGTCGCATCACAGCGCGGCGCCCCTCTCTTCGATGAGAAACAGTGATTGAGCTGTGGTGACCACGGCGCCTTCGGCCGCGGTCACGGTGACGATCCCCGCATGGGTAGCGGTCAGTTCGTGTTCGAGCTTCATGGCCTCGACCACGCCGAGCAGCTGTCCCTTCTCGACCGGGTTGCCCGATTCGACGTGGAGCTGCACGAGGGTGCCCGGCATGGGCGAGCGGATCTCGGGATCCGTCGCCGTTGTGCCGAGCGAGCGGTATTCGGCGTAGCGCACCTGCCGGGAAACCCCGGCTACCTGGCAGCTCCAGCCCTCGCCGTCGCGTCGAACGACGCAGGGGGTGGAGCCGACCGTGATCGTGTCGCCGTCGGTTCGCCGAGCGGTGATGCCCACATCGGCCGTCGGCCGGGTGGTGGCATCAGGGCCGGTGGTGGCTTGCGCGGCGGTGCCGCTCGAGTCGACGGTTCCCTCGCGCACGAGCACCGCGTCGCCCTCGTAGCCGCCGACTCGCACCGTGAAGGCGCGCCCGTCGACCGACAGATCGAGGCTGCCGAGGTCGCGATCGGTGGGATCGAGCCAGGCCCGATCACCTCCAGGCGCCCCGGTCGACCATGGTGTCGCACGGTCGGGCGCGGTCAGCGCGGCGGCCACCGCGAGGGCGCTCAGTTCGTCGGGATCGGCGAACTCGGCGACCGGATCGATCCGGTCCAGATAGGCGGTGTCGTGCTCGGCGGCCGCGACGATCGGTGCGGCGAGCACACGTGCGACGAAACCGAGGTTGGTCGAAATACCCTGCCAGCGAATGTCTTCGCATGCTCGCCGTGCGGCGGCGAGCGCGTCGTCGCGGGTGGTGCCGGTGGCGACGAGTTTGGCGATCATCGGATCGAACCCGCCGCTGACATCGAGCCGGCGGGTGAAGGCGCGTTCGACGCGAACATCCGGCCAGTGGGTGACCTCCAGCCCGCCAGGGCACGGCAGGAACGACCGGAACGGGTCCTCGGCGTACATCCGCACCTGCACCGAAGCGCCCGAGTACGCGATGTCCGCCTGCTCGGCGGGCAGCGGTTCGCCCGCGGCGACCCGCAATTGCCACTCCACCAGATCGAGGCCGGTGATCTCCTCGGTGACGGTGTGCTCCACCTGCAAGCGCGTGTTCATCTCGATGAAGAAGAACTCGTCACCGACCAGCAGGAACTCGAAAGTTCCCGCGCCCACGTACTGCAGAGCCTTCGTCCCCTGCACCGCGGCGGCGAACATCGCTGTGCGCACCGCATCGGGAATCCGTGGGGCCGGGGCCTCCTCGATCACCTTCTGATGCCGCCGTTGCAGCGAGCAGTCGCGATCGAAAAGGTGAACAGCGTGGCCGAATTCGTCGCCGAAGACCTGCACCTCGATGTGACGTGCGCGCTCGACGTACCGCTCCAGATGCAGGCGGCCGTCGGCGAAAGCCGCTGTCGCGGTGCGGGAAGCAGACGCCAGTGCCTCGCGCAGTCCGGCGGCCGAGCGCACCACCGACATGCCCTTGCCGCCACCGCCGCCCGCGGGCTTGACGATCAGCGGGTACCCGATGTCGGCTGCCCCGCCCACCAGGGCGTCGAGGTCTTCGCTCGCCCGCACGGTGCCGGGCAGTACCGGCACACCCGCCTCGGCCATGACCTGGCGCGCGGAGGACTTGTCGGCCATCGTCTCGATCACGCGGGAACTCGGGCCGGCGAACACCAATCCGGCAGCCCGGACCGCGCGCGCGAAATCGGCGTTCTCGGACAGGAACCCGTATCCCGGATGTACCGCGTCACAACCGGTTTCGGTCGCGGCGTGCACCAGCGCCTCGATATCGAGATACCCCTCGGGCAGCGCGACGGTCGACACCGCCGCCGCGTGATAGGTGAGCGACCGGTCCGCCGCCACGCTCACGGTCACGTACTCGATGCCGAGGCGATCGCAGGTGCGGGCGATCCGGGCGGCGATCTCGCCCCGGTTCGCGATGAGTAGTCGGGAGATCACAGCCGGAACACCCCGAAGTTCGAACCCGCGGGCTGCGGCCGATCCCAGCGCTCGTGCGCCAGCGACAGGCACCGTGCCAACCACGAGCGGGTGTCCTCCGGTTCGACCACGGCGTCGATCCACATGCGGGCCGCGATGTAGGTCGGCAGCGATTGGCGCTCGAAGCTGTCGATGATCGGCTGCTTGATGGCGGCTTCCTCGGCGGCGCTGAGCTCCTTGCCCTCGCGGCGCAGCCGGTCACGCTTGAGGATCGCCATCACCGCCGCTGCCTGTTCGCCACCGACCCCGGTGGAGCGGGCATTGGGCCACATCGCCATGAACTGGCCGCCCATCGACCGCCCCGACATCGCGAAATTGGCGGCGCCGAAACTGCCGCCGATCACCAGCGAGATCTTCGGCACCGTGGCGCACGAGACCGCGTTCACCATCTTCGCGCCGTGTTTGGCGATTCCGGCCCGCTCGTACTCCTCGCCGACCATGAACCCACTCACGTTGTGCACGAACAACAGTGGGATGCGGCGCTGTTCGCAGATCTGGATGAAGTTGGTGGCCTTGAGCGCGCTGTCGGGGAAGATCACGCCCTGATTGGCGATGATCCCGACCTCGTAACCCGCGATCCGGGCGGTCGCGCACACGATCGTGATGCCGTAGTCCTTGCGGTACTCGACCCACGAGGTGGCATCGACCACGCAGCGCAGAATCGCGCGGACGTCCATCTCCTTCTTGGTGGTCGCCGGAATCAGATCCGGCAGCCGCGCCGGATCGTCGGCGGGCTCGAGCGCCTCGAAGGCCGGCGGATGCACACGGTCACCGGGGGTACGGGACACGATGTCGCGCACCATGGCCAGCGCTTCCAGTTCGTTCGCCGCAAGATGATCGGCCACCGCGGTGTCGCGGACGTGCAGATCGGCGCCGCCGAGAGTCTGCGCGTCGACCACCACGCCCGTGGCGGCCTCCACCAGCTGCGGCCCGCCGAGGAAGACGGTGCTCAGATCCTTGACCATCACGGTCTCATCGCTCATCGCCGGGATGTAGGCGCCACCCGCCGTGCAGATGCCGAGCACGGCCGAGATCTGCGGCAAGCCGAGGGCCGACATCTCCGCGATATTGCGGAACATCTTTCCGAGGTGCTCCTCGTCGGGGAAGATCTCCTCCTGCAACGGCAGGTAGATCCCGCCCGAGTCGGCCAGATACACACACGGCAGGCGGTACTCCCTGGCCAGCTTCTGCCCCCGCAGGTGCTTCTTGATCGTGAGCGGATAGAAGGTTCCGCCCTTCACGTGCGGGTCGTTGGCGAACACCATGCACGGTCTGCCGTGGATGGTGCCGATGCCGACGATCAGCGCGGCGGCGGGCAGATCGGTGTCGTAGACCTCGTGCGCGGCGAGGCGACCGATCTCCAGGAACGGTGTCCCCGGGTCCAGGATGCGGTTGACCCGTTCGCGCACCGGCAGTTTCGCGTCACCGTGGCGCCGGCGCGGCGCCACGATCTCGGCGGTGTGGTCACGCAGCAGGGCGCGTTGGGCTTCGAATCCGAGGGTGTTCTCGATGACGGCGGTCATGCTGGTAGTTCCTCCCGGTCCTGATGCGCGGCGAGACTCGAGCTCAGGGTGTCGGCGAAGCGGCGGATCGTGTCGGGGTCGAGGTCGGCCCGCAGCATCAGGCGCAGGCCCGCGCTGCCGCGGCGGATGATCGGGAAGAACACCGGCGAGGTGTAGAAACCGGCGTCGAGCATGTCCCGGGCCACGGCGACGGTGATGTCCTCCTGCCCGATGCTCACGAACCGGATCGGCAGGCCGTCACCGGCGAGGTCGGTGTCGACCAGCGAGTCGAACAGGCGGACCCGTTCCTGGAGCGCGACCTGGAGCCGGTCGACGGTGCCGTCGTCGTGGAGGTCGCAGGCGGCGATGATCGCGCCGAGTCCGGCGGTGTTGACACGCTGCGACCACATCAGCGGGCCGCTCGTGCGCAACAGGGTGGGCGTGCGGGACGCGTCGCCCGCCGCGCCGAAGAAGATCACGCCGCCGCTGGCACCGAAGCCTTTGTTGAGCGAGGCGATCACGAGGGTTCGTTCCCGCCAGCCCTCGTAGGCTCCGAGAACGTATCCGCGGCCGTGGCTACCCAGCGTCGAAATGCCGTGCGCCTCATCGAAATACAAGAACAGGCCGTATCGATCCTGGAGCCGGTGCAACTCGGCGAGCGGTGCGCCGCCGCCGGTGCTGTAGACCCCGTCGGCGACATAGGCCACGTGCGAATGCGTGCGGCACAACTCTTCCAGGGCGGCGATGTCGTTGTGCTCGATCGTGACCAACTCGGTCTCGTCCGCGACCAGTGGCTTCATCGCGTTCAAGCAGAAGTGCGCGTTCTTGTCGAAGACCACCAGCGGCGGGTGCCCGTCGGTGAGCTCACCGGAGGCGAGCAGCGGCAAGGTCGCCCACGCGGCGGCCGCACACGACGACACGGTGACCGCCTGCGCGCCGAAGGTCCGGGAGAGCCGCTGTTCGGCCTCCTCCAGCAGACCGAGCCGGATGCGCATCCGGGAAATAGAAGAATTGATCGTCGCGGTTTCGTCGAGCCCGCGATGGGCGCCCTCGATGATTCGTGGATCGCTGTCCAAACCGAGATAGGAATAGGACGAGAAGTTGACGATCGTTCGACCGTCGCGGGAATGGATAATTCCCTCGCGCATATCATCGGCGATGATGTCGACCAGTCCGTGCGTGGTGCTGTCGTCCCAGAATGTGTTGCTCAGTTGCAACTGCCTGCGGATATTTGCGAATTGGTTTCTGGCCATTCCGTTCATTCCTTTGTTGGCGAGGGTGCGTCAGTTTTCTCGGGCGTCGCGACGACGAGTACGTTCACCGCGGCGAGCAGGGTGATGGCGATGGACCAGGCGAGGAGCCCGGACAGGGTGGGGCCTGCCAGCGAGGCGATGCCCGCGAGGCCCTGCTGCACCAGCGCGCACCACGAGACGGCGATGGCGGCTCCGGTGGCGAGGTGGCTGACAGCGTGCGCGGCGCTGTTGGGGAACAGCGTCGCCTGGCCGAAGGTCGTGGTGACGTACCCGGCGAGGAAGACCGGCAGCGCGATCGCCCGGGGCAGATCGGCGGCCCACACGACGGTGACGAGCACGCAGCCCGCGAGCATGATCGCCGCGCCCTGGCGCATCATGGCGTGCGCTCCCACCTGTCGCACACGCCGGCGGACGTAGGTCGCGCCGCCGAGGTAGGCGGCACCGTAGAAGACGCCGAACAGGCCGAACACCCACGGTGCGAGCGCGAAACGGTCGGTGAAGATGAACGCGGACTTCTGCTGGATCATCACGATGACGGCGAATCCGATGCCGCCCGCCACCGCGCTGACGACGAAGATCCGGTCGGTGAAAAGGCGTCTGGCTGTGCCTTTGTCTTTCGGCCCGGTTTCGCGTCGGGGCAGTGAGATGCGCAGGGCGAAGGCGACCGGCACCGCCGCGAGCACGGCCAGCACGGCGAATCCGTACCGCCACCCGACCGTCGAGGTGACGATGCCGCCGATCACCTGCCCGCCGCCGAGCGCGACGACGAAGGCCATCGACAGCAGCGCGAGTTGGCGCGCGAGCTCCGCGCCGGTGAACAGATCCTTGATCATCATCCGGCCGACGACCGCGATCCCGCCCGCCCCGATCGCCTGGACCACGCGCAGCCCGAGCAACTCCGGGGCGTTGGTGATCAGCGCGAGGCCTGCGCTGGCGAGGACGAAGCACAGCCCGGCCGCGACGAAGGCGGGAACCCGGCCGAACCGTTCCGCCGCCCTTCCCCACGCGACGACCGGGAGCGCGGCGAACACCACGAACACGGCCACCGACAGCTGCAGGACGCTGTCGCCGGCGCCGATGTCGGCGCCCAGCGCAGGCATGCTCGGCAGGTAGATGGTGGTCGCCATTTGGGCGACCGCGACCGCGACACATGCCGTTGTGACAACTGCTCGGCGTGTTGCCGCGGAAGCCGGAATTTCGCCGGTTTCCGCTTGCACAGACAATGCACTCCCCTATGGCCGAGCGAATCACGCAGGATGCTGGATCCGAGTTATAGGTATACGGCCAGGCGAAGCGGCCGAACACCGTTGCGATCGCGTTGATTTCAGTAGGAAAGGTAAATAATCGATGGCGGATTCGTGACCACGCGGTGGGCCGCACGGGGGATGCGAAGAAATTGCCTGACCACCGCCGGCCGGGCGAAGTCGGTGTCCACCACATGGGGCGCAGCCGGCGTTCGTCGCGTATGGCAGGGTGGAACTCGTGAACCGATTGGCCGGTGCGACCTCGCCCTATCTGCGTCAACACGCCGACAACCCCGTCCACTGGCGGGAGTGGGATGCCGACGCGCTAGCCGAGGCCGCCGTGCGCAATGTGCCGATCCTGCTGTCGATCGGATACGCGAGCTGCCACTGGTGCCATGTGATGGCCCACGAGTCCTTCGCCGACCTCGCCACGGCCGAACAGATGAACGCCGACTTCGTCTGCGTGAAGGTGGATCGGGAGGAGCGTCCCGATCTGGACGCGGTGTACATGAACGCCACCGTGGCCATGACCGGGCAGGGCGGCTGGCCCATGACGTGCTTCCTCACGCCCGACGGCGCGCCGTTCTACTGCGGTACCTACTACCCGAAGCAGCCGCGCGGCGGCATGCCGTCGTTCACGCAGTTGCTCAGCGCGGTGACCGAGACCTGGCGCAACCGGCGCGACGATGTGGACAAGGCCGCGCGGCAGGTGACCGATGCGCTCCAGGCGCAGGCATCGGGTCTGCCCGACGCCGAATTCGCGATTACCCCTGATCTTCTCGACAAGGCCGTGCCCGCGATCGTCGCCGACGAGGACTCGACGCACGGCGGATTCGGTGGGGCGCCGAAGTTTCCACCGTCGGCGTTGCTGGAAGGGCTGCTGCGGCACTGGGAGCGGACCGGCGACCAGTCGGTGTTCGACGTGGTCGAGCGCACGGCCGAGGCGATGGCGCGGGGCGGAATCTACGACCAGTTGCGCGGCGGGTTCGCGCGCTACTCCGTCGACGCCGGGTGGCTCGTGCCGCACTTCGAGAAGATGCTCTACGACAACGCCCTGCTGCTGCGCGCCTACGCCCATCTCGCGCGTCGCGCGCCCGTGACCCCGCTGGAATCGTTGCCGCACAGGGTGACCCGGGAGACGGTCGAATTCCTGCTCGGTGATCTCGGGACGGCGCAGGGCGGTTTCGCCTCCGCTCTCGACGCCGACACCCACCTCGAACCGGAGGGGCCCGGCGTCGAAGGCGCGACCTATGTGTGGACGCCGGCCGAGCTGATCGGCGAACTCGGCCCGCTCGACGGTATGTGGGCCGCCGACGCTTTCGGCGTCGGCACCGCCGGTAATTTCGAACAGGGCACCTCGGTGCTCACCCGCCACAGCGATCCCGTCGACGCCGAGCAGTCGTCCCGTTTCGACCGACTGCGCGCTCAGTTGTTCGAGGCCCGCACCCGGCGCCCCCAGCCCGCCCGCGACGACAAAGTGGTCACCGCCTGGAACGGCATGACCATCACCGCGCTCGCGGAAGCCGGTGCGGCACTGGAAGAACCGTCGTGGATCGCCGCCGCCGTGCGCTGCGCCCGCTACCTGCTCGACGTCCACCTCGTCGACGGCCGACTGCGCCGCGCCTCCCTCGACGGTGTCGCGGGCACCCCGCCCGGCGTCCTCGAGGACTACGCCTGGTTCGTCACCGGCCTGCTCGCCCTCTACCAGGCCACCGGCGAATCCGACTGGCTCGCCGCCGCACAGCTGTTGCTGGACAACACGATCGACCACTTCGCCGATCCCGAACGCCCCGGCAGCTGGTTCGACACCGCCGACGACGCCGAAACCCTGGTCGCCCGTCCCCGCGACCCCGTCGACGGCGCCACCCCGTCCGGCGCCTCCGCGTTGGCCGAGGCCCTCCTCACCGCCTCGGCGGTCGCCGATACCGACCGAGCTATCCGCTATCGCGAACTCGCCGACCAGACCCTCGCCCTCGGCGCGATCCTGCTGGCTCGCGCACCCCGCACCGCGGGCAACTGGCTCTCCGTCGCCGAAGCGGCGGTCCGCGGCCCGTACCAGGTAGCCATCGCGGCCACCGAGAAGTCCGCCACGGCAATGGAACTCCTGGCCGCCGCCCGTGCCTGCGCCCCTGGCGGCTCGATCATCCTCGCGGCCCCGCCGAACACCGCCCCGCTCCTCACCGACCGCCCCCTCGTCAACGGCGCCCCCGCCGCCTATGTCTGCCGTGGCTCGGTCTGTGACCTCCCGGTCACCGATCCCGCCGCCCTGACGGCTTCGCTTCGGCGGTAACGGACCTGGTTCTCACTTTCTCGGTGAGATGTCTGTCCAGGTCCGGGTTCGGCCGGGGATTCCGCGCAGCCGTAAGTCCTTGTAGCGCTTCCACTTGGCTCGTTCGGCCGGGGTCGCGGCCTGCCAGATCGCATCGCTGACCAACACCCGCCGCGGTGCTTCCTTCGCCACCGTCGTGAGGCGGGCCGCTTCGTTGACCGCGTCGCCGATGACGGTGAATTCGAGGCGGGTGTCGGCGCCGACGTCGCCGGCGAAGACCTGACCGCGAGCGACGCCGATGCCGACGTCGAGCTCGCCGGTGTCGACTACTTCGTCGCGGATGCGGCGGGCGGCGCGCAGGGCGGGGGTGGCGTTGTCCTGGAGTGCGGAAGGCGCGCCGAAGATGCACAGCGCGGCGTCGCCGGCGAACTTGTTCACCAGGCCGCCGTTGTCCTCGGTGGCCGCTACGACGGTGGCGAGCAGCCGGTTGAGTTTGTGGACGAAATCCTCGGGGGCCATTTCGGCGGAGAGCTGCACCGAGCCGGTGACGTCGACGAACAACGCCGAGACGATGCGCACATCGCCGGTGAGGTCGGAGCTGCCCGACAGGGCGCGTTCGGCCACCGTGGAGCCGACGTGCCTACCGAAGACGTCCTCGGTGTGCATCTGGTCGCGCAGGGTGGCGGCGAGTTCGTTGACGGAGTGTTCGAGGCGGCCGATCTCGCTCGCGCTGCCGACGGGCACCCGCACATCGAGTTCGCCGCGGGTGATCCGGTCCAGCGCCCGGTACATCGTGCGCATCGGCGTGGCCACCGAGCGCGCGAGCAGCGCGGTGGCGAGGGCGCCCACGCCGAGCGCGACGATCGAGAACAGCCACGCCGCGCGCACCCGGTCCGATGCCGGGGTGGTCGTGTCGCTGAGGACGACGATGATGATCAGCGCCGGCAGCGCGCTGGACACCGCCCAGGTGACGAGCACCCGCACCAGTACGGTCGAGCTGGGATGGACGGTCGGCCCGAGCACCGCGGCGATGATCGGCACGGCCGGGCGGATCAGGCGGTCGAGGATCAGGTAGATCGCGCCCGCGGCCTCCAGCCCGCCGAGGGCGAATCCGGCCAGCAGCACGGTGATGTTGTGATAGTCGGTGTACCGGTCGACGAGCCACACGGTCAACGCGACGCCCGGTGTCCACAGGATGATCGCGCGCAGGGTGATCGCGGCGGGCAGCCGGATCAGGACCCGCGCTTCCTCCGGCGTCGGTTTGCGGTTGTCGTCGAGCCAGCGCATATATCGGCGCCGGTCGTAGAGCGCGATCCCGATCCCGAGGGTGAAGGCGAGCACCGGGTAGATCAGGATCAGGACGGCCGCGTCACTCCAGTCGTCGCCGATCCGGGTGAACACGCCACCCGCCCAGCTGACCAGGAAGATGGCCGCCACCCCGACCATATTGGCGGTGATGACCACCAGCGCGAGTCCCCAGTAGGACCGCAGCGCCCACCGGACCAGCCGGTTCACCGCGCACGCCCGAGCCCGGCGCCCGAGGACGCCCGGGCATCACGAGCTGCGCTGACGGGTGACACAACTACCGAGCATAGAAGGCGCGCAGGCCGCGGCCGCGCGCACGCGCCGTTCAGCCGAGCACGACCAGCCAGATCGCGATGTAGTGACACAGCGCCGCGACCACCGTCGCGGCGTGGAAGAACTCGTGGTGCCCGAAGTCGGGCCAGGGGTTGGGCCACTTGGTCGCGTAGAGAACAGCCCCCACGCTGTAGATCACGCCACCGACCGCGAGCAGCACCAGCGGCGCTACTCCGACGTTGTGCAGCAGCTCGGGGGCCACCGGCACGATCGCCCACCCGAGCAACAGGTACAGCGGCACCCCCACCCACGCGGGCGCGGTAGGCCACAGCAACTTCAACGCGATCCCGGCGACGGCCCCCGCCCACACCACGGCCAGCAGGATCTGCCCGGTCCGCCCGGGCAATCCGAGCAGCGCGAACGGCGTGTAACTGCCCGCGATGAACAGGAAGATCATCGAATGGTCGGCCCGCTTCATCCGCACCCGTGTCCGCACGCTCGCCCAGGTGACCCGGTGATACACCGCGCTCACCCCGAACAGCGCGCACACCGAGATCCCGTAGAGCAGCGTCGACCAACCCGCGGTCAACGACGTGAGGAACCCGAACACCACGAGCACCGTCACCGCGACAGCGGCGACGCCGACCGCCCACGTATGGATCCAGCCACGAAAACGGGGCTTGATCACCGTGGCGATCTCAGTCAGGACATCGTCCACGTAACCTCCCGAGCCGGAACCTACGGTACCGTAGGTTGTGCCCAACCGTACGTCAACCGCCCATCTCGACACCACAAACGTGCCCCTGGCCACACAAAACCCGACCGGCTGATCTCGGGAGGACATGGGTAACTTCCCGACCACCCCGAAACCCGGCCTTGCCCGTGCCGCCGGCCCGGCACGGATCTCACCCCCTACTCGCGACCGGCAAAATACTCGGGGAGGCGGGCAAGCGTAGGGTGCGGGCGTGGAGTTTCTTGGTCGGGTGCGTGGATTGCCGTACCGCATCTACGAAGCCAGGCTGTCGCAGCAGCTGGCAGACAAGCAGCACCCTCGCCACGTCGCCGTCATGTGCGACGGCAATCGACGCTGGGCGCGTGAGAACGGGTTCACCGATGTGAGCCACGGCCATCGCGTCGGCGCGCTGAAGATCGCCGAGCTCGTCGGCTGGTGTTCCGACCAGGGCATCGAGATGGTCACCGTCTACCTGCTCTCCACCGAGAATCTGCGCCGCGACCCCGAAGAGCTCGAGACCCTGTTCGAGGTCATCACCGATGTCGTCGAGGAACTGTCCGCCCCGGAGCAGAACTGGAGCGTGCGGATCGTCGGGTCGCTCGAGGGTTTCCCCGAGTTGATCGCCAAGCGGCTGCGGGTGGCCGCCGAGCGAACGAGCGGGCGCGACGGCGTGCACGTGAATGTCGCGGTGGGTTACGGCGGCCGCCAGGAGATCACCGACGCGGTGCGCTCGCTGGTGCGCCAGGAGATCGCCTCGGGCGAGTCGGGCGAGGATCTGGTGCAGTCGATTACGGTCGACGCGATCGGCCAGCATCTCTACACCTCCGGTCAGCCCGACCCGGACCTGGTGATCAGAACCTCTGGTGAGCAGCGGCTTTCGGGGTTCCTGTTGTGGCAGAGCGCCTATTCGGAGATCTGGTTCACCGAGGCGTATTGGCCGGAATTCCGGCGCGTCGACTTCCTGCGCGCACTAAGGGATTACGCCGCGCGCCACCGCCGTTTCGGCGTGTGAGGCCGTAGCCGTCGCGTACTCTGCGGTCAGTGGAACCCGGACAGCCTTCTTACATCAGCTATGAGGAATTCGGCAGGCGTTTCCTGGAATACGCCGTCTCCGAGCAGCGCATCGCCGACGCGTTCGGCCAACTCACCGGTGCCGCTTTCGATTTCGGGCCGATCGGGGTGGGGCCGGGTCGCTTGGCGAAGGTCACCGCGCAGGTGGAGCTCGGGCAGCCACGAATCCTGCGTTTCGTCGACGCGTTCATCTCCTTCGAACTGACCATTCCCTTGCGCGTGGATCTGGTTCTCGATCTGGCGGTCGACAGGTCGCGTTTCCGGGTCGACGGCACCGTGCATCTGCATCTCACCGCGCGCACCGCCGACCCACTGCGGGTGGTCATCGACATCGCCGAGCCGCGTCCCGGCGATGTGCGGGTCAATGTCGCCAGCAGCTCCAAGCGCGGCGAGTTGCTGCGGGTGCTGGCCAGCGTCGACCACGAGATCCGCCGGTTCGTCGCCCGGTACGTCGCACAGGAGATCCGCAAACCCGAGATCGCGGCGGTCCGCAATATCGACGTGGCGACCAGGCTCGACGCGGCCTGGAAGTTGTAGCGGAGTAGGCCCGATCCGGCGCCACCCCCCGCTAGGCTGCTGCGCGAGACCGGGCCCGACGACACATTGCAGGGGTGTGAGCTGTGGGAATTGCGACGAAGGCGAGCGGGTGGCGGGCGCGGATCGTGGTGCTCGGCGTCGTGTGCGGTGCCGTGGCGGTCGTCGCGGGCTGCGGTGGGGTCGACCAGCCCGCGCCGCCACGACTGACGCCCGCCGAGGAGCAAGCCGCGAAGGGCGCGGTGTTCGCCTATCGCACCGACGCCGAGCTGGCGGTGGTGCGCGGCGGCGAAACCGTGCGGGCGCCGGGCAGTTTCGGCTATTCGTCGGCCGCGGTGGCGTTCACCAGGGACGGGCACTACGCCTTCGCGGTGGAGAGCGGTAGCAAGACGCTGGTCGCGGTGGGTGTGCGCGACCGGTCGGTGACCCGCATACCGTGTGACTGCGCCAACGCCGTGGCGTTGCGCGGTTCGGTGGTCGGCTGGTGGCGGGAGCCGGGCGAGATCATGAGCATGGACCTGGCCGGTTCCGAGCCCGCCGCGCCCGAACGCGAGATCGTCCTGCCGGATTCGCCGAGTCCGCTCACCGGTGGTGGGTGGGGCGGGGCCGAACTTGTGGCGGCCACCGATGAGTTCGTGCTGCTGGCCCGGGTGGAATCGCGCGGCCTGTGGTGGGAGAAGAGTCACCTCTACGCCATCGGCTCCGATGTCATCCTGCCGCTGGGTCGTGTGCCCGGCATCGACGCCGGACTGTCGGCCGCCGCCGGTCCCGATGGGCACACCTTCGTGCTGGCCGGGGCCACCGCGCGCAGCGCGACCTGCGGCAGCGGCAACGTGGCGACCATCGACGCCGCCAACAACGGTGTCCTGGCGATGCCCACCCTGCCGGGTGAGTGCTCGGCGGCCTACAACCCGCGCTGGAGCGCCGATGGTTCGATCACGATCGCCACCCGCAAGTGGTCCGACCTCGCGGGCGCGCCGAGCACCGTCGACCGGATGCAGTTGGCGGCGCAGGGGTGGGCGCCGGTCGGGGAGTACCCGGTGGTCGACATGCTCCCGCGGAAACAGGCGCAGGAGCCGATGCTCGAGGTGGTCGCCGGTGAGCCCACCGACGCGCGCGGCACGCCGCATGGAGTCCTGGTCGTCCACCAGGGCGAGGACAGCGCGGAAGTGGCGACGCAGGTCGTCTCGTTGGGCTCGCCGACGGCCACCGGCTGAGCGGTGTCGGCGCGCGAGCCGATCAGAGTTTGCGCAGCCGCAGCCTGTTGATCGTGTGGTCGGAGTCCTTGCGCAACACCAGGGTTGCGCGGGGGCGCGTCGGCAGGATGTTCTCCACCAGGTTGGGCCGGTTGGTGGAGTGCCAGATATCGCGCGCGGCCGCGGTGGCCTGTTCGTCGTCGAAGGCCGCGTAGTGGTGGAAGTGCGCGTCGGGGTCGGCGAAGCCGGTCTTGCGCAACGCGAGAAAGCGCTGCACATACCAGTTCTCGATGTCCTCGATGCGGGCGTCGACGTAGATGGAGAAGTCGAACAGGTCCGACACCATCAGTCGCGGACCGGTCTGCAGCACGTTCAGGCCCTCGACGATGAGAATGTCGGGCTGGCGGACACAGTGCTTCTCGTCGGGCACGATGTCGTAGGACTTGTGCGAATACACCGGCGCGCACACCTCTTCGGCGCCCGACTTCACCTCGGTGACGAATCGCAGCAGCTTGCGCCGGTCGTAGCTTTCCGGGAAACCCTTGCGGTGCATGATGCCGCGACGGATGAGTTCGGCTGTGGGATAAAGGAATCCATCGGTGGTCACCAGGTCGACCCGGGGGTGGTGATCCCAGCGCGCCAGCAGCGCCTGGAGCACGCGCGCGGTGGTCGACTTGCCGACCGCGACACTGCCCGCGACACCGATCACGAACGGCACCTGCTTGTCGGGATGTTTCTCGCCGAGGAAGGTGGCGGTGGCGGCGAACAGCCGCTGCCGGGCCGCGACCTGGAGATGGATCAACCGCGCCAGCGGCAGGTACACCTCGGCGACTTCGTCGAGGTCGATCTGCTCGCCGAGACCGCGCAGGCCGGTCAGCTCGTCCTCGGTCAGTACCAGGGGAGTCGACTTGCGCAGTGTGCGCCACTGGCTTCGATCGAACTCCACATAGGGGCTCGGTTCGCTCATCCGTGCCACCTACCCGACCCTCCGTCCGGGCGCATCCGCACAGCTTGGCTGCCCGTCTGGTGAGATCCGGGATAACTCTGACCGCATAGCGAGATTGTGCTCCGTGCTCGCTGCCCGCGCGCAACAGGGGGTTTGGCTACCGGTCGGTAACCAGCGACAACGCCGAGGTAAGACCCCATTTTCCGATCGACCACGTAATGTCGGGCGGATGGGGTCACATCCACTTGTCACCGAATACCTGCGCCTGGGTTTGGCTTTCGATCGCCTCGAAGAGGGGTTCGTCGACGCCTACACCGGCGATCCGCAATTGCGCCGCGATATCGAGAACGCGGCCGTCCCGGTGCCCTCGGAGCTGGCCCGGCGCGCCGTCGATCTGCGCGCCGCCCTGCCCGATGCCGGGCTCTCGGCGCAGCGCACCGAATTCCTCGATGCCCACCTGGTGGCGATGGAATGCTCGGCCCGCAAGTTCGCCGGCGAGCAGATCGGCTTCGTCGACGAGGTCCGCGCCTACTTCGACGTCGACATCGCACCGGGCGACCCCGACGACTATCGCGAAGCGCACCGGCAGATGGACGAGGTGCTCGGCGGCGACGGACCGCTGGCCGAACGCGCCGCCGCCTACCGCCGCGGTGACGAGATCCCCCCGGAAAAGCTCGCTACCTGTGTCGAAGCGTTCTCGAGTGCGCTGCGGGAGCGGGTACGCGAGCGCTACCCGCTGCCCGACAACGAGCACGTCACCTACGAGGTGGTCGGCGACAAGCCGTGGTCCGGCTTCAACTACTACCTGGGCAATTTCGCCTCGACGGTCGCGATCAACTCCGACCTCAAACAGCACATGGGCAACCTCCCCGCGCTCATCGCGCACGAGGCCTACCCCGGTCATCACACCGAGCACTGCCGCAAGGAGGCCGGACTGGTCGCGGCGGGCGAGGACGAGCAGACACTGTTCCTGGTCAACACCCCGCAGTGCCTGATGGCCGAGGGCCTCGCCGACCTGGCCCTTCGGTCGATCGTCGGGCCCGGCTGGGGAGTCTGGGCGCAGGAGATCTACGCCGACCTCGGCCTTCGTTTCGACGGTGAACGGGCCGAACGCTTCTCGACCGCGTCGGCGAAACTGCTGAACGTGCGTCAGGACGCCGCGCTGCTGCTGCACGATCAGCATCGCAGTGAGGACGAGGTGGCGCTGTTCCTGCAGCGGTGGATTCTGGCGACGCCGGAACGGGCGCGGCAGTCGCTGCGGTTCCTGTCCTCGCCGCTGTGGCGGGCCTACATCAGCACCTATGTCGAGGGTTACCGCCTGCTCGGTGGGTGGCTCGACGGTGCGGTCGGCGCCCAGGATCGGGTCGAGCGGTTCGGGCGTCTACTCGACGAGCCGCTGACGCCGGGGGCGATCCGGCGGATGAGTGTCGCTACTGGATGACGGCGCAGCCGCCGGGGGTCAACAGCGAGCAGACCAGGTAGTTGATCTGCAGCAGGAGTGCCTCGATCGGGTCGGACGGTGCGATGGCCGGGGTCACGGGCAGTGCGGTCATATCTGTGTCATCGGTCACCGTCGGACGGGTCGTTACGCCGAGTCTGTTGTGTTCGACGGCTATCGAACCTGGTCAGCCGGGCTGTGACCCTGGTCTCTCCGGTGGCGGCTCGGACGGTGTTGCGGTATCCCCGTGCTCGGCTCGCACACGGTCGGCAATAGACTCGACGGCGTGACGCAGACGACCGCTTCGGTGAATACCCAGTCTCTCGGTGAGCTCGATCCCGAGTTGGCCGCCGCGATGGCGGGCGAGCTCGCCCGCGAACGCGACACCCTCGAGATGATCGCTTCGGAGAACTTCGTGCCGCGCGCGGTCCTGCAGGCGCAGGGCTCCGTCCTCACGAACAAGTACGCCGAGGGGTACCCGGGCCGCCGCTACTACGGCGGCTGCGAGGCCGTCGACGTGGTGGAGACCCTGGCTCGCGACCGTGCCAAGGAGCTCTTCGGCGCCGAATTCGCCAACGTGCAGCCCCACTCGGGCGCGCAGGCCAACGCCGCGGTGCTGATGGCGCTGATGAACCCGGGCGAGACCCTGCTGGGGCTGGACCTCGCGCACGGCGGTCACCTCACCCACGGCATGCGCCTGAACTTCTCGGGCAAGCTCTACGACGTCCACTCCTACGGTGTGTCGAAGGAAGACCACCGGATCGACATGGACGAGGTGCGTGACATCGCGCGCAAGGCCAAGCCGAAGGTGATCGTCGCCGGCTGGTCGGCTTACCCGCGCCACCAGGACTTCGCCCGCTTCCGTGAGATCGCCGACGAGGTCGGCGCCTACCTGTGGGTCGACATGGCGCACTTCGCCGGCCTGGTCGCCGCCGGTCTGCACCCCTCGCCCGTGCCGTACGCCGACGTGGTGTCCTCCACCGTGCACAAGACCCTCGGCGGTCCCCGCTCCGGTCTGATCCTGGCCAAGCAGGAATTCGCCAAGAAGCTCAACTCCGCGGTGTTCCCCGGTCAGCAGGGCGGCCCGCTCATGCACGTGATCGCCGCCAAGGCCGCCGCGTTCAAGATCGCCGCCACCGAGGAGTTCGCCGACCGTCAGGTCCGCACCCTGTCCGGCGCGCGTATCCTCGCCGAGCGTCTGACCGGCGCCGACGTGAAGGACAAGGGTGTTTCGGTCCTGACCGGCGGCACCGACGTGCACCTGGTCCTGGTCGATCTGCGTAACTCCGAGCTCGACGGTCAGCAGGCCGAGGATGTCCTCCACGAGGTCGGCATCACCGTCAACCGCAACGCCGTCCCGTTCGACCCTCGCCCCCCGATGGTCACCTCGGGCCTGCGCATCGGCACGGCGGCCCTGGCCACCCGTGGTTTCGGCGACACCGAGTTCACCGAGGTAGCCGACATCATCGCCGCCGCCCTGGCGGGCACCTCCGACGTCGACACCCTGCGCGGCCGGGTGTCGCGCCTGGCCCAGAGCGTCCCGCTCTACCAGGGTCTCGAGGACTGGCGCCTGCTCGGCTGAGCCGGAGAACCTCTGCCCGATGGCCCCTGTCAGCTCCATGCAGACAGGGGCCATCGTGTTGTCGGAACACACAAAGTTCCGGTGAATCGCGTACGGGCCTAATGGAATAGGGCATGGTCAGTCCGTATGGAATATCGACGCGCGCTGGCGCGTGAGGTCGGCGGGGAGGTGCACGCGTTCGAATTGCTCTCCGAGGCCGAGGCCAGGGAGCTGATCGAACTGTTCCGCGCCGCGCGGGCCAACGAGGTGCGGGCGCTGCGCCGGGCCATCGATGCCGCGCTCACCGCGATGCCCGCTCCGCTGCGTAAGGTCTCGCGCAAGATCCTCTTCGGCAGCTGATGATCGAAACCGAACTCGAAGCTCAGACACAGCTCGTTGTGCTCGCGCGCACGCTGAAAGTGCCGCCGCAGCGCCTCGCACCGCTGGCCCGTCTGGGCGCGGTGCATCTGTCGGCGATACAGCAGCAGATCCTGCGCGCACTGCATGCCGAGCACGCGGACACCTTCCGCCGGGTCAGCCCGCTCGTGCCGATCTTTCCGGTGGGTGTGGGCGTCGCGCTCTTCGAGCGGGTGGTGCCGCCGGTGCTCGCCGCCCGATTCCTCGGCGCGGTCGGCGTCAAACATCCGCGCAAGTGCGCGCAGGCGCTGTGCGCGGTCGATGCCGTCTACGCGGCCGACGGAGCGCCGTACCTGGACCCGAATGTCTTCGAACAGCTGATGCGATACGGCAGGCCGGAGCCGATCACCCTCATCATCAACGAGCTGTTGCGGCGTCGCGACTACGTGACGGCCGCGCGGTTCCTCTCGGTGGTGAACGAGCCGCTGATCGCGGCATTGGAGCAGACCGTCCTCGATGACGCGGGCTTGGTCTTCACCGCCGCCTACGCCTACCCGGCGCACACGTTGAGCCGGATCGTGCGGCAGTTGCTGGCGGGCCCACGCCAGCGGGTGCCGGCCATGCTCCACACCGTCCTGGCGGGCCCACCCACCCTGCATCACGCGATGCTCGCCCTGTTCTGCAAGGTCGACCCCGAAATCACCGGCATTCTCGGCGACATCTTCTTCGGCCGCGGCACCACACACGAGGTCGGCCGATTCCTGCTCACCGCGGTCAACCGGAATGCCTCGCCCGCACTGCTCACCGTGATCGGCAGACTCGAACCCGTTGCCCTGTGGGCCTTGTCGACGAACCCGCAATTCGCGAACACCGACGTGCTCGGCGCGCTGGTCCGCTCGCTGGACGGCAAGGACGAAGCCGACCCGTGGCGCGGGCTGTTCGCCCTGTCCGCCCGCCTGAGCGAACCGGCCCGCCGCCACATCGCCGCCACCCTCGCCGAACTCGACGAAACCTCGGTAGCCGCCCTGCCCGCGCACGCCACCGACGCCACCTACTGGCCCGCTCTCCTGCAACTACTCGCCGAATCCGAACCCGCCGCCCAGTCCCGAGTCGCCGCGATCTGGTCGCGCCTTTCCCCCGAATGGCAAGCGGGCATCGAACGCCACATCCACGAAAACCGCTACGACACCCGCCTGAGCCGCATCACCAACGCCCTCACCACCGTCACCCCGGAAGAAGTCTTCTTCCGTCGCCGCCAGCAGAACCGCCAGCGAGGAGAAGACCACTTCGCGTCGTGGTGAGCTCGCTCAGTGCACCAGCGGGCTCAGGGTGCGGCCGACCCGGTCGATGACACCGGGCTCGTGGCCGTTGGCGATCAGGTTGATGATGACGCCGTCGATGCCGTGGTCGAGGACGCGGGCCTGGATCTGTTCGGCGACTTCGTCCGGGGTGCCGGCGAATTGGCGGTCGGCGACGGTGGCCCGGCGTTCGGCTTCGGTCAGGGTGGACAGGTCGACGCCGAGTCGCGACAGCATGTCGGCCTGGGTCTTTCGGGCGCGGTCACCGTCTTCGTCGACGATGGTCAGCGCGAGAAAGCTGGTCTCCAGGGTGGCGGGGTCGCGGCCCGCCTCCTCGCACCGCTGGTGCAGAGCGTCGAGTTTGCGGGGCAGTTCGGAGGCGTTGCAGATGATGTTGAGGTGATCGGCGAAGCGGGCGGCCATGCCGAAGGTCTTCTTCTCGCCGCCACCGCCGAGCAGAATCGGCAGGTCGTCGCGGATGCGTGGCTCGTTCATCGCGTTCTCGGTGTGGTACCACTTTCCGTCGAAGGTGGATCGCTGCCCGCGCAGCATCGGCGTGATGATCCGCAATGCCTCGTCGAGCCGCTCGAACCGCTCGGTGAAGGTGCCGAATTCGAACCCGTACTGCTGATGCTCCAGCTCGAACCACCCCGCCCCGATGCCGAGCACCGCCCGGCCACCGCTCACCACGTCGAGCGTGGTGACGGTCTTGGCCAGCAGGGCGGGATTGCGATAGGTATTGCCGGTGACCAAGGCCGACAACTGGATTCGCTCGGTCGCGGTAGCCAGACCCGACAGCGCCGAGTAGGCCTCCAGCATCGGCTCCTCGGGCTCGCCGATCAATGGCAGCTGATAGAAGTGATCCATCACGAAGGCGGCGTCGAACCCCGCCCCCTCCGCCTCCCTCGCCTGCGCGATCACCGCGGGAAACAGCTCACGCACCGAGGACGTGTTGCTGAAGTTGGGCATCTGATAGCCGAGTCGAATGCTCATGTCGCCGACTTTATGACTTGGAGTGCACTCCAAGTCAAGCGCTACACCCGACCAGCTGCGGATAGTCGATCAGGTCGATGTCGTTGGCGGCCTTGTCGCCGTATTTCAGCATGAGGGTGAAGAAGCGGGAGCCGAGGAACCAGTTGCGCGCCTTGATGCCCAGGGTGGTCTTGGGCGCGAGGAAGGGGCCCGCGTTGCTGTTGCCCGCGATTTTGGCGTAGCGCTTCATGATCCGGTCGTAGTTGGCGAAGGCGGTGATGTGATCACCCGCGGCGGCGGCCAGTTCGCCCGCGAGGACGTAGGCGCCGACAACGGCGAGGCCGGTGCCGAAGCCCGCCAGGGTGTTTCCGTAGGCGGCGTCGCCGATGAGGGCGACGCGGCCGCGGGTGTAGGCGCCGTTCATCCGGACCTGGCTGATCGAGTCGAGGTAGATGTCGTCGAATTCGGCCAGGTCGGTGAGCATGCGGGGGGCATGCCATGCCATGTCGGCGAAGGTTTCGGTGATGATGCGGCGCTGGGCGTCGACGTCGTTGCGGGGGTAGTCGAGTTCGGGGGCGGCGAACATGTACATCTGCTGGGCCTTCGGGCCGCCGTCGATGGCGAGTTTGCCCGGGGTGTTGTGGGCGGCGCCTGCCGCTTTGTCGCGGGGCGTGGCCGCGTCGCTCCAGCGGCTCGCGCCGGCGACGCAGTAGTAGTAGCCGAGGTGCGCCACGTAGTCGGCCTCGGGGCCGAACGCCAATTTCCGGACTCGCGAATGGATGCCGTCGGCGCCCAGGACGAGGTCGAAGGTGCGGGGCGGGTTGTGCTCGAACCGTACGGCCACGCCGTCGCCGGTGTCGCGCAGGTCGGTGATGGTGTCGCCGAAGAGGTACTCGACGGTGTCGGCGGTCTTGTCGTACATGACCTCGGCCAGGTCGCCGCGCAGGATCTCCAGGTCGCCGCCGGTGAACTCGCCCGACATCACGCCGAGCTCACGCCCGTTGTCGTCGACGAAGACCAGGTCGGTGGTACCGGTACGCCGGGCCCGGACCTCGTCGAGGATGCCCATCCGCTCGAGCACGGTCAGGTGGGTCTTGCCCTTGAAGTCCACCGCCTGACCGCCTGCCCGCAGCGCGGGGGCACGTTCGACGACAGTGACGGAGAAGCCGTAGCGGTGCAGCCAGTAGGCGAGGGCGGGGCCGGCGACGCTGGCGCCGGAGATGAGAACAGTACGCATGATGCAACTCCCGAAGATCTGTGTCCGATGGAATCTGTATCCGGTGGATGCAGATAAGAGTATGGTAGACACAGTTTCACGTCAAGACGATTTTCGAGAGGATGGGCAGATGCCACCGCCGACCACGGTCGAGCTGTTGTGGGGGACCGCGCAGCGCCCCAAGCGCGGGCCCAAACCCGCGCTCACTCTCGACGGGATCGTCGCCGAGGCCATCGTGCTGGTCGACGCCGAAGGGCTGTCCGCGCTGTCGATGCAGCGGCTGGCCGAACGCCTCGGCTTCACCAAGATGTCGCTGTACCGATATGTGCCGGGCAAGGAGCAGTTGACCGCGCTGATGCTCGACGCGGCGATGGGCGAACCGCCGAAGGCCGCGGGCGCGCAGCAGAACTGGCGAACCGGCCTGCGCACCTGGGTCGAAGCGCTCTTCGCTCGCTACCGTGCGCACCCGTGGTCGATCGAGCTCACCGTCGGCATGCGGCCTCTCGGCCCGAACGAGATGGGCTGGACCGAGGCCGCCCTCACCGCACTGGCAGACACCGGACTCTCCGGCTCGGAGAGGCTGGACACGATCGTCCTGCTCAACGGTCACGCCCGCAGCCTGGCTCAGCAGGTCGCGTCGATGAGCGGGGACGGGGAAGTGCAGTTCACCGAGCAGTTCGCCGCGATGATGACCGCGGCCGCGGGTCGCTACCCCGAGGTGCAGGCCGCCTTCGCCGAGGAAGCCGCCGCGCCGGCGGGCAAGGGCGGACCCAACGACGCCCTGCGTTTCGGTGTCGAACGCATCCTCGACGGTCTCGCCGTCCTGATCGATCAGCGAAACTGAGCTGACCCCTGGCCCGGCCGCGATCGGCACCCTAGGCTCATCTCATGACCGACCAGCCGGAACTGCCGGAGCCCGCTGTCACCATCGTTCGCGAGTTCTTCAACGCACTCGAACTCAGCGCGGTCGACGAGGCGCTGGATCTGCTCGATCCCGCGATCGTCTGGAAGAACGCCTCGCTGCCGACCGTGCGCGGCAAGAATCGGGTCGCGGCGTTGTTGCGCGGCCTGGATCGACCGAAGCTCGGGTTCTCCGCGGAGATCCACCACATCGCCGCCGACGGCGACATCGTGCTCACCGACCGCACCGACTACCTGCACGTGGGCCCGGTGCGCATCGGCTTCTGGGTGAGCGGCACCTTCGAACTGCGCGACGGCCGAATCGTGCTGTGGGACGACCACTTCAGTAAGGGCAACGTCCTGCGCGGCGCCGTTGTCGGCGTGGTGAAGGCGATCACCGGCCGCTGAACTATCCGTGCTTGCGCAGATACTCCAGGTAGGTCGGGCGCAGCACATCGGCTAGTTTGCCGTCGCCCGCGTGGAAGTAGTCGTCGAGCATCGGCAGCACGTACTTGATGTCGGCCGAGCTCTCGCCGAGGTCGCCCGCCTCGGCCTGGGCCGCCGGAATCGACTTCAGCAGTTCCCACAGGAACTTCACGTCGCCGTGGCGCACGGCCGTCTTCACCGCGCGATCGTGCAGTTCCTTCGACGACAGCTTCTCCAGATCCTGGTCTTCGGCCATGTCATCGACTCTAGCCCTCGGTGGCGCACACGCGCCGGATCCGTCGCGACAGTGCCGGTTAACGACAAATTCACGGACACGTGTGCCGGTCCAGCAGCGCGGCTACGAATTCGGCGGTAGCGTCGGTGATGCGAGTCGCGTCGGTGTGATTCGTACGGGAGGTCCTGACCGTGACTGAGCTATTCAGTGCGAGAGGGCCGGCACCTGGCCCTCGTGGCGGTTGACTCAGCGTCAAACGCCCACAAGGACGGACCGGTCCAGCGAGATCGTTCGCACGGGTGCCGTGCGAACACATAAGGAGCCCACCGTGACTGCTGCACGCTCCGTTTCCGCTTCCGCGAAGCACACGGCCTCGGCCTCGGCCTCGAGCAATTCGGCCTCGAAGAAAGGGGCTCGCCCCTCACGTTCCGGTCGCAAGACTTTCGTCGTAGATACCTCTGTACTCCTGTCGGATCCCTGGGCCGTCACCCGGTTCGGGGAACACAGTGTGGTCCTGCCCCTGGTCGTGATCAGTGAGTTGGAGGCGAAACGGCACCACCACGAGCTCGGCTGGTTCGCCCGCGAAGCTCTGCGCATGCTCGACGACCTGCGTGTGCAGCACGGCAGGCTCGACCAGGCGCTGCCCATCGGCACCGACGGCGGCACCCTGCAGGTAGAGCTCAACCACACCGATTCGTCGGTGCTACCCGCCGGATTCCGTTCCGACACCAACGATTCCCGCATCCTGGCCTGCGCGCTGAACTTCTCGGCCGAGGGCGAGGACGTGGTGCTGGTGTCGAAGGACATCCCGCTGCGCGTCAAGGCGAGCGCGGTCGGCTTGTCCGCCGACGAGTACCACGCGCAGGACGTGGTGACCTCCGGCTGGAGCGGGATGGTGGAACTCGACGTCGCGGGCGCGCAGATCGACCAGCTCTACACCGATTCGGTGATCGACCTCGACGATGCGCGAGAGTTGCCGTGCCACACCGGTGTTCGGTTGCTGGGCAGCAGCTCGAGCGCGCTGGGCCGGGTTACCGCGGACAAGCGGATCCAGCTGGTCAGGGAGCGGGAGGCCTTCGGGCTGCACGGGCGTTCGGCCGAACAGCGCATCGCCCTCGATCTGCTGCTCGACGAGAGCATCGGGATCGTGTCGATGGGTGGGCGCGCCGGTACCGGCAAGTCGGCTTTGGCGTTGACCGCCGGACTCGAGGCGGTGCTCGAGCGGCGCACCCAGCGCAAGGTGGTCGTGTTCCGGCCGCTGTACGCGGTGGGCGGGCAGGAACTGGGCTATCTGCCGGGTTCGGAGAGCGAGAAGATGGGCCCGTGGGCGCAGGCCGTCTTCGACACGCTCGACGGGCTGGCCAGCCGCGAGGTGCTCGAGGAGGTGCTCAGTCGCGACATGCTCGAAGTGCTGCCGCTGACCCACATTCGAGGGCGGTCGCTGCACGATTCGTTCGTGATCGTCGACGAGGCCCAGTCGCTCGAGCGCAATGTGCTGCTGACGGTGCTGAGCCGCCTCGGCACGGGTTCTCGGGTGGTGCTCACCCACGATGTCGCCCAGCGCGACAATCTGCGGGTCGGCAGGCACGACGGTGTGGCCGCGGTGATCGAAAAGCTCAAGGGACACCCGCTTTTCGCGCACATCACCCTCACCCGCAGTGAGCGCTCGCCGATCGCGGCGCTGGTCACCGAGATGCTCGAGGAGTACGGACCGAACGCGTAATCGTCGGCAATCGGGCCGCGTCGCGGCCGGAATCCGTTTGATTACCGCAAACAGTGGGTAATATCCGCTCCGACACCAATCCAGCAACGGCTCGGCGAACACTGTTCCGCCGGGCCGTTGCGGATGTCGGCCAGGCTCCATTCCGGGGGCACCCCCAGGGGCCACTCGCGAGAGGATGGATATGAACCACTTCGCTCGACGTACTGCTGCCGGGAGCGCCGCGGTCCTGGCCGCGGCGGGTCTGCTGCTCGCTGCCGGCTGCAGCGATGACGACAAGGACAAGGCAAACGACGCCGTCGCCTCGGTGACCTCCGCGATCGGCGCCCCGGGTGGCAGCGCCACCACCGAGCCCGGGATGGGCGGGATGACCACCACCCCCGGTTCGGAAACCACCTCCGGTTCCGAGACAACGTCCGGCGCGGCCACCACCAGTGGGGCGGCGGGCGAATCGACCACCGTCTCCACCCCGAACGGTGACATCGTGATCGCCGGCGAGGTGTACAAGAAGTACGTGGCGGCCGGCGGCGCCAGCAGCCCGCTCGGCGCACCGGAGGAAGCCCAGGAATCCGGCCCCGACGGCGGCGAGTACCAGGACTTCACCGGCGGCACCATCTACTGGAGCAAGGATACCGGCGCCCACATCGTGTGGGGTGACATCCGCGAGGCCTGGGAGGAGAACGGCGGCGCCAACGGCACGCTGGGCTACCCGACGAGCGACGAGAAGACCATCGCCGGAGGCAAGCAGAGCGACTTCACCGGTGGCACCATCACCTGGGTCAACGGCGAGACCACGGTGACCCCGAAGTAGTCGGGCCCCACGTCAGCGTCGCGCTCCGCCCAGCGCGGGGACCCGGTTCACCCCGTAGGTCCCCGCGCTTGCGCACGAGGTACTAAGTTGTCGGGGTGCAGAAAACTTTGACCGACCGCGAGCTGCTGGATTCGCTCGCGGACGAGGTGGAAATCAACCTGCGTCGCCATATCGAGGTGGCCGACGGCTGGCAGCCGCACGAGCAGGTGCCGTGGTCGGACGGGCGCAACTTCGCCTTCCTCGGCGGCGAGGACTGGACCCCGGAACAGTCCGAGCTCAGTGATACCGCCCGGCTCGCGCTGACCGTGAGTGTCCTGGTCGCCGACAATCTGCCCTCCTACCACCGTGAGCTCGGCAAGCACCTGCGCACCGGCCCCTGGTGGCGCTGGGTCGGCCGGTGGACGGCGGAGGAGAACCGCCACGAGATCATGATCCGCAACTACCTCATGCTCACGCGTGCGGTGGACCCGGTCGCGCTCGAGCGGGCCCGCATGCAGCACATGACCGACGGTTTCAACCGCCCCCCGATGCACCTCATCGACGTGCTGGCCACCTGCGCGTTCGAAGAGGCCGCTGCCGCGATCCGTCATCGCAACACCGCCGCGATCGGCGAGAACCCGATCGTCACCGCGATGGCCGAGAAGCTGGCCGCCGACGACGAACTGCAGGCCGAGTTCTTCGCCGTGCTCGTCGCCGCCGCCCTCGACCTGGTTCCCGATCAGGCAGTGCGCGCGATCGCCGATCGGGTCGCCGACTTCCGGGTACCGCACGTGGATCTGCCCGGTGGCGGATCCAGCGACGAGGCGCTGGCCGAGGCGGGCATCTACGACCCCGCGAAGGAGGGTGAGCTGGTGTTCAAGCCGCTGCTGCAGCGCTGGAACATCTTCTCCCGCACCGACTTCAGCGAAGAGGGCGAAAAGACTCGCGCCGAACTCGCGCACCTGGCCTGACCTTGCACAGCGAACGGCCGTCACCTCCTGCGAGGTGACGGCCGTTCGGCGTTTCAGCGGTCGACGTCGGCCATCGCCAGCACGTCGAGTTTGCGATCGAGCTCTTCGAGCGAGAGCTTGTCCGGGACGAGCCCGCGGTCGATGACGGTCTGCCGGATCGTCTTCTTCTCGCGCAGCGCCTGTTTGGCGACCGCGGCCGCTTCCTCGTAGCCGATGGCCGAGTTGAGCGGGGTGACGATCGACGGTGACGATTCGGCCAGGGTCCGCAGGTGCTCCTCGTCGGCGACGAGCCCGCTCACACACTTGTCGGCGAACAAGCGAGAAACGTTGGCCAGCAGGCGAATCGACTCGAGCAGATTGCGCGCCATCACGGGAATGTAGACATTGAGCTCGAACGCCCCGCTCGCCCCGCCGAACGCGATCGCCGCGTCGTTGCCGACCACCTGCACCGCCACCTGCGTCACCGCCTCGGGCAGTACGGGATTCACCTTGCCGGGCATGATCGAGCTACCCGGCTGCAGGTCCGGCAGCTGCAATTCGCCGAGCCCGGTCAGCGGGCCCGAACCCATCCAGCGGATGTCGTTGGCGATCTTGGTCAGGCTGACCGCGATGGTGCGCAGCGCGCCGGAGGCCTCGACGAGTCCGTCACGCGCGGCCTGGGCCTCGAAATGATCCTGCGCTTCGCGCAGCGCGTCGATTCCCGTGGTACGTACCAGTTGCGCGACGACCTTCGCACCGAATCCGGCGGGCGCGTTGAGACCGGTGCCCACCGCGGTGCCGCCGATCGGCAACTCGCCGAGGCGGGGAAGCACGGACATCGCGCGTTCGATACCGGCGGCGATCTGGCGGGTGTAGCCGCCGAATTCCTGGCCGAGCGTCACCGGCACCGCGTCCATCAGGTGGGTGCGGCCCGACTTCACCACGGTGCGCCACTGCTGCGACTTGTCGAGCAGCGCCAGGCGCAGATGGTCCAGCGCGGGAACGAGTTCGGTGATCACGGCCTCGGTGGCGGCCAGGTGTGTCGCGGTGGGGAAGGTGTCGTTGGAGGACTGCGACATGTTCACGTCGTCGTTGGGGTGCACGCTCACCCCGTTACGGGCGGCGATCGAGGCGATCACCTCGTTGGCGTTCATGTTCGAGCTGGTGCCCGAACCGGTCTGGAACACGTCGATCGGGAACTGGTCGTCGTGCTCCCCGTTCGCGATCTCGCCCGCCGCGGCGATGATCGCATCGGCCTTCACCGGATCGAGCAGGCCCAGATCCTTGTTGACCTGAGCGCACGCGGCTTTCAGCAGGCCCAGCGCCCGGATCTGGGCGCGCTCGAGTCCCCGCCCGCTGATCGGGAAGTTCTCGACGGCCCGCTGCGTCTGCGCCCGCCACAGGGCGTCGACAGGGACGCGAACCTCTCCCATGGTGTCGTGCTCGATCCGGTACTGCGCGTCGTCGTCAGCCATAGTTCGACCCTAGGACGAGAACACCGCGAATGGTGGCCACACACCAGCGCGAAATCCCACATCCGCGGCAGGAATACTCGCCGGACTCAGTCGGTGGGCCAGACCGCGCACACCTCGTCGGCGAAGTCCCTGGCTTGGGTGTGGCCGGCCAGCGCGGCGCCGTGTACGCGCTGCGGGTCGAGCTCGTTGGGGCCGATGGCCTTGCGCGCGGCTTGGTCCGGATGGATCACCGTGACCCTGGCCGAGCCGAGGTGGGCGAGCTGGGCGGAGATCTTCCCGCTGCGGCGCGGGGTGAGAATGTTGGACGCGAGGCCGACGATCCGGTCGTAGCCCTTCGCCAGATCCAGATTCAGGGGGGAGCGGACACCGCCGTCGAGGTAGTGGTGCCCGTGACACGACGCCTCCGGCCAGGCGAACGGGATCGCGCAACTGGCGTTGACCGCCTCGGCGAGTGAGACGTCGCTGTCGCGGTCGAAGACCTTCAACACGCCGGTGTCGGCGTCGACCGCGGTGATCCACAACGGCTGTGCCGGCCACGACTTCTCGGGCAGGCGTGAGGACACCGCCGCCAGCCGCAACACGGGGTCGATCGTCGACCTGCCGCGCGAAGCGTTCGCGACCCGGCGTGCCGCGCTGGTCTCGCTGGGCGCGGTGCCCGCGATGAACGCCCACGTGGCCAGCTGCTTGACCGAGAGCCGGTTCGGGATCTCGGCGTTGAGCCGCCCCAGCTGCCGCTTGTAGAGCTCGTCGGTCAACAGCGTGCTGCGAATTTGCGCCCCGACGACCGCGCCCGCGGACGTGCCGATCACCAGATCGGCCGACCGCAGGTCCACCCCGGCCTCGGCCAGTCCGGCGATCATGCCGATCTGCCAGCCGATACCGGCGATTCCGCCGTTGCCGAGGACCAGGGCGGTGCTGGGCGCTGCCATAGTTCGACTATAGGGACGCCCAGCCCCGGATCACGGTAGCGGCGGGTTCGCGCTGTCGTCGCCGTCGAAGTCGACCGAGGAGTACTCGCGCAGCTTCGTCAGGCGGTGGTAGGCGTCGATCATGCGGACGGTGCCCGACTTGGACCGCATCACGATCGACTGGGTCGACGCGCCGCCGCCGTAGTAGCGCACGCCGCGCAGCAGGTCGCCGTCGGTGACGCCGGTGGCGCAGAAGAACACGTTGTCGCCGGAGACCAGGTCGGTGGTCGAGAGCACCCGATCCAGATCGTGGCCCGCGTCGATCGCCTTCTGCCGCTCTTCGTCGTCCTTCGGCGCGAGCATGCCCTGCAGCTCGCCGCCGAGACAGCGCAGCGCGGCGGCGGCGATGATGCCCTCGGGGGTGCCACCGATACCGACCAGGATGTCGACGCCGGACTCGGGACGCGCGGCGGCGATGGCGCCGGCGACGTCACCGTCGGAGATGAGGCGGATGCGGGCGCCCGCGTCGCGTGCCTGCTGGATGGTGTCCTCGTGGCGGGGACGGTCCAGGATGCAGACGGTCAGATCGGACACCGACAGCCGCTTGGCCTTGGCCACGCGGCGGATGTTCTCGCCGATCGGGGCGGTGATGTCGATCGAGCCTGCGGCATCGGGGCCGACGGCGATCTTGTGCATGTAGAACACCGCGGACGGGTCGAACATGGCGCCGCGCTCGGCGACCGCGAGCACCGAGATGGCGCCGGGGGAGCCCTTCGACATCAGGGTGGTGCCGTCGACCGGGTCGACGGCGAAGTCGACCTCGGGGCCGGTGCCGTCGCCGACGAGCTCACCGTTGTAGAGCATCGGCGCTTCGTCCTTCTCGCCCTCGCCGATGACGACGATGCCCTTCATGGACACCGAGCTGACGAGCTGACGCATGGCGTCGACGGCCGCGCCGTCGCCACCTTCCTTGTCGCCACGGCCGACCCAACGGCCACTCGCCATCGCGCCTGCCTCGGTGACGCGGACCAGCTCCAGCGCGAGGTTGCGATCGGGTGCCTCGCGGCGGCTGGGGGCGGGCGATGATGCCGTCATTGCGGAGTGCCTCCTTGGCGTTGGTGTTACGGGGGCATTGTCGCATTTCGAAACGGCACGCTCGTGCACGACCTCCTGCGATGACCCCTTGGCGGCCTGGTCAGGACTCGAGTGGATACTGGTAGCCGTGGCACAGACCAAGCACCGCATCTTCAACGACTACCGCGATCTGTTCTGGTCGTTGATCCCGTTGGTGCTGGCCGCGGTGGTATTGGCCGGGGTCGCGAGCCAGTGCACGGTGGCGACGAACGGCCCGACGCAGGGTCAGATCCCGCATTTCGATGCCGATGCCGCGCTGACCTCCGACGCGAAGACCCTGTCGTTCCCGATCCGCAAGCCGGTGTTGCCGCAGGGCTGGGTGTCGAACTCGGGCAGCCGCGACACCATCGCCACCGCGGATGGCGGTGCCGTGAGCACGGTCGGCTACATCACCCCGCAGGGCACCTACATGCGGTATTCGCAGACCGATGCCTCCGAGGAGGCGCTGTCGCGGCAGCAACTCGGTTCTCGCTATCCCACCGGGACGCAGGACGTGGCCGGGCAGAAATGGGTCGTCTACACCGAACCGACCGAGGAAACCGGCTGGATCGCCGACCTCGGCGGCGTACGGATCCTGATCACCGGCGCGGGCAACGAGGCCGCCTTCACCACCCTCGCGACGGCGATCACGACAGCTCAACCGCTGGCGAAGAAGTAGCCTCAGCTGAGCCGGTAGGACCACCCGCTGTTGGGTAGCGCGGTCGAGGTGGCGATGGTGTCTTCCGCGTCGTCGGACTTGCCCTGGGCCAGGAGGCCGTAGGGATCGAATTCGCGTTTGGCGGCATCCTCTTTCGGGCCCCACGGCTTCATGCCGCCCGCGCCGAGGACGGGCGTGTGCGAGTTCGCGATGAACAACCCCGCCCGCTGCAACCGCTCGGTGGTCGCCGCCAAGTGCTCCTGGCTCTCGAAGGCGAAGACCGGTGAGCCCTGACACGACAGACCGCCGTCGATTCGCTTCATCTCCACGTGCAGTGGCCCCAACTCCGCGAATTCACGGTGGATGCCGACGATCGACTCGTACAGATCCCGCTGCGGGAACAGGGCCATCAGCCCGGTGAGTTCGTCGTTGTGCCGCTGGTAGCGCAACATCGAATGGCCCCAGGTGAACTCGTAGAGGGGCGAACCGTAGCTGCCCTTGCCCTCGAGGCACCGGTACCGGATCCGGCCGCCGTTGTCCTGCACCAGATCCTCCACATTCGGCACCGACTGGACGGCGGCCATCAGCAGCACCATCGACTCGCCGTCGGGAATCAATCCGGCGAGTTCGGGAAAGTACTGCGGGAGCGGATGCGCATGGGGCGAAACCACTTTCGTGAGCACACCGTCGCTGCGGCAGATGTCGACCGAGAAGCGGGCTGCCTGCGCGAAATCAGGGAACGAGACGACCAGTTCGTGCCACTCCCAAGCCGGGGCGAGCGGCAGTTCGACCTCGGTGATGATGCCGTTGGCGCCGTACGCGTGGTGCACGGTGTTCACATCGCGCCCGCGCAACTCGATCAGCCGGGGGTGTTCCTCCACCGTCATCACTTCCAGCGCGGTGATGTTGCCGGTGTCGCGCAGGATGCCCCAGCGACAGCTGCCGATTCCCGCGTGTCCGCCCGCGATGTAGCCGCCGATGGTGGCCTGGTGCGCCGTCGACGGATGCATCCGCAGCTCCCAACCGGACGGGCGGATCGCGGCGTCGATATCGGCCACGACGGTGCCCGCGAGCGCGCGCACCGTGGTCGGCGGGCGTCTGCCGGGTCCGCCGTGCCAGCCGATGACGCCGGCGAGCGCGGTGACATCGATCACCGCGCCACCGCGCAGCGGCACACCCTGACCGAACTGGCCGGAACCGGCCCCGCGCACGGTGATCGGGATGCGATGACGCGCGCAGGCGGCCACCGCGGTGCGCAACTCGTCCTTGCCGCGCGGCGCGATGAAGATCTCGGCATTGCGCCCGCGCAACAGGTCTCGCAGGACCGGACTCTGCGCGAACCGGTCGCGGCTCTTGGTGCGCAGCTTGCGTGTGTCGGTGGAGAAGGTGATGGGACCCAGGTCGTCGCGCAGGCTCGTCAGCGAATCGGTGGGTGCCATCGGCCGTACTCCGTCGTTCGAACTCTCCGCGCGTCGCCCGGAGGGCGATCCCTCGGCGGACCGACCCGGCATCAGCGTGCCCGGCCGGTGTTTCGCGGCGGTAAAGGTGCGATGTCGGTGCGCGTGCTCAGTCGGCGGTGTCGAGGTCGGCGCGGGACAGGGCGTCTTCCACGCGGCGGCGCGCACCGGCGAGATGCTGTTCGCAGCGGGTGGCCAGGGCTTCGCCGCGCTCCCACAGCACCAGCGAGTCGTCCAGGTCGAGGCCGCCCTGTTCGAGCATCTTCACCACGTTGATGAGCTCGTCGCGGGCGCGTTCGTAGCCGAAGGCCGCGATCTCGGCCAGGGTGTCGGCAGCGGTGTTCTCGGAACCGGCGTCGGCCACGGTCACGTCCTCTTCTCGTCGGTGGTCTCTGGCGTCAGTCGCTGGGTGCCCAGTGCCGCGGCGGTGACGGCTCCGTCGGCGACCCTGATGCGGAGCTGGCTGCCCGCGGGGGAATCATCGATCGAACGCACGACATGCCGTTCGGGACCGGCGACGCGCTGCACGACAGCGTAACCACGGGCCAGGGTGGCGGCCGGACCCACCGCGGTCAGCTTCTCGCGCAGGTGCAGGGTGGTCGTCGACTCGCTGCGCAGCAGCTGGTCGACAGTGCGTCTCGCGGCCGTGCGCAACCGTTCCAGCTCGTCGTGACGGTGGTTCAGCTCGCGCAGGGGATCGGCGAGGACCGGGCGCGATCGCAACTGCGTGATGGTGTGTTCCTCGCGCTGGACCCAGCCGCGCAACGCGGCCGCCGAGCGCGCCCGCATCTCACGCACCCCGGCCAGTTCGGCGGCGGCATCGGGGACGATGCGTTTGGCGGCGTCGGTGGGGGTGGCCGCGCGCAGGTCGGCGACCAGGTCGAGCAGGGGATTGTCGGGTTCGTGGCCGATGGCGCTGACGATCGGGGTGCGCGCGGCGGCGACCGCCCGGCACAGTGCTTCGTCGGAGAAGGCCAGCAGATCTTCGACGCTGCCACCGCCGCGCGCCAGCACGATCACCTCGACCTCGGGGTCGCGATCGAGTTCGGTCAGCGCTTCGAGCATCTGCGGTACCGCGGCCGGACCCTGCACCGCGGTATTGCGGATGACGAATCGGACTGCGGGCCAACGGTTCTGGGCCACGGACAGGACATCGCGTTCGGCCGCGCTCGCCCGTCCGGTGATCAGCCCGATCGTCGCGGGCAGGAAAGGTAGCGGCCGCTTGAGCCTGGCATCGAACAGGCCCTCAGCCGTCAAGAGGGCTTTCAACCGCTCGATCCGCGCCAGTAGCTCACCGATGCCGACCGCGCGAATCTCGGTGACCCGCAACGACACCGTGCCCCGGCCGGTGAAGAAGTGCAGCTTGCCGTACACGACCACGCGGCTGCCCTCGGTGAGCGGCACCGGCAGCCTGCGCAACAGGTCGGGGTCGCAGGTCAGCGACAGCGACATGTCCACCGAGGCATCGCGCAGCACCAGGAACGCGGTGCGGGTGCCGGGGCGCAGATTGATCTGGGTGACCTGCCCCTCCACCCAGATGCTGCCGAGCCGTTCGATCCACTGGGCGACCTTCACCGCGACCGAGCGCACCGGATACGGCTGCTCCGCCGAATTCGCCGGAGCGCCGGCCTGCGCGACGCCGTCCTGAGTCATAGGTCAGTTCTACGCGCGGCCACCGACACAACCAAAAAGCGGCCGCCATCCGAGGTGTCGGATGGCGGCCGCTTCGACGGACAGTCTGTCACTGCGCCTGGACGGTGGCGATGCGGTTGGTGAGCATCGTGACGAAGGGGGCGCGGGCGCGGGTCTGCTGTTCGAAGGCCAGCAGCTGGGCCAGCTCCTCGACGGTCAGCATCCGCAGCCGGGCGCGCAGCTGGGCCAGCGTCATCGCGGGGTAGTCGTAGCGGATAGCGACCTCGGGGGCTACGACCTCCTCCTCGGTGGGCTCGTCGGCGGGCTCGATGACCTCTTCTTCGGTCTCGAGCAGCAGCAGCGACGCGGGCACGGCCTTGCCGTTGGTCTGCGGGGCCTCCGGCGCTTCGAACAGGTCGAAGCGGCTGGTGTGGCCGTTGGTGGCGGGCGCGGGCTCCAGGTCCTCGTCGAAGGTGGCCCAGGCGGGCTGCTCGGCCGGAGCCGAACCCAGCCGCTCGAACACACCGTCACCCTTGAGCGCGAGGCTGGTGACGAACTGCTGCAGATGCATCGTGGTCTGCAGCACGCGACTGAGCGCGGTGATCGGGAAATTGACCGCGGCGACGGGCAGTCGCCGGGTCTCTTCTAAGGCGTATACGGCGGCGCCGGCGGCCACCCTGGCCAGGAACGGAGGTCGAAACATGACTCCAGCCTGCCGCAAACCGGGTGTGATGCAAAGGTCCACACCCCTGTTGTGTGACTTTCGCCCCTTGATCCGACCTGATCGGGCCTCTCGCGCGCACGTAAGCTGTGGGATATGACCTCGGCAATCCCCTTGAACGTCGGTATCACGCGCTCCGCGGGCGCGAATGCTGCCGGTGGCAAGCGCGTGCTGCTGGCCGAGCCGCGCGGCTACTGCGCAGGCGTCGACCGCGCCGTCGAGACCGTGGAGAAGGCTCTCGAGAAACACGGCGCCCCGATCTATGTGCGCAAGGAGATCGTGCACAACCGCCACGTGGTGGAAACACTACGTGAGCAGGGTGTGATCTTCGTCGACGAGACCGACGAGGTGCCCGAGGGCGCGCTGGTCGTGTTCTCCGCGCACGGTGTCGCGCCGATCGTGCACGAGACCGCCGCCGAACGGAACCTGCGCACCATCGACGCCACCTGTCCGCTGGTCACCAAGGTGCACCAGGAAGCCAAGCGGTTCGCCCGCGACGACTTCGACATCCTGCTGATCGGCCACGAAGGCCACGAGGAAGTCGAGGGCACCGCCGGTGAGGCGCCCGAGCACGTGCAGCTGGTCGACGGGCCCGACTCGGTGGACAAGGTGACCGTGCGCGACCCGTCGAAGGTGATCTGGCTGTCGCAGACCACGCTCTCGGTCGACGAGACCATGGAGACCGTCGAGCGGCTGCGCGAACGTTTCCCGACGCTGCAGGACCCGCCCAGCGACGACATCTGCTACGCCACGTCCAACCGGCAGACCGCGGTCAAGGCGATGGCGCCCGAATGCGATCTGGTGATCGTGGTCGGTTCGCGCAACTCGTCGAACTCGGTGCGACTGGTCGAGGTGGCGCTCGGCGCGGGCGCGAAGGCGGCGTACCTGGTCGACTACGCGCGCGAGGTCGATCTGGCCTGGCTCGACGGGGTGCGGACCATCGGCATCACCTCCGGCGCGTCGGTGCCGGAGATCCTGGTGACCGGGGTCCTCGACCTGCTGGCCGAACACGGCTTCGGTGAGGTCCAGCCGGTGACCACGGCCAACGAGACACTGGTGTTCTCCCTGCCTCGTGAGCTCCGCCCCGCCCGCCGGGACGCGCCTTCGCAGAGCTGACCCGACTGAGCTGAACACAGAAAATCCCCGCCGATCGATCTCGGCGGGGATTTTTCGTTCTCAGACGTTGTCGGGGCGACGTCGTTCCGTGCGGGCGGAGTCGGCGCGGTCTCGATAGCGCACGTTCGGCTGCGGATGCGGGGGTGCGTCGCCACGGCGGCGGGGGACCCTGGCCGGTTCGGGTTCGCGCGGTGCGGCGGCCGCGCGGGCGGCGCGGGGTTCACCGCGGGCGGCGCGAGGCTCGCGGGGCCGGGCCGCGGCGGGCGCCCGTTTCGGTTCGGCGGGCCGGGCGGGTCGGCGAGCCGGGCTCGCCATGTCGACCTCGGTATCGGCTTCGTCCAGTACCGCGGTGCCGCGGCGCGGCCGCTTGCGGGCGGCGGTGGCGAGGTCGGGGGCCGGCTCGGGGCGACGGCGCTTGACCGGCTTGCGTTCGGTCCGGCGCTCCGGGGCGGGGCGAGCGGTCTGGGGTGCGCGCTTGGCGATCGCGATCCTGGCTCCGCCGATCGCCAGCACCAGCACGGTGGCCAGCGCCATCGTCGGGAAGCGCTCCACCAGCGGGATGATCAGGTTCATCAGCACGTCTTTGATCGACGTGGTGGCGCGGCCACCCAGCATCTGGCAGGCCAGGGGCACCGCGACGAACAGCAGCAGCGGCGGCATCACCATGGTGGAGAACAGGCCGCGGAAGCGCACCGCGCAGACAGCGAGCACGCAGCCGAGCACATACAGCGCCGAGAACGTGCCGGTCGGATAGGTCTCGCCGCCGAATCCGTCGATCAGGAACCCGAGACCTGTCGCACCCGCGGCGAGCAGAATCGCGGCCCAGGCGGGGATGCCGGGTACCGAGGGCACGATCGAACGTTGCGGCGCGGGCACCCGGGGTCGCGCACGTTGGGAAGCAGCCACACTATGACACTAACTGCACATCGGCCCTGTGGGCGCCACGGCACGGGGATCTCAGACGCGATCCTCGACGTCGGCGAACGCGACGACGCGTGGTCGGGTCTCGGTGAGCCGGATTGCCGGGAGCTCCTGATCGGCGATGCCGAGATCGTGCATCCGGCGCGCGGTGACCATGACCCGCGACTCCACCGAACCCACGGTCGCGTTGAAAGCCGCTACGGCCTTACCGAGATTCACGCCCAGATTGTCCAGATGCTCGGCGACCTTGCCCAACCGGGTGTAGAGCTCCTTGCCCAGTTGCTGCACCGTTGCCATATCGCGCGAGAGCGCTTCCTGCCGCCAGCTGAACGCCACCGTCCGCAGCAGCGCGATCAATGTAGTGGGGGTTGCCAGGATCACGTTCCGGCCGAACGCGTACTCCAAGAGGTCGGCATCGGTGGTGAGCGCGGCGTCGAGGAACGGGTCGCCGGGCACGAACAGCACGACGAACTCCGGTGCCGGATCGAAGGCCGCCCAGTACGCCTTGTCGGCCAATTGGTCGACGTGGGCGCGCAGGTGTTTGGCGTGGCGGGCCAGCAATGGGGTGCGTGCGCCGGGGTCGTCGGTGGTCGCCGCGTCCAGATACGCCGAGAACGGCACCTTCGCGTCGACGACGATGTGCCTGCCGCCGGCCAGCCGCACCACCATGTCGGGCCGGACCGCACCCCGATCGTCGCCGCCGGGCCGGGATACCTGGGTATCGAAGTCGCAGTGCCGGGTCATGCCGGCGAGTTCGACCACGCGTTCCAGCTGGATCTCACCCCACCGGCCGCGCACCTGCGGCGCCCGCAGCGCGGCGACCAGCTGGCCGGTCTGATCGGAGAGCCGATGCGAGGTGCGTTGCATGCCCGCGACCTGCTCGCGCAATCCCGAGTACGCGTCGATCCGATGGTGTTCGACCTGCCGGATCTGCTGTTCCAACGCGCCGACCGCGTCGCGCAGCGGATCGACCATCGCGCCGATCGCGGCCGAATGCCTGCGCGCCGCATCCTCGTTGGCCGAGTGCAGCGACTGCTGCAGCAACCGTTGGTTGTCGCCGGCCGCGGCGAGCCGGGCTTCCGCGGTGGCGGCGCGTTGGCCACCCCGGGCGGAATGCCCCAGCCAGCCGAGACCGAAGCCTGCGGCGAAGACGAAGACGAGCGCGACGAGCATCGAAGCGGTCATGGGAGGCGATACTGCCCGAGGCCACCGACAAGTTCGCAATTCCCGGGCAAACCGGGCATGGCGGCGGCATTCCCGCCGGACATCTTGGTGGTGTGCGCGCGGCCTCGCGCGCCACGCCGGTGAATTACACGCGTGTGGTGCGTCGATTGAATTCTGTCGGGGGTGTGCCCTACGGTTCGCGACATGCGGATCCTGCACACCTCCGACTGGCACATCGGGCGCACCTTTCACGGTGTCGACCTGCTGGCCGATCAGGCGCGGGTGCTGTCGGCCGTCGCGGAGCTGGTCGCGGCCGAATCGGTCGACGTGGTGGTGGTGCCCGGCGACATCTACGACCGCTCCATCCCCAATGCCGATGCCATCGGGGTCTGCAATCGTGGATTCGAGGCGATCCGGGCGGCGGGCGCGACGATCGTCGCCACCTCGGGCAATCACGACTCGCCCGCCAGGCTCGGTGCGGGCGCGAGCTTCGCCGCGGCCGGTGGCCTGCACCTGTGTACGCGGGTCGCCGACGCGCACCGGCCCATCGTGCTGTCCGATGACGACGGCGACGTGGCCTTCTACGGCATCCCGTATCTGGAACCGGAGATCACCCGGACCGAACTCGGTGTGCCACAGGCGCACTCGCACGCGGAGATCCTCGATGCCGCGATGAGCCGGATTCGTGCCGACATCGCCGCCAGGTCCGGCACCCGCACGGTGGTGCTGGCGCACGCGTTCGTGATCGGCGGCGAGGCGACGGGTTCGGAACGGTCCATCTCGGTGGGTGGTGTGGAGACGGTGTCGATGTCGGCCTTCGACGGCATCGACTATGTGGCGCTGGGGCACCTGCATTCGCCGCAGACGCTCTCGGAGTCGGTGCGCTACAGCGGATCCCCGCTGCCGTATTCGTTCGGGGAGAGCTCCCATCGCAAGGCGGTCTGGATCGTCGACCTCGACGCGAAGGGTCTGGCGGCGGTGCACCGCCGCGAGCTGCCGCAGGTGCGCGGGCTCAGCAGACTCACCGGCACCATCGATTCCCTGCTCACCGGCGCCGAATTCGCCGCGGCCGAAGAGCACTACGTGTCCGCCACGATCACCGACATCACCCGTCCGGTGGATCCGATGCGTAAGCTGCGCGAGCGGTTTCCGCACGCGGTGCACGTGGAATGGGCACGGCCGGAAGGCAATCCGGAGTTGCACTACCGCGAGCGGGTGCACGGTCGTCGCGACACGGAGGTCGCGGCGAGCTTCCTGACCGACGTGCGTGGCACACCGAGCAAGGGGGAGATGGCATGGGTGGAGCGGGCGCTGGCCGCGGCGGTTCGCGAAACCGACTCGGGCCGAGGCGAATCCGCCCAGGAGCCGGTGGCATCGGAGCTGACTGCGTGAGCTCGCGCGCCGGGTTCACGGCGGCGCTCGTCGCCGGGGTCATCGCGTGAGGCTGCACCGGCTCGAACTCACCGCGTTCGGACCGTTCGCCGAGACCACCGTCGTCGATTTCGACGCACTCGGTGCCGACGGGCTGTTCCTGCTCCACGGGCATACGGGCGCGGGCAAGACGACCATCCTCGACGCCATCGCCTTCGCCCTCTACGGCAAGGTGCCCGGGGCGCGCGGCGAGAGCAAGCGCCTGCACTCCGACCACGCCGATTCGCAGACACCACCGAGTGTCGTGCTCGAGGCCACGCTCGGCGGCCGCCTGCTGCGCCTGACCCGCTCGCCCGAATTCGAGCGCCCGAAGAAGAACGGCACCGGAACCCGGCTGCTGCAACCCCAGGCCACGCTCACCTGGCTCGACGGCAGCGGTGAGAACCTCTCGCGCATCACCGATATCGGCGACGAGGTGCTGCGTCTGCTCGGCATGAGCGCCGACCAGTTCTTCCAGGTGGTGCTGCTCCCGCAGGGCGACTTCGCCAAATTCCTGCGAGCCGAGAACGAGGACCGCGAGAAACTGCTCGAAAAGCTCTTCGATACCCAACGTTTCGGTACCGCCGAGAAATGGTTGTCGGATCGGCGACGCGCGGCCGAAAGCGAACTCACCACGCGCCAGCAGGGCATCGACCGCCTGATCACCAAGGTCGGCATGGCGGCGGGATACGGCGGCGCGGAATCGATCGGCATCAAGGACTCGGTGACGTGGTCTCAGGAACTGCTGGCCACCGCGCGTACCGCCCTCGCCGAGGCGACCACGAATGCCGAACTGCGCCACAAAGAATCGGTCGACGCCCGCGCCGAAGCCGAAGAGCAACGCCGCGTCACCGAGCTGCGCACCCGCATGGCCGCGGCCCGCTCCGAACTGGACGCCTACACCGCCACCGCTGCTCGCCGCGCCGAACTCGAACGCGAACTCGACCGAGCTCGCCTGGCTGAGCCCGTCGTCCATGCCATCGACGAGGCTCGCTCCGCGGTCCGTGGCCTGCGTCGCTCGGAAGCCTGCACCCGCAGCGCCGCAGCTGATCTGGCCGATCGTCTGAGTGCGCCGGCGGCGGCCGATATCGCGGGTGTGGGTCTGCTGACCGTCGTGCCGGCCGAGCCGAACGGCGATGGCGGCGTGGACGTCCGGGGTGATCTCGATGCGGCGATCAGCCAGTGGAACGCGCTGCTCGGTGTGCTCGGTGAGGTGCGCGCGGACGCGGTGATCGCATGCAGGCTCGCCGACGATCTCGCCGCTCACGAGAGCGAATCCGCCCAGCTCACGCGGCGTGCGGCGGAGTTGGCGCAGCGGCGGGTCGAACTGCCGGCACTGATCGGTTCTGCTCAGGAACAGCTCCGCGAGGCCACCGACGCGGCCGCCGCGCTGCCCGGGGTTCGCAACGAGCTGGCCAAGTGGCAGGACGCGGCGGCGGCCGCTGTTGAGATCGCCCGTCGCCGACCGGCTTTGGACGCGGCGCGCGGTGAACACGACACGGCCTGGCGCGCCCATCTCGACGCCAGGGAGCGTGTCCTCGACCTGCGCACCCGCCGCCTTGCCGGCATGGCCGCCGAACTCGCGGGCGCGCTCACCGAGGGTGCGCCGTGCACGGTCTGCGGGTCCGCCGATCACCCGGAGCCCGCGCAGCCCACCGGCGACGCGGTGTCCAAGGACGCCGAGGACGCCGCGCAGGCGGCCGAACAGGTCGCCGAGGCCGCGCGGGATCGCCTCGCCGAACGCATCAGCGCCATCGAACGCGAGATCGAGGCGCTGACCGCGCGTGGCGGCGACGCCGACCCCGTCGCCCTCGCCGCCGCGGTCCGCACCGCCACCCACCGGTTCGACGATACGGCCGAAGCCGCTGAACGCGCCCCCGCCCTGACCAGCCGCCTGGAGGCCCTGCGCACCGAGGAAGCCGCCCTGCACGAGCAGTCCCGCGACTTGGACGCCCGCCTCGGCACCAGCACGGCCAACATCGCGGCCACCCGCACCCGCCTCGAAGAACTCACCACCCGCCTGCGTGCCGCCGCGGGCGCCGACGCCACCGTCGACGCCCGCACGACCCGCCTCGAATCCCTCATCACCGCCGCCACCACCCTCCGTACCGCCCGTACCGAGGAGGCCACCGCCCGCGACGCCGTTCGCACCGTCGCCACCCGTGTGGAAAACCTCGCCCGTACAGCAGGTCTCGTTCCGGCGGGATACGAGGCGAGTGCGCAGCTCGAGGCACACGAATCGACGACTCGTACCGCCGGGCGAACTGCGGTCGCCGATGCCGATACGGGCGTTCCCAGCCTGTTCGATCTTTTCGATGACGAGCCGCTCGATGACGAGCCGGTCGGCGAAGAGCCGGGCGAACCAGCACCGCCTCGCGACGACATCGCCCTGCTGACCGCCTACGCCCAGGTCGTCACCGCTGCCGCGCGGACCGCGCAGCAGCAGGCCGCGATCGAAGCCGAACTCACCGCCGCGGACCGGGCCCGCGCACATGCCGAGACGGTGCTCGCCGAGCCCCGGATCCAGGCGGTCGCCGAGCAGACGCCGGGCGACCTGAACGCGCTCGAGCAGCGCTTCACCGAAGCGCAGAGTGCGCTCACCGCGGCGGTGGCGGCCCGGTCGGCGGCCACCGAGCGGGTCGCCCAGCTCGAGCAGCTGGGGACGCAGCTGTGGGGTGAGGTCGAGCGGATCGCGCCCGAGCAGCGTGTCTTCGACGAACTGGCGGCCCTGGCGGAAGTGGTCGCGGGCAGGGGCGAGAACAACCGGCGAATGTCGCTGCGCTCCTATGTTCTCGCGGCACGGCTCGAAGAGGTCGCGGTCGCGGGATCACTGCGTCTGCGCCGGATGTCCGGTGGCCGTTACGAATTCGTCCACTCGGACAAGGCGGGCCCACGGGGCAGACGCGGCGGCCTCGGGCTCGACGTCCGCGACGACTACACCGGCGCGATCCGCTCGGCGAAAACGCTCTCCGGCGGCGAAACCTTCATGGCCTCGCTGGCATTGGCACTCGGTCTGGCCGATGTGGTCGCCGCCGAAACCGGCGGGCTGGTCCTGGACACCCTGTTCATCGACGAAGGCTTCGGCAGCCTCGACGCCGACACTCTCGACGCCGTGATGGGTGTCCTCGACGAACTGCGGGCGAACGGGCGCGTGGTCGGCGTCGTCAGCCACGTAGACGAAATGCGCCAGCGCATCCCCAGCCGCCTCCACGTGGTGCGCGGCCGGGCAGGATCGCGGCTGGAAGCCACCGTCGCCTGAGTTCGCCCGGTGAGGCCGTCACCATGTCAGCACGGCGCGGCGGGAGCCTGCGGACGCTCCACGGATGGCGCCGCTTCCTGGCGGGCGAGCGGCGTGAATCCGGGGAGCTTGCCGTCGACGAACGGGATCATCAGCTGGACCAGCGGGCCGATTCCGAAGGCGTAGACCAGCGTGCCGATTCCCACGCTGCCGCCGAGGAACCACCCGGTGGTCAGCACCGAGACCTCGATCCCGGTGCGAACCGACCACACCGGCCAACCGGTCCGCGCGACCAGTCCAGTCATCAGTCCATCGCGCGGACCTGGCCCCATTCCCGCACCGATGTAGAGCACTGTCGCCGCCGCGTTCACCACCACCGCGGCGACCATGGCCAGTACCCGCAGCCACACGCCGTCCACGGCGGGGATCGCCCACAACCCGGCGTCGACCGCGATCGCGATCACCACCACGTTGCTGACGGTCCCCAGCCCCGGCCGCTGCCGCAACGGAATCCAGGCGAGCAGCACAGCGATCCCGGTCAGCGCGGTCACCACACCGAAACTCAGCGGCACATGCGAGGCGACCCCTTGGTGGAACACGTCCCACGGGTCGAGCCCGAGTCCTGCTCGGATCATCACTGCCATCGAGGTGCCGTACAACCACAAACCGACGTACAGCGCGACCAACCGACGAGTGAGCATAGGTAACAGAATCCGGCCTACTGGACCTGAAAAAAAGAGCCAATCGGCGATCACTGGCCTGATCGTGTGCCGCTGCTCAGCTTTCGTGCGCGAGCAACCAGGCCTTGGCTTGCAGCCCCCACCGGAACCCGCCGAGCGCTCCGCCGATCCGCAGCACACGATGGCACGGCACGAACAGCGCGGCGGAGTTGCGCGCGCAGGCGTTGGCCGCGGCCCGCGTGGCTGCCGGACGCCCGGAGAGTCCGGCGAACTCCGTGTAGGTGACCGGTTCACCGGCCGGTACCTTGCGCAGGACTTCCCAGGCATGGACGAGGAACTCACCGGACTGTTGACGCACCGCGATCGTGTCGATCGCGGTGAGATCACCTGCGTGATAGTCGATGACGGCCTTGGTCACCGCGCCGAGCGAATCCCGTTGCCGCAGTTCGGCCGGGCGCAAGGTCGCGTGGATCAGGCCGGTCAGCGTGGTCGGGTCGCCGGTCCAGCCCGAGGCGAGCACGGCGCCGTCGGAATCGGCGATGGTGGTGAACGGGCCGATCGGCGTGCTGACGGTCGCGACGTCGGCGAGGCGAAGAGCAGTGTCAGTCATGGGTTTTCGCTTCCTGAGGAGAGGGTTCACGGACAAGCGCGCCACGATGTTCGAGCGCGGTCTTCCACAAGTGCATGGACAGATACGAGCGCCACGGCGCCCAGCGGGTGGTGTCGCCGAGGTCGATCCCGGCCAGCGCGGCTCCTTGGCGCACGACGAGGTCGGTGTCGAGCAGGATGTCGGGATCGGCCAGCGATCGCATGGTGACGTAGTCGGCCGTCCACGGCCCGACTCCATCGAGTGCGAGCAGGTCGCTCCGCAGATCATCGGCGGTACGGCCGGAATGCAGGACCAGTTCGCCGTCGGCGAGCGCCCGCGCCGCGGCCACGATCGCGGCCACCCTGCGCGCGGGCCCGGTCAACACCTCGGCACCGTGTTCGGCGACCGCTTCGGCCGTCGGGAACAGTCGCGGCACCGGTCCTTCGATCGGCTCGCCGAGTGCGTCTACCAGCCGCGCGACATGCGTCCCCGCTGCCCGCACCGAAATCTGTTGCCCGATCATCGTGCACAGCAACAACTCTGATCCATCGAGGCACCCGGGCACGCGAATCCCCGGCATGAATCCGTGTCCCGCGATTCCGTGCGCAACCCCTGCGGTACCCGAATCGATTGCGCCATCACCGGATCGGTCGTCACTGCCGAACACGCGGCCGCCGCCGTGACCACCACGGCCGCCGGCTCCGGCCGTTGCGTCGATGCTGAGTGCCGCGTCGATCCCCAGCGGATCCGCGTCCAGATCGAGCAGACGCCGCACCCGGGCGACAGTCGGAGCGAGATCACGCATATCCCGCAATGCCAACTCCGCCCGCACATGACCGGGCTGGAAAGACAGCCGAACAGTCGCGTGCCCGTGCGGAGTACGCAGGCTGCGCGTGTAGACCCCGTCCTCCCACTGTTCCGTCCCGGCCACCGCGTGCGCCGAGAGGAACCAGGTCAGCCACCCGGTATCGAGCGGCTCGCGGTACGGCAGCCGCAAGGTCAGCAATCCGGGGGTGCCGGGTGCGACGACATCGGCGCGCGGCGACCGGCGTAATTCGGTCCGCATCGTTGTCGGACTCACCGCGAAGACCTCGCGCACGGTGTCGTTGAACTGCCGAATGCTGGCGAACCCCGCCGCGAACGCGATATCCGACATCGGCATCTCGGTGGTCTGGATGAGCAGCCGCGCGGTATGCGCGCGGTGCGCCCTGGCCAGCGCGAGCGGGCCTGCCCCGAGTTCGGTGGTGAGCACGCGGGTGAGCTGGCGCTGCGAATAGCCGAGGGTGGCGGCCAGTCCGGGTACCCCACCACGCTCGATCACCCCGTCGCCGATCAGCCGCATGGCGCGAGCGGCCAGGTCGGCTCGCACGTTCCACAGGGGTGACCCGGGCGCGGCGTCGGGCAGGCACCGGCGGCACGCGCGATAACCGGCCTGCTGCGCCGCCGCCGCGGTGGGCAGGAACGACACATTGGCCCGCTTGGGTGTGATCGCCGGGCACGAGGGCCTGCAGTAGATGCCGGTCGTGCGTACCGCGGTGAAGAACTGCCCGTCGAAGCGGGAGTCGCGGGTGGAGACCGCCCGGTAGCAGCCCTCGAAGTCCAAAGCAGTGATGGTCACGAGTTCCACAATGGCACCCGCGCGAGCGGGGTGCTAGCGGAAATCGGCCACCGATCCCGCGGGTCTGGGACCGCGATCAGCAGCAGCGATTGGTGGGATTGCGCTCGGCTTCGGCATAGCGTTCGCGCCAGTAGTCGCGCACGGACGGCACCGGGGCCCCCGGATGCGTGCGACGCAAGTGGTCGACATACCGCTGGTAATCCTGGCCGCCGTTGATCGCGCTGTACCAGCGGGCGACTGCGCGCATCGCCGCCCACGCTCGGCCGAGAACCGCCCGCAGGCGTGCCCCCACGGTCGCATCCGAGCTCGCGGTAGCGATCGACGCTGTCCTGTCGACCAGCCCGGTGCGGTCGGTCGTCACGGCCGGGGCGCGGACGGCCGATCCACTGAACCGGCCGTCCGCATCCCTGGTCCCACTCAAGAGACGTGCGCCGATCCGGGCGCGCTCACCTTGCCCTCGGCGATCAGCACGTCCCACTCCTTCTGCACGTCCTTCTCGGCGGAGGTGGCGACGAAACCGCTCGGGGCGAAGATCTTCGACGGCTGTTCCTCGGACTCGGTGCTGGTCACCGTGCCCGTGCGAATCGCCTTCGCGCACACCAGCACTCCGACGGCGGTGACGATCAGTACCAGCACCGCGAACACGATCGACAGCGTGCCCTGGATGAAGGTGTTGCGGATCGCGATGTCGACCTGCTCGGGTGTCTTGGCGGTCAGGCAGGCCTTGCCCGCGTCCTTGGCGGCCTGGCACAGGCTGTGCTGTTTCCAGTAACCGAGCTTGGGATCGTCGGAGAAGATCTTCTGCCACGACGCGGTCATCGTGACCAGCAGATCCCACGCCAGCGGAACACCGGGAATCCACGCCCACTTCCATTGCCCGCGCTTGACGATGATCGTGAGCACCACGATCAGCGCGATCGCCGCGAGCAACTGGTTGGCGATGCCGAACAGCGGATACAGCGCGTTGATGCCGCCGAACGGATCGTTCACGCCCATCAGCAGCACCCCGCCCCAGCCCGCGACCACGATCAGCGAGCACAGCCAGGCGCCGATCCGCCACGACGGATCGCGGAACTTCTTGAACCCGCCGCCGAAGTTGCCCAGCGCGTCCGAGACCAGGAAGCGCGCCACACGAGTGCCCGCGTCGATGGTGGTGAGGATGAACAGCGCCTCGAACATGATCGCGAAGTGGTACCAGAAGGCCTTCATCGTCGAGCCGCCGAGGAATTGGGAGAAGACCTCGGAGATGCCGACCGCCAGGGTCGGGGCGCCGCCGGTGCGCGAGACGATCGACTTCTCGCCCACATCGGCGGCCGCGTCGGTGAACAGCTCCGGTGTCGCGGGCGGCCCGGACAGGCCGAGCGAATTCGTGAACTTGGCAGCACCTTCGGCCGTGCCACCGGTGAGTCCGGCCGAGGCGTTCATGCCGAAGTACAGGTGCTGGTCGATGATCGAGGCGGTGATGATCGCCATGACCGCGACGAACGACTCCATCAGCATGCCGCCGTAGCCGATCATCTTGGCATTGGATTCCTTGGCCAGCAGTTTCGGCGTCGTGCCGGAGGAGACCAGCGCGTGGAAACCCGAGAGCGCACCGCAGGCGATGGTGATGAACAGGAACGGGAACAGACTGCCCGCGAACGCGGGACCCGCACCGGTATGCGCGAATTCGGAGACGGCGGGCGCCTTCAGCACCGGCATCGTGATCAGGATGCCGACCGCGAGCAGCACGATCGTGCCGACCTTCATGAACGTCGACAGGTAGTCACGCGGGGCGAGCAGCAGCCACACCGGCAAGACCGAGGCGATGAAGCCGTAGGCGATCAGGCACCACGCGATGGTGGTGCGCGAGAGGGTGAACCAGTCCGCGCCCCACTCGGTTTCGGATACCCAGCCGCCGCCGATGATCGCGGCCAGCAGCAACACGATGCCGATCGCGGACACCTCGCCGACCGCACCCGGCCGCAGATACCGCAGGTACACGCCCATGAACAGCGCGATCGGGACGGTCATCGCGATGGAGAACACGCCCCACGGGCTCTCGCCGAGCGCGTTCACCACGACCAGTGCCAGCACCGCGAGCAGGATCGTCATGATCACCAGAATCGCCACGATCGCCGCGACGCCACCGACGAGGCCGAGCTCGTCGCGCGCCATCTGACCGAGGCTGCGGCCGCGCCGTCGGGTGGAGGCCCACAGCACCAGGTAGTCCTGCACCGCGCCGGCGAAGACCACGCCGACGATGATCCAGATGGTGCCGGGCAAATACCCCATCTGCGCGGCCAGCACCGGACCGACCAGCGGACCGGCGCCCGCGATGGCGGCGAAGTGGTGCCCGTAGAGCACCCGCCGGTCCATCGGCATGAAATCTTTGCCGTTGTCGTAGATTTCGGCGGGCGTGGCCACGTCGTCGCGCGGCTTGGTGATCTTCCACTCGATGAACCGCGCGTAGAAGCGGTAGGCGATGATGTAGGTACAGACCGCCGCGATCACGATCCACACCGCGTTCACGGACTCGCCGCGCACGAACGCGATGATCGCCCACGCGATAGCGCCGAGAACGGCGATCCCCGCGAACACGGCCTTCTTGGTGGGCGTGATCGGCGTGCGATCGACGACACCGACCGGAGGCAAGTCCGGGTCGGTCCGCAGATGTTCGATGGTCGCCATTGACTCAACTCTCCTGTATAACGCGCAGAGCCTCGGGTGAAGCAATCGACAACGTAGCCGATCGCCGAACTGCGACGGAGAGGTTCGCACACGATCGTGCGCAGAATGAAATTTTGTTCAGCAGGTCATTCGCCTCGGTACGTGCCGAAGCTCCAGAGGTTGCCTTCCGGGTCGGCGGCGCTGAAGCCGCGGGAGCCGTAGTCCTCGTCGCGCAGGTCGCGAATGATCGTCGCGCCCGCGGCCTTCGCCCTGTCGTAGAGCGCGTCGGGGTTGTCGATGACCAGGTAGAGGTTGGCGACGCCCGGTGGCCGGGTGCCGAAAGGGGTGTCGTCGCGGCCCGTGGAGCCGAACATGATGCCGCCGCCGCCCGGCAGGCGCAGTTCACCGTGTTCGACGACCGAGTCGTCGTTTTCCCTGGCGTAGACCGCGGTCGCTTCGAAACCGAAGGCGGTGGTGAGGAACTCGATCATGGCGCGGGCGTCGTCGAAGGCGAGGCAGGGCCAGATGGTGGTGGTGTTTGTTGAAGTGTCCATGCGTTCAGCCTCGCGCTTCCGCCGCGTTCGGGTCTTGGACGGATGGAATCTCCTCGGCGAGCCAGGCGGTGGGGGCCACGCCTGCCAGCTCGGCGAAGTCGCGGTTCAGGTGCGCCTGGTCGTAGTAGCCGCAGGTGGTCGCGATCTGGGCGATGGAGACATAGGACGGGGTGCCCGCCAGCATGCGCTTGGCTCGCTCGAATCGGATGATCCGTGCGGCCAGCTTGGGGCTCGCGCCGAATTCGGCGGTGAACTTGCGGGTCAGGTGCTGACGGGTCCAGCCGATCCGATCCGCGAGCGGATTGATCGAGCAGGTGCCGCCGGTTTTCACGAGAGCGTGCCAGGCCCACGTCAATTCGGGCCCGGCCAGCGTGTCTGTGCGTGCCGCGGCGGTCAAGGCTCGATCGCACGCGGCGAACCGGCTCGGCCAATCCTGGTGCGACTGCACCGCATCGGCGAGTTGATCGCCCAGAGTTCTCTGCGCTTGGGAGCATTCGATCGACATGTCCCACAGTTCGCTCGCGGGCATGCCGAACAGCACTCGGCAACCCAGCGGGGTCAGCTCGATCGCGACGCCTTCCTGAAAACCGGTGTGCGCGATCAACGCCGGGCTCGCCTGTAGGCCGCTCAAGACACAGCGGTAGCTGCCGGGGGCCTGGTGCGGGTCGGTCTGCTCGACGACATCGATGGTCGGGCCGACGGCGACGATGAACGTCATGTGCCGTGAGGGAAGGCCGCGATGCAGGCCCGGCTCGAAACCCGCGAGTCGATAGCCCACGTACCGGTCGATGAACGCTGCCAGCACCGGAGCGGGGGCCGCGGTCACCACCTCCGTGGTCGCCTCCATACGGGCCACGCTACGCCGGGTGTGTGGGATTGCCCACGCGTCTCGAGCATCGCCGCGGGGTAACCGAACCGTGAGGGTGCTCTCCGCGGCGCGGCGGAGGCGGTGAGATTTCGCACTCACGGGCTCATGGCCTGTGGAAACGCGAGGTCAGCCGGTTAATCTTGCGCCTTCGCTCAATTTACGCAGGAGGTGTCATGCGGCGGGTTCAATACGAGCGCGGCAGTGGTTCGGAGGCGCTCGAAGTCGTCGCGGCCGAGGTGCCGGTGCCCGGTGCCGGTGAGCTGCTCGTGCGGGTCGAGGCGATCGGGGTCACCCTGTCGGCGATTCGGCGGATCAGTGGCGACGCGGAGCAGGTGCGTGCCGAGGTGGCCGGTGAGGTCGTCGCGGTCGGTGACGGGGTCGACGGCTACAGCGCCGGCTACCGCGTCGTCGGCCTGTGCACCGCTGACGCCTACGCCGAGTACGTCGTGCTCGCGATCGACCAGGCCTCGGCGATCCCGGACGGCGCTTCTGCTGTCGACGCCGTCGCCCTGATGCGCAGCGGTCTCGTCGCCCTCGGCGCTCTCGACACCGCCGTACCGCGCGACGGCGAAACGGCGCTGGTCACCGCCGCCGCGGGTGGTGTCGGCCACCTCGCGGTGCAGCTGGCCCGCGTGCGTGGCGCGAGCTGGGTGGTCGGCGCGGTCTCCGACGAGTCGAAGGTCGACTTCGTGCGTGAACTCGGCGCCGACGAGGTGTTCACCTACGACCAGCTGCACTGCGGCAAGCAGGCCGACTACGCCCTCGACGGTGTCGGTGGCACCGGTCTCGGCGGCACCCTTGCCGGTCTCGCCGAAGGCGGTCGCGCGGTCACCTACGGCACCGGCGGCGGCCTCGTCGACACCGAAGACCTCCTCGCGGGCGGCAAATCCCTCACCGGTTTCCGGATCGGCCGTCTCGCCCAGCGCGACCCGGCTCGCTACGAGGACCTGCGACAGGAGGTGTGGCAGTACTACGCCTCCGGCCTGCTGCATCCGGTGGTGCACGCCGAGTTCGCCCTCGACGACGCCGCTGCCGCCCACGCGGTCATCGAGCAGCGCGCCAACCTGGGCAAGGTCGTCCTCGTTCCCTGACCGATCCGTCGGGAGGGGCCGTTCGCGGTCCGGCTCGCTGGTCAGGTGCCTGACCAGCGGGCCACAAGGGGGCCGCGAACCCGCCGCGCCGCAGGTGCGGCAAGATAATCACAGTGAGCCTCACCCTCGGAATCGTCGGCCTGCCCAATGTCGGAAAGTCGACGCTGTTCAACGCGCTGACCAAGAACGACGTGCTGGCCGCGAACTACCCGTTCGCGACCATCGAGCCCAACGTCGGCGTGGTCCCGCTGCCCGACCCGCGCCTGAACAAGCTCGCCGAGATCTTCGGTTCCGAGAAGATCGTTCCCGCCGTGGTGTCGTTCGTCGACATCGCCGGCATCGTGAAGGGCGCCTCCGAAGGCGCCGGCCTCGGCAACAAGTTCCTCGCCAACATCCGTGAGGCCGACGCGATCTGCCAGGTCGTGCGCGTGTTCGCCGACGACGACGTGATCCACGTCGACGGCCGGGTCGACGCCGCCGCCGACATCGAGGTCATCGAAACCGAGCTCATCCTCGCCGACCTGCAAACCCTAGAGAAGGCCATCCCGCGCCTCGAGAAGGAAGCCAGGGTCAAGAAGGACCGCAAGCCCCTGCTCGACGCCGCCAAGGTCGCCGAAGGTTTCCTCAACGAGGGCACCACGCTGTTCGCCGCGGGCAAGAAGATCGACGCCGACCTGCTGCGTGAGCTCTCCCTGCTCACCATCAAGCCGTTCCTCTACGTCTTCAACGCCGACGAGTCCGTCCTCACCGACGAGGCCAAGGTCGCCGAGTTGAAGGCTTCCGTCGCCCCCGCCGACGCTGTCTTCCTCGACGCCAAGGTCGAAGCCGAACTTCTCGAACTCGACGACGAATCCGCCCTCGAACTCCTGGAATCCATCGGCCAGTCCGAACCCGGCCTGCACGCCCTCGCCCGCGCCGGTTTCCACACCCTCGGTCTGCAGACCTACCTCACCGCAGGCCCGAAGGAATCCCGAGCCTGGACCATCCATCAGGGCGACACCGCCCCCAAGGCCGCCGGCGTCATCCACACCGACTTCGAACGCGGCTTCATCAAGGTCGAACTCGTCGCCTTCGACGACCTGGTAGAAGCGGGATCGATGGCCGCCGCCAAGGCCGCGGGCAAGGTCCGCATGGAGGGCAAGGAATACGTCATGCACGACGGCGACGTCTGCGACTTCCGCTTCAACGTGTAAACCCTTGCGCCTGGGGCGATCGGCGAAGCCTCAGGCGCACGATCTCCCTTCGGGAGGTCTTGACCAGTTCTGTCCTGTGCTGCTGACCTCGGGCGCTCGACGGACCGCCGCGCTGCCTGCCCATGCTCTCGAGATCCCCTTCCGGCGGGTCCCGCGCGCCCTGTGATGTTCGTTATAGCCGTGTGCTATTCGTTGCAACCACAGGATGCGCCGGTTCGAACGACGGAGGGCTGGATGAAACCGCATTACATGTATCGGTGGGTCAACAATCACGGGTTGGTTCTGCTGTTCAAGAAGATGCTGATCCGGCGTGGCAATCCGTTCGCTCGGTTGATCGGCGGCGCGGAGGGTATCGAGAATCCGTACGCGCTGATCGAGGAGATGCGCGGGGAGGGCGGGTTGATCCGTGCCCTTCCGGTATGGATCACCTTCGATCACGATATGGTCCGGGAAATCCTGCGCGACAACCGTTTCGGTGTCGGTATACCGACGGTGTTCGGGATTCCGGGGCCGGTGATGCGCGCGCTGGAGCGGCGGCCCCTCCCGCCGAATCTGATGGATCCGCCGTCGATGCTGGTGGTCGACGATCCCGAGCACAACCGGATGCGCAAACCGGTCTCCGCGGCGTTCACCCCGCGTGCCATCGCCCGGCTGCGCGACCGGATCGAGACGGTCACCGGGGAACTGCTCTGGGCGCTCCCCGACGACGGGCCCACCGACCTGGTCGCGCGGTACGCGGCGCAGGTCCCCATCGCCATCATCTCCGAGATGCTCGGCTTCCCGGACGCCGACCGCGAGATGTTCCTGCACTGGGGTGACGACATCAGTCCGTTGCTCGACCTCGGGATCTCGTGGCAGACGCACCAGCGGGCGATGGAATCCTCGGAGCGACTGCACCAGTATCTCGTCGAGCACCTCGAGCGACTGCGCGCCGAGCCCGGCGACGACATCCTCAGCAGCCTGGTCACCTCGGGGGACCTGTCCACCTACGAACTGTGCGCGTCGGCGACCCTGCTGATGGCCGCGGGCTTCGAAACCACGGTCAACCTGATCGGCAAGGGCATCGTCTGGCTGCTCCAGCACCCCGAACAGCTGGACCGGTTGCGTGCCGAGCCGGAACTCTGGACCAACGCGGTGGAGGAGATCCTCCGGATCGATCCGCCGGTGCAGTCCACCGCGCGCACCACCAGGACAGCGCTGGAGATCGGTGGTGTCCGGTTGCGCGAGGGGTCGACGGTGGTGCTGTCGCTGGCCGGCGCGAACCGCGACCCCGCCGTGTTCACCGACCCGGCCCGCTTCGACGTAACCAGGAGCAACGCCAAGAATCATCTGTCCTTCAGCAGCGGTAGTCATGTGTGCCTCGGCGCCGGTCTGGCCCGGATGGAAGCCGCGCATGCCCTGCGCGCGCTGTTCGAGACGTATCCGGATCTGCGATTGACCCATCCGCCCACCCGCCGGCCGCTGTTCACCCTGCACGGTTATCAGCACCTACCCGCGCACACCGGTCCACGCGTCCGCAGCCAGGTCCCCATCGGCTGACCCGCTCAGCACGCCCCGCCACCGGGTGAGCTCGACGAGCGACACCTAGGTGGTGTTCTGCGCACCCTCGGAGGAGCGGTCCAAGCACTCGGGGACCTGCTGGTGAAACCCGTTTCGGTGGAGAGTTGAACCTGTCACCACACGCGAAACCGGAGGCTCCGATGTCGATCATCAGCACAATCGCCCACTCGGCGGAGCGTCGTGTCTCGGTGTCGACCGGTGACGGGGTGGAGCTCGCGGTTCGTGAGTACGGGGCGCGGAACGCGGACATGACGGTTGTTCTCATTCACGGGCATTGCCTGCGGACCGAATCGTGGACGGATGTGCGGGACGCGCTGCTGCGCGAGCACTCCGGTGCCAAGGTCGTCTGCTACGACCATCGCGGGCACGGCGACTCCGCTATCGCGTCGAGGAAGACCTACAACATCGAACAGCTCGGTCATGATCTGCACGACGTGCTCGACGTTGTCGCGCCGACCGGCCCGGTCGTGCTGGTCGGGCATTCGATGGGTGGCATGACCGTGCTGACCTACGTCGACCAGTACCGGCACGAGGTCGGGACGCGCATCGTCGGTGTCGGGCTCGTCGCCACCGCCGCGAGCGGGCTCGCCGACGCGGGTTTCGGCCGGCTGCTGCACAACCCGATCGTCCCTGTCTTCCAGGCCGCGGTGCGGTGCGCGCCGCGGCTGATGCAGCACGCGAAAGTGCTGGCCTGCAAGGTCTTCGCCCCGGTCGTGCGCGCTGCCGAGTTCGGTGATCGCAAGGTCAGCCGGCGCGTGCTGGCACTGGCCGAGGCGATGCACAACGCGACGTCGATCGTGACCATGGCCACCTTCCTGAGCGCCTTCAAGACCTTCGACCGCACCGCCGCCCTGGGCACTCTCTCGACCGTTCCCACCATGATCCTGTGCGGTTCCGCCGACCTGATGACGCCGCCGTCGCATTCGGTCGCCATGGCCGCCGCCGTCGACTACGCCGACTTCGTTCAGATCGACGGCGCGGGTCATTCGGTCATCCTGGAACAGCCCGCCCAGGTCGCCCAGGCCATCGCCCGGCTGGTCGCTCGCGCGGACCGTGCCGGTCGGCCCGCACGCGCCCAGCTGGCCCTGGCAGCCTGAGTCAGCCACCACCGCGGGATCAGCTCTCGTCGAGCTGGGGACGCCGGACGGATCGGCCGGTGAGGCCGGCGAACTAGCTGCTACGGTCCGATTCTGTGATCGTTTGGCTCAACGGGACCCATGGCGCAGGCAAGACGACGACCAGTGGGCTCGTGCAACAGCTGATTCCGGATTCGCGGGTGTTCGATGCCGAGAAGGTCGGTGAGACGCTCATGGACGTCACGCCGGGGCTGCCCGCGACGAACAACTTCCAGCATTGGCCACCGTGGCGCCCCCTGGTGGTCGAGACCGCCCGGCACATTCTCGACTACACCGGCGGCACGCTGGTGATGCCGATGACCGTGCTGGTCGAGCAGTACTGGCGCGAGATCAGTACCGGGCTCGCGCGGCACGCGATCCCGGTACGGCACTTCGTCCTGCACGCGGACCAGCAGACCCTGCGCGGGCGTATCGAGGGCGACACCGTTCTCGGTCCGTCGGCATTCCGTCTCGCGTATCTCGAGCCCTACGCGGAGGCTGCCCGTACGTGGCTGCACAGTGAGGCCGAGGTCGTGGACACCACGCTTCTCACCCCTGGTGAGGCTGCCCAGCGGATCGCGGACGCCGTGAACAAGTGACGGGCCGGTCGAGCGAAGACTGCTCGAGCAGTCGGCTAAGCCCTGTCGAGTTCGAGTTCTATTGCGCTGGTGAGGATCTGGCGAGCTCGGGGGAGGGGCAGCGAGCCGCTGTGCCAGCGTTCGCTGAGGCCTTCCACCAGTGTGGTGAGGCGTTCCGCGGTGATGCCGGCGTCGACGGTGGCCGCGACTGTGCCGGATTGCTGGGCCCGGCGGATGAGGGTTTCCACGTCGGCGTTCCAGGTTTCGGTGGTGGCGCACAGGGGCGCGCGCAGGTCGGGGTGGAAGACCGCGCTGGCGCGCAGTTCGCCCCAGGCGACGCTGGTTTCGCGGACTCGGTCGGTGTCTTGGAGTTCGAGCAGCAGCATGTGCTCGACCTGCGCGCGCGGATCGGTCGCATCGGCGGCGTCCGTGTAGGTCTGGGCGCGGTGGTTGATGTGTTCGAGCGCGGCGCGCAGGATGCCCGCGCGATCCTTGAAGTGGTAGTAGATCAACGCGGTGGACACTTCGGCCGCCGCGGCGAGCTTCTCGACGCGCAGGCCGCGTACGCCGTCCTCGGCGATGACGCGGACGGCGGCTTCCATGATCTGGGTACGACGGTCCGACACGATTCCTCACAGTAGGCGCACGTGATCGCGGCGGTGGTGCCGCTGCCGCGCTCAGCCGGCGGGTTCCTGCTGGGTGGTGCAGTGGATACCGCCGCCACCAGCGGCGATGCCATCGATGTTGATCTGCACCACCTCCCGGCCGGGAAACAGCCGCTCCAGGGTGGATTTGGTGGCGGCATCGGTCGCCGGATCACCGAATTCGGGGCCGACGACGGCACCGTTGCAGACGTAGAAGTTGATGTAGCCCGCGGCGAAATCGTCGTCCGCGAACTGCTCGCGCACCGTGGCCGGACCCTCGAGCACCTCGACTCGCAGCGCGCGACCGTGCGCGTCGGTCGCCGAGCGCAGGATGTCGAGGTGGCGACGGGTGACGTCGTAGTCGAAGGAATCCGGGTCGTTGTCGAGCCCGGCGACGACCACGCCGGGACCGGCGAAGCGGGCGTAGAAATCTGTGTGCCCGTCGGTGATGTCCGCGCCCGCGATGCCGGGCAGCCAGATCACCTTCTCGATACCGAGCAGGTAGTCGAGTTCCTCTTCGACATCGGCCTTCTTCCAGCCGGGGTTGCGATTGTTGTTGAGTACGCAGCTCTCGGTGATGATCGCCGTGCCCTCTCCGTCGACCTCGAGCGCGCCGCCTTCGAGTACCAGATCGGTGTGCAGAGTCTCGACGCCCGCGCGGCCGGTGACGAACTGCGCCACCTTGCTATCGGCGCGGTAATCCTGCTTCTCACCCCAGCCGTTGAAGTTGAAATCCACACCGGCCCTGGCATTGCCGCTTCGTACGAACACCGGGCCGGTGTCGCGCATCCACAGGTCGTCGAGGTCGGTGGTGATCAGCTCCACGTTCGCGTTACCGATCAGGCTCTGCGCCCGTGCCAGATCGCCGGGGCGCACCAGCATCGAGACCGGTTCGAAGCGGGCGATCGTGGTGGCGATGGTGGCCAGGTTGCGCTGGACCTCCGGCACCAGCTTCGCGCCCCAGATCTGCTCGTCGGCCACGAACGCCATCCAGGTGCGCTGGTGCGGCTGCCCCTCCTCGGGCATGAGCCAGGTCCTGTCGTCGCTGTCTGCACTGTCGTCGCAGCCCGCCACCAGCACGCTGAACGCGGCCATCGTGGCCTGGACGAACGTACGTCGTCGCATCAGGTTCTCCTTTCCGCTGTCGAGAACCGTACATCCTGACTGAAAATTTAGTCAAGAATGGCGATCCGTGTCAGCCAGGCGACGGCGTCGTGGTTTCACGACTTGACGACCGCCAGCGCGGAGTGGGGCCGGACGTCTCCCACTGCGGGGTGGTGGAGGCGGTCGACCTCGGTGAATCCGGCCGCGCGCAGGACTTCGGCGAGCTGGTCGGTGGGGTAACGGTAGGCGGTGGTGACTTTGTGGGGGAAGGGTTCGACGGTGTCGGTGGACTCGAAGAAGCCGATCACCAGGCGGCCGTTCGGGGTGAGCACCCGGTGGAATTCCGCCAGCACGGTGGGGAGTTCCGCAGGGGGCATGTGGATGAGCGAGAACCAGGCGAGGATGCCGGGGACGGACGCGGTGGGCGCATCGAGGGAACGGATCGAGCCGAGTTCGAACGCGATGTCCGGGTAGGCCGCCCGCGCGTAGGCGATGAATTCGGGGACCAGGTCTATGCCGGTGGCGGGGACGCCGGCGTCGGTGAGGAACTTCGTGAAGTGGCCGGGGCCGCAGCCGAGGTCGAGGACGGGGCCCGGGGCCAGGTGGGTGAGGGCGAAGGCCGCGTCGTCGGGGGGGAGGTCGGAAGGGGAGCCGAACAGATCGATGTAGAGGGTGTGGATGGCGGTGTAGGCGGCTTGGACGGTGTTGTCGGGCACCCGGTCGACGCTAGTCACTGAACAGGGCATGCCCGGTTTCGTCCATCGTTTGTGATGGGAAGACCCGGGTAGTCGAATGTAGGGAGCCGTTTTCCCAGTCGTAGACACGAAGGGATCGACGATGCCGATCAAGCCTGTTCGACGCATTGCTCGCGCACTGCTGGGGACCACATTCGTGGCCGCCGGAGTGAACGGGTTGATGAATCAGAAGCCCCGCGCCGCCGCCGCCAACGCGCTGGCCGACAAGGGCAGGACCGGCCTGCCCGACGCACTGGCGGCACGGGTGCCCGACGATCCGAGTCAATTCGTCCGCGTGAACTCCGCGGCGCAGGTGGTCGGTGGGTTGTTGCTGGCCAGCGGACGCGCGCCGCGGCCCGCGGCCCTGGTGCTCGCCGCGACCGTGGTGCCGGGAACCGTCACCGAGCAGGACTTCTGGGCCGAGAACGACCCCGACCGCAGGGCAGCCAAGCGGGTGGGGTTCTTGAAGGACCTCGGGTTGCTCGGCGGGCTGATGATCGCGGCGGCCGACACCGAGGGCAAGCCGTCGCTGGGCTGGCGGGCCCGGCGAGCGTTCTCGCGTGAGGAGCCCCGCATCGCGGCCGAGGGCGCTGCCATCGCCGCCGCGGCCAAGGTTCGGGGCGCGCACCTCGCCGATGTCGCCCACGAGCAGGGCGCGCATCTGGCGGAGGTCGCGAACGAGCGAGGCGCCGCGCTGGCCGAGATCGCCCGGGAACGTGGGCCGCAGCTGGCGGACGCGGTGCGCAGCCGCAGCGCCCATCTGGTCGAGGTGGCCAAGGATCGTGGCCCCGAGGTGGCCGAAGCCGTGCGCAGCCGTGGCGCGCACCTGGTCGAGGTGGCCAAGGATCGAGGTCCCGAGGTGGCCGAGGCGGCGCGCACCCGCGGTGCCCAGATCGCCGACGTCGCCAAGGAGAAGGGTCCCGAGCTGGCCGAAGCCGCGCGCGAACGAGGCACGTATCTGGTGGATACGGCTCGCGAACGCGGTTCGGAATTGGCCACCGCCGCACGGGAGCGTGAGGAGATCGCAGCTCCCGCACGCCGGTGGCCGAGGCGATAGCACTCGAATCCTAGAGGCCGGGCCGGGCCACGATGACGAGGTGAACCCGGCCGGTCTGTTCGTTATGCCCCGATAATCGTGGTCTGGCGTTCCCACCTGCTGTGGCGCACCATAAATCCGGGGTCGGGCATACCGACGAACTCACCGCGCGAACCTGACATCGGGGCAATCCGGCGAATTAGGTTTGGCGGTGAGTTCTGGTGTGAATACTGGGCATTCGCAATGCTTTTCGACAGAGTGGGATTCATCTGATGTTGTCCGGTCGTGAAACGTCCAAGCCGTATGCCGTTCGAGTCGCAGTGGTGGGAGCGACGGTGCTGATCGGACTGCTCGGTTCGGCGGGAACCGCTGCGGCACTTCCGGGTTCGGGCTCGGCATCCGGTTCGGCCAGTGGTTCCGCGAACCTGGCCTCGGGTTCGGCATCCGGGTCGGGTGCGGTCGATCCGGCGGTCGCCTCCTACCTCACCTGGCAGTCGACGCAGTTCATCCACAACACCCTGCGCATGCTGCTCTCGGTCCCGCTGCGCAACAGTTAGTTCCAGGCTTTTTCCCAGCGCTCCGCTGCCCAGTCGCGCACCTCGCCGCTGAGCAGAATCGCGGGTAGCAGCAGCGCGAAGCCGATCAGCAGGATCGCCAGGCGTACCCACACACTGAGTTCGCCGAGGGCGCGCAGCAGCGCGGGCAGGACGCAGAGCACGGCGAGCGCGACGAGGACGATCGCCGCGAGATTGTGTCCTGGCCCGGCGATCAGCGCGGCGCAGACGCCGAAGCACAGGCCGAGGACCAGTCCGCCGACGCCGACGAAGTAGTTGTCCCAGGAAAGCCAGCTCGGGCGGGTAGACCGGTGAGTGACCACGCCGGGCAGCCTAGCGCGCTCAGCTGTCGCTGTGCGGCGGTCTGGGCCACGGGTTTTCCTCCAGCTGTTCGACCGATCGGTTGAACTTGCGCATCAGCCTGCTGAGCTCGGTGACATCGTCGGCGTCCCAGTCGGCGACGACCTTGCCGATATCGCTGCTGCGGTGCCGTCGATCGGCTTCGAGCGCGGCCTTGCCGTCGGCGGTCATCTTGATCTTGCGGGCGACACCGCCGTCGGGATCGGGAACTCGTTGCACCAGTTCCTGCTTCAACATCGCGCCGACCTGGCGGTTGATGGTGGAGATGTCGAGCTGGAAGGACTCCGACAACTCGCGCAGGCTCAGCGGTTCGCCGAGATCGAGCCGGGTCAGGATGAGGAACGCCGATCGGTCGAGCAGGAAACCGGGGCGTCTGCGGGTGGTGGTGGGGAAGTGCCGCGAGATCAGGTTCAGCTCGAACACCAGGCGGGTGAAGGGGGTGTCGTCGGCGGGGCCGGAATCGGGCATGTGCCAACTATGTCGTGTGGGTCACCCCGGCACCAAATTGTGTACTATGCACATGCTGTGTACTGTGCAATTTCGTGTCTGTAACTGCCGAGGCCGCACCGGCCATCCCCGAAACCCGACGTCCGGCCCCGGCCGTGCTGATCGCGGTGCTCAGTACGGTCGGCATCGTCGTCTCGCTCATGCAGACGCTGGTCATTCCGATCATCCCGTCGCTGCCGACCCTGCTGAACACGTCGGCGTCCAATGCCTCCTGGGTGGTCACCGCCACCCTGCTGGCCGGCGCGGTGTCGACGCCGATCGCCGGACGACTCGGCGACATGTTCGGTAAGCGCCGCATTCTCGTCACCAATCTCGGGTTCATGATCGTCGGCTCGGTGGTCTGCGCGACCGCGAGCTCGCTGCTGCCCGAGGTGATCGGCCGGTCGCTGCAGGGCATCGCGGTGGGCGCGATCCCGCTGGGGATCAGCATCATGCGCGACGAACTCCCGCCCGAGAAGGTCGGCGGCGCGATGGCCGTGATGAGCGCGACCCTCGGTGTCGGCGGTGCCGTCGGCCTGCCGTTCTCGGCGCTGATCGCGCAGAACGCGAACTGGCACATGCTGTTCTGGACCGCGGCCGGACTCGGTGTGGTGTGCGCGGTGCTGGTTGTGGTGTTCGTACCGGAATCGCCGGTGCGCACGCCCTCACGCTTCGACTTCGCTGGTGCGATCGGCCTCTCGATCGCCCTGCTCACGTTGCTGATCGGCATCACCAAGGGCGCCGACTGGGGCTGGGCCAGCGGCTCGATCCTCGCGCTGTTCGCTCTGTCGCTGGTGAGTTTCCTCGGCTGGGGCGCCTATGAACTGCGCCGCACCGCGCCGCTCGTCGACCTGCGGGTCTCGGCCCGCCCACGGGTGCTGTTCACCAATATGGCCTCGATCGCGGTGGGCTTCTCGCTCTACGGCATGTCACTGACGTTCCCGCAGCTGCTCATGGCGCCCGAGCAGACCGGCTACGGTTTCGGGCTGTCGATGGTGGTCGCGGGCCTGGTGATGGCGCCGACCGGTCTGGTGATGATGCTGCTCTCGCCGGTGTCGGCGCGCCTGACGGCGAAGAAGGGCCCGAAGTTCACGCTGGCGCTCGGCTCGGCCGTGATCGCTGTCGGCTACCTGTGCGCGGTCGTGATGATGGACACCGTGTGGCAGATCATCCTGTCGGCGGTCATCGTCGCGGGCGGCGTCGGCCTGGCGTACGCGGCCATGCCCGCGCTGATCATGGGTGCGGTGCCGCTGAGCGAGACCGGCGCCGCCAACGGCCTCAACTCGCTGATGCGTTCCATCGGCACCTCGACCTCGGCGGCGGTGATGGGTGTCGTGCTCGCCCATATGACCATGCAGCTGGGCCCGCACCTGGTGCCGACCCGGTCGGCGTTCCACACCGCGTTCTTCATCGCGATGGCGGGTGCGGTCGCGGCGATCGCTTTGACCATGTGCATCCCGATGGGCAAGAAGAAAGCCGGCTGAGTCAGTCCGCGATCGGCGAGTACACCACCAGCGACCAGTCCCGGCGCGGCACCAGGGCGGCGCCGAGGGAGTGCACCGCCATCGGCACCGCCGCGCCGGTGTGCGGATCGCGCAGCTGCACCACCGGGCCGTCGGGTCCGTGCGCGGCCGGGGGCTCGGTGGTCCAGAACTTCTCCCACTCGGGAGCCTGCGCGCATGTGCCGACGATCTCGGCGATCCGTGCCCGCGCCGCCAATCCCGGCCCCATCACGCGAAACCCGTAGACGCACATGTGCACTTGCTGCTCCCAGTCGACCAGGGCCGCCTTGGCGCGCGGATCGAGGAGCATCCACTCGAGCATCGACTCGCCCGTTTCCAGGCCGGGGAAGACGAGCCGCCACGCGGCATTGGTGGCCAGGACCTCGAAGACCGGATGTAGTTGCAGGCTGGCCGGATGGGTGATCCCGTCGATCAGCACCTGGTCGGCCGGGCGGACCAGCGACGGTGGCGAGTCGTAGCGAGGCGCCACCGACAGCGAGACCAGATGGTCGCGGAACACTTCGGGTACGTCGAGCGCGTCGAACAGCGCGGTGAGCGCCTCCAATGTCGGTGTGCGAGTACCCTGTTCGATCTTCTGGATGAGAGCGGGCGAGATGCCTGCCGCCTCGCCGAGCGCCGACCTGGTCAGGCCCGACGATTCGCGGCGTTCGCGCAGGTACCGCGATATCGACGCGTTCGGGTCTTCCACAATGCACTCCTGTTTCGGTCGCCGGTACAAATTGGGACAGTCGTCTAGCTTGACCGAGGGTAAAGGTTTCGCTGACACTCATGTCAGCCGAGCGGGAGACCGCCTGGCTGCCCGGTCGCCGCGCCCAGGACGATTTTCGGCCTTTGTGCTGGTCGGGCCAGTGTGTTCCGGAGCGGAAGTGTTCGACACCACCCCTGCGCGGACGATTGTCGCCGGAGGGGACGGCGCGCGCGCTCGCCTCGTGCGCGCCGAGAGCGATTGCCGGGCTGATACCCGGGTGGCGCAGGGGTCCATCCGGTGGTCGCCCGTCCGCTTCGGAAAACACGCGTGAGCGGGAACCGAAAGCGCTCGTGATTCGTCCAATAGGTCAGAAGGATGAACGAGAGCGGGGGGCGATGACGCAGATTCGAGCCGAACGACCTGGACGGCGCACGTCCTGGATCGCCGGCATCTCCGGGATGCTGGCGGCGGCGACGGTCGTCGCTGTCGGACTGGTGTGGTGGCAGCACGATTGGGGTGATCAGTTCCCCGCGCTCGACAGCGAACGTCTCGACGAGCAGCAGATCGTGCTCGTGGATGTGTTGCGCCGCGAATACGAGCAGCCCGGCGACGGCCCGAAGTACGCCGAGGGCGTCCAGGAGGCCTGGTGCGCCGACTTCGTGAGCTGGACGATGCGCGAGGCGGGCAGGCCGCTGGCGAACCCGAACTCCGGTTCCTGGCGCATCCCCGGCGTGTACACGCTGCAGGAGTACTACCAGCGGGTCGGCCGATTCACCCGCCCCGACGTCGGCTACCGGCCACGCACCGGCGACGTCGTGCTCTACGGTCCCGACAGTCCGCTCGGTCAGCACACCAACATCGTGCTGAAGGCGGAGGGGGACACGATCACCACCATCGGCGGCAACGAGCTGGGCGGGGTTCGGGTGCGCACCATCACCCCGGCCGAAACCGCAGATCTGGTCGGTTACGGGCGATTCTGAAATCGATTGGCGCTCAAGACAACTGCGAGGATCCTGGACGGCGGTACCACGCTGATACCCGTACCATGGAACTCGCGGCGCCCGGCAGCGCCGTCGCCGGCTCCTCCGTCCTGCTTCCCCCTCATCGGCAGGACGGGGGAGTTGTGCCACCAGCAGCGGGTTCGCCGACGTCACGTACCGTGTTCGATGTGCGTGTGAAGGTGGACGAAGAGCCACGTCGTGACCCGATGTGGATCGAGTACGCCGATTTCGGCGAACGGTTCGTCACCTACGCGGTGACCGAGGAGCGCATCGCCGCCGCCGTGTCGGGGATGACCGGGCGTGGCGTGAAGATCGGGCCGTTCTCGCTCGGGCCCGCGGGATTGGCCGGTTTCGTCGCCGAGGGCACGCTGGGCACCCCCGTGGTCACCCGCACGCCCGGTGACGCGCTGAGCTTCGGTGTGCGGATCCCGCTGACCCTGGCCGTGAACCTGGTTCTGGGCGGACGCAAACTGCGCCTGGCAGCCGTGGTGGAGATCGGGCTCACGCTGCACGCCCGCACCGCCGCTCCGCTGCTGGTCGTGATCGATGTCGCCCCGGTGACGGCCAAGGATGTCAGCTTCACCTTGCGCGCCGAGGCCATCGACGGTGCGTGGGAAATGCTGCTCGACCCGATCGCGGGCCTGGTGCAGCGCGAGGTCGCCAACCGGGTCAACGCCATCGTGGGCGATCCGAAGGTCCGTTCGGAGCGCGTCTTCGACATCGAGGCGATCCTGGACGGCTACCGCTCACCGCATCGCAACGACACCGTTTTCGACTGGATCGACTACCGCGAGTTCGGGCTGCGCTTCTTCACCACCATCGTCACCAGGGATCGTGTGCACGGCGTGGTCGGTCAGCTGGCGGGCAGCGCGATCGAGGTGGGACCGTTGTCCGAGGGCCCGCGCGGCGCGGCCACGGTGACCGTGCGCGGGGCGATCGAGCAGCCACGGGTGATCGATCGTGGCCTCGGTGAGCCGGGTGACCTGCGGATCTTCGATATGACGCTGCCGGTGGGGCTCGATATCACCGTCGACGTGCTCAAGGCCAACCACTACCGTGCCGACCTGGAGATCCCGCTCGTTCTCACGGCACGGGCCGCCGAGCCGCTCCAGATCGTGATCGAGGTGCCGCCGCCCGCGCTCGAGGACATCTCGATGGAGTTCACCGCGAAGGGCCTGCGGGCGGCCACCCTCGGCCGATTGGCCGGGATCAAGAAGCAGGTGATGGCACAGGTCGTCGCGGTGGTCAGCACCGAACTGGCCGATCCGACCGGACGCACCATCGATGTGGGCGCGGCGATCGACGGCGCGGCCTGACTCCTGTGACTCGTGGGGCGAATGTTGCCATTGGTTCTGGCGGTTCCCCTGGGGTTGTGGTGCAATGAGTCGCACGTTCTAGACTCCCGGCGCGCGAGATTCGGGGAAGGCGCGCCGGGTTCGCTTACCGGTTGAAGGTCGGGTTGCGCGAAGGAGTCCTGCGATGCGTTCTGTTCCGGTGACCCGGCGGAAGTTCTTCGGCTTGGCCGCCGCCGCGGCCACGATCGGTGCCGGCCTCGCCGCCGCACCCGCCCGGGCCCAATCCTTCGGCACCATGGTCGACTACGCCGCGGGGGTCCCCTCCGCCGCGTCGATCGCGGCCGAAGGACATATCGGCGTCATCCGCTACGTCTCCGAGCGCAGGCCCGGCGCGGAGTGGATGGAAGGTAAACCGCTGCTCGCCGCCGAGGTCGAGGACCTGTGGACGCACGGCCTGTCGATCGTGTCGAACTACCAGTTCGGCAAGGGCCCGACGGCCGACTGGCGCGGTGGCCTCGAAGAGGGCAAGGAACACGCCGAACGCGGTTGGGCCATCCACACCGCCGCGGGCGGACCCGACACCGCGCCGATCTACGCCTCCATCGACGACAACCCCTCGGACGAGGACTTCGAGGAGATGATCGCGCCCTATATCGAGGGCTGGCAGTCGGTGCTCGGACCCGACCTCGTCGGCATCTACGCCAACGCGCCGACCATCGACCGCGCACTCGACGCGGGCCTGGGTTCCTGGTTCTGGCAACACAACTGGGGCACCGAGCGCGGATTCGTGCACGACTCCGCGCATCTGCACCAATTCGAGATCGACAAACGCTCGATCGACGGCATCGGCGTCGACCTGAACCGGGTGCTGGCCGAGGACTACGGCCAGTGGTGAGTTAGGTCTGGCAGTGGCAGGTCGCTCCGCACCGGATATCGGGCTCGTCGTCGGGCATCACGCGCAACGCTGATCGCACCTCGGGCTCGGCGAGCACCCCGCGCCACGACATCAGTGACCACCGCGACAGACCCGACAGCGCCGACCCGACGCTGGCGAACGACAGCGAGGAGATCGCGGACCCGAACGACCCGATCGAGCCGATGGACAGCACCGATCCGACACTGCCGATCGACAACACCGAATAGGCCGATCCGATCGACAGGATCGACCCCTCGGATCGATAGGACAGAATCGAGCGGCTGCTCCGAATCGACCGAACATTCCGGGAAGAACCGTGCGTGGTCGCCATGGATCCCGGTTTACCACACCGCTCAGCCGGCGGGAACCCTGCGCGAGCGCACAGCAACGCGAGCAGGACAACCATGGTCTGGCCGCCGAACGCAAACCTCCCCGCGACTCAGGTCCGGCCTGAAGTCGCGGGGAGGCGGGAGAGCATCTCAGACGGTGAAGAAGCCGAGGGTCGGCATGAACGTGCAGGTGCGCGGTGCGGCACCCTCGGCGGCGGTGGTGAGCGAACCCGAGATCACCGCGACCACGCGGCCGTGGCCGGTGTTGGCGATGGCCGACAGGGTGGCCGGACCGCCGGGGTTGATCTTGGCCTCGTCGGTCAGCGTCTGGATCGCGGACTGACGGGTATCGAGGTTGAGCCACTGCACCGTCATCGGCGGGTTCTGCTCGCCGGTCGGGGCCTTGGTACCGAGCGCGGTGAACACGAAACCGGCCTGTCCGGCGGCGGGTCCGGGCGGGGGCAGCTGCGCCGGACCGGCGACCGCGAGCGCGGTGCCGACCGAATCGGCGCCGTCGCCGATGCAGCCCTTGCCGATCGTCGGGTACAGGAACTGCGCGATGGCCGGGCCGTCCTGCGGGAGCTCGGGACCGCCGCCGCCGCTGCCGTCGAGGAAGGTGATGATCCGCTCGAGGGTGGCCTTGATGGCGGGTGGCAGATTCAGCGTGGCCAGCAGTACGCGTGCCTGATCGAGCAGGGCGGTCTGCGGGCTGGCGACGTCGGCGGGGCCTGCGACCAGGCCCGCCACGGCGGGGGCGAAGGCGGCTAGCGCGTCGACAGGGACGCCTTCCGGCACCATCGGGACGCTGATCGGCGCCGCCTGTGGGGCTGGCGCGGGCGCGGCGATAGAAGCAGGCGCGGCGAGCATGGCGCCTGCCGCGATGGCGAGAGCGGTCGTTGCGATCCGCGATCCTCGGCTACGAAGCACTTGTCTAGCCGTCCTTACCTCGGTTTTGCGATGGGCGAGGGTTGTCGACCCCAACATGTCGGGGGTCACTCTAAGGACAACGCTGCCGTGTTGTACAGCCGCCGGGCCCTGAGCGGATCACCGGCCCGAACCATGTTCATCGACGCTAGCCCTGACCGGTGTTACACCTGGGGATGTTGATGCAAATGTTACCCATGGTGTCGGGGTGGCCGGTGGCCGCCGGTGGCGCGCGGGCGCCTGGTTAAAGTAGCGGAGCACCGCGAAATGGCGCGCGACGCCACCCATCCGACCGAAAGCCTGGCCTTGAACCGACACCTCCGATGGGCTCTCGCGCTGCTCGGACTGTCCGTGCTCGCCAGGCTGGCCTGGATGCTCTTCGCCCCGAACGGGCTCAATGTCGTCGATCTGCACGTGTACGTCGACGGCTCGGCCTCGCTGCTCACCGATCGGCTCTACGACTTCACCTACTCCGAGGTGACGCCGGACTTCCCGCTGCCGTTCACCTATCCACCGTTCGCGGCGCTGGTGTTCTTCCCGCTGCACTATCTGCCGTTCACCCTGGTGGCGGTCGGCTGGATGCTGGCCACGGTGGCCGCGCTCTACGGCGTGATCCGGATCAGCTTCGAACTGCTCCTCGGCGCGGCGAAGGCGAAGCAGACGCCGTGGATCACCGCGGCCGTCGGCTGGACCGCGCTCGGCGTCTGGCTGGAGCCGGTGCGAACAACGATCGACTACGGCCAGGTCAATGTGTTCCTGGTGCTCGGCGCGATGCTGGCCGTCCGCAGTGCGCGGTGGTGGATCTCGGGCACCCTCGTCGGCGTGATCGCCGGCATCAAGCTGACCCCGGCCATCACCGGTCTGTATTTCGTGGCGCGGCGGCGCTGGGCGACGGTGCTGTGGTCGGCGGGGGCCTTCGGGCTGACCGTCGCTGTGAGCTTTCTCATCAATGCCCACGAGGCGAAGCGCTATTTCGGCACTCTCCTGGGCGACGCGGACCGGATCGGCCCCGTGGGCTCGGTGTGGAACCAGTCGCTGCGCGGCGCGCTGAGCCGCATCCTGGGTTACGACGTGCAGTCCGGGCCGTGGTGGCTGGCCGCGGTCGGGGTCACGGCGGTGCTGGCGTTCTGCGCGTGGCGCACCCTCGGCCCCGACGACCGGCTCGGCACCCTGGTGCTGGTGCAGCTGTTCGGGCTGATGATCTCGCCCATCTCCTGGTCGCACCACTGGGTCTGGCTGATCCCGACCGCGCTGTGGCTGCTCTACGGGCCGCTGCGCGACGAGCGGGTCGCGCGGATCATCGCCGGGTTCTGGGTGCTGACGATGTTGGTGGGTGTGCCGTGGGTGCTCTCGTTCGCGCAGCCGACGATCTGGACCATCCCGCGCCCGTGGCCGCTGGCCTGGCTCGGCGCGGTCGACGTGATCGGCGTGTTCGTGCTGCTCGGCTGGCTGATCTGGCGCGGTCGCGAGACCTTGCGCGCTCAACTCCCCGGCCGTCGCACGGCCGAGGTACCCGCGAGCTGACGCTCAGCCGACGAGGTCGTCGATGGTGTGCGCCATCGCCGTATCGAGCGCGGTGAGCCCACCCGCCGAGTGCGTACTCAGCGTGAAACGCAGTGTGCGCCAACGGATATCGATATCGGGATGATGATCGGCAGCCTCGGCCGCGGTGGCGACCTTGCGTACCGTCTCGATGCCGGCGAGGAAACTCGGTGCCTGCACCGTGCGGGTGATCGCGTCACCCTCGCGTGACCACTCCGGCAGGGTGGCCAGCGCGATGGTGAGTTCGGGGGCGGAGAGCAGCGGAGTACTCATACTTCGGTTGTACCCCTCCGCCTACTTGGCACGCGCCAGCTTCAACGCCTTTTTGAGATCTTTACCGCATGTTCCGGCGGCCTCGGCCTTCTTCATTCGCATGATGACGACGGGGCATTTGAAGCAGCGCGTCTTCTTCCTGCAGCACTTTTTCTTCGGCTTCAGGCTCGAGACCTTCTTCGCCTTCACCTTGCCCATGGGAGTTAGCGTAACCTAAGTACAAAGCCTGACACGAGGTCGCGGCGAAGGTACCGGTAGGGTGTAACAGGCCGCGATGCCAGATGAATGCGCGCCAAATACATCAACAGCAGGAGGATTGAGGCGTGTCGTCTTCACGCGATTTTCGCAACGTCGCCATCGTGGCCCACGTCGACCACGGCAAGACGACGCTGGTGGACGCCATGCTTCGTCAGTCGGGCGCGTTCGCTGAGCGAGCCGAACTGGTCGACCGCGTCATGGACTCCGGTGATCTGGAGCGCGAGAAGGGCATCACCATTCTCGCGAAGAACACCGCGGTTCATCGCCACAACCCCGACGGTTCCGTCACCGTCATCAATGTGATCGACACCCCCGGCCACGCCGACTTCGGTGGCGAGGTCGAGCGCGGCCTGTCCATGGTCGACGGTGTCGTGCTGCTCGTCGACGCGTCCGAGGGCCCGCTGCCCCAGACCCGTTTCGTGCTGCGCAAGGCGCTGGCGGCGAAGCTGCCGGTGATCCTGGTCGTCAACAAGACCGACCGCCCGGACGCCCGCATCGCCGAGGTCGTCTCCGAGTCGCACGACTTGCTGCTCGACCTGGCCTCCGACCTCGACGACGAGGCCGCCGAAGCCGCCGAGCTGGCGCTGGATCTGCCGGTTCTCTACGCCTCGGGCCGTGAGGGCAAGGCGTCGAAGGTCGAGCCGGAAAACGGTTCCGCACCCGACGCCGAGAACCTCGATGCCCTGTTCGAGGTGCTGATGGACTACATCCCGGCGCCGAAGAGCAACAAGGACGCGCCGCTGCAGGCCCACGTCACCAACCTCGACGCGTCGGCGTTCCTCGGCCGTCTGGCCCTGGTCCGCATCTACGCGGGCGAGCTGCGCAAGGGTCAGAACGTCACCTGGATCAACGCCGACGGCGCCAAGACCGTCAAGATCACCGAGCTGCTCCAGACGATCGGTGTCGAGCGTCAGCCCGGCGAGGTCGCCGAGGCCGGCGACATCGTCGCCATCGCCGGTATCCCCGACATCATGATCGGCGACACCCTCGCCGATCCGGAGAACCCGGTCGCACTGCCGCGTATCACCGTCGACGAGCCCGCCATCTCGGTGGTCATCGGCACCAACACCTCGCCGCTGGTCGGCCGGGTGCAGGGCCACAAGCTCACCGCCCGCATGCTCAAGTCGCGCCTGGATTCCGAGCTCATCGGTAACGTCTCGCTGCGCGTGCTCGACATCGGCCGTCCCGACGCCTGGGAGGTGCAGGGTCGTGGTGAGCTGGCGCTGGCCATCCTCGTCGAGCAGATGCGCCGTGAGGGCTTCGAGCTCACCGTCGGTAAGCCGCAGGTGGTCACCAAGCAGGTCGACGGCAAGACCCACGAGCCGTTCGAAGAGCTGACCATCGATTGCCCCGACGAGTACCTGGGCGCGATCACCCAGCTGCTGGCCGCCCGCAAGGGCAAGATGGTGCAGATGAGCAACCACGCCGCCGGTTGGGTGCGCATGGAGTTCATCGTCCCCTCGCGTGGCCTGATCGGCTTCCGCACCGTGTTCCTCACCGAGACCCGCGGCACCGGTATCGCCAACGCCGTCGCCCACGGTTACGCCCCGTGGGCCGGTGAGATCCGCGCCCGCCACACCGGTTCGCTGGTGTCGGACCGCGCGGGCACCGTCACCCCGTTCGCGATGATCCAGCTGGCCGACCGTGGTCAGTTCTTCGTCGAGCCGGGCGCCGACACCTACGAGGGCATGGTCGTGGGCATCAACCCGCGTGCCGAGGATCTCGATATCAACGTGACCCGCGAGAAGAAGCTGACCAACATGCGCAGCGCCACCGCGGACACCTTCGAGACCATGGCCAAGCCGCTGCAGCTCGACCTCGAGCTGGCGATGGAGTTCTGCACCGAGGACGAATGCGTGGAGGTCACCCCCGAGGTGGTTCGCGTGCGCAAGGTCGTCCTCGGCGCCAACGAGCGGGCCCGCGACCTGTCGCGTCGCAAGGCTCGCGACAAGGCCGCCGCGAACTAGTCGGCAGTAGTTTCGAACGGCGTCGGCCGGGTACCGGAAACGGACCCGGCCGACGCCGTTTTGTGGGCCTGTAATGGGCGACCGGCAGTGGATAGCGGGGTTGGGTAGAGTGCGCAGAGTGAGTCTGGGGCGGCGCGCAAGGTGGCGCGCGATGGTGCTGGCGATGATTGCCTCGACGGCGGTCGTGGCCGGTTGCACGGCGAATCCGCCACCGCCGATCGAGTCCTCCGACTCTCCCAAGACCACCCAGGCCAAGCCGGGCAAGAACACCGTCGTCGTCGCGATCGACGACATCGGGATCGGGTTCAACCCGCACCTGCGCTCGGATCAGTCGCCGGTGACCAGTGCGGTGAGTTCGATGGTGCTGCCCAGCCCGTTCCGCGCCGCGCCGAGTCCCGTGCATCCCGGTCTGGTCGACTGGGTGCCCGATACCTCGCTGATCGTGTCGGCCGATGTGACGGCCCAGGAGCCGTTCACCATCACCTACACCCTGCGTAATCAGGCCAATTGGTCCGATGGCGCCCCGATCGCCGCCGAGGACTTCCGGTTCCTCTGGCAGCAGATGATCAGCCAGCCCGGTGTGGTGGACCCGGCCGGCTACCGGCTCATCTCCGATGTGGCGTCCTCGGGTGGCGGCAAGACGGTGACGGTCACCATGACCCAGCCCTACCCGGCCTGGCGTGAACTGTTCTCGAATCTGCTGCCCTCGCACCTGGTGAAGGACTCGCCGGGTGGGTTCACCAGCGGGCTGGTCGACAAGATCCCGGTCTCGGGCGGCAATTTCACCATCAAATCGGTCGATCGCGGACGCGACGAGATCCTGCTCGAACGCAACGACCGCTTCTGGGGCACCCCGGCCTCCCCGGATCAGATCCAGTTCCGTCGCGGCGGCACACCCTCGCAGCTGGCCGAATCGCTGCGCACCGGCGACGCGCAGATGGCGCTCGTGCACGGCGGTGTGGCGACCCAGGCGCAACTGGCCGCGATCCCCTCGGTGCGGACCACGATCATGCCGCAGGCCCGCGAACTGCAACTCGCGCTCAACGGCCGTTCCGGCGATCTCGCCGATGTCCGGGTCCGCAAGGCCGTGCTCGCGCTGCTCGACCCCGCCCTGCTGGCGACCGTCGGTGCGCAGACCGGTGGTTGGGTAGAACCCGCACGCGCACAAGTGCTTTCGCCGTCGAGTCCCGGTTATGTGCCCACCGCGCCGCCGCGGATGACCGCCGATGAAGCGTTCGCACTGCTGGCCGAGGCGGGCTTCGGTCGCGCACCGGAGGCACAGCAGACCGGTTCGCCCACCTCGCCCGCGCCGCGCCCGCGCTCGGTGGCGCGCAACGGTAAGGGGCTGTCGGTGCGGATCGGCGCCGTCACCGAGGACGCGTCGGCGCTGGCCGTCGCCAATACCGCCGCCGACCAATTGCGCAGTGCCGGTATCGATGCCACCGTTCGCGGCCTGGCCGCCGATGAGCTGTACGGCAAGGACCTCACCGAATCCTCGATCGACGCCATCGTCGGCTGGGAGCTCGCGGGCGGCGACCCCGCCACCGCGCTCGCCTCCCGCTACGGCTGTCCGCCCGTCGAACCGGCCGGCGCCGAAGGTCCCGCCTTGGCCGCGGCCGAGGCGTACCGCAAGGCGCCCAGCAATATCGGCGGTGTGTGCGATCCGACTCTGCAACCCTCGATCGACGAAGCGCTTCGCGGGTTCGAGGTGCCGCGGATCCTGGCCGAATCCGAGCCACGATTGTGGGAACTGGCGACCGTGTTGCCGATCGTGCAGGACAACGTCGTCGCGGCGGCCGGTCCGCGCGTCGACGGTGTGTCGCTGTCGGGTGCCATCCAGGTCGGCATCTTCGGTGATACAGCACAGTGGCGGAGGATCCCATGACCGAGACCGGCGGCCTGCTCCTGGTCCACGCCCACCCCGATGACGAAACCCTCACCACGGGCGGCACTATCGCGCACTACCGCCGCCGTGGTGTCCCGGTGACGGTGGTCACCTGCACGCTCGGTGAGGAGGGTGAGGTCATCGGCGAACGGTGGTCGCGCCTGATCGCCGCCGAAGCCGACCAGCTCGGCGGCTACCGCATCGGCGAACTCACCGCCGCGCTGTCGGCCCTCGACGCGGGCGAGCCGTGGTTCCTCGGCGGCCCCGGCCGGTGGCGCGATTCCGGCATGGCGGGCACGCCGTCGGCGGCGAACCCGCGGGCCTTCGTGAATTCCGGTGACGCCGCCGTCGACGCGCTCGTCGCGGTGATTCTCGAACTGCGACCCCGGGTCGTCGTCACCTACGACCCGCGCGGCGGCTACGGCCATCCCGACCACATTCGCGCGCACGAGATCACCACCGCGGCGGTCGTGGCCGCTGCCGAACAGGGCTGGGACGTCCCGAAGTTCTACTGGACCGTCACCGACGGCGACCTGCTGCGCCAGCACACCGCCGCGCTGGCTCGCCGCACCGTCGACGAACTGCCCGGCGCACTGCCCCCGGGCTGGCGTCTGCCCGTCGAGGCGGAACTGGCCGCCATGTCGACGAGCGGGGTGACCACCGTGGTCGACGTCTCCGACGCGGTCTCGGCCAAGCGTGCCGCCATGCGCGCGCACGCCACCCAGGTCACTGTCGCGCCGAGTGGCCGGGAATTCGCTCTGTCGAACAACATCGCGCTGCCGGTGCTGCCGGAGGAGCATTTCAGGCTGGTGCGCGGTACTCGCGGCCGGCTCGGCAACGATGGGTTCGAGCACGACCTGTTCGCCGGTCTCGATTGAGTAGCTAGCCACAGGGTTGCCATCGTGCCTCGGCGCGCGGGCCGGTACCGTTCCGGTGTCCGCGTTCTCGGGTGTTCTCACACGATGGGTGGGGTGTCATGACCGCTGTGGGTGATCGACCGGATCTCGACGCCGAGGACGCCGGATATCACAAGTCCCTCGGCAGACGTCAGCTGATGATGATCGCGATCGGCGGCGCGATCGGCACCGGCCTGTTCCTGAGTTCCGGTGGCAGGCTGGCCAGTGCGGGGCCCATGCTGTGGGTCGTCTACGCGGTCTGCGGCGTGTTCGTGTTCTTCATCCTGCGCGCTCTGGGCGAGCTGGTGCTGCACCGCCCCACCTCCGGTTCGTTCGTCTCCTACGCACGCGAATTCCTCGGGGAGAAAGCCGCTTTCGTCGCGGGCTGGATGTATTTCCTGAACTGGTCGATGACCGGCATCGCCGACTCCACGGCCATCGCGCTGTACTTCCACTACTGGCAGCCGATGACCTCGGTACCGCAGTGGGTGCTGGCGCTGATCGCCTTGGTGATCGTGCTGATCGTGAACCTGGTGAGCGTCAAGGCATTCGGTGAGCTGGAGTTCTGGGCCGCGCTGGTGAAGGTGACCGCGCTGTGTGCCTTCCTGGTGATCGGCACGGTGTTCCTGCTGGGGCGCTTCACCATTCGTGGCGAACAGACCGGCCCGTCGATGATCTCCGAGCACGGTGGCATGTTCCCGACCGGCATCCTGCCGCTGGTGCTGGTCACCTCGGGCGTGATCTTCGCCTATGCCGCCGTCGAATTGGTCGGTACGGCGGCGGGGGAGACCAAGGATCCCGAGAAGCTGATGCCGCGGGCGATCAACTCGGTGATCCTGCGGATCGCGGTGTTCTACGTCGGATCGCTGCTGCTGCTCGGACTCTTGCTGCCGTACACGTCCTATCACGCGGGGGAGAGCCCGTTCGTCACGTTCTTCGCCGCGCTCGGCGTGCCCGGCATCGGCTCGCTGATGAATATCGTCGTGCTCACCGCGGCGTTCTCCAGTCTCAACGCCGGCCTGTATTCGACCGGGCGCATTCTGCGTTCGATGTCGATGCGCGGTAGCGCCCCTCGGTTCACCTCGGTGATGAGCAGTCACGGCGTGCCCTACGGCGGGATCCTGCTCACCTTCGGCATCGCGCTGCTCGGGGTGGTGCTCAACGGGTTCGTTCCGGATCAGGCCTTCGAGATCGTCTTGAATGTGGCCTCGCTGGGCATCCTGGCGTCGTGGGCCACCATCGTGCTCTGTCAGTTGCGGATGTGGCACCTGTGGAAGCGGGGGCAGCTCGAGCGGCCCGCGTTCCGGATGATGGGCGCGCCGTACACCGGCTGGGCCACGCTGGCCTTCCTGTGCACGGTGCTGGTCCTGATGGCGATCGACCGCCCGGTCGGGACCTGGACGGTGGCGAGCCTGCTGGTGATCGGGCCCGCGCTGCTGATCGGCTGGCGGTTCTCCCGGGCGCGGGCGGCACAGCAGACCGCTTCGGCCGAATAGACTCACGCGCATGGTGACCGATCGCGATCAGCCCACCGCCGTGCTGCGGTCCGCACGCATCTCCGGCGTGGCGGATCCGCTGATCTCGGGGCTCATCGTCGTGCTGCTGCTGGTCGACGCGCTGATCACCCTGGCCGTCGAAGTGCTGTTCCTGCCGCTGTACATCGGCTCGCTGGCGTTTCCGGTGGTGGCGCTGTTCGCCGCACCCATCAACATCGCGCTGGTCTACGGCATGGAATCGGTGACCGACCGAATCGGCTTCACTTTCGCCCCGATCGTGGTGTGGGTGTTCGGGTTCCTGGTCTGCGCCTCGCGTGGCCCCGGCGGTGACATCATGCTCGGCAGCGACGGCCGCACCCTGTTGCTGTTCGCCTGCGGTGTGCTCGCGCCCGCGGGGTACCTGTACTACCGGTCGAACGTCAGCCGGTAGCTTTCGTCTTCTGCCACGGCCACCGCCCGGTCAGCTCGAGTTCGAGCGAGTAGCTCAGGAACGTCCGCACCAGCACGATCAAGGCCAGCACGCCCACACTGGTGAACGTCGGCGCGATGGCCACCGTGCGGATGATGTCGGCCGCCACCAGGAATTCCAGGCCGAGCAGGATCGCCCGGCCCAGCCCGCGCCGATAGGTGCCGTAGGCGAGCTCGAACTCCTCGTGCCCGGCCAGCTGTCGCAGGAAGCGGACCGTGCCGACGAGCGCGCCGATGACGATAGCCGCGACGCCCGCGGCGTCCAGCACTTTGCCCGCGTTCTCGATAACCTCGGTGAAATGCACGAATCACCCCTAGCGTCAGCGGCACGGCGATCGAATCGAACGCTACGCCGCGTCGCTGTCGCCCGCGTCGCTATCGGGCTCGGCGGGTCTTGCCGGACCTTTCAGCGTGTGCCGAGTCCGCCCGGGGTCACTTCTTCGATCAGCGCCGCGGCCGCAGCGATCGGGATGTCGACCACCAGATAGGCCTTCTTGCCCGCGGCGGTGGCCGCGACGACGGTGGCGAGTCCGGCGCGGCGCTGCCAGAAGGTCTGCCGCACAGTCCACCCGATGATGCCGGGAGCTTCGAGGCAGTCCCGATTGCGGTCGAGGCTGCCGCGGCGGGTGATCAGCCAGGTCGGGCCGGTGGTGCCGGGGAGCACGCGGTGGCCGAGGCCGCGATAGCGGTCCTCGGCGAGCAGGGCCATGACGACGGCGAAGACCACCGGGAAGGTCCAGGCCCACGGTGCCAGATGACCACCCGTGAGCACGACGGCGAGCATGGCGACGACAACGATCCCGACGGGCCACGCGGCGCGGGTGTAGCGGCGACGGCGGGCGGCGGGTCCGTGTCTGCGCAGGTCGACGGTGCCCAGGGCGGAACCGGTGATCGGTTGTGGCGCGGCCGAATCGGCCGATGCTTTCGCCTGCGGGCCGCGACGGCTGCGGAGTAGTTCGTCGAGGGTGCGTTCGACGGCGACGCGGGGCGCCTGGGGAAGGATCTTCTGGCGAGGGTTCTCGCCGGTCATGATCATTTCCAGCTGGGCGGCGCGGGCGGCGCGCAGCAGGAGCGGTTCGTTGAGGGTGGCGCCACGGAAGCGGGCGAGGTCGAGGGTGATCTGGCGGGTGGTGAACAGTCCGTGGCGCAGGTGCAGGGTGGTGCCGTTGTCGAGCACGCGCAGGCCGAACCAGGTGGCGAGGTACTGGCCGCACGCGGCGAGGCTCACCAGCGCCAACGTCAGCACGGTCAACCCCGCGATGGTGATCGTGACGATCGCCGCGGTGTCGTCGTCGAGGTGCTGCACGACAGCGCTTTCCGACAGCACGTCGATCACCCCGTACTGCGCGCCGAGCCCCGCGATCGGCGCGACGACAGCCAGTCCGGTCAGCGACAGCGGCGCGTAGCGCACCCACGCCGCCCTCCAGTGCCCGATCTCCACCCCGGACTCGGCAAGCGCGTCAGGGCGCGAAACATGGGGCGCTCCGGCCGCGTCGACGTGATCGGGCGCGTGTTGGCCGGTGTGGGAGAGCAATTCGGCCCGCAGCGCCGGGATCTGACTCGTATCGAGCGCGTCGAGCTTGAACTCCTCGCCCTTGTCGGTCTGCTTCCCGGTGCCGATCGCCAGCACCGCCAGCCCCAGCACCCGGTGCAGCAGATCGGCTTCCACATCCACCGACCGGATGCGCGGCCTCGGCACCGACAAGGTCCGGCGCGCCACGATTCCACTGCGCAGCTGCACGTGATCGGCGTCGATCCGATACGACGTGGTGAACCAGCGCGCGATACCGAACGCCGCGACCAGCACCACCGGGATGAGACTCCACAGCGGATTGCCGCTGGTCGTGCCGACGATGATCGAACCGAGCAGCACCGGAATGTATTTCATGATCTCGTTGACCGGATACACCAGCAGCATGCGCGGGTCGAGGCGCTGCCATTCGATAGGCTGGATCACGTCGCGTCCCCGCGGTGCTGCGCGGCGATCGCGGTCAGCCGCAGCACCGTCTCCTCGGCCACCGGCAGGTCGAGCGCACTGATCTTCACCGCTCCGGCCGACGACGCGGTGGTCACGGTGACCGTCGCCAGCCCCAGGATCCGTTCCAGCGGACCACGCTCGGTGTCCACGGTCTGCACCCGCGAGATCGGCGCGACCCGTGACTCCTGATCCAGCCACCCCACCCGCGTGTACACGGCCTCATCGGTCACCTCCCACCGATGCACCGCGTAGCGCCACACCGGGATCACCACGACGGCGAGCACCGCCAGCATCACGAGCGCCAGCCCGGCGAGCACCTGCCAGCCGCGACGGTCCCCGTCGAGCACCGCCCACACCCCGAGCGCGATGAACAACACCACCACGCCGATCGTGTTCTCCAATGCCCACAGCAGCTTGGCCTTGGCACTCGGACGCCAGGCCGGTTCGGCCAGGATGGTGGAACGCGGCAGTGACATGCTGCCCATGGTTCCATGCGCGTGCGACGGTTTCACCCCGTCGGGAATACGCGTGGTCACGGTGGAGGTTGTCGTCGGACAAGGACGACCACGCCGCGCCCGCCGTGGGCCCGTGACCTCACCGACCACACGTCCGGGGAAGAAGTAGCGCATGATCGACGGGGTGACCGATCTTCCGAAGCCGAGCGTTCCGATGTCGCCGCCGAGTCCCGCCGCGATGCGACGGGCCCTGCGCCGAGCCCGCGACGGCGTCACGTTGAACGTCGACGAGGCCACCGTCCTGCTGCATGCCACCGGCGACGACCGCGCCGATCTGTGCGCCAGCGCCGCCAGAGTCCGCGACGCGGGCCTGGAATCGGCGGGCCGCCCACGCACGATCAGCTATTCGCGCAATGTGTTCATCCCGCTCACCAAGCTGTGCCGGGACAAGTGCCATTACTGCACGTTCGTCACCGTGCCCGGCAAGCTGCGCGCCGAGGGCAAGGGCATGTTCCTCGAACCCGACGAGGTGCTCGAGATCGCCCGTCAGGGTGCCGCCCTGGGGTGCAAGGAAGCGCTGTTCACCCTGGGCGACCGGCCGGAGGACCGCTGGCCGGAGGCCGCGCAGTGGCTCGACGAGCGCGGCTACGACTCCACCCTCGACTATCTGCGCGCCGTCTCCATCCTCGTGCTGGAGGAGACCGGCCTGCTGCCGCATCTGAACCCCGGCGTGATGAGCTGGAACGAGATCTCCCGCCTCAAGCCTGTCGCCCAGTCCATGGGCATGATGCTCGAAACCACCGCCACCAGGCTGTTCACCGACAAGGGCGAATGCCACTACGGCAGCCCCGACAAGGATCCGGCGGTCCGGCTGCGCTCGATCACCGACGCGGGCAGGCTCTCGGTGCCCTACACCACCGGCATCCTGGTGGGCATCGGCGAGAATCTCACCGAACGCGCCGAGTCGATCATGGCGATCCGCAAGCAGCACAGGGAGTTCGGGCACATCCAGGAAGTGATCGTGCAGAACTTCCGCGCCAAGGACGACACCGCCATGCGCGATGTTCCCGATGCCGGCGTGGCGGAGTTCCTGGCGACCGTCGCGGTGACGAGATTGCTGCTGGGCCCCGATGTCCCGGTGCAAGCCCCGCCGAACCTGGTGTCGCACAGTGATTGCCGGGCGCTGATCGACGCCGGCATCGACGATTGGGGTGGGGTGTCGCCGGTGACGGTCGACCACGTCAACCCCGAACGCCCGTGGCCGAATCTGGACACCCTGCGCGAGATCACCGAGGCGGCCGGGTTCACCCTCGTCGAGCGCACCTCCGCGCACCCGAAATACGTTCGCGCGGGCCATCCGTGGATCGATCCCCGGATCGGCGCGCACGTCGACGCGCTCACCGACCCCGCGACGGGCCTGGCCAGGCCCGAGGCCGTGCCGGTCGGCCTGCCGTGGCAGGAACCCGACGAGTCATGGGATTCGGTCGGCCGCGTCGACCTGAACACCGCCATCGACACCGAGGGACGCAATACCGACAGCCGCAGCGATTCCGGGCTCGGTCAGGAAGTCGTCGGCGCGTTCGGCGACTGGGAGACGATTCGCGAACACGCCCGCGACCTGGCCGTCGTCGCGCCCGAGCGGCTCGATTCCGAGGTGCTCGACGCCCTGCGCGCCGCCGAGAAGGACCCGGCGGGTCTCACCGACGATCAGTACCTGGCCTTGGCCACCGCCGACGGCGCGAACATGGAAGCTGTTGCCGCACTGGCCGACTCGTTGCGACGCGAGGTCTCCGGCAACGAGGTCACCTACGTGGTGAACCGCAATATCAACTTCACCAATATCTGCTACACCGGCTGCCGCTTCTGCGCCTTCGCCCAGCGCAAGGGCGACGCGGACGCCTTCACCCTCAGCACCGACGAGGTCGCCGACCGCGCGTGGGAGGCCCACGTCGACGGCGCCACCGAGATCTGCATGCAGGGCGGTATCGACCCCGAACTCCCGGTCACGGGCTACGCCGACCTGGTCCGCGCGATCAAGGCGCGGGTGCCGTCGATGCACGTCCACGCGTTCAGCCCGATGGAGATCGTCAACGGCGCCTCGCGTGGTGGCCAGAGCATCCACGACTGGCTGTCGGCGCTGAAGGAAGCCGGATTGGGCTCGATCCCCGGAACGGCCGCCGAAATCCTCGACGACGAGGTCCGCTGGGTGCTCACCAAGGGCAAACTCCCCACCTCGGCCTGGATCGAGGTCATCACCACCGCGCACAAGCTGGGCATCCCGTCGAGTTCGACGATGATGTACGGACATGTGGACAACCCGAAGCACTGGGTGGGCCACCTGCGGGTGCTGCGCGGCATCCAGGACGAGACGGGCGGCTTCACCGAGTTCGTCCCGCTCCCGTTCGTCCACCAGAGCGCACCGCTCTACCTCGCAGGCGCGGCCCGGCCCGGCCCCACCAACCGCGACAACCGCGCGGTCCACGCGCTGGCCCGGATCATGCTGCACGGCCGCATCCACAACATCCAGACCAGCTGGGTGAAACTGGGTACCCTCGGTACCCAGGCCATGCTCACCGGTGGCGCCAACGATCTGGGTGGCACGCTGATGGAGGAGACCATCTCCCGGATGGCCGGTTCCCAGCACGGTTCGGCGAAAACCGTCGCCGAGCTCACCGAGATCGCGGCGGGCATCGACCGTCCGGTCCGCGAACGCACCACCACCTACGGAGTGGTCGAGGCCAAACCGGCACCGTTGCCATTGGCTATCGGATGATTGTCAGTGTGAGTTAGGGCAGGCTGACCTGGGAGTAATGTGGGCGGTCGGGATAGTGTTTCGTGGGCGGAGTAACCCCGCAGGTGAGGACAGACTAGGAGAACGGCAGTGCCGTACATCATCGCTGAACCGTGCGTTGACGTGAAGGACAAGGCGTGCATCGAGGAATGCCCCGTGGATTGCATCTACGAGGGTGGTCGCATGCTCTACATCCAACCCGACGAGTGCGTGGACTGTGGTGCGTGTGAGCCGGTCTGCCCCGTGGAGGCGATCTTCTACGAGGACGACACTCCGGATCAGTGGAGCGGTTACATCAACGCCAACGTCGACTTCTTCAACGAGCTGGGATCCCCCGGTGGCGCGACCAAGGTCGGTGTGGTCGATTTCGACCCCGCCTTCATCAAGGCGCTGCCCCCGATGGCCGAAGAGTGAGCGCAGGGGTGCCCACCCAGAGCCGGAAGGGCCGGGTGAGCGGCCTGCTGCCCGATTTTCCCTGGGACACCATCGCGGCGGTCAAGCAGAAGGCGGCCACCCACCCCGGTGGCCTCGTCGATCTGTCCGTGGGTACACCGGTGGACCCGGTCGATCCGCTGATCCGCGCGGCCCTGGGCTCGGTGGCGGCCGTTCCCGGCTATCCGACCACGCACGGCACCCCTGAGCTGCGCTCCGCCGCTGTCGCCGCGTTGGCGCGCCGGTTCGGCGTCACCGGCGTCGACCCGGCGGCGGTGCTGCCGGTGCTCGGCACGAAAGAGCTCATCGCCGGGCTGCCGCGACTGCTCGGTATCGGCGCCGACGATCTGGTGGTGATCCCCGAGATCGCCTATCCGACCTATGAGGTCGGCGCGCTGCTGGCGGGCGCGAAGCCTTGGCGCGCAGACGGTCTCACTCAGGTCGGCCCGCAGAATCCGGCGCTGATCTTCGTGAACTCGCCCTCGAACCCCACTGGCAAGGTGCTGCCCGTCGAGCACCTGCGCAAGGTGGTGGCGTTCGCGCGCGAGCGCGGCGCGATCGTCGCGTCCGACGAGTGCTACCTGGGCCTGACCTGGGAGGGCGAGGCCGTCTCGATCCTCGACCCGCGCGTGTGCGATGGTGACCACACCGGTCTGCTGGCCATCCATTCCCTGTCGAAGACCTCGAATCTGGCCAGCTACCGTGCCGGTTTCCTCGCCGGCGACCCGGAACTGGTGGCCGAACTGCTCGAGGTGCGCAAGCACTCCGGCATGATCATGCCGTTCCCGATCCAGGCCGCGATGACCGCCGCGCTCAGCGACGACGTGCACGAGGCCGAGCAGCGTGAGCGTTACCGCGCCCGTCGCGAGATCCTGCGAAAAGCTTTGACGCAGGCGGGTTTCCGCATCGACTTCTCCGAAGCTGGTCTGTACCTGTGGGTTACCCGCGGCGAGCCCTGCCGCGTCACCCTGGACTGGCTCGCCGAACGCGGAATCCTCGCCGCTCCCGGCGATTTCTACGGTCCCCGTTCGCCCGAGCACGTGCGTATCGCCCTCACCGCCACCGACGAACGCATCGCCGAAGCGGCCGCACGCCTGTCCTGAACACCGTCTCCGCACGAACCGCTGGGTAGATCGCGCCCAGCGGTTCGCGCTGTCCCCGGCGGCCGATATCGTGTGGAGCACAGGGGCGGTAGCTGTCCTGCACAAGATCGAGAGGCACAGCGGAATGCGCGGGGTGGAGTTCAGTGCGGGCACGGTCTTCGCGGGGTACCGGATCGACCGGCTGCTGGGCCGGGGCGGAATGGGCACCGTGTACCTCGCGGCGCATCCGCGCCTGCCTCGGCAGGTGGCGCTGAAACTGCTCGATCGCGAACTGTATTCCGACGACGAGGTCCGTGGGCGGTTCGAGCGGGAGGCGGACGTGTCCGCCCATCTCGATCATCCCGGCATCGTCTCGGTGCTCGACCGTGGCGTCGAAGACGGCCTGATGTGGATCTCCATGCAGTACGTCGACGGCCGCGACGCCTCGGTGTTCCGCGGCGAGCCGCTTGATCCGGCGCGGGCGATCGGGATCATCGCGCAGACCGCCGAGGCACTGGACTACGCCCATGATCGCGGTGTGCTGCACCGAGATGTGAAGCCCGCCAACATCTTGCTGGCCCCCAGCCGCTCCGGCGACCGTGTCCTGCTCACCGATTTCGGTATCGCCCGGCTGCGCGGCGACGCCCGCCAGCTCACCCGCACCGGAGCCTTTCTCGCCACCCTCGCCTACGCGTCGCCCGAACAACTCTCGGGCGCCCCGGTGGACCACCGCTGCGACCAGTACTCGCTCGGCTGCACTCTGTTCACCCTGCTCACCGGCCAAAGCCCCTTTCCCGCGGACAATCCCGGGGCGGTGGTCGCCGCCCACCTCACCAAGCCGGTGCCGCGCGCGTCCGCGATGATCGACGACCTGCCGCCCGGAATCGACGCGGTCATCGCGCGGGTCATGGCGAAGGAACCTGCCGAAAGATTCGGCAGCTGTGTGGAATTCGCGCAGGCGGCGACGGCGGCGCTGGTCCGCACCGATCTCGTGTCGCCGGGTGTCGGCAGTTTCGGGCCGTCGCAAGCGCCTCGCCCTTCCGGTCGGGAAGTGTGGTCTGCGGATCCTGCGGCGAATTCGCTGAACCCGACTCTGGTGAGTTCACCGTTTGCCTCCGTGCCGCAGCAGGCCGTAGATCGCGGCGGGGCGCAGGTCGACCGTGCGCGGCCACAGCGGGCGGTTTCCTCGCGGTGGCGCGTACTCGCGGTGAGTCTGCTCGTGCTGGCGATGGTCGCCGGGGTCGGGGTGATCGGCGTCGGTGCGATCTATTGGAAGTTCGTGCGCCCGAATCGAGTTCCGCCGCCGCCCACCTGGGGTGCGCACGCGTCGGTGGCCTCGGGATTCACCGACTTGATCCCGTCGGGACCCGCCGGGCGCGGCTGGCGGGAGGCGAACTGTTCGGCGACTCCGTCGCTGGTTGTGCTGCCGGGCGACCCGGCGCCGCTCCAGCAGATCACCTGCACGGACGCCGACGGTCTCATCGCGTGGTACACCGAGTACCCCTCCGCCGCCGACGCCGATGCCTACCTGCTGCGGCACACCACCGAGGACCTCACGCGCGAACTGCATCACACCAGCCTCGCCGCCTACCGGCCACGCGACTCCGCCGCACCGTTCACTCTCGCGGCGAGGGAGCGCGGCAACGTCTTCAGCGCGAACTCGGTGGTGGAGGTGTCGTGGCCGGGCCACACCTTCGAGGAGACCCGCGACGACTGGTGGCAGCAAGCCCCGTTCTGATGCCGGCGGTGCTGTCGCACCATGAACTGCTGTCAGTACGCCCCGGCCAGGCGAAGGATCAGCGCGGGCAGGGCGTCGAGCACATCGGCGGACTGGTCGGCCGGGGTGCCGTAGGTGTGCGCGGCGACCGAGAAGCTGGGCCCGAAGGATGCGGAAGCCACCTCGGGGGCGCCCACATCCGACCATCCCCACTTGCTGCCGTGTACGCCGGGCAGCTGGGCGGTGCCCCAGTTCTGGGGAGTGCCGTCGGCGGCGGTGTTGCTCGCGCCCGCCATCCACTCGAAGATCGGCGAACCCGGGTCGGTGCGCTGCTTGGCGGCCAGGAAGTCGGTGATGTCGGCGGTGCTGGTGCTCGACCGGCCCCAGTCGGCGGTGCCGTGCGTCCCGCGCAATCCGTATTCGCCCGCGGTCGCTTCGATCGCTTGCGGATATTTGCCGGCGAGTTGGGTGGCGGCGCCGTCGTCGGAGTCACGGATCATCCGTTCCGACAGCGCGCGGTCCTGCGGCGAACCGTCGCCGTGGCGCAGCGCGTAATCGGCGATGTAGAGCTTCGACATCGACAGCGCCGCCCGCGATTCGTGCTCGTTGGCGGTGCCCCAGGCGAATCCGCCCGGCATCCGCAACGACATGGCGGTTCGCGGCGGCACCGTCGCCGGGTCCTCGTCGGCGTGGGCGGCGGGCGCGGCCGCCATGAGGCCGACGGCGACCGCCGCCGCACACCATGTCACTGTCCGAATGCTCACGAACGTCCTCCGATTCCGCGCGACGCGTTGCGATCGTGGGGAATGAAACCCGAACGCCGCAGGTCGGCGTGGGAGGCGCGCGGCAATGCCGATCAGATCAGCGGCTTGCCGCGCCGGTTGCGGCGGCGCATGTCGACGAGGGCGACGTTGAAGGGGAAGTTGCGCAGGGGACGTGGCAGGCGGCCCGTCACCGTGCCGGTGGTGCGCATCAGGCGGTTGAGTTTGCGCTCGTCGGCGGGGCTCCACGACAGGCCGAGTTCGTCTCGGAGGTGTTGGGGGAGTAGGCCGGTGGTGAACCAGCGGTGGAAGCGGGCGAAGGGCAGGCGCAGGGGCGGGCTCACCATCTTCAGGTCGAGCAGGTCGTCGAAGTAGGCCTTGATCGTGGTGTCGATGCTGGTGAGCTTCAGATGCTCGGACCAGTAGGCATCGAACGCGGCGCGATCGGCGGGCCACATCTCGCGGGGCACCTGGAGGGTGGTGCCGAGGTAGTGGGCGTAGTCGTAGAAGGTGTCGGCGACGGCGTCGTCGACGGGGCCGTAGAGGCGACGCATCACGTCGACCGAGCCCCAGTACAGGCACGCGGCCACCCACAGCTGCAAGTTCTTGTCGAAGGCGTTGTACTTCACGGGGCTGTCGGCGGTGGAGTGGACGTGGCGGTGCGCGCCGTTGATGGCGGTGCGGAAGGCCTCGCGGTCCGCGTCGGTGCCCATCAGCGCCACCGACAGGTAGGTGAGCGTGGTTCGGGTGCGCTTCACCGGGTGCTTCATGATGCTGCCGCTGTGCACCGTCGATTCGGCGACGCCGTAGCCGACGGGGGCCAGGCTGAGCTGCATGATCACATTGGCGGTCGCGCCGTAGAAGGCCGCGGAACCGTTGACGTAGTCGCGGATGTCGAAGGGCGCCGGTTCGGACCGCTGCGAACGCGAGCGCGACAGGATGGTCATCATTGACCCCGTTTTCGTCGAAGAGAGCGTGAGAGACTTATGCATTTAATGTCTCACCACGGTGTCGGAGTGTCAACGACGGCGGCGGCACCCACCGAATCGCGTCACGTTAGCGTTGACGGATGCCCTATGGTCCGCCGCTGCTGCTCGCCTCGCTGAATCCGGCCGCCGTCGCCGCCGGGGATGACATTCCCGACGCCGTCACCATCGATGATGCCACCGTCTCGCGCAGCGATCTGCTGGGTTCGGCAACATCGGTGGCGGAACGCATCGCTCGCGCCGACCGGGTCGCGGTGCTGGCCGAACCCACTCTGCGAACCGTGATCGCCGTGGTCGGCTGCCTGATCGCGGGGGTGACCGTGGTTCCGGTACCGCCGGACTCGGGCGCCGCCGAACGCGAGCACATCCTGCGCGATTCGGGTGCGCAGGCCTGGCTCGGCCCGGCGCCGGAGGGCACGGACCTGCCGGTGGTACCGGTGCGGCTGCACGCACGGTCCTGGCACACCTATCCCGAACCGGATCCGGCCGCGATCGCCTTCATCCTCTACACCTCGGGAACCACCGGTGCGCCCAAGGGCGTGATGCTCAGCCGCGGCGCGATCGCCGCCGGGCTCGACGCGCTGGCCGAGGCGTGGGCGTGGACATGGAAAGACACACTGGTGCACGGGCTTCCGCTGTTCCACGTGCACGGGCTGATCCTCGGGCTGCTCGGGCCGCTGCGGGTCGGCAGTCCGGTGATCCACACCGGCAAGCCGACGCCGGAGGCCTACGCGGCCGCGGGCGGCAGTCTGTATTTCGGGGTGCCGACGGTGTGGTCACGCGTGGTCGAGCGGCCCGAACTGGCCAAGGAGCTGAGTAGGGCGCGGCTGCTCGTCTCGGGCAGCGCGCCGCTGCCGGTGCCGGTGTTCGAGAAGCTCGCCGAGCTCACCGGGCAGGCGCCGGTGGAGCGGTACGGGATGAGCGAAACCATGATCACGCTGTCCACCCGGGCCGACGGCGAGCGCAGGCCCGGCTGGGTCGGCACGCCGGTGCGCGGGGTGCAGACCAGGCTGCGCGACGAAGCGGGCGAGCCCGTTCCGCACGACGGCGCGAGCATCGGCGGCCTGCAGGTGCGCGGACCGATGCTGTTCGGCGGGTATCTGAACCGGCCGGAGGCCACCGCGCGGGACTGGACCGAGGACGGGTGGTTCCGCACCGGCGATGTGGCCGTCATCGATGGCGACGGGTTCCATCGCATCGTCGGGCGCGAGTCGATCGACCTCATCAAATCCGGTGGTTACCGCATCGGCGCGGGGGAGATCGAGACCGCGCTGCTCGGGCATCCGGCGGTCGTCGAGGTTGCCGTGGTCGGGCTGCCCGACGACGACCTCGGGCAGCGGATCGTGGCCTTCGTCGTCGCGCGCGACGGGAGTTCCGACGCGCTCGGCGTCGAGCTCACCGCCTATGTGGGCGAACAGCTTTCGGCCCACAAGCGCCCACGGGAGGTTCGCTTCGTCGACGCGCTCCCGCGCAACGCGATGGGCAAGGTGCAGAAGAAGCTGCTCGACTGAGGCTGTCCGGCACCGGGATTCACGCAGTTCGTTCGGCACTTCCGCGAGCGCTCATCCGGCGGATCGGCCCGATCAACGCGTGATAGATCGGCCGGACCACCCTGCCCGGCAGGTATCGATGGCGCTCTTCCGCCCAGACGCGCGCCCTGCGGTGCCCCGCGAGCGGTGACCACTTGTCCGGGTCGACGGGCTGCGCGGTGTGGAATTCGATGCGGCACAGGTGTTTCGTGTTGACGAACCCGTACTGGCCAGGACTCACCAGCCGGATCGGCGCGCCGTGGTCGCTGGTGAGTGGCTGTCCGTCGAGTCGGTCGGCGATGAGCACGTCATCGGCCATGGCGTCGGCGAGTAGCGCGACCGATCGATAACCGTCGAGCCCTTCGAAGACGACATGGCTGATCGAGCTACCCGGCGCGAGCAGCGGTTCGACGCGCGTGCGATAGAGCGTGGCGAACGGGACGCCCGCCCAGCGCAGGTCGGTGGCGGACCAGCCGGCCACGCAGTGGAAGTCGGCCCGCACCTGCACGCGCGGTAGCTCGGCGAGGTCCGCCGGGGTGAGCGTGAGCGGTTCCGTCAGCGGCCCGCCGATCTCGATCACCGGGTTCGCGGGAATCGGCGGCGGTGGGTGATGGAGATGTGTGCCGAAACGGGGGAAGCCGTCGATCGCGCGTTGACCAGGGGGAAGTGTCATGTCGAACCTCCAGTTATACGGTGCCGTATATTTGACAGCCTAGCGCGCGGACCCTGTGAGGTCGAGGGGTGAGGCCCGCTCGCGGCTGTGTGCTCGCCCCCTCCCCCCGGCGACCCTTGACCTAGACCGCACTCGAGGTTTTAGCGTCGGTGCATGAGCGCAACGCTGACATCGGAACACCTCGCTTACCTGTCGACCCAGCAGCTCGGGCGTCTGGCGACGGTCCGCCGCGACGGCACCCCGCAGAACAATCCGGTCGGCTTCCGCTACAACGCCGAACTCGGCACCATCGACATCGCGGGCTGGAACCTGGCCGCCTCCAAGAAGTTCCGCAATCTCGCCGACAACGCACAGGTGGCCTTCGTCGTCGACGACATCGCCTCGGTGCGCCCGTGGCGGGTGCGCTGCCTCGAGATCCGCGGCACCGCCGAGGCGCTGACCGGGGTCGAGTCCTACCTCGGTGATCAGTCCGACGCGCTCATCCGGATCCACCCCGACCGGGTGATCGCCTTCGGCCTCAGTCCGGAACCCGCACAGCACTGAGCTTTTCGGGGTTGCGCATGGAGTAGATCGCGGTGACCCGGCCGTTGGTGACCTCGATGGAAGTCACCTGGTCGAGCACGCCGTCGACGGTCGCCAGGATCGTGGGCATCGCGTTGTAGATGCCGAGGTGCGCGCCCAGGACACCGAGCCGCTGTCCCTTGGCGAGCAAGCCGATGACCAGCCTGGCCACCTTGTCCTGGCCGTGTACCGGCCTGCGCACCGCGTTCACCACACCACCGCCGTCGCCGAGGAACACCACCTCGGGAGCGAGTACGTCCATCAGCGCTTGCACATTGCCGGTGGCGGCCGCGATCGAGAACTTCTCGACCACCGACTGGGCCTGCGCGGGAGTGGCGACGGCGGTGTGGCGTGCGGCGTGCACCCGGTTGCGGGCGCGCTGATTCAGCTGTCGCACAGCGGCTTCGGATTTGTCCACCGCCGCCGCGATCTCCGGATAATCGAACGCGAACACCTCGCGCAGCACGAACACCGCCCGCTGCACCGGCGTGAGCGTTTCCAGCACGAGCAGCATCGCGGTGGTCACAGCCTCGCCGGTCAGCACGTGCTCGACCCCGCCGTCCGCCTCGGTGGCCAGGGGTTCGGGCAGCCACGGCCCGATGTACTCCTCGCGTCTGCGGGCGGTGGAGCGCAGCACCCCCAGCGCCTGCCGGGTGACGATCTGTGCGAGGTAGGCGCGCGGATTGTCGACCAGGGTGCGGTCGACCTCGCACCAGCGCAGGTAGCTGTCGTGCAGGACGTCCTCGGTGTCGACCACCGAGCCCAGGATCTCGTAGGCGATCGAGAACAGCAGCCGCCGGTTCTCGGTGAAGGTGTCGACGTGTGCCCGGATCACCGTTTCGGGCCGTTGATCCACACGCTGTTGCCGGTGCGGGAGGCGTAGGCGGCATAGCGGCTGATGCGTTCCTTGGTGAACGCCGCGACGGGTCCGCTGACGTAGAGCCGCTGGGCGGTGTCTCGGCGGTCGGTCGTCTGCAGCACTCCGTCGCGCCTGCCCAGGCTCATGCCCTGCCCGCCGTAGCCCATCGAAAATGGCTGCGGTTCCCGTCCTTTGATCATCCTGGCCAGCGTATCGGCCGCGTGTGCGCCCTGGGGAGCCGCGGTGGCGCAGGCCATGCGCATACCGGGGACGGCGGCGCAGTCGCCGACGACGAAGACACGCGGGTCGGTGACGCTGCGCAAGGAAGCGTCGACCAGGGCTCGGCCGTCGACGTCCACCGCGAGTCCGCTGCGGGCGGCCAGTTCGGGCACCGCGGAGATGATCGCCCAGAGGGTGAGGTCGGAACGCAGTTCGGCGCCCGAGTCGAGTCGCAGGGTCGTCCCGTCGATCTCGGCGATCTGGTCGGCCACGATCTCCACGTTCAACCGGGCCAGTGTGGTGCGGATGTGCCGCTGCGCACCGGCCGACAGCGCGGCGGCGACGGTCCCGCTCACCAATCGGACGCGCAGGTCGGGCCGGGCTTCGGCGACCTCGGCCGTGGTCTCGATCCCGGTCAGCCCACCCCCGATCACCGTGACGATCCCGCCGGACGGCAGCGCCTCGAGCGCGATTCGTGCCTGCTCGGCGCCTTCCCATGTGCCGACCGGGATCGCGCCGGGTAGCGGGTTCGCGATGCTGCCCGCCGCGAGGACGGCGTGATCGAAGTCCAGGCTCCGGCTGTCGTCGAGGGTGACGACACCGTCGCCGATCTTGTCCACGCTCGCGGTCTCGATCGCGATCGGGTCCCTGAGCATCTCGGTGAGCGGCCGGGCCGCGGTCCCGCTGCCCGCGAGCTGTTCGTGCAATCGCACCCGCTCGATGAAGACGCCGCGCGGATTGATCACGGTGATGCGGGCATCGGGGGCCTTGCGCTGCAGCCGGTTCGCCGCGACAGTACCCGCGTATCCTGCGCCGATAACCACGATGTTCATCTGTGCCTCCTGCCATGGGAACTGTGTGCTCAACCATGGGATGCGGCCAGGCCCTCGTTTGTGACAGTGATCCGCATCACGGCGAAAAGGCCCCGTACTCCGCAGAAGTACGAGGCCTTTCCCTATCGCGAGGTCAGATCAGGGCTGACCGGTCGCGAACGCGATCACGGCATCCAGGAATTCCTGGCCACCCATCACGTAGCCGCCGATGACCATGCCCGCCGGGATGGTGAACAGCCACAGGAACGGGAAGAACGCGCCGATGACGCCGCCGATGACGACGCCGGGCAGGTTCTTGTTGACCTGCTCCATGAGCCGGTCGTAGGAGCTGATGTCCTTCAGTTCCGCGATGTTGCTCAGTTTCGCGGAATCCTCGGGCGCCATGGTCGAGGTCAGCTTGACGGTGCGGCCGTCCTCGCTGATCTGCTGGTTCACGGCGATCGGCAGGCCCGCGACCTCGGAGCGCAGCGGCGCCTGGTCGACGATCGCGCCGTCGGTGGCCTTCAGCAGCACCGAGGCGCCGTCGGCGGCGAGCTCGAACTTGCCGCTGTCGACCGCCCAGGTGACGGTCTTGTCAGCGGGCGAGACCGTGGTCTGGTAGTTGATTCCGTGCGTCACGCCAGAAGTCACGCCCCCCGAAGCCACTACAGCGGGCTGCTCGGTGGCCACCGCGGGCGCACCGTGAGCAGTGGCCGCGGTAATCCCCACCGCAGCGACTGCCATGAAAACAGCAGTAGTGATCTTTCCGAACTTCATTCTTGTAATCCCTCCGCTTTTTCGCCGTCCTGATCGGACCAGCGAAACGAAGGTTAGCGTGCGAAATTGCTTGTCGCACATTCGGGTTCATCGTCATGAAACCGCAATATTTGCTGAATTGTTTCTGGTGCCGCGAATTGCCGGGCCGCTCGGCCCGGCAATTCGAGGAGATCAATCGTTGGCGTGCAATGCGGCGTTCAGTTCGACGCCGGTGCCCTTACGCGGCACGACCTCGACGGCGCCGGTGGTGGAATTGCGACGGAACAGCAGATTGTCCTGACCCGACAGGCTCGCGGCCTTGACGACGGTGCCGTCGGGTCCGGTGACCTTGGTGCCCGCGGTGACGTAGAGGCCGGCCTCGATCACGCAATCGTTGCCGAGGGAGATGCCGACACCCGCGTTGGCGCCGAGCAGCGAACGCTCGCCGACCGAGATGACCTGGGTGCCGCCGCCGGACAGGGTGCCCATGATGGAGGCGCCGCCGCCCACATCGGAGCCGTCGCCGACCACGACGCCCGCCGAGATACGGCCCTCGACCATCGAGTTGCCGAGGGTGCCCGCGTTGAAGTTGACGAAGCCCTCGTGCATGACGGTGGTGCCCGCGGCCAGGTGCGCGCCGAGCCGAACCCGGTCGGCGTCGCCGATGCGTACACCGGCGGGGACCACGTAGTCGACCAAGCGGGGGAACTTGTCGACGCTGAGTACCGTCACCGGGCCGCGGGCGCGCAGCTTCAGGCGCGTCTGCTCGAAGCCGTCGACCGCGCACGGGCCGTGGTTGGTCCACACGACATTGCTGAGCAGGCCGAACTGGCCGTCGAGGTTCAGGCCGTGCGGTCGCACGAGGCGGTGCGAGAGCAGATGCAGACGCAGGTAGACCTCATGCGCGTCGACCGGGGCGGCCGACAGGTCCGCGATCGTGGTGCGCACCGCGATCACCTCGACCCCACGCGCCGCGTCCACGCCGAGGAGTTCGGCGAACTCGGGCACGTCGGCGGCGTCGAGGCGCTGGGAGCCGGTCTCGGTGAACTCGCCCAGCGCGGGGCTGGGGTACCAGGTATCGAGGACGGTTCCGTCCGAGGTCACATTGGCGATACCGACTGCAGTTGCTCCCTGAATACTCACGGACGCCATTTTGCCCGTTGCGGCCGGTGCGGTGTGCCGCGGGCCCTGTGCGTTCGACCACGCGGTCTGCTTCGCCCGGATCTCCGGGATCGGGGCGCACCCGTACTACTGTCGAAGATGTGACTCTCGATTTGCGTGCCGACCCGATCAAGTTGACCGCCGCCCTCGTCGACGTGCCGAGTGTGTCGCGTGACGAGGCCAAGATCGCGGATCTGGTCGAGCAGGCGTTACGGGAGCAGACCGCCGGGTTCGAGATTCTGCGGCACGGAAACGTGGTGCTGGCGCGCACGCGGCGCGGGCTGCCGACGCGGGTGATCCTGGCGGGTCATCTGGATACCGTGCCGATCGCGGACAATGTGCCGAGCCGACCCGACGAAGTCGACGGTGAAGCGGTGCTGTTCGGTTGTGGCACAGTCGATATGAAGTCCGGCGATGCGGTATTCCTGCATCTGGCCGCCACGATCGCCGATCCGGCCCATGATTTGACGCTGATCTTCTACGACGGCGAGGAGATCGCCGCGGAGTTCAACGGCCTCGGGCACATCGAGCGGGAATTGCCGGAATGGCTCGAAGGCGATCTGGCGATTCTCGGTGAGCCCTCGGCGGGTTGGATCGAGGCAGGCTGCCAGGGCACGTTGCGGGTGCGCTTGACCACCGCGGGTGTGCGCGCGCATTCGGCGCGAGCGTGGCTGGGGGAGAACGCGATTCATGGTCTCGCGCCCGTGCTGGCGCGGTTGTCGGCCTACGAGGCGCGCGAAGTCGATATCGACGGTTGCGTGTACCGCGAGGGGCTGTCGGCCGTGCGGGTCTCGGGTGGGGTCGCGGGCAATGTGGTGCCCGATGTCGCCGAGGTGGATGTGAACTTCCGTTTCGCCCCCGATCGCAGCGTCGAGCAGGCCGTCGCGCATGTCCGCGAGGTCTTCGACGGACTCGATGTCGCTTTCGAGGTCACCGATTCCTCGCCCGGCGCCCTCCCCGGCCTGACCGCACCGGCCGCTCGCACCCTCATCGACTCCGTCAACGCTCACGGCGGGGGCGGCGTGCGCGCCAAGTACGGCTGGACCGACGTGTCCCGCTTCGCCGCCCGCGGTATCCCCGCCGTCAACTTCGGCCCCGGCGATCCCAACCTGGCCCACAAACGCGACGAGCACGTCCCGCTCAGCCAGATCACCGCCGTCACCGCGATGCTGCGGACCTACCTGTCGAAGCCCTAGCCGCTCACCAACCGCCGGTGAACAGGGCCGCCAGACCGGGGACCGGGTCCGACGCGTTGGTGGTGTTCGCGACGGCGACGACGACCATGCTCAGCGCGAGCACGGCCGAGAAGGTGCCGAACACGGCGAGGACGCGGCGAGAGCGCCGGTCGGCGGACCAGACGGCGGCACGCCACAGGAAGGCGCACACCCCGACGAGCGAAACGGCGGTGACGGCGGCGAGCGCGGCCATCGCGACGTGATAGCGAGCGAACTCCTCGATCATCACATCCAGCGGGGGTGTCCGGGTGCCGTCGGCCAACCGCTGGTCGACCTGGGCGAGGACCGTGGCGGGCTCGTCGCCCGGCAGTAAGGGAAACAGCGAGGCGAAGGGCGTCAGCGCGCCCTGCGCGTTCGCGAGCACCAGCACCAGCGAGCACAGCGCCAGCACCGCGGCGGCGCCACCCGATGCCGCGAGCGTCACCCGCTGACCGCGTCCGGCCGCACCCGCCGCGAGGAACGCCCGCCAGAGCAGCACCGCCAGTGCGACGAGCACGGCCAGCAGCATCGCCGCGAGCACCGCTTTGGCGAGGTGATAGCGGAACCAGTAGTCGACCACCGTCGTCAGCTCGGCGGGGAAGTCCCGGGTTCCGGCCTGCCAGTACTCGGCGAAGGCCGTGCGCAATGCTCGCCGCAGATCGCTCTCGTCACCGAAGCCGGCGCCCGTACCGTTCGCCAGCAGGCGCGGCGCGACGACGAACGCGGCGATCAACGCACCGGCCAGGGCGACCAGCACCGCGAGAACGCGACCGGAACGCGCCGGAACTGCAAGCGACACAGAGAATCCTTCGGCTCGATCGAGTGCGCGGGGTGGCCGTGGCCCGGCCGATCCGCCAACTGCGCGCCCGTGCCCGGAATCCAACACAGTAGGTTGGGTTCATGTCTACCGATTCCGCTGATGAACAGGTTGGGAAGGCCAAGCCGAAGTTCCGTGGGCCGGTGATGTTCCGCCGGGAGCGCAAGCCCGGCGTGCGGACCGCCGACCGGAACCTGCTCGATACGCGGCAGGACAGCGAGTGGGTGCACACCGATCCGTGGCGGGTGCTGCGGATCCAGGCCGAGTTCGTCGAGGGTTTCGGTGCGCTCGCGGAGATTCCGCGCGCGGTGACGGTGTTCGGCTCGGCGCGTACGGGTTCCGATCATCCCGAGTACGTGGCGGGCAAGGCGATCGGCACCGCGCTCAGCGAAGCCGGTTTCGCGGTGATCACCGGTGGCGGGCCCGGCGCGATGGAAGCGGCCAACCGTGGCTGCTCGGAGGCGGGCGGCTACTCGATCGGACTCGGCATCGAGCTGCCGTTCGAGCAGGGGCTCAACAACTGGGTGGATCTGGGGATCAACTTCCGGTACTTCTTCGTCCGCAAGACGATGTTCGTGAAGTACTCCCAGGCCTTCGTCTGCCTGCCCGGTGGCTTCGGCACCCTCGACGAATTGTTCGAGGCGCTCACCCTGGTGCAGACCCGCAAGATCACCCGGTTCCCGATCATCCTGTTCGGGGTCGACTACTGGTCGGGCCTGGTCGACTGGCTGCGTAGTTCGCTGGCGGGCTCGGGCAAGATCTCGCCCGAGGATCTCGATCTGATCCAGCTCACCGACAGCGTCGACGAGGTCGTGCGGATCATCCAGGGCGAGACCGGCGACCACGCGAACATCGAACGTCTCGGCACCGAGGATCAATGGTGAGCTATTCCGTCTGTGTCTACTGCTCCGCCAGCACCACTGATCCCGATCTGATCAGCCTCGCCGCGCGAGTCGGCACCGAAATCGCCCGGCGCGGGTGGCAATTGGTCTCCGGCGGTGGTCATGTGTCGATGATGGGCGCGGTCGCGACCGCGGCGAGGGCCGGTGGCGCGCACACCATCGGCGTGATCCCGAAACACCTGGTGCACAAGGAAGTCGCCGATGTCGACGCCGACGAACTGCTCGTCACCGACACCATGCGCCAGCGCAAACAGCTGATGGAAGCGCGCGCCGACGCGTTCCTCACCCTGCCGGGCGGCATCGGGACACTCGAGGAGCTGTTCGAGACCTGGACCGGCGGCTACCTCGGCGAGCACGCCAAACCCGTGGTCCTGCTGAACGCGAACGGCTTCTACGACGGCCTGTTCCGCTGGATCGATGAACTGTCCGAACGCACCATTGTGCCCAGGCAGGCGCGTGAGCGCCTCGTCGTGGCCACCGACCTGCCCACCGCGTTCGCCGCGCTCGAACCGGCAGCCCAGTAGGAGAGATCGACGTGAGCACAGACGCCCGCGACACGGTAAGCGTGTTCGACTTGGCCAAAGCCCTGCCCGCAATGGCACTCGATGCCCCCGGCATGCTGCGCAACGCGCGCGGAATGCTGGTGGGGCCCAAGGACAAAGCCTCCATCGGCCTGTACTTCCAGCGGGTCGCGCACCGCAGACCCGATCGAGTGTTCCTGCGTTTCGAGGGCCGTTCCTACACCTATCGCGCCGCCAACGGTGAGGTGAACCGTTACGCCGCGGTGCTGTCCGCGCGCGGGGTTTCGCGCGGCGATGTGGTCGGTGTGCTGATGACCAACCGGCCCGAGACCTTGTTCACGGTACTGGCGGTGCTCAAACTCGGCGCCACGGTCGGTCTGCTCAACTACAACCAGCGCGATCAGGTCCTCGCCCACAGCATCGGACTGCTCGGCAGCGTGCTCAACATCGTCGGCGAGGAGTGCGCCGAGGCGCTGGAATCGCTGCCCGAGCCCGCGGCGAACGTGCTCCCCGCCGAGGAACTGGCCGAATCCGCCCGCACCGCGGCCGATTCCGATCCTGCCGTGTGCGAGCGGGTGCGGGCGGGGGAGCGGGCGTTCCTGATCTTCACCTCCGGCACCACCGGCCTGCCCAAGGCCAGTGTGATGACCCATCAGCGCTGGACCAAGAGCATGTCCGGGCTCGGCGGGCTCGGCGTCCGGTTGCGTGCCGACGACGCGCTGTACTGCTGCCTGCCGCTCTATCACAACAACGCACTCACGGTCGCGCTGTCGGCGGTGCTCGCGGGCGAATCGGCCTATGTGCTCAGCCGCAAGTTCTCGGCGTCGGGGTTCTGGGACGAGATCGCGCGGGAACGGGCCACCGCGTTCATCTACATCGGTGAGCTGTGCCGGTACCTGATCAACCAGCCGGTGCGGCCCGCCGAGCGGGGCAACCGGGTCCGGCTGGCCGTCGGCAACGGGCTGCGGCCCGAACTGTGGGACGAGTTCCGTCGCCGGTTCGGTATCAGCCGGGTGGTCGAGTTCTACGGGTCCAGCGAGGCGCCGCTGGCGTTCGTCAACGCGTTCGGCGTCGACCGGACCGCCGGGCTGTGCCCGCTGCCGTACGCGGTGGTGGAGTACGACGACGAGACCGGCCACGCCCGGCGGGGTAAGGACGGGAAGCTGCGCCGGGTGCGGTCCGGCGGGGTGGGGCTGCTGCTCGCGAAGGTGAACAATCGTCAGCCGTTCGACGGGTACACCGACAAGAAGGCGTCGGAGTCCAAGCTGGTGCGCGACGGCTTCAAGAAGGGCGACTGCTGGTTCGACACCGGCGATCTCGTCCGCGATCAGCACTTCTGGCACATCGCGTTCGTCGACCGGCTGGGCGACACCTTCCGCTGGAAGGGTGAGAACGTGGCGACCACGGAGGTCGAGGGCGCGCTCGGGCACCACGAGAGCATCGAACAGGCCGTCGTCTACGGTGTCGACATCCCCGGCACCGACGGCAAAGCGGGCATGGCCGCGATCACCCTCGCCACCGACGCCGCGTTCGACGGGAAGGCACTGGCCGCCACCGCCTACGGGCGCCTGCCGCTGTACGCGGTCCCGCTGTACGTGCGAGTGGTGCAGGAGCTGGAACAGACCTCGACGTTCAAGAGCCGGAAGGTGGAACTGCGCAAGCAGGGTTACGCACCCGACCCGCACAGTCAGCTGTACGTGCTGTCCGGCCCAGCGGACGGCTACATCCCGGCTTACGACGAATACGCGGCTGACGTTGCCGTCGGCAAGGCCCCGAGGTAGCAAGGTAACGTCTGATTTCGCATGAACATCGGTAACTCGTCGGGTACGCCCGGACCCCGACCAGAGAACGAACCGCCTGCCCGGAGCACCAGCAGTCGCGGTCCCGAGTTGTCGGCAGAAGTCCCGGGGAAGCGGACCGAGCAGACTTTTTGCGGGCGCGAGGTGGCGACGGATCTCGCGTTGGTGATGGCGATCGTGAATCGCACGCCGGACTCGTTCTACGACCGTGGGGCCACGTTCAGTGACGAGGCCGCGATGGAACGGGTCTCGCGCGCGGTCGACGAGGGCGCCGATCTGGTCGACATCGGCGGGGTGAAGGCCGGGCCGGGTGTCACCGTCGACGCGGCCGAGGAAACGCAGCGAGTGGTGCCGTTCGTCGCGGCGATCCGGGCGAAGTATCCGGACCTGTTGATCAGTGTGGATACCTGGCGTGGTGACGTCGCGCGGGCGGCGGTCGCCGTGGGCGCCGACCTGATCAACGACACCTGGGCCGGCGCCGACCCCGATCTCGTGCACGTCGCCGCCGAGACCGGCGCGGGCATCGTCTGTAGTCACACCGGTGGCGCCGTGCCGCGCACCCGGCCGCACCGTGTCCGGTATGCCGATGTGGTGGCCGAGGTGACCGCGACGGTGGTCGCCGCGGCCGAGAACGCCGCGGCCGCGGGGGTGCGAGCCGATGGCATCGTGATCGATCCCACTCATGATTTCGGGAAAAACACCTATCACGGGCTCGAGTTGTTGCGCGGAATCGACGGTCTTGTAAAAACCGGATGGCCAGTCCTGATGGCACTGAGCAACAAGGATTTTATCGGGGAGACTCTAGGGGTAGGTCTTACCGAAAGGGTCGAGGGCACACTGGCGGCAACCGCATGGTCGGCCGCCGCGGGCGCTCGGATCTTCCGGGTTCACGAAGTCGCCGAAACCCGGCGGGTCGTGGACATGATCGCCGCGATCCAGGGCATCCGGCCCCCCGCACGAACTCTGCGAGGTCTGGCATGAAAATCCAACACCGCGAGCCCGCCTGGGCCACTACCCACACATGGGACACCCCTGATTGGACGGTCGGCGAACTCGTCGCCGCCAAGGAGGGCCGCACCGTTTCGGTGGTGCTGCCCGCGCTGAACGAACAGGACACCGTCGCCGATGTCGTGGCCAGCATCCGGCCGCTGCTCGGCACGCTGGTCGACGAACTGATCGTGCTGGACTCCGGGTCCACCGACGCGACCGCCGAACGCGCACGCGCGGCGGGCGCCGAGGTGATCTCACGCGAGGAGGCCGTTCCCGAACTCGACCCGGTCCCCGGTAAGGGGGAGGTGCTGTGGCGGTCGCTGGCGGCCACCACCGGCGACCTGATCGCCTTCGTCGACTCCGACCTGATCGATCCCGACCCAGCCTTCGTGCCCAAGCTCCTCGGCCCGCTGCTGATGATGCAGGGCACCCACCTGTCCAAGGCGTACTACCGCCGCCCGTTACGTCAGGGTGAGTCGGTCGACGCCAACGGCGGCGGCCGCGTCACCGAACTCGTCGCCCGACCACTGCTGGCCGCTCTTCGTCCGGAACTGGCGCAGGTCCTCCAGCCGCTGGGCGGCGAATACGCGGGCACCCGGGAGCTCCTCACCTCGGTTCCCTTCGCCCCCGGGTACGGCGTCGAAATCGGTCTGCTCCTCGATACCTACGACACGATGGGCCTCGACGCCATCACCCAGGTGAACCTCGGCGTCCGCACCCACCGCAACCGCCCCCTCGCCGATCTGGGCGTCATGAGCCGCCAGATCCTCGGCACCGCCCTGCGCCGCAGCGGCGTCCCCGACTCCGGCGCCCCCCTCACCCAGTTCCCGTTGATCGAGGGTGAATTCATCGCTCACACCACCACGGTCTCCCTCGAAGACCGCCCTCCGATGAAAACCCTTCGCCCCGAACAAGTCGCGGCGTAGTCGTCCATCTCGGGCGTCGCCTCGGTCGGTGGACCGGGTGCGGCGCCCGCGGTGTGTCAGTCCCGATGACGTGCGCTGAGCGTGACGGCGACGGTCAGCAGCGCCAACAGGATCACCGCCAGCAACACCTGCGGATGCAGGCCGATGATCGTGGTGGCGGCGAACTCCGGATCGTGAACGGCGGTGCCGGGAAACAGCATTGCCGCCAGCAGGCCGAGCCACGGCGTGGCCAGGATCGCGCAGGCTGTCCACAAGATCGTCCGGGTGGCATCGCGCCGGAGCAGCAGCGCCAACGCGAGCCCGCCGAGCAGGATCGACATGGCGATGTACTGGGCGTCGTGGAATTTCGCGTGCGGCGGCCACGCGTCGTTGCGCAGATGCTGTGCCGCTCCCGCCGGAATGATGAAATCCGCCAGCAAAGCGCCGAATACGGTGATGACCGCGACGAGCGCGACGAGAACACGCGGGGCGGAGAGGTTTCTGGAGACGACGGTCGTCATGTCACGAAGTTCCTTGCTGACGTAGGTGTTTCGGGGAGTGGGTGCGGAGGAAGTCGTCGAGGACATCACGCACATAGTCGAGGTCGAAAGTCCGGTTGGCGACCAGACGACGGAAGAACAGCGGACCGTGCAGCTGATCGAGCGCGAGGTCGACATCGAGTTCGGCAGGCAGATCCCCGCGGGCGACGGCTTCGGTCAAGGTCGTGCGCGCGGCCCGGGTTCCCGACCGGTACAGCGCCTCCTTGACCTGCGCGAATCTCGGGTCGACAGCGGCCCTTTCGATCATCACCCGCATGCCCTGCTCGGTGGCCGGTTCGTGCAGCATCGCGTGAGTGGCCGTCAGTTCGGTCAGTAGATCGGCGCGCAGATCCCCGGTCGGCTCCGGCTGCGCGAGGGTGATGTGCTGGGTCAGGGTGGCGCGAACCAGATCGGTCGGCTCCGGCCAGAGCCGGTACAGGGTGGCCCGGCTGATCCCGCTGCGCGCCGCGACGGCGCCGTGCGTGAGCCCGGCCAATCCCTGCTCGATCAATAGTTCGCGAGCCGAGGTGAGCGCGGTGTCACGACTGCGCACCGTTCGTGGATCGGGTGGTCGCACCGAACTCCTTCCGGACAATCTGTTTCAGAACTTTGAAACAAACTGTATCGAAATTATTCGCGGATGAACAGGTGCCGGGTTGTTCGTATTTTCGAGGCGGCGCTAATTCGGCCGACGGTGGATGGGGCCGTCGAGGTTCGCCAGGGGTTGTGCCGTGGTGTTTCCTCGGTCGGCGAGGATTTGGGCGAGGATGGAGACGGCGGTTTCTTCGGGCGTGTCGGCGGCCAGGTCGAGGCCGAGCGGGCTGCGGACGCGGGCAGTTTCGGCGGCGGTGAGGCCGGCATCGCGCAGGCGGACAGTGCGTTCGGCGTGCGCCCGGCGGGAGCCGAGTGCGCCGATGAATCCGACGTCGGGCAGGCGCAGGGCCGAAGCCAGCAGGGGGACATCGAATTTCGGGTCATGGGTGAGAACGCAGACGACCGTGCGATCGTCGACGCGGCCGGCCTCCTGTTCCGCGTCGAGGTAGCGATGCGGCCAGTCGACGACCACCTCGTCGGCTGCCGGGAAACGGGTCGGGGTGGTGAACGTCTCGCGGGCATCGACGACGGTGACGCGGTAACCGAGGTTCGTCGCGGCGACGGTCAGCGCTCGGGTGTAGTCGTTGGCGCCGGCCAGGATCATCCGGGCGGGCGCGCGGAAGACCTGCACGAAGGTGCGGGGGCGGTCGGCTTGGGCCGGGGTGCAGTCCTGGGCGCCGACGAGGCCGTTGTGGCCTGCGGTGAGGAGGGCGGCGGCGTCGTGATCGAGGCCGCGCCATGGCGAGGAAGTGCCGGGGTACAGAAGTTTTCGGTCGGGGGCCGACTCGAGGGTCGTGGCGTAGGCGACCGGGCGGCGCGCGTCGAGCGCGGTGTGGAGTGCGCGCAGTGTGGGCAGGTCGGTGCGATCGAGGCGTTCGACGAAGACTTCGATCTCGCCACCGCACGGCAGGCCGACGGTGAGTTCATCGGCGGCGGCGAAACGCTCGAGGGTGGCGTGGCCGTCGAGGAGAACCTGGTGGGCGGCGGTGAGCACCGCCGATTCGACGCAGCCGCCGGACAGCGAGCCGAGGACCCGTCCGTCTGCGGTGACCGCCATCGTGGCCCCGGTTTCGCGCGGCCCGGCACCGGTCCGGTCGACGATCCTGGCCAGCGCGAGGGCCTGATCGGGGAGCGCTTCGAGCACCTGCCCGAGCAGATCACGCATCGCGCACCGGCCTCTCCACGATCACCGTCCGGGCGTTGTGACCGTGCTGACCAGCCTAGCTATCTCCGGGCATGCTCGCGCGGCGAGCGGCCGGGAGTCGTCAGTCGAGGATCTCGCGCTGCTGGAGGCCGGGCGGCACGGCACCGGTGTGGAAGAAGTCGCGGAAGATCTCCACCGCGTTGTCGGCGGTGAACACCTCTTCCGGGTAGACGTAGGTGTCCTCGTCGCCGTGCGGGAGGTAAACGGTCGGCAGGCCGAGCCGTCCGCCGGGTAGGCCGAGGGTGAAGCGCCGGGTGACGTGATCGACCGTCCTGCGCAGCTGCAGCGTCATCGCGTCCGCCGAGCCGGCGCAACCGAGCGCGAGATCGCCACGCGCCGAACTCGCCGAGGTGGTGACCTCGGTGGCGGGCACCGGTTCGGGCAGCACGGTCAGATCGAGCGCGTAACGCTGATGACCGTCCATCCGGCGCAGGGGGCGCAAGAAGCTGTCCACGTCCTCGTGCGGGCCGATGAAGACCTTCAGCCGGTCGCTGTAGGTGATGCGATGGGTGGTGACGATGACGTCGCCGCTGGCCGGCCCCGCGTCGAAGGGCGGAACGGGCCTTGGGTGACCACTCGCGTGCACGGGCAGAACCCGGCATGCGCCGGCCTCAGGAGACGAGAACATCTGATGCTCACCTACTCACACTCGGTTACTCGCTAGCAATCTAACCATCGCGGGCGACTTGTGATCCATAACAGTACAGTGATGCAGATCACCAAGTATGGCAAGTTTAATTCAGACTATGGACGAACCCGGGTCGTAGCCAACTTGGGGTCTGTTTCATGCCGGTATACCGGGGTGAGTAGATCCGCATCAACTGGTTCGCCGGTTGCGCGGTCGTATCGGACCGCGATGAGAACCGAGAAAAGATGACTGCTCGCGCGCTCGTGCAGGGTCGCCAACCGGGTCGCCAGCAATCGGATCGCACCCAGCGAGCCGGGCGGGTGCAGCCCGTCGATCAGCATGATGCTGCCGCGGCGGTCGGGCCGGGGCAGCCGGGCGAGGTAGGCGATGTCGTGGGGTTCGGTGCCGCCCGGCCGGTACACGCGGCGCGCGGCCCTGTCCTCGATGCCACGCCGGGTATCGCCCGCGCGGGTGACGGTGCGGCGCAGGCGGGGATCGGCCACCACCAGCTGACGCAGGCTCGGCGAGAGCTCGGGCCCGCCGAGAATCACCAGCCCGTCGCGATTGAGGTCGATCGGCCTGCCCGGCATGAACGTCTCGACGTTCGCGGCGAAGCCGAGCTGTCGCAGGAGCTCGGCCAGGCGTTGGGCGGCTTGTGGGTCGGGTGCGCCGAGCAGCCTGCCGGAGCGGACCTCGGGGGCGAGTACGGTCAGCGTGCCGTGCCCGAAGAACAGTCCCTCGGGCACGGGGCCCTGGGTGCTCACCTGGTGGATGCGCGCACGCGACAATCCGGCGGCGGCGCCGATCCGCGCGAACGTCCAGCCGTCGGCATGGAGTTCCCGGATCACGGCTCGCCGGATCCTCGTTAGTTCGTTGATGGTCTGCTGGGCAGCCGCCACCCCGTCGGTGGCTGCTTTGAGTCTCTCGACCTTGTCTTCGATCGCGAAAACTCGTGCCACGTCATCGGCCGACATGTGCGAAGTCTAGACAGCTCGACAGCGTTGTGTGTCTATATCGGTTGACATCGAACTGTCTTGCGAGACAACGGTCTCGGACGCGGACTGTCGGCAAATCACAGACGGGCGAGGTCGCCGCCGCAGTGTTCGGCCGGCGCGACCTCGTAGCAAATGCCGACCGTGCGGTGTGTTCCCTGGTCCGGGGCGTGCTAGGTCGCGTCGTAGTCGACCGGGGGGCGCTCGTTGCGCTCCAGCGACTTCTGCGGCTCGGGCTTGGCCGGGGTGCCGGGCATGCCGCTACTGGTGCCGAACAGTTGCTGCTTGTCGGGCACCGCGCTCTCCAGATCGCGCAGCACCGAGTCGTCACCGCCCAGCAGGTGCTTGGTGACCACGGCCCGCGGACTCATCCCGCGCAACTCGTTCAGCTCCGCGAGCGGTTTGCGCAGGTCGTCGAACTCCGGCCCGAGTTCCTGCTTCAGCTGGGACGTGGCGCCGCTGGCGTAGTCGCGCGCCTGGCGCAGCGCCCCCGTGGTCCAGCGGACGGCACCGGGCAGTCGCTCCGGGCCGAGGATCACTAGGGCGGCGACGAGCAGAATCATCATCTCGCTCCACCCGATGTTGCTGAACACGGATCCAGGCTACCCGTCGCGCGGCGTCGGAGCTCAGTCGGATTCGAGGGTGACCGGCACGTCCACCTGCCTGCCATCACGGATCAACTGCACGTTCACCCTGTCGCCGATCTTGTGCTGCTGCACGGCGACCACCAGCTCGTCGGGCCCGGTGACCTCGCGGTCGCCGATCCGCACCACCACGTCGCCCTCGACGATGCCCGCCTTGTCGGCGGGGCTGCCCGGCGTCACATCGGCGACGGCGGCACCGCTCATCACCTCGTTGGCGACGGTCTTGGTGCGCGCGCTCAGGCCGATCACCGGGTGGTGCATCTGGCCGTCGCGGATCAGCGTCTGGGTGACGGTGGTCATCACGTCGACCGGGATGGCGAAGCCGAGGCCCACCGAACCGCCGGTCTCGCTGCGGATGGCGGTGTTGATGCCCACCACGCGGCCCTGCATGTCGACCAGCGCGCCACCGGAGTTACCCGGGTTGATCGCGGCGTCGGTCTGGACGGCGTCGATCACCGCGTTGGTGTCGCTGCCCTCGCCCGCGAGCTTCACGGGACGGTGCAGGGCGCTGACGATGCCGGACGTGACGGTCTTGCTCAGGCCCAGCGGCGAACCGACCGCCAGCACGTCGTCGCCGACCTGGACGTCGGCGGACTTGCCGAGATTGGCCACGGTCAGGTTCTTCGCCTCGACCTTGAGCACCGCGAGGTCGGTCTTGGGATCACGGCCGACGATCTGCGCGGGCACCCGGGTGCCGTCGGAGAACTGCACCTGGATGGCGGCCCGGTTGGACTTGTCGGTCGCGGCCATCGAGATCACGTGATTGTTCGTGACGACATACCCGCCGCCGTCGATCACCACGCCGGAACCGGTCGCGCCGTTGTCGCCGACGGTGACCCGGATCGACACCACCGAGGGCAGCACGGCATTGGCGACGGCGGCGATCTGACTGTGCGGAGTCTCGACACCCGCGCTCTGATCGAGGGTCACCTTGCGTGAGGTGAGCGTGGACGCGGTCTCCGCGGTGACGCGGCCGACGAGGCCGCCGATCACGGCGATGCCGAGCGCCAGCGCGGCCAAGATCGCGAGCGCCTTGGGCGCCACCCGCGAACCGAACAGCACCTCGCGCGCGCTCAGCTTGTCCGCGACAGGCAGCCGGGCGGGCGGGGGAGTGTCGACGGCGGGCGAACCGAGCCTGGCCGCCGCGTCGGGGTCACGCCACGGATCCACCGGACCCGCGACGACGGTCTTCGGCTCGTCGGCGCCGGGCTCGCGCTGCAGCAGCTCCGAGGAGCCCTCGGGCCGGGCGAACGCCTCGGCGAGCACGCCGTCGGGCGGGCGCTGGACGATTCCGTCGTCGGCGCCCTTACCGGCCACGCGCTGGGGGTCGTGCGGTGCGAACGAACCGGCTTGGCCGTTCGGGCGGCGGAACGCGCGCGCGGTGTGGCTGTCGATGTGCGGCCGGTAGACCGGGCGCGGGCCGAGGTTCGGCGCGTCGGAAGGGCGCAGGGTGCCCCGCGCGTCCGTGCGTGCATCCGCGCTGGGTGATTCAGCCCCCGAATCCGAGTGGTCGGCCGATCCGGAATTCGTCGATTCGCCTGTCACGTCGCAGACTCTACTTGCGCCGCCACGTTGTCCACCGGGTCGCGGTGAAGGAATCTGTGATGAATCCGAGAAATGCCTCGTTACGGCGTTGCGGTTGGGGTGCGTTGCCGGGGAGGTCGGCCAGCGGAATGCGGGAGAGACTGTCGTGCAGGCTGCGCGGAATCGCCACCTCGGCGGCGCGGCGCAGCGCGATCCGCGCCTGCTGCTGGGCATCGACCTCGGCCGCGCACTCGGGGCAGACCGAAAGATGCTGGGCGGCGCGCAGATACGCGTTCATCCGCAGTTCGCCGTCGACGAAGGCCGCGACTGCCTCACTGGCCAAGTGCTCGGTGGGCTGAAAGCGCGGCGGGCGACCTGCGGCACTGGGGTCCACACTCATGCGGATTTCTTCCTTCCGACCGACATCACCTGAGCCACCGGGTGACGTCGGAACACCCGTCACACCGATGGGGCTTCAGCGGAGTACCGCTGCTCACTTCCATTATGCGCAAGGTACTCGCGCAGTGCCTGACGCCCGCGATGGATCCGGCTGCGCACGGTCCCCAGTTTCACACCGAGCGTGGCGCCGATCTCCTCATAGGACAGACCCTCGATGTCACACAGAACCACGGCGGCACGGAACTCCGGCGCCAGCGAATCCAGTGCTTTCTGCAGGTCCGGGTCGAGACGGGAGTCGTGGTAGGCGTCCTCGGGGGTCGGCCCTTCGGCGGGCACCCGGTCGTAGTCCTCGGGCAGCGCTTCCATCCGGATGCGGTTGCGGCGGCGGACCATGTCGAGGAACAGGTTGGTGGTGATGCGGTGCAGCCAGCCCTCGAAGGTGCCGGGCTGGTAGTTCTGCAGCGAGCGGAACACCCGGATGAAGGTGTCCTGCGTGAGGTCCTCGGCGTCCTGGGCATCGCCGGAGAGGCGGTAGGCCAGGCGATAGACCCGGTCGGCGTGTTCGCGGACGAGTTCGTCCCAGGACGGCATGGCGGCGCGATCGCCGGTCGCGTCGAAAGCGGCGGTGCCGGTGAGTTCGGCGTCGAGTTCTTCGGCTTCTGCCGCGATGAGATCAGCGGGCAGAGTCTGGTCGGTGGCGTCTTGACGCGCCGTGTCTACCATCGGGATGGGACACCTCCTACTCGGGACCGCTGGCACGAAACCTTGCTGGTCCGGGTCAGCGAACCTTGCTTACCGACAATCAACCAGCAACTGTGTGTGGTTGTTCCCGAGCCTCGTGCCCGCCGCGATCGGCTGGCCTTGCGTAGGGCAACTATTTCCTGCGCTGATATGGGTCAGGTGTGGAGATCCTGAGTGTGACCTGAGAATTCTGGTCGGACTCGAGCCTAGTCCCGCCGGCAACGGAGAACCAGCAGTTCGGGGACTGTTGTGACCGATCCGCAAACCTTCGGCAATTGTTCGGGATCTGTGCGACACAGTGCCGGATCCGTCCCTTTGCTGAATACACATACCCCTCCGGTGGCTTAGCCTCATAGCTGTGGCATCGAACGTGGAGCGGAACCTGGCCTATGTGGAGGAGTCCGTCGTCGAGGACGAGGTCCTTCTCGAAGCGCGTGAGCGGGCCACCGAATTGGGTGCCGCGCCGGTGCCCGCGGCGGTCGGCGCGCTGCTGAGCATGTACGCGCAGATGCTGGGCGCGCGGTCGGTGGTAGAGGTCGGTACCGGAGCGGGCGTCAGCGGGCTGTGGCTGCTCGACGGGATGCGGGAGGACGGAACCCTGACGACGATCGACTCCGAGCCCGAGCATCAGCGCGCGGCCAAGGAGGCGTTCCGGACCGCCGAGATCACCCCGTCGCGCACGCGCCTGATCAACGGGCGCGCGCTGGACGTGCTGCCCCGGCTGGCCGATGGCTCCTACGACCTGGTCTTCATCGACGCGGCGCCGATGGAACACCCCCACTACGTCGAACAGGGCGTGCGGCTGCTGCGTGCGGGTGGCGCCTTCATCCTCAACAACGCGCTACTCGGCGGGCGGGTGCCCGACCAGGAACAGCGTGACCCGGCGACGCAGGCCGTGCGCGCGGCGACCAGGGCGATCGCCGAGAACCCCGAGCTCACCAGCGTGCTGATCCCGATCGGTGACGGTCTGCTCTGCGCCTCGCGGGGCTAACCGACCCAGATCCCCTTGCCGACGGTGACCACACCGCCGTTGCTGACGGCGAAACGCTCGCGGTCACGGTCGAGATCGAGGCCGATGATCTCGCCCTCGCCGACCACCACGTTCTTGTCCAGGATCGCGTGGCGCACCACCGCGCCACGCCCGATCCGCACACCGGGCATCAACACACTGCCCTCGACTGTCGCGCCGTCCTCGATCACCACGTTCGAGCTCAGCACCGAATTGCGGACCGTGGCCGCCGACAGGATCGAGCCTGCCCCGACGATCGATTCCTGGGCGAGCCCGCCCTGCGCGAACTTCGCCGGCGGCAGGTTCTCCGCCGCGCCGCGAATCGGCCAGTGCTTGTTGTAGAGGTTGAAGACGGGGTGCACCGAGACCAGGTCCATGTGCGCCTCGTAGAAGGCGTCGATGGTGCCGACGTCGCGCCAGTAGCCGCGGTCGCGTTCGGTGGCGCCGGGGACGTCGTTGTCGGCGAAGTCGTAGACGGCGGCCTTGCCGTCGGCGACCAGCTTCGGGATGATGTCGCCGCCCATGTCGTGGTCGGAATCGGAGTTCTCGGCGTCGGCGCGGATGGCGTCGACCAGCACGCGGGTGGTGAACACGTAGTTGCCCATCGACGCGAACGTCACGTTCGGGTCGTCGGGGGTACCCGGCGGGTGCGCGGGCTTCTCCAGGAACTGGGTGATCTTGCCGGACTCGTCGGAGTCGATGCAGCCGAACGCGCTGGCCTCGGCCCTCGGCACCCGGATCCCCGCGACGGTGACGCCGGCACCCGAGGCGATGTGGCTGGCCACCATCTGCTCCGGATCCATCCGGTACACGTGGTCGGCGCCGAACACCACGATGTAGTCGGGATCCTCGTCGTAGATCAGGTTGAGCGACTGCATGATCGCGTCGGCGCTGCCGGTGTACCAGCGCGGCCCGAGACGCTGCTGGGCGGGCACCGGGGTGATGTACTCACCGGTGAAGCCGGACAGCCGCCAGGTCTGGGAGATGTGGCGATCGAGTGAGTGCGACTTGTACTGGGTGAGCACGCACAGGCGCAGGTATCCCGCGTTCACGAGGTTGCTCAACACGAAGTCGATGAGCCGGTAGGCGCCACCGAACGGAACCGCCGGCTTGGCGCGGTCGGCCGTGAGTGGAAACAGTCGTTTGCCCTCGCCACCGGCGAGCACGATCCCGAGTACGTGCGGCTGGCTCCTCACCCTGCTCAAAGTACAGGGCCAGCGAGGTTACGGTGGCCCATGTCGACCCGAGGGTCTAATTTGGACCGGTGAGTGATGGCACCGACAGCGAGCAGACTCCAGCGCAAGCGCTGCGGGTGGCGATGCTGACCCGGGAGTATCCCCCCGAGGTGTACGGCGGTGCGGGAGTACATGTCACCGAACTCACTTCCCGATTGCGTGAGCTCTGTGACGTCACCGTGCACTGTATGGGCGCGCCGCGCGCCGGTGCTGTGGTGCATCGCCCCGACCCCGAGCTGTACGCAGCCAACGCCGCGTTGCAGATGATGTCGGCGCAGCTGCGGATGGCCGACGCGGCCGGCGGCGTGGACGTGGTGCATTCGCACACCTGGTACGCGGGCCTGGCCGGTCATCTCGCCGCCATGCTGTACGGGATCCCCCATGTGCTCACCGCGCATTCGCTGGAACCGCGCAGGCCGTGGAAGGCCGAGCAGCTCGGTGGCGGGTATCGGCTGTCGTCGTGGTCGGAACGCAACGCGATGGAGAACGCCGACGCGGTGATCGCGGTCAGCGAAGGCATGCGCCACGATGTGCTCGACGCCTATCCCGCGATCGACCCCGATCGAGTTCATGTGGTGCACAACGGTATCGACGCGAGCGTGTGGCACCCCGGCCCGCCCGCCGCCGACGAGGCGCCGGTGCTCGAGCGGCTCGGCGTGCGCGCCGACCTGCCGATCGTGTCCTTCGTCGGGCGGATCACCCGGCAGAAGGGCGTCGGGCACCTGCTCGCCGCGGCCGCCTCGTTCACCCCCGACATCCAGGTGGTGTTGTGCGCGGGTGCGGCCGATACCAAGGAACTCGAGGTGGAGGTCGCCGCCGCCGTCGACGGATTGCAGCGGCAGCGCGGCAACGTCTTCTGGGTGAAGGAGATGCTTCCCGCCGAGCAGGTCCGCCAGATCCTGTCCGCCTCGTCGGTCTTCGTGTGCCCGTCGGTGTACGAACCGCTGGGCATCGTGAATCTGGAGGCGATGGCGTGCGCGACCGCCGTCGTGGCCTCGGATGTCGGCGGGATTCCGGAGGTGGTCGACGACGGGGTCACCGGGCGTCTGGTGCACTACGACCCCGAGGCGACCGGGGAGTACGAGCGCGCGCTCGCCGCCGCGGTGAACGAGGTCGCGGGGGATCCGGCCTTGGCGGTGCGCTACGGCGAGGCCGGGCGGGCGAGGGCGATCGCGGAGTTCGACTGGGCGCGGATCGCCGAGCACACGCTCGACGTGTATCGGAGTGTGTTGCGCTAGGTCAGCGGTTCGGCAGATAGGTCGACACGGTGACCGACGCCGTCACTTCGGTGGTGTCCGAGAGTGCCGCGATGCGTGGATCGTCGGCGGGGGTGCGGTGGAACGCCGACGGGCCCATCGCGACGACACGGGTGACATCGGTGCGCGACAGCTTCATCGGAAACTCGACGAGGGTGTGCTCAGCACGGGCGAACGCGCCGGCGAGCGAGTCGGCCAGGCGCCGGTCCTTGTCCGGATCGACGCCCACCATGCCGAGGGGGCCGATCAGTTCGCTCAGATGACGCGCCGTGGGAGTGACGACGACGAAGCGTCCGCCGGGCGCGAGGACGCGGGCGACCTCGGCGGGGTTGCGCGGGGCGAACACCGAGAGCACGCCGGTGACGGCGTCCTCGCGCAGTGGCAGGCCACGCCAGGCGTCGGCCAGCACGGAGGCCGCGCGCGGGTGCGCCCGGGCGGCGCGGCGGGCGGCGGGCTTGGCCACGTCCAAGGCGATGCCGAGGGCATCGGGATGCGCGTCGAGCACGTCGGCGAGGTAGTAGCCCGTGCCCGCCCCGATTTCGAGCACCGTCGCGGCGGTGTCGAAGGCACGAGCGATCGCCGCGGCGATCGGGGCGAAATGGCCCGCACCCTGGAAAGCGGCGCGGGCGTCGAGCATGTCGGCGGTGTCGCCGGTCATTTTCGTCGATGCGCCGGTCAGCAGTCCCACATAGCCCTGGCGGGCGATGTCGAAGCTGTGACCGGTACCGCATCGCAGCGCACGATCGTGCGGTTGCAGCTCGTCGCCGCACTCCGGGCAGGCCAGAAGTGCGGCGACCTCGGTCAGCGCATTCAGCTGGTGACGCTCTTCAGTTCGTCACCGAGCGCCGCAGCCTCGTCCGGTGTGAGTTCGACGACCAGACGCCCGCCACCCTCGAGTGGAACCCGCATGACGATTCCACGACCTTCCTTGGTTGCTTCGAGGGGACCGTCCCCGGTACGGGGCTTCATGGCCGCCATCCTCTGCTCCCTCCAGATCTGCGCGGTGGTTCTGCGCACTGTTTTCTCGTCTGCCGGTTGTCGCCAACCAGCGGGCTCGCCGGGTGTTCGGCGGGCCACACCGGTCCTATTCTTCCCTATTGCCGTCGCGGGCGGACACCTGAGTGCGAAATGTGACTGCGGAGTCGGTTCCGTTCGGTACCGCTGTCACCCAGCAAACATCCAGGTGATCGTCCACCATGCCGGTTGCCTGCATGAGGGCATACGCCGTCGTCGGACCGACGAAAGCGAACCCTCGGCGCTTCAATTCCTTTGCCAGAGCAATGGATTCGGGTGTGGTGGCGGGCACATTCTCGATCGAGGCCGGCCGTGGGCGTGGCGCGGGTGCGAACGACCACAGCAGCTCGTCCAGGCTCACCGGCAGGTCGCGAGCAACCCGGGCGTTGTTGATCACCGCGTCGATCTTGGCGCGGTTTCGCACGATGCCCGCGTCGGCCAGCAGCCGCGCGCGGTCGTGATCGTCGAACTCGGCGACCTTCGCGATCTCGAAACCGGCGAACGCGCTGCGGAAGGCGGGCCGCTTACGCAGGACGGTGATCCAGGCCAGCCCGGACTGGAAGGCCTCGAGGCAGAGCCGTTCGAACATGGCGTCGTCACCGTGCAGGGGCTGACCCCATTCGGTGTCGTGGTAATCGCGGTACAGCTGCGAGCCGGTCGACCAGTCGCAGCGCACGAGGCCGTCGTCGGCGAGCTCGCTCACCCGCGTTCCTGGCCCGCCGCCACCTGCGCCTGCCACTGCCGAGCCTGCGTCAGCTCGAACTCGAGTTCGTCGATCCGCTCGGCCAGCCTGCCCAGCGCCCAGTCGACCTCGCCGGCCTTGTACCCGCGCACCACCTGCTGGAATCGCAACGCACGCACATCGGCCCCCGTGACGCCGTCGGCGGGCAGCACGGTAGCGGTGGTCCCCTCGGGTAAGGGCCCGAGCTCCTCGGACCGCCCGAATACCGCACTGGCGACAAGGAACAGCATCGCCGCGACCAACCCGACGATGAGCACGTATAGAAGCAGCGTCAGCATGAAGCCAGCCTAGGCAACGCCACTGACAAGTCCCGAATCAGAGATGACGGGTGGTATCGATTCCCAGTGACATGCCTGCCAGGCCGCGCTTGCGGACGGCGAGTTTGTCGGCGATACCGAGCAGGGCGACGGCGGCGGGGTTCGCCGGGTCGGAGAGCACGATCGGGTTGCCGTCGTCGCCGCCTTCGCGCAGGGCCTGCTCGATCGGGACCTGGCCGAGCAGCGGCACATTCGAGCCGACGGCGCGGGTGAGGCGGTCGGCGACGACCTGGCCGCCGCCGGAGCCGTACAGCTCCATGCGTGAACCATCCGGCAGGTCGAGCCAGGACATGTTCTCCACGACCCCGGCGATGCGCTGGCGGGTCTGCAGGGCGATCGCACCCGCACGCTCGGCCACCTCGGCGGCGGCGATCTGCGGGGTGGTGACGACCAGGATCTCGGCGCTCGGGATGAGCTGGGCGAGGGAGATCGCGACGTCGCCGGTGCCGGGCGGCAGGTCGAGCAGCAGCACGTCCAGGTCGCCCCAGAACACGTCGGCGAGGAACTGCTGCAACGCGCGGTGCAGCATCGGACCACGCCACACCACGGGGGTGTTGCCCTGGGTGAACTGCGCGATCGAGATCATCTTCACGTCGTGCGCCACCGGCGGCATGATCATCCGCTCGACCTGGGTGGGCTTGGCGTCGGAGCCGAGCATGCGCGGGATGGAGTGGCCGTAGATATCGGCGTCGAGCACACCGACCGACAGTCCGCGCTGGGCCAGCGCCACGGCGAGGTTGGCGGTGACGCTGGACTTGCCGACGCCGCCCTTACCGGAAGCCACCGCGTAGACGCGGGTCAGCGAGCCGGGCTGGGCGAACGGGATGATCGGCTCGGCCGAATCGCCACGCAGGGACTTGCGCAGCTCGGTGCGCTGCTCATCGCTCATCACATCGAGATCGACGGTCACCGCCCCCGCGCCGTTGACATCCGCGACGGCCTTGGTGACCCGCTGAACGATCTCGGTCCGCAACGGGCACCCGGAGGTGGTCAGGTAGATCTCGATGTGCACGTCACCGCTGTCGGCGATGGCGATGGACTTGACCATCCCCAACTCGGTGATCGGTTTGCGGATCTCCGGGTCGTCGACCTTCGCGAGCGCCGCCCGCACATCCGCTTCCGTAATCACTGACATACCCCCGATGTTATGCGTCCCCGGATCGGTCGACGATCCGGGGACGACAGTCGCTGGCCGGTAGGCCCGCTTCCTAGTGGATTCGGGGGAGGTCCTGGGGCTTGGGGGCGAGGCCGCTGGAGTAGGAACCCGACCAGGCCATCACGTTGGCGACGTAGGCCATCGAGTTGTTGTAGCGCAGGATCGCCTTCGACTGCTGGGAGAGGTCGCGCATGTTCAGGCCGCCGTCGCACAGGTAGCGACCCGCGGTGAGGGCCGCGTCGAAGAGGTTCTGGGGGTCGGCGATGCCGTCGGCGTTGCCGTCGGCGGCGTAGCGGTGCCAGGTCTCGGGCAGGAACTGCATCGGGCCGATGGCGCGGTCGTAGCCGCCGAGGCCGTCGAGGTCGCCGCCGTCGGTGTCGTGGATGACATTGTTGCCGGAGAGGCTGCCGTCGAGGACGGGCCCGTAGACCGCCTTGATCGGGTTACCCTGCGCGTCGGCCTTGCCGTAGGCGTGGGTGGATTCGACGCGGCCGATGCCGGCCAGCAGCGACCAGGACATCCCGCAGTGCGGGTTCTCCACGGCCAGTTGCTGTTCGGCGGTCTGGTAGGCGGCAACGGCGATGCCCGGAATACCGAGCGGACCCGCGGGCAGATCGGCGGACGCGCGATCATCCGGCAGTGCAACGGTTTTCACGACCGGTGCGGCCGAGGGGGACTGGCGCGCTTCCGCGTGGACGATCTCGGCGATGTCGGCCTGGGGCGACGAGACCAGATCGGCCGTAGCCTCCGGCTCGGCGCCGGGCAGCAGGTCGTGCTCGACAGCTGCGTTGGTTGCCGTGGTCGCCTCGGTGGCGGCCGCTGTCACGGCTACCAGTCCAGCGGGGACCAATCCGGTCAGTGCGATGAGCGAGCTACGGCGAACTGTCGTAGCAGGCTGTTTCCGATGACGACCCACTGTGTGGTGCCCTCCTCAACCGTGTTGGATGAGAAGAGATTACCGCACCCGAGACCTTTTTGTTACCCCTCCGTGATCTGTATTTCGGTTTGATTTCTACGGGGCTGGTGCGGGGGCGGGCGGCAGCGGGATGACGATGCCGAACGGCAGCGTGATGCCGGGCTGCTGGGTGGGCGCCACCGGCGCGGGCTCGGCGGGTGCGGGCTCCTCGGCCGGGGCGACACCCGGTTCCGGTGTCTTCTCCGGTGTGGTGGGTGCCGGGGTCTCCGGGGGTGCGACCGTCGCCGGGGTACACGCGGCGGGCTCGACCACCGGCTGCTCGGGTGCGGCCGGATCCTTCGGCGCCGCAGCGCCGTAGGTCTGCTCGGCGGGCTTGTCGGCGGGCTGCGGCTCGGGTGCGAGCGGGTTCGGCATCTGCGCGGGCAGCGGCTCGCTCACGCACGTCTCGGGCGGTGCGACCGGCGCCGGGCAGAAGATCCCGCAGGGGATCGGTGGCAGACCGGGGAGCGTGATCATCACCTGTGTGGGCGTGGTGACCTTGGGCGTCGTCGGGGTGGGCGTGGTGGTGGGCGTGGGCGTGTTGGTCGAGGCCGCCAGCACATTGGGCGCCACCAGCGGACCGCTGCCCGGCGGGATGATCTCCGGCGAGATGGCCACCTGACTCGGCGCGCCGCCGGTCCGGTATGCCGCCGACCAGCTCAGCACGTTGGCCGCGTAGGACATCGAGTTGTTGTAGCGCAGCACCGCCCGCAACTCCTGGGCCGCCTCGCGCAGGTTCATGCCGCCCGAGCAGAGGTACTTGCCCGCGGCCAGCGCCGCGTCGAAGACATTGTGCGGGTCCGAGGCGCCGTCGCCGTTGCCGTCGGCGGCGTAGTGCGCCCAGGTGCTCGGCAGGAACTGCATCGGCCCGAGGGCTCGCACGAAACCGCCGTCGGCTTCCTTGATCACCTCGTTGCCGGGCAGGGTGCCGTCGAGCGCGGGGCCGAAGATCGGCGTCGTCGTCGTACCGGCGGCGTCGGTGCGGCCACTGCTGGCGTGTCCGGATTCGATCCGGCCGATGCCCGCGAGCAGGTTCCAGGTGAGCCCGCAGCCCGGCTGCGCGGATTCCATGGCCAGCTCGGCGTTGCGGTAGGCGGCGAGCACGATCTCCGGGATGCCGAGCGCGCCGCTGCCCGTTGGCAGCGAAATGCTTTGCAGTGGAACGGTTCCCGCGAAGGGTGCGGCGGTGTTGGCGTTGAGCGCGCGCAACCGGCGCGGCGCCTCTTGCGCGACCGGCAGCAGGCCGACGATCTCGGACGGATCGGTTTCGGGTGTGTCCTCGGCGGTGCTCGCCGTGGCCGCCAGCAGGGCCTCCGGTGCGGTCGGCGCGGTGCTCGGGTCGCTGGTGTGCACCCCGGACCCGGAGGCGACCAGACCTGCGACTACAAGGGCCGACATCGTTATCGGAGCAGAAATTCGCACGGCCACACCCTTTTCGTCGAAAAGCGGCAGGCCGCAGAGTCCCCCTCCGGCCCACCCGGAACAACGTGATCCAGGTTACCTACCGGTCAGGAAGTTGTTGAGCATTTCCGGTCATACATCTGGAGCACCAGGCGAAATCGGGGCGGAAGAGGCCGTTTGACCGGAGGTTTTCTTGCGGACCGCTTTTCGCTTTTTGTCCGGCTTCGGCGCGCCGTCGGGCGTGGTGACCGCATCGATGCGGTCGAGCACGTCCTTGATCTCCTCCAGTTCACGCCGCAGGTAGTCGCGGGTGGCGACCTCGCCCACCGCCAGCCGCAGCGAGGCGAGTTCGCGGGCGAGGAACTCGGTATCGGCCTTGGTCTGCGCGGCCCGGGTCCGGTCCTCTTCGAGCGAGACCTTGTCCCTGTTGTCCTGCCGGTTCTGCGCCAGCAGGATCAGCGGCGCCGCATAGGCGGCCTGGGTGGAGAAGGCCAGGTTGAGCAGGATGAACGGGTACGGATCCCAGCGCAGCGCCACCGCGAACACATTGAGCAGGATCCACACGATCACGATCACCGTCTGGATCGCGAGATAGCGCCCGGTGCCGAGGAACCGGGCGACGCGCTCACTGGCCTGCGCGAACGCGTCCGAATCCCAGTCGAAGCGGAAGCGCGACCCGACCGGCGTCTCCAAGCGTTGCCGCGCCGGATTCTTCTCACTCATGCCGTGCTCCCGCTCGCCTCGACCTGCTGCAGCGCCGGAGGCTCTTCTTCGCGCCAATCCTCGGGCAGCAGATGATCGAGGACGTCGTCGACGGTCACCGCGCCGAGCAGATGGTTCTCCGCGTCGACCACCGGCCCGCATACCAGGTTGTAGGTGGCGAAATAGCGGGTCACCGCCGAGAGCGGCAGGTCGGGTGACAGCGGCGCCAGGTCACTGTCGACGATCCCGCCCACCAGGTGCGCGGGCGGTTCCCGCAGCAGCTGCTGAATGTGCACACAGCCCAGGTAGCGGCCGGTCGGCGTAGCCGTGGGTGGTCGCACGACGAAGGCCATCGAGGCCAGCGCGGGCGTGAGGTCGGGGTCGCGGACCCGGGCCAGCGCTTCGGCGACGGTCGTCGCGGGCCCGAGGACGACCGGTTTCGGCGTCATCAGACCGCCCGCCGTGTCGGGGGAGTGCGCGAGCAGCCGGCGCACCGGTTCGGATTCCTCGGGATCCATCAGGGCCAGCAGCGATTCGGCTTCGCTTTCGGGCAGTTCGCCGAGCAGGTCGGCGGCGTCGTCGGGGTCCATCGCCTCGAGCACGTCGGCGGCGCGGCGCACCTCGAGATGGCCGAGCAGGTCGACCTGGTCGTCGTCGGGCAGTTCCTGGACCACGTCGGCGAGGCGTTCGTCGTCGAGAGCGATCGCCACCTCGATGCGACGTTTCTCCGGCAGCTCACGCAACCGGTGCGCGACGTCGGCCGCGCGCAGCCCCTCGAACTGGGTGAGCAGGGTGGTCACGTCCTGGCCGGGCCGGTCCACCTCGGCCGGGGTGAGCCCGTCGACCTGCGACCACTCGACCACGTGCACCGAGCGCCTGCGCCCGATCCGCCGATGCCCGCGTACCGCGACCCGGCTGACGATCCAATCCCTTGTCCTGGTCTGCTCGATCCCGAGGTCGGCGACGAGCACGTCGATATCGGCCAGGTCCGGCAGATCCGGGTCGTTCACGCGTACCGGCGAATCGAGGATCTGGGCCATGGCCAGGCGTTCGCCGGGGCGCTGGGCGAAGCGGCGCAGGCTGACGGTCCCGGTATTGAGGGTGACCATGCCGGGTTCGATCGCGGTGACCCGCAGCATCGGCACGAAAATGCGTCGCCGGGTGAGCAATTCGACGACGAGTCCGTGCACACGCGGCGGCTGGCGTCCGTGCCGGACGGCGACGACCACATCGCGGACCCGGCCGATAGACTCCCCGTCCGGACCCAGCACCGTCAGGCCGGCGAGCCGGGCGACATACACCCTGGTGGTTGCCATGACCATCAGGCTATCGGTCGGGGACGGCCGCACCAGTCAGGAGGCACTCCTCATGAAGCCACGTCGTTCGGTGCTCGCAGTGCCGGGTAGCAACCCGAAAATGATCGCGAAGGCGAAGACGCTGCCGGTCGACGAGGTGTTCCTCGATCTGGAGGACGCGGTCGCCCCCGGCGCCAAGGCGGCCGCGCGGGCGAATATCGTCGCGGCCCTGAACGAACCGGGCTGGGGTTCGCAGTTGCGGGTGGTGCGGGTCAACGACTGGTCCACCGAATGGACCTTCGCCGATGTGATCAGCGTGGTCGAGGGCGCGGGCAGCTGGCTCGACGCGATCCTGTTGCCCAAGGTCACCGACGCGGGTCAGGTGCAGGCGCTCGATCTGCTGCTCACCCAGGTGGAGAAGGCCAGCGGCCTCGAGGTCGGCCGGATCGGCATCGAACCGCAGATCGAGAACGCGCTCGGACTGCGCAATATCGATGCCATCGCCACCGCGAGCCCGCGCGTGCAGACGCTGGTGTTCGGGCCCGCCGATTTCATGGCCAGTATCAATATGCGCACGTTGGTGGTGGGCGAGCAGCCGGAAGGCTACGACGTCGGCGACGCCTACCACCACATCCTGATGACGATCCTGCTCGCCGCCCGCGCGCACGGGCTGCAGGCGATCGACGGTCCCTACCTGCAGATTCGCGATGTCGACGGCTTCCGCCGGGCCGCTGCTCGCACGGCCGCGCTGGGTTTCGACGGCAAGTGGGTACTGCATCCCGGCCAGGTGGACGCGGCCAACGAGATCTTCAGTCCACGTCAGGCCGACTACGACCGCGCCGAGTTGATCTTGGAGACCTACGCCTTCCACACCTCCGAGGCCGGTGGCGCGCGTGGCGCTGTCATGTTGGGGGATGAGATGATCGACGAAGCGAGCGCCAAGATGGCACAGGTTGTCGCCGACAAGGGGCGCGCCGCGGGGATGGCGAGAACCGGCGCTTGATCCCGCGGGGGTGGAATGGCGCGTTTCACTGCGGCACAGTCGGTCGACGAATAGCAGAATAGGACTATGACGAATCCCTTGGGCAACTCGAATCGCGGGCGGCAGGCGTTGCCGACGCCGCCGTCGGGCTGGCCGGTCGGCTCGTATCCGACCTACGCCGAGGCGCAGCGTGCGGTCGACTACCTGGCCGACGGGCAGTTCCCGGTGCAGGACGTGACCATCGTCGGTGTCGATCTGATGCAGGTGGAACGGGTGCTGTACCGGCTCACGTGGGGCAAGGTCATCGGCGGCGGCGTGGTGTCGGGTGCCTGGCTCGGCCTGTTCCTCGGTCTGTTGCTGAGCCTGTTCACCACCACCGGCGGTGCGCTCGGCCCGCTCGTCGTCGGTCTGCTCGGCGGCATCGTCTTCGGCGTCATCACCACGTCGATCCCGTACGCGGCCACCAAGGGTCAGCGCGACTTCGCCTCGACCATGCAGCTGGTCGCGGGCCGTTACGACGTGCTGTGCGATCCGAAGTCCGCCGAACAAGCCCGCGACATGCTCGCCCGATTGGCCCTGTAGCGCGATGGATGTGGAGAACACGGTCCGCGCCGCGGTGCTGGACCACTTCGATGTCGAACGCGCACAGGTCGATTCGGCGTCGCTGACCTTCCTCGGGCTGGAACCCGTCGAGATCCTGCGTATTCCGGGCGACGGCGCGGTCCACTACGCGACGCTGGGCGGTTCCCGTCATCCGATGGGTGATCCGACCGATCTGCTGGCCGACCCGGTGCGCGGACCGCGCGCGGAACTGGTCCTGACGCTGCTGATGAGCGCCGACCCGCAGGTCGGGGTGGCCAAATCCCTCGGTGTGCTGGTCGCCTCGCCCGCGGTGGAAGGCGTTGTGCTGCAGGCCGACGCGCTACTCGATCTCGGAGAACCGCTGTGGCGCAACGCGAAGTTCACCGCGGTCGTGCTCGGCGAGAGCGATATTCCCGCGATCGCGCTGCCGGACCCGGCCGACCCGGTGCGCTACCTCAGCGTCACCCCGGTGACCGCGACCGAGGCCGCCTGGGTGCGCGTGCGTGGCGCCCAGGCATTGCGCGACGCCTGGGCCGAAGCCGGGATCGACGTGCGTGATCCCGAGCGCGGTGCGGTGAACCTCTAGAGCCAGCCGTTGCGGCGGAAGCTGCGGAACAGCACCGCGCACAGCACCGCCATCACGATCAGCACCACGGGATAGCCCCACACCTGGTGCAGCTCCCACATGTGGTCGAAGTTCATGCCGTAAACGCCCGCGATCATTGTCGGTACCGCCGCCATCGCGGCATAGGCCGAGATCTTGCGCATGTCGGTGTTCTGCTGAACGCTGATCTTGGCCAGCGCGGCATTGACCAACCCGCTGAGCGCCTCGTCGAAGTAGCTGATGTGATCGGAGACGCTGGCCTGGTGATCGGCCACGTCGCGCAGATAGCGCCGGATCTCGGTCGGCACCGGTAAGTCGGTGTTGTTCACCAGCCGCTCCAGCGGAACCGCCAGCGGCGCGACCGCCCTTCGCAATTCCACCACTTCGCGTTTGAGCTGGTAGATCGAGCCGATGCCGATCTTCGAGGCGGGCGTGAACACCGCCTCTTCCATTTCGTCGATGTCGACGCCGACGGACTCGGTGACATCGACGTAGGTGTCGACGATGTGGTCGGCGACGGCGTGCAACACTGCGGTCGGCCCGTATTTCAGCTGCTCGGGCTGCTTTTCGAGCTCGTGGCGCACAGTGGACAGGTGGGTGTGCTCGCCGTGGCGCACCGTGACGGCGAAGCGCGGCCCGGTGAAGACCATGATGTCGCCGGTCTCCACGATCTCGCTGGTCGAGTCGATGTCGTGTTCGACGTAACAGACCGTGCTCATCACCAGGAACAGGGTGTCGCCGTAGCGCTCGAGCTTGGGGCGTTGCCTGCCCTGCACCGCGTCCTCCACCGCCAGTGGGTGCAGGTCGAAGATCGAGGCGATGTCGTTCATCTGCCGCTCGTCCGGGTCGTGCAGGCCGATCCAGACGAATCCCGCATCGGTCTTCTCCGCCGCGGTCAGCGCCTGTTGCGGTGTGAAATGTCCCGGCTGCCGCTCGCCGTCGACGTAGACCCCGCAGTCGACGATCGCTCGTGCCGTCGGTACGGGGACCTGCGGTCGCGGAGTTTTCGTCGCGCGATGGGGCCCGTGGAACGACGGCATCGGCGGAAATGAGGGCACCGAGTGGATCCTACGGGCACCGTCCTCGCGCACCCGGGAACGCGCGGGACCCGACACCGCACTGTAAGACTGAGGTGTGCGCATCGACCTGCATACCCATTCCACCGCCTCCGACGGCACCGACACCCCCGCCGAACTGGTGCGGCATGCCGCGGCGGCCGGCCTCGACGTCGTCGCGATCACCGACCACGACACCACCGGTGGCTGGGCGGAGGCCGAGGCTGCCCGCCCCTCGGGACTCACCCTGGTGCGTGGCATGGAGATGTCGTGCACGGGCATGGGGGAGGACGGCTACCCCGTGCCGGTGCACCTGCTGGCGTATCTGTTCGACCCCACCGACCGCGGTTTCGCCGAAGAGCGCGAGCGGTTGCGCGGCGAGCGGGTGGCCAGAGTGCGGGCGATGGCCGAGAAGATGGCAGCCGACGGACTACCGATCGATCCCGTCGATGTGATGGCGACCGCGGGTCCGGCGGTGGGCAGGCCGCATCTGGCGCAGGCACTGGTCGCGGCGGGCGTGGTCGAGAGCGTGAATGCCGCGTTCGTCGATCTGCTCGCGCCGCACGGGCCGTACTACGCCGAGAAGGCCGACACCCCGCTGCCGAGGGCCGTGCGGCTGATCGCGGCCGCGGGCGGAGTCAGCGTGATCGCCCATGCTCGCGCACGCAAGCGGGGCAGGCTGCTGGCGCTCGACGACATCAGGGAGCTGGCCGGGCTCGGCCTCGGTGGGCTCGAGATCGACCACCCGGATCACAGCGAAGCCGATCGTCTTGTACTGACCGGGCTTTCGCGAGAACTGGGCCTGGTGCGCACCGGCTCGTCGGACTATCACGGCAGCAACAAGACCATCGAGATCGGCGCGTGTGGCACCGATCCCGATCAGTACGAAGCACTCATCGACAAGGCGAGCGGGACGCCGGTGATCGCCCCGTGACGCTGTTGCGTGCGGTCAGCGGCGTTGTCGCGGGTGGGGTACTCGTGCTCTTGTGCGTGGTCGTCGGCGCGGCGGTGATCGGCTCGCGCCGCGATTTTCCCGGGCCGGGCGCGGAATCGCTGGCGTGGCATTTCGTGGCCGCGGTCGTGGTGGTCGTCGCGCAGGTCTTCGCCGATCGGCGCCGCGGCGTGGCCACGCTGTTCGGGTCCGCGGCGGTCTTGGTCACGGCCGGTGTATTGCTTTGGACACAATGGTGGGGTTGACGGCCGCGTAATGGTTGCGGACGGGTGAACTGTGCCCGAATATTTCTCTTTGTGACCAGCATCGAAACGGATGTCTTGATCCTCGGCGGTGGACCCGCCGGGCTCTGGGCTGCTGTCTCGGCCGCGGCGACGGGCGCGCGGGTGGTGCTGGTCGACAAGAGTCGCTGCGGTTCCAGCGGTCCCACCGTGTACGGCACGACCGTGCTCTGGGATATTCCGCCCGGTCCGGGCCGCGCGGAGGCGGTCGAGGAGATGTTCGTCTCCGGCGGCGGGCTCGGGGATCGGGCCTGGCTGCACCGCGTGGTCGACGAGACCCACCGGCGATTGCAGACCTGGTCGGGCACCCGCCATCGCGTGCCCGATCCGAGCGGCGACCCGGCCCACGCGCACTTCGACGGCGCGAGCTACCTGCGCCGGCTCCGGCGCGGCGCGCTGGAGGCGGGCGTGCGCATCCTCGATCATCATCCGGCGCTGCAATTGCTGGTCGACCCGGCGGGCACCGTGGTCGGTGCGGCGGGGGTCCAGCGCCACAACAAGTTTCGGCCGTGGGTCATCCGGGCAGGCGCGGTCGTGGTCGCCACCGGTGGTTGCGCGTTCCTGTCCGGCGGTGCGGGCACCGAGGTGAGTACCGGCGAGGGCCTGCTGATGGCGGCCGAGGCAGGCGCCGAACTGTGCGGGATGGAATTCTCCAGTGCCTACGGACTGGCGCCGGTGCTGTCGCGAGTCCATCCGCATCCGGCGGTCGCGCCCGGGCTGTCGGTGCATTTCGCTGCCCTCTACGACGAAGCGGGCGCCGAACTGCCCGACCGGTACCCGGCGGCGCTCACCGCCATCGCGGACGGCCGGCGGGTCTTCGCGGCGTTGAGCGAGGTGCCCGACACCGTCCGGCACTGGCTGAGCAGGCACGGCGCGGTCGACGCCGCGGGCCGGGTGCCCGTGCGGGCGGTACTGGCGGGAACGATCCGTGGCGCCGGCGGGCTGGCCCTCGCCGATACCGATTGCTCGACGACGATCCGCGGCCTGTTCGGTGCCGGCGATGTGACCGGCCGGCAGATCGTCACCGGAGCGGCCGGCGCCCGCGGCGGCCTCAACGGGGCCTGGGCGCTGGCCTCGGGCACCTGGGCGGGGCAGGGCGCCGCCGCGTTCGCGGTCGCCAACGAAAGGGCGAGCAGTGCGAGTCCGGTGCCGGGCGCGGGCCTCGGGCCGCACGCCCACATCGACCCGCGGTCGGTGATCGGCCTGGTGCAGGAGCACACGCTGCCGCTGCGCCGCAGCTACCGGCGCAGCGCGGGCAGCCTCGGCGACAGCATCGCCGAACTGGACGCGATGTGGCCCGGCGCCCAGTTCGACCTGGGTGGCCTCGGGGTGGGGCAGCTGCGGGCTCGCCAGGCGGCTGCGCTGCTCGCCGTCGCCCGGTGGGCGGGCTACAGCGCGCTCGTGCGCACCGAGAGCCGCGGTATCCACCGCCGCATCGACCATCCCGCCGCGCACTCGGACTGGCTGGTCCGGCTGCGCTGCGGCGGGCTCGACGACGTGTGGGTGCGCCGGGAGGAATGGCCGGAGCCACTCGGTGGCGAGCTCACCGCGGCCACCCCCGCCACGGTGTGAAAGTTCACCGGATGTTCCCGCTGCGCTGCGAGTTTTCGCTTACGCCACGGCAATTCGACACGGCTACGCTCGACACATGACGCGGTTTGGCAATCGACGCATCGTGCTGGCAGAATGTTGCGGATTCCCTTCCCTTGCCACCGCCGGGTTCGGGGAAACATCGGTGACCTTCCGCCGTGCGACGCACCGTCGCAGCGTTGGTCGACCCGTTTTGCTCGCCCGGACACACCCGTCCGGTTCCGCTCGGCGGATCAGTGCCGCGCCACGTGTACCGGTTGCCACCGTGAAACGCGTGCGGACGCGCACCCGATGAGCGTCGTAGCGCATCAGTGTCGTAGCGATCCGGCGTCCCAGAAAATCGTAGTTCCGATATACCCGGCGGTAACCGTCCCCCGGTTGAGCCCGACTCGAGCAGGAGTGAAATCGTGTCACCTGTGACTGACGCACCGAATGCCACCGCGGCGCCCAAGGCCGATGACGCAGCGAGCCTCGCTGCGATCACCCAGGAGGAGATCTTCGCGGGTCACCTCGGTGGAAAGCTGTCTGTCGAGCTCAGCGCCCCCCTCGAGACCCAGCGCGACCTGTCCATCGCCTACACCCCCGGTGTCGCCCAGGTCAGCCGGGCGATCGCCGAGGACGCCGCGCTCACCAAGACCTACACCTGGACCGACCGGCTCGTGGTCGTGGTCAGCGACGGCACCGCCGTGCTCGGCCTCGGCGACATCGGCCCGCGGGCCTCGCTGCCCGTGATGGAGGGCAAGGCGGCGCTGTTCAAGAAGTTCGCCGGCCTGAACTCGATCCCGCTGGTGCTCGACACCACCGATCCCGACGAGATCGTCCAGACGCTGATCCACCTGCGTCCGAGCTTCGGCGCGGTGAACCTGGAAGACATCTCCGCCCCGCGCTGCTTCGAGATCGAGCGCCGCGTGATCGAGGCGCTGGACTGCCCGGTCATGCACGACGACCAGCACGGCACCGCCATCGTGGTGCTGGCCGCCCTCAAGGGCGCGGCCGCGGTGCAGGGCCGTGACATGTCCGGGCTGAAGGTTGTCGTCTCCGGCGCCGGCGCGGCCGGTGTGGCGTGCGCGAACATCCTGATCGCCGCCGGCGTCCCCGATGTGGTCGTGCTCGACTCGAAGGGCATCGTCAGCGCCGGTCGCGACGGCCTCAACGGTGTGAAGGCCGACCTGGCCGCCCGCTCCAACCCGCGTGGCCTGACCGGTGGTCCGGCCGAGGCGCTCGCCGGCGCCGATGTGTTCCTCGGTTTGTCCGCGGGCACGATCCCCGAGGAGCTCATCGCCTCGATGGCGCCCGAGGCGATCGTGTTCGCCATGTCCAACCCGGACCCGGAGATCCACCCCGACGTGGCCGCCAAGTACGTGGCGATCGTGGCGACGGGCCGCAGCGACTTCCCGAACCAGATCAACAATGTGCTCGCCTTCCCCGGCGTGTTCAAGGGTGCGCTCGACGCCGGTGCCCGCCGGATCACCGAGGGCATGAAGGTCGCCGCCGCGAACGCCATCTTCGGCGTCGTCGCCGACGAGCTGGCTGTGGACAAGATCATCCCGAGCCCGCTCGATCCGCGCGTGGCTCCGGCAGTGGCCGAGGCCGTCGCCGAAGCAGCGCGCGCCGAGGGCGTCGCCTAGTTTCTCCCGGACAGCGCCCCCGTTCCCACGGAACGGGGGCGCTGTCGCGTCATCTGGGATCATCGAACGATGACCACCATCACCGTGCAGCTTCCCGATGACGTCGCCGAACAGCTCGCGGAGGCCGCGGCGGCCGCGGGCGTTTCGGTGAATGTGGCGCTGGTGCAGGCGGCGCAGGAGTGGATTCACGCCAACGCTCAGCGTGCCCGGGAACGTGCCAGGATGCAGCAGGTGCTGGCCGACGACCCGCACCTGCGGGCGCTACTCGGCGACGACTGAGATCCGGGGGTCGGTCCCCGCGCGGGTGAGCCTGCCGGTGCCCGGGGTGCTCACCCATACCGCCACCGCGAGCAGCCCGTCGAGCACCAGCGCCAGCACCGCGACCAGCAGCGCGCCGACCAAGACGAGGTCGTATCGGTAGAGCCCGATGCCGTCGAAGATGTAGCGGCCGAGCCCGCCCAGGTTGACATAGGCCGCGATGGTCGCCGTGGCGACGACTTGCAGCGTGGCGCTGCGCAACCCGCCGAGCAGTACCGGCATCGCGTTGGGCACCTCGACCCGGAACAGGATCTGGCGTTCGGTCATCCCCATCGCCCGCGAGGCGTCGACCACATCGGCGGGCACATTCGCGATTCCCGCGTAGGCCCCCGCCAGCAGCGGTGGGATGCCGACGGTGATCAGCGCCAGCAGCGGCGGGATCAGCCCGAGCCCGAGTCCGAGCACCAGGAAGGTGAGCAGACCCAGTGTCGGCAGCGCCCGCATGGCATTGGCGAAGCCGACCATCACGGCACTGCCGCGACGCGTGTGCCCGATCATCGACCCGAGCGGCACCGCGATCACCGCCGACAGCGCCACCGCGAGGAAGCTGTACCACAGGTGTTGCAGCAGGCGATGTTCGATGCCGGTGGGTCCGCCCCAGTTCGCGCTGTCGCTCAGATAGTTCCAGGCTTCGACGAAGAGGTTCACGAGCGGGCCCCGCTCACGCGCGCGTCTGCCCTGGTCCACGGGGTTGCGAGGGTGCCGAGCAGGAACACCAGCCGATCGAAGATCAGCGCGAGCACCAGGGTCACGATGATGCCCGCGACGATCTGGTCGGGGTAATCGCGCTGGTAGCCCTGGGTGAACAGCTTCCCGAGCCCGCCGACTCCGATCAGCGCGCCGACCGACACCATGGCGATATTGGTGACCACCACGACGCGCAGAGAAGCGGTGAAAACCGGTAGCGCCAACGGCATGTCGACGGTGACGGTGCGCCGCATCCGGCCGAACCCGATCGCGTCGGCGGCATCGATCACGCTGTCGGGTACCGTATCCAGTGCCATCGGCACCGCGATCAGCAGCAGCGCGGTCGAATACACGGTGAGCGCGATGATCACATTGAGCGGGTCGATCATCGAGATGCCGACCAGTGGCGGAATGATCACGAACAGCGCGAGCGACGGGATGGTGTAGGCCAGGCTCGACGTCGTGGTGGTGATCCGCCGGGCCCAGCGGTTTCCGTGCACCAGTGCGCCGACCGGGACCGCGATCACCAGGCCGAGCAGTAAGGGGACAAGTGCCAGCACCAGGTGGGTGCGGGTGATCGCCATGATGTCGGCGAAGTTGTCGATCAGGTATCTCACGAGGTGCCCTGGGTGAAGAACTCCTGATTGCGTCGGGAGTCTTCGGCTACTCGCTGTTCGGCGAGTTGGGTCAGCACATCGGTGGCGAGCAGCCCGCCGCGCACGGCGCCCGCCTCGTCGACGGCGACGCCGATTCCCGAGGGCGAGGAGATCGCCGCGTCCAGGGCTTGCCGGAGGTCGCCGGTCGGGGTGAACAGCGAGCCGCCCGCGGAAACACTGGAGTCCAGCGGTTTTCCGGCCCGCACCCGCTCGACGCCGGTGACGTCGATCCAGCCGCCCGGCTTGCCGAGCTCGTCGACGACGAGTGCCCATTCGCCCTGGGTGAGCCGTAATCCGGCGATGCCGTCCGGCTCGATCATCCGAATCGGCGCCAGCGCAACAGCTTCGGCGCTACGGAACGACAGTCCGCGATACCCGCGGTCCCTGCCGACGAACCCGGCGACGAAATCCGTGGCGGGCTGGGCCAGGACATGTTCCGGCGTGTCGTACTGCTGGAGAACCCCGCCGAGCCCGAACACCGCGATCTTGTCGCCGAGCGTGATCGCCTCGTCGATGTCGTGGGTGACGAACACGATCGTCTTGTGCAATTCGGACTGCAGCCGCCGCATCTCCGATTGCAGTTCCGCGCGCACCACCGGGTCGACCGCGCTGAACGGCTCGTCCATCAACAGCACCGGCGGGTCGGCGGCCAGCGCTCGCGCCACCCCGACCCGCTGCTGCTGGCCGCCGGACAGTTGCGCCGGATACCGCTGCGCCAGATCACGATCCAGCCCGACCCGGTCCATCACCTCCAGTGCGGCCGCGCGGGCGGCCTTGCGTGACTGTCCGAGCAGCATCGGCACGGTCGCCACGTTGTCGATCACCCGGCGGTTGGGCAGCAGCCCGCCGCTCTGGATCACATAGCCGACACCGAGGCGCAGTTTCACCGGATCGATCGTCGCGATGTCGCGTCCGTCGACGGTGACGGTGCCCGCGCTGGGGTCGACCATTCGATTGATCATGCGCATCGAGGTGGTCTTGCCGCAGCCGGACGGACCGACGAACACGGTGAACGATCCCGAGTCGATGTGCAGGTTCAGATCGCGGACCGCGTGTGTGCCGTTCGGATAGGTCTTGTCGATACCGCGGAATTCGATGTCGGACAATGCGATTCTCCTCGAGGCGCGGGTTCGCCTAGCCGATGGGGGAGTTCAGCCCCTGGGCGGTGATCCAGGCGAGCGCGGCGGCCTTCGGTTCGATCTTGCTGTCGCCGGAGACGGCCGTGTTCAGCGAGATCAGTTCGGTGGTGGTGAGCTTGGCCGAGACCGCGTCGAGCACGGCGACGGCCTTGTCGGACTTCTTCGCGGCGTTGAACAGCGGGACCACGTTCTGCGCGGCGAAATTGTGCTTCGGATCGGCCAGCACGACCAGGTCGTTCTGCGCGATCGCCGGCGACGTGGTGAAGATGTCGGCCGCGGTGACCTGGCCGTCCACCAGTGCGCGCACGGTCGCGGGGCCGCCGCCGTCGGCGATCGGCACGAAATTGGCGTCGGTGATATCGAGGCCGTAGTTCTTCTTCAAGCCCGGCAGTCCGCCCGGGCGCTGGGCGAATTCGGCCATCCCGCCGAACTTCACCTCGGCCGAGTGCGGCGCGAGGTCGGCGATGGACTTCAAGTTCCACTTGTCGGCCGTGGCGCGGGTGACGACCACCGCGTCCGAGTCCTCGCCGGGGGCGGGGGTCGCGATGGCGAGGTCGTCGCCGAGTGCTGTGGTGAGCGCGGCGTTCACCTCGGGCGCGGCGGTGGCCGTGGCGTCTTTGTCGAGGTATTGCAGCAGGTTGCCGGTGTACTCGGGGATGAGCGAGATCGCGCACTGGCGCAGTGCGGGGATGTAGGCCTCGCGCGAGCCGATGTCGAACTTGGTGTCGACCTTGAAGCCGTTGATCCGCAGCACCTCGGTGTAGATGTTGGCGACGGTCTCGGACTCGGGGAAGTTGGCCGACCCGATGATCAGCGCGTCGCTGGTGCAATCACCCTTGGCGGCAAGGGGATCGTTGTTGCCGCAGGCGGAGGCGATCATGGCGGCGGCCAGCGCCACCGCGGCAACCAGTACCCGGCCCGCCCGCATCACGAGGCGGCGTGCCGGTCGACGTTGTCCTGGCGATGAGGAGGCGAAGTCGGTTTTCACTGGTGTCCTTCCGGCAAAGGCGGGCAGTGCGCTGTGCGTGCGACCCGGGGGCCACAGGTACATTCTGGTAGTTCATACTGCCCGCCGTCGGGCCGAATTGCGCGGGTTGACGGCAAATACGGAAAGTTGGTGTCGCCGCATGTACTCGGTCGCCGTGCGTCGAACCGCCGCCGCGATCCTGGCCGCGGCCTGCGCTTTCACCACCATTTCCTGCGCCTCCGACGACGCCGCCCCGGTGGTCGTCGTGGGTGGGAATTCGACGACGGAATCGGTTCTGCTCGCCGAGATCTATTCCCAAGCACTGGACCGTGCGGGCGCCGACTCGACCGTCTCGACCGGATCGGCCACCCCCCTCGCCGATCTCGACGCGGGCCGCATCGCGGTCCTCCCCGCCCGCAACGGCGCCCTCGTGGACCGCTGGAACCCCGCCTCGCCCGCCCGCACGCCCGACGAGGTGGTCGCCGCGGTCAACTCGGCTCTGCCCCAGGGCATTTCGGTCTCCGACGCCGCGGACGGCACAGACCTGCGCCTGCGCGCGCCGGGCGCAGCGCCCGAGGGCGCCGCCCGCTCCCAGAGCATCGTCGCCCTCTACCGCAGCGGCATCTTCGACCGCCAACAGCTGAAGAAGCTCAACTACGTTGCGGGCGAGCTGACCACCGAGGGTCTGACCGAGTCGATCAACCAGATCGAATCCGGCACCAGCCCCGCCGACGCGGCCAGATCCTGGCTGGACGCCCACGGCCTGTAGCGCACGGTCGCACAGAACGGGCGGTCAGGAAGCAGCGTCGGACCACGCGGCTTGGGCCCGGCCGATTCGCACGATGGCCACGATCAGGCACCCCGCGGCGGCTGTGAACAACAGCGCCGAAGCCGACCGGCTCGCGCTGAAGATCAACAGGCCGTCGACTTCGTGGTCGCGCATGGTCTGGATGGTGTCGTGGTCATCGGGCATACGCAGCGAGACGATGCCTGCCCAAAAGGTGATCCAGGCGAGAACCCAGGTGATCCACCAACTCGCGATCAATCCCCTGCTGCGGCGTCGCGGTGCAAAAACCTTGTCGAGATCGTCGACGAACACGGCGGGGAACCACAGCGAAACGACCGGAACCACCCAACCCCAGAACGCCCACGGCGGCGAGAGGCGGTGCGTGGCGTCGGTGAACGTGTCGGCGTTGGCACGCGCCCGTGACAACCACACGGTCACGATGATCCAGGCGACCAGCATCGCCAGAAACGACATCAGCCACAGGCCGACCTCGATCGGGAACAGGGTGTCGCGCGCCCACTTGTAGTCGGAGCTACTGATCTCGCCCTCATAGCGTGCCGCGACTGTTCGGTAGCCGATCCACCGCAGAACCACGGCAGCCCACTGGATGACGACCGCGATCACCGCGATCACCGCAAAGGCCGAACCCACCCCCCGTACGGCGCGGAAATTCCCAGGATGATGCTGCATTGTCTTGCTCCCCTCCATGATTCGCCTCGCACGGTACTCGCCGTGGTATCGCCGCGCACGGACTCGCGGCCGCGAACCCGGATGGCGGCCGGCAGCGGTGTTCGGTGTGACGTCGTCGGGGGGTCGCGCCCTTGCCAAGCTTTGTTCCGCTCCGTATATTCCTACTGGAATATTTGGTGGTGGAACATAGAGCTGAGTGGAGGTGGCGGGGTGGGGCAGCCCGGGCGGAATGTGATGACGCCGTTGGCGATCGCGGTGCTCGCGTTGCTCGACGAGCGCCCCATGCATCCGTACGAGATGTATCAACTGCTGATCGCTCGGCGGGAGGACCTGCTGGTCAAGGTGCGGCCCGGGTCGCTGTATCACGTGGTGGCCCGGCTGGCCGACGACGAGATGGTGGCGGCGGAGGGGATCGGCCGGGCCGGGAACAGGCCCGAGCGAACCACCTATCGGATCACCGATTCCGGGCGGACCGCCCTGCGGGGACGGATCGCCGAGCTGCTGCGGACACCCGTGCAGGAATATCCGATCTTCCGGGTGGCGTTGGCCGAAGCACACACCCTTCCGCAAGAACAGGTCATCGCATTGCTCGACGAGCGCGTGGAGTACCTGACTCAGTCGCGGGCCGACACGGACGTGCTGCTCGACTGGGCGCGCAGCCGAGCCATCCCGCGCCGGTATTTCTTTGTCCTGGAATACATTCGCGCCACCATCCACGCCGAACTCACGTGGATCGAACGCTTCGCCGCCGAACTCGGCAGCGGTGCCGTGCCGTGGGAGCAGTACGACCCCGACACCGGCGAACGGATCACCGACGATCACGTCCACGAATGGCCGACCGGGGATCACCCCGACGCCGCGCCCCGGCCCCGCTGGGCCGCCCGAAGCTGAATCCTTCTCCTCGATTGGAACGAATTCGATGACCACCCAACGTAATCCGTGGCTAGCGCTCTTCGCGCTGGTGGTCGGGTTCTTCATGATCCTGCTGGACATGACGATCGTCGCGGTCGCCAATCCGGCCATCATGACCGACCTCAGCACCGACATTTCCAACGTCATCTGGGTCACCAGCGCCTACCTGCTCACCTACGCGGTGCCGCTGCTGGTCACCGGCAGGCTCGGTGACAAGTTCGGGCCGAAGAACATCTACCTGATCGGCCTCGCGATCTTCACCGCCGCCTCGCTCTGGTGCGGCCTGTCCGGCAGCATCGGCATGCTGATCGCCGCCCGCGCCGCCCAGGGTATCGGCGCCGCGCTGATGACCCCGCAGACGATGGCCGTGATCACCCGCACCTTCGCCCCGGACAAGCGCGGCGCCGCGATGGGCCTGTGGGGTGGCGTCGCCGGGCTGGCGACGCTGATCGGACCCATCCTCGGCGGCGTGCTGGTCGACAACCTCGGCTGGGAATGGATCTTCTTCGTCAACGTGCCGGTCGGCATCATCGCGTTCGGCCTGGCTGTGTGGCTGGTGCCCGCGCTGCCGACCAGCGACCACAAGTTCGACATCGTCGGTGTGATTCTCAGCGGCGTCGGCATGCTCGCCCTGGTTTTCGGTATCCAGGAGGGCAATGCGCAGGACTGGTCGTTGCGGATCTGGCTGCTGATCGGCTTCGGCGTGGTGATGCTGGTGGTGTTCGTGATCAACCAGGCCCGCAACAAGGGCGAACCGCTGGTTCCGCTGAGCCTGTTCCGGGACCGCAATTTCGCGCTGTCGAACCTGGCGATCGCCGCGATGGGCGCCGCGATCACCTCGATGATGGTGCCCTCGTACTTCTACCTGCAGGCGGTGCGCGAGATGACGCCGACCATGTCGGCGCTGGTCTTCGCGCCGATGGCGATCCTCACCGGTTTCACCGCGCCGTTCATCGGCAAGGTGTCGGACAAGCTGCCGCCGCGGCTGCTGCCGACGATCGGATTCGTGCTGTTCGCCGGTTCGGTGGCGTCCTTCGGCGCGCTCATGAGCCCGGACTCGTCGATCATCTGGTTCCTCGTCGCCGCCGCCGTCGCGGGCCTGGCCAACGCCTGCATCTGGGCACCGCTCGCCTCGACCGCCACCCACAATCTGCCGGTCGCCCAGGCCGGTGCGGGCGCCGGTGTGTACAACACCACCCGTCAGGTCGGCTCGGTTCTCGGTAGTGCCGCGATCAGCGCCCTGATCGCCGCCCGTCTGACCGCCAACGGCCTCGGCGGTGGCGGCCCGGTCGGCGAGGGCGCGGCCACCGGCCCACTCCCGCCGCAGATCATCGACGAATTCAGCACCGCGCTGGCCCAGTCGATGATCCTGCCCGCCGCCATCCTGGTGATCGGCATCGTCGCCTCGGCCTTGTTCGTCGGCCACGGCAAGTCCGCCGGAAACGCTCCCACGCGGGAGAAGGCCGACGCTTCGGCCTGATCGCGAGTGCCGAGTCGCCTGCCCGTCACGTGTGAACGTGGCGGGCAGGTTTCAGTTCACCTGGATGGTGAGGGTGGGGTAGCCGGTGGCGCCGTCGGGGACGACGTCTTGTTCGACGGCGGTCTGTGGCTGACCTGTGGCGTCGGTGGTGCGGGCGCGCAGGGTGTGCTGGCCGGGGGTGGCTTCCCAGTCGTAGGTCCACTGACGCCAGGTGTCGACGGTGACCTCGGTGGACAGGCGGGCGGGGCGCCAGTCGCCGTTGTCGACCTGCACCTCGACGCCGGTGGCGCCGCGATGCTGGGCCCAGGCCACACCGGCGATCACGGTGCGGCCCTGCGGGATTCGCCCGCGCCCGCGTGGGGTGTCGATGCGGGTGCCGGTTTTGATCGGGCCCTGCGCCGACCAGCCGCGCCGGGTCCAGTAGGCGGTGGCCCTGTCGAAGCGGGTGACCTCGAGTTCGGTGACCCATTTGGTGGCGGAGACGTACCCGTAGAGGCCGGGGACGACCAGGCGAGCGGGGTAGCCGTGCCGGACCGGGAGGGGTTCGCCGTTCATGCCGATGGCGAGGAGGGCGTCGCGGCCGTCCGTGAGGACCGAGAGGGGTGAACCCGCGGTCCAGCCGTCTTCGCTGTGCGACAGCACCATGTCGGCGTCGGGGTGCGGTCGTGCCTCGGCGAGGAGTTCGTCGAGGCGATAGCCGAGCCAGCGGGCGTTGCCGATCAGGTCGCCGTTGATCGGGTTGGAGACACATGCCAGGGTGACCAGGCGCTCCACCGGAGTGCGGCGAAGCAGGTCGTCCCAGGTGAGAGTGATTTCCTGGTCGACCATCCCGTGGATGCGCAGGGACCAGGAGTCTGTGGACACCTGGGGAACGATCAGCGCGGTGTCGATCCGGTAGAAGTCGCTGTTCGGGGTGATGTACGAGGTGAGTCCGGGTACCCGGAGATCGGCATCCGGCGGGAGATCCGGCAACGGTGCTGTCGCCCTGGGCAATTCGACGGTCTCGCGCTCGGCCGTCACATCATGGCGCGCGCCGCCGAGCAGCCGGCCCGCCAGGCCGGCTCCGAGGGCGAGCACCCCGGTCGCCGCGATGCCACCGAGCACGCGCCGCCGCCCGGCTCCTGCGATCGACGCGCCGGTGCGGACCGGGCTGTCCTCGCCGCCTACCTCCGGCGCCGTGGTGGCCTCACCGAGTTGTGGCGCAGCGGGTTCCGTCGCCGGTCGCCGCGAATCGGATGCGTCATCGATCCGCCGGGTCAGTCCTCGCAACGCGAGAATTCCAGCGGCGGTACCGATCAGCGCGGGCAGCGCACCGGCGAACCCGCCGACTCTCCCGGCGCCGACGACAGCGGCGACCACGCCGAAAATCGCGAACAGTACCGATCCGATCGGGCGAGCCGCTCGCTCGAAATATCCCGCGATCCCCGCGACCACCACCGCGACAATGCCCATGCACACGAACAGCACGGCCTTGTCGCTGGTTCCGAACGTCGAGATCGCCCATTCCCTGACCCCGTCGGGGGTGTGGTCGACCACCGTCGCGCCGAGTGCGTAGGCGGGTGCGCTCCCGGACCCGGTGAACACCGCGACCAACTCCGCCACACCGAGTACCAGTGCAGCGGCCACGATCCCGGCTATCGCCCGCAAGAACGCCATGCACAGAGCGTACGTCGCGCCCGGATCGCCCCGGTGACCGATTTGTGACGGCCGAACACCTCCCGCGGATCGGCCATCAAAACTACACTGCGTAGTAGAAACGATCCCGCTCGGCAGGAGACATGATGACCGAGACAGCACCGGACTCGATACTGCGCGCCACGACGGCGGTCTTCGCCGTCGCCCTCCTGGTCCACGGCGCCGACCACTTACGCCGGGGCATGGGCGCCACCTCATCGCTGGTGAACGCCCTCGGCACCCTGCAAATCCTCTTCGCCCTGTTCACGGTGTTCCTCGTGTTCCGCAGGCACCCGGCGGCCCCCCGCGCCGCGGTGTTCATCGGCTTCGCGAGCGCGATCGGTTTCACGATCGTGCACCTGCTTCCGGACTGGTTCGGTCCGCTCAGCGACAGCTTCATCAACGCGCCTGCCGCCTCCGGCGTCACCGGATTCTCCTGGTTCGCCGCACTGTTCGAGATCGCGGCCGATCTGGCGATCGGCATCGCGGGTCTGCGGGTGCTGCGGTCCAGGGCGTTGAGTGTGGCCTGAACGTCGGGGCCGTCGCTCACCCGGCGGCCGATCCGGCCGAGTCGAGGCGATGGTGAACGGTCGCGGTCGGTAGTCTGCGCGGCATGACAGCACGTTCCTTCTCGCGATTCGTGTCTGCAGTCTTCTTGGCAGCCGCGATTCCCCTGGTATCGCCCACCCATCCCGCTACCGCCGAGCCCTGTTCCGATGTCGAGGTGGTGTTCGCTCGCGGGACCGCCGAGCAGGGTGGTGAACTCGGTCTGACCGGTATTTCCTTCGTCGAAGCGCTGCGCGCGAACGCGGGCGGACGCTCGGTCGGCTCGTACGGCGTCGACTACCCGGCCAGCAGCGACTTCACCGACCGGCTGGCCTTCGCGCGCACCGTCGTGCAGGGGATCAGTGATGCTCAGCGACGGGTCGAATACCTCGCGGCGAACTGCCCGGGCGCCCGCATCGTCCTCGGCGGATATTCCCAAGGCGCGGCGCTGGCCGGTTTCGCGACCGGTGTCGGTGTGCCCGAGGGTGTGCTGCCGGAGTACGAGATGTATCTGCCGCAGCCGATGGCGCCCGAGGTGGCAGAGCACGTCGCGGCGGTCGCACTGTTCGGCAAACCGTCGGATCGGTTCATGGCCGACGCGGACGCACCGGCGGTCTCGGTCGGCGCGCTCTACAAGGACAAGACCATCGAGCTGTGTGTCCCCTCGGACAACATCTGCGACGGTTCCCCACTCGCCCAGCCCAACGTCTCGCACACCCTGTACAGCATCAACGGAATGACCATCACCGCGGCACAATTCGCGGCGCAACGGTTCTGAACAGCCGAAAGGCCGGTTGCGCGAACGCAACCGGCCTTTCGGCTGTGTGGGATCAGGAGTAGATCTTGTCTACTTCGCCCGCGTACTGCTTCATGACGACGGCGCGCTTGAGCGACATCTTCGGGGTGAGCTCGCCACCCTCCTGGGTCCAGTCGACCGGGAGGATGCGGATCTTCTTGATCGCCTCGGCCTTGGAGACCTTCTTGTTGGTCTCGTCGATCGCGGCCTGCACCTCGGCGACCAGCGCCGGGTTCTCGATCAGGGTCTCGATCGCGGTGTCGGCGGCAACGCCGTTGCGATCCTTCCAGCCCGGCAGGGCTTCCGGGTCGAGGGTGATCAGCGCGCCGATGAAGGGCTGGCCGTCACCGACGACCATGACCTGGCTGATCAGCGGGTGCGCGCGCAGGGAGTCCTCGAGGATCGCGGGGGAGACGTTCTTGCCGCCCGCGGTGACCAGGATTTCCTTCTTGCGGCCGGTGATGGTGACGAAGCCGTCGGCGTCGATGGCGCCCAGGTCGCCGGTCTTGAACCAGCCGTCCTCGAACGCCTCCTCGGTGGCCTCGGCGTTGCCCCAGTAACCGTCGAACACGACCGAGCCCTTGAGCAGCAGCTCGCCGTCCTCGGCGATCTTGGCCGCGTGGCCCTGGATCGGGCGACCCACCGAGCCGACCCGGATGAACGCGGGCGTGTTCACGGTGAACGCGGCGGTGGTCTCGGTCAGGCCGTAGCCCTCGTAGATCGTCACGCCTGCACCGCGGAAGAAGTGGCCCAGACGCGCGCCCAGCGGGCCGCCACCGGAGACAGCGGCCAGGCACTGGCCACCGAGGGCCGCGCGCAGCTTGCTGTAGACCAGCTTGTCGAACACGAAGTGCTTGACCTTGAGCAGCAGGTCGGGGCCGCCCTTGGTCTCGAGCGCCGTGCTGTAGGCGATGGCGGTCTCCGCGGCGGCGTCGAAGATCTTGCCCTTGCCGCCGTCGTGCGCCTTCTGCTTGGCGGAGTTGAACACCTTCTCGAACACGCGCGGCACCGAGAGGATGAAGTCGGGCTTGAAGTCGCCGAACTGCTCGACCAGAGTGGTCCAGTCCGAGCTGTGGCGGATGGTCACCTTGGAATCGAAGGCGATCAGCGCGACAGCGCGGGCGAACACGTGCGCCAGCGGCAGGAACAGCAGGGTCTTCTGGCCCTCGGAGACGAACGCGCTGAGCTCGATGCCACCCGAACGCGATTCCGCCCACAGGTTCGCGTGGGTCAGCTGAACGCCCTTGGGGCGGCCGGTGGTGCCCGAGGTGTAGATCAGGGTCGCGGGCGAGGCCGCGCCGACCTGCTTGCGACGCTCGTGCACGGCGGCGTCGTCGAGCCCGGCACCACGCTCGACGAGGGTATCGATCGCGCCCTTGTCGATCTGCAGGGTCTCGGCCAGCGCGGGCAGCGAACCGGCTTCGATCTCGTCGATCGTGGCGCGGTGCTTGTCGTTCTCGACGACCAGCAGCTTGGTCTCGGAATCCTGCAGGATCCACTTGGCCTGCTCGGCGGCCGAGCTGTCGTAGATCGCGACGGTCACGCCGCCGGCGGCCCAGATCGCGAAGTCCAGCAGCGTCCACTCGTAGCGGGTGGCTGCCATGATCGCGACGCGGTCGCCCAGCTCGATGCCGGCGGCGATCAGGCCCTTGGCCACGCCGAGGACGGCCTTCTCGAACTGTGCTGCCGTGACGTCATTCCAGCCGCCGCTGCCGTTCGGGACGTTGAACAAGACCGTGTTCGGCGTCTCCTGCGCGAAGCGGAAGACGTTGTCGGCATTGTTCGCATCGTCCGGGATGGTGTAGGAAGCCGGAACTTCGAACTCTCGCATCTGTGCCCTTCCAGTGGGTTCTACTCGCCAGTAATCTACGACACGTTCGGGCGGGTCGCGATATCGCCGCCCGAATTGCCCGTCACCAGGCTTTATCGTAAATCGTCTATCGATACCGGCTGAATTGCTTCTCGCAGGAATTCCGCGAGTTCGCTGAGAGCCAGCGCTGCCTCGGTGACCAGCGCGGCTTGCAGTTGCGCGACATGCCAGAGGCCGCGGGTTTCGGTGAAGCGGACGTGCACGCCCGCTCCACGCAGGGCTGAGACGAGCTTGCGACACTGGTCGTGCAGGAGTTCGCTCACATCGACCTGCACGTAGGTGGGCGGCAGGCCGATCAGGTTGCCCGACAGCGGGGCGTAACCCGCTTCGGTCGCGGCGGAGTCGCCGAGGTAGTGGGCGGCACAGGCTCGTGACCACGTTCGGTTGATCACCAGGTCGCGATCCCTGCTCGGCACCTCGGTGGGGTCCACCCAGGGCGCGATGAGGCCGAGCGCGGCGGGGGTCATCTGATGCTTCTCGATCAGCCGCTGGGCCAGTGCCATCGCCAGGCCGCCGCCCGCCGAGTCGCCCGCCAGACAGATCTGCTCGGGCCGGTAGCCGACGTTGCCGACCAGGTCGAGGAACGCGGCCTCGGCGTCGTCGAGCCCGGCCGGGAACGGGTGTTCCGGCGCCAGCCGGTAGTCCAGCGAATACACCGCGCAGGAGGTCTCACGCGCGAGACCGGCCACCAGCGAACGGTGTGTGGCGATCGAGCCGACCACGTAGCCGCCGCCGTGCAGGTACAAGATCGCGCCCGCGGCACGTTCGGGCGGGACCGCCCGGGTACGCGAACCCGGAATGGCGGTTTCGGCGATCACGCGTTCGGCGGGGCGCCCACCCAGCTGCAGGTGCTGCACGACGGAACCGTCGGGCACCAACTGCAGCCGGGAGACCGCGTCGAGCAGAACGCGCTGTACCGCGACAGGTAGCCGTGCGTTGAGTGTCACCCGGAACACCGGGTCGAGCAACGCACGGGCGATCGGCAGCGGAATCTTGAACTCGCGCATGGAGTTTCCTCGGGTCCAGAGGAGCGTCAGTGTGGCATGAAGCGGCCGTTGACCACGGCCGAGATCCGGCTGTAGCCGGAGGCGAGGAAGCGCACGCTCACGTCGAGCACCTTGGCCTCCCAGCCGATCAGCACGCGGGCCTGCCCCTTGCGCACGCCCTCGGTGATGGTCTGCGCGGCCATCTCCGGGGTGTGAATCGCCAGGTACTTGTCGAACAGGGTGGCGGCGTTGGCGCCGTCCATGCCCTCGGCGTAGGTGGCGTTGCGGGCGACCGCGGTCTTGATGCCACCGGGGTGCACGCAGGTGACCTTGACCGGCGCCTTGGCGACCTTCATCTCCTGGAACAGCGCCTCGGTGAAGCCGCGCACCGCGAACTTGGCCGAGTTGTAGGCCGCCTGGCCGGGCACGGCGACCAGGCCGAAGAGGCTGGACACGTTGATCACGTGGCCGTCGCCGGACTCGATCAGCATCGGCAGGAACGCCTTGGTGCCGTTGACGACGCCCCAGAAGTCCACATCCATGATGCGTTCGATGTCTTTGAACTCGGTCTTGATCACGTCGCCGTGGTAGGCGATGCCCGCGTTGTTGTAGATCTGGTGCACGACGCCGAAGTGCGCCTTCACCTGATCGGCGTAGAGCAGGAACGCCTCGCGCTCGGCCACGTTGAGCCGGTCTGACTTCACCTGCGCGCCCAGCTTCTCGCAGGACGCGACGGTCTGGGCCAGGCCCTCGGCGTCGATGTCGGACAGCGCGAGTTTGGCGCCACGCGCGGCCAGATTCTCGGCCAGTGCGCGACCGATGCCGGAGCCGGCTCCGGTGATCACGCATACCTTGTTCGTGAAGTAAGCATCTTTGCTCACTGTGCTGCCACCACTTCCCTGTCGGCGTCTGCGGTTGTCGTAGTGTAGGCGGCGGCATCGAAATGCCGTGTGAGCCTACGGAATTCGAACGTGAAGTCCGGCCACAACGTGGTGTTGTTGCCGTGCTTGTCCAGGTACCAGCTGGCGCACCCGCCAGTGTTCCAGACAGTCTTACCCAACTTTTCCTGCAGGTCGGCGTTGTAGGCCTGCTGCACGTCTTCGCGAACCTCGACCGTACGTAGACCCTGGGAGTCGATCGTCGCCAGCGCGTCGCTGACGTAGTTGATCTGCGATTCGATCATGAACACCATCGAGGTGTGGCCGAGGCCGACATTCGGGCCGACCAGGAAGAACATGTTGGGGAAGTTCGCGATGGCCGAGCCCTTGTAGGCCTGCTGGCCGATGTCGTCGAACACCTCGGCCAGCGTGCGCCCGTCGCGTCCGACCATCGCGTTGTAGGTCGGGGAGTCGGTGACGTGGAAACCGGTGGCCACGATGAGCGCATCGATCTCGCGCTCGGTGCCGTCCTTGGTGACGATCGAGCCCGCCCTCACCTCGGCGATGCCGTCGGTGATCACGTCGACATTGTCGCGATCCAGCGCCGGGTAGTACTCGTTGGAGATCAGCATGCGCTTGCAGCCGATCCGGTAGTTCGGGGTGACCTTCTTGCGCAGTTCGGGATCGCGGATCTCGATCTGTAGCTTGGCGCGCGAGAGGGCCTCGAAGGCCTTCATCAGCACGGGGAAGCGGGTCAGGCCGACGACCTGGGTCTCGCGGGCCGCGTAGATCGCCGCGCGCGAGAGGCGCTGGACGGCGGGGATGTGCTTGAACGCCAGCCGCTCGGGCAGCAGATACGGGCGGTCCATGCGCGGCAGCAGCCAGGGGGCGGTGCGCTGGTAGACATCGAGGGTGGCGACCTCGCTCGCGATGGCGGGCACGATCTGGATCGAGGAGGCGCCGGTGCCGATCACCGCGACGCGCTTGCCGGTGAGGTCGGCGTCGTGGTTCCAGCGGGCGGAGTGGAAGATCTCGCCCTCGAAGTCGTTGATGCCCTTGATGTCGGGTAGCGAGGGCTCACACAGCGCGCCGACCGCGGAGACCACGGTGTCGGCGGTGAACTCGCCCTGGCTGGAGCTGATCTCCCACTGCGCGGCCGCTTCGTTCCAGCGGATGCTCTGCACATCGCAGTCGAAGACATGGCGGTCGAGCACGTTGTAACGCTCGGCGACGCTCTTGATGTACGCCTGGATCTCACCCTGCTTGGAGAACGAGCGGGTCCAGTTCGGGTTCGGGGCGAACGAGTACGAGTACAGGTGCGAAGGCACGTCGCAGGCGGCACCCGGGTAGGTGTTGTCGCGCCAGGTGCCGCCGACTTCGCTGCCGCGCTCGAGCACGAGGAAATCGTCGCGACCCTCTTGGCGCAGGCGGATGGCCAGGCCGAGGCCGGCGAACCCGCTGCCGACGATGATCGTCTTCACGTGGCGGGTTTCAGCGACCCGGGGCTCGACAACGTTGTCTGTAACCTTACGACTCATGTATTGCAGAATACGGTCTTATTGAGCCGGAGTCAACAGCTATTGAGCCGGGTTCAGTAGTGGCTAGGATGGCGGGTGTGACTACCAGGAGTGCGGGAGAGACGAAGCGTGTGCGGCTCAGCCCCGAAGAGCGCCGGCTGCAGCTGATCACCCTCGGCGCCGAAATGCTGGTCGACCGGTCGCTCGAGGACGTCTCGGTCGACGACATCGCCAAGCAGGCGGGCATCTCTCGGGGCTTGCTGTTCCACTACTTCGCCTCGAAGCAGGAATTCCACGAGGCGATCGCCCGGCACGTGAGTACCGAGTTCTTCGTCGCGATCATGCCCAACCGCGAGTTGTCACTGTTCGACATGTTGCGCGACTCGATCGAACGATTCGTCGACTACGCCACCGAGCATTCCGCGTCGTATCGCTCGGTGCTGCGTGGGCCCGCCAGTGTCACTCCCGACATGGCCGACTACGTCAACGAAACCCGCGGCGCCATCGCCGATCTCATCGTGAGCGAACTGCCGCTGCCGCCCGAGGATCCCGATCTGGCCCGGCTCACCTTGGCCATTCGCGGCTGGATCGCCTTCGTCGAGGAGACCATCCTCACCTGGATGATCGACAAGCCGATCAGCCGCGAGTCGCTGGTCGATCTGCTGGTGGAGTCGCTGCCCGCGCTGGCGCTGAGTCCGGCGTTGATCGCCGCGCTCCAGGGCTGAATCCCTCCGGATCGCTGTTAACGCGCCGACGGGAGTGTCGCGAACAACTGAGGGGCTTGCACTGCCCTCCGCCGCTGCGTGCCCACAGTTCCGGTGGCCCTGAATCTGTTGTGGCACAACATATTCGGATGCTGAATCGAGACCATTGCGGTGGCTAACGGTGCGGCTGTTCGGCACGACGAAGTGGGTATGACTCTCACGAACAGCACAATTCGCAAATTCTCGGCCGTGGTTGTTTCCGCCGGCGCCGTCCTCGTCGGGCTCGGTGCGCCCGCCGGCGCGCTGCCGTCGGATCCGATCGCGGTGTTCACGCCGACGCTGAGCCGGACTCCCGGCGCCAACTGCGCGGCGATCATCAACGCCCAGACCGTGCCGCAGCCGCAATCGGGCACCTTCGGTGTGCGGGTGGCGATCACCCAGACCGGAGACTTCTGCCAGCGCTACCAGGTGGCCGTACGCTTCCGCAATCTCGATACCGGCTACAGCGACGGCCAGTCGCACCCCGTGGAGAACGGTCAGATCCTGCACGCGCCGGGCAATGTGATCGTCGGGTTCGGGACCGCGCCCGGCAAGGGCCGGGTGGAGGCCTGGATCGTGACCACCGACGAATCCCTGCCCCAGCATCAGGAATTGGAGCACATCGCGGGACGCGCGAGCTTCACGCTCGGCTGATTCTCGCTGTCTTCCGTCGGGGCGAGTGCACAGGTGAGTGCGCTCGCCCCCGACGGGCTTGCCCTAGTCGGATTTGGGGCGGGCGCGCAGGTGCGCGCGCTCGCCCTGCTTGCCGAACAGGCTGATGAATTCGACGGATTGTTCGTCGGCCGCGCCGAACCAGTGCGGGATATGGGTGTCGAACTCCGCGGCTTCGCCGGGGGTGAGGATCAGATCGTTGTCGCCGAGAATCAGCCGCAGGCGACCGTTGAGCACGTACAGCCACTCGTAGCCCTCGTGCACCTGCGGAGTCTGGGGTCGATCGCGGGCGCCGGGGGCGATGATCATCTTGAACGCCTGGATGCCGCCCGCGCGCTTGGTGAGCGGGAGCATGGTCATGCCGTGGCGGGTGACCGGGCGCAGGTGGATGCGCGGGTCGCCGGTGGGCGGGGCGTCGACGAGCTCGTCGAGGGTGACGCCGTATGCCTTGGCCAGGGGGAGCAGCAGCTCCAGGGTGGGTTTGCGGTCGCCGGATTCCAGACGTGACAGGGTGCTCACCGAGATGCCGGTCTCCTGGGCCAGGTCGGCGAGGGTGGTCTGGCGCTGTTTGCGCAGGTTACGCAGCCGAGGTCCGACCGAGTCGAGGGTTTGATCGAGGTCCTCCATGCTCCCCACTTTGCCATATCGGCAAAGAAGGTTGCCAGTATTCGGCGTTGGAATGCACTGTGGACGCTCGAAGGAGGTCGAGATGACACAGCTGGATGATTCGTACGACGTGGTGGTGCTCGGCGGTGGAGCCGCCGGGCTGAACGCGGCGCTGATGCTGGCGCGTTCACGGCGCTCGGTGGCCGTGATCGACGCGGGGGCGCCGCGCAACGCGCCTGCCCAGGGGGTGCACGGACTGCTCGGGCGGGAGGGGATGTCGCCGCTGGAGCTGCTCGAGCTCGGGCGAGCCGAGGTGCGCGGGTACGGCGGCGATGTGGTGGCGGGACGGGTGGTGAACGTCGCGCGTGTGAATCGCGCACCCGAGCCCGGAATCGTTGCGGACGAGCGTGATTCAGGGCAGGCCGGTCCGGGTGACGGCGCTGCGGCGGGGGCGGGTCGGCAGTCGGATGTCGAAGAATTCTTCGTGACCCTCGACGACGGCCGGACCGTGCGGGCCCGGCGCGTTCTCGTCGCCACCGGACTCGCCGACGAGCTCCCCGACGTTCCCGGGCTGCGTGAACACTGGGGACACGACGTCCTGCACTGCCCCTACTGTCACGGTTGGGAAGTGCGCGATCAGCGCATCGCCGTCTTGGCGAGCGGCCCGATGTCGGTGCACCAGGCGCTGCTGTTCAGTCAGCTCAGCGACGACATCGTCTTCCTGTCGCACACGGCCGATCCATTGAGTGACGAAGACGTGGAAAAGCTGGTGGCACGCGGTATTCGGATCGTCGACGGCAAGGTGGTCGAGGTGCTCGGCGCCGACCGGCTGACGGGCGTCCAGCTCGCCGACGGCACCGTCATCGCACGGGATGCGCTGGTCGTGGCACCCCGGATGAACACCCGCGCCACCTTCCTCACCGAACTCGGCCTGGTTCCCGAACCGCACCCCTCCGGCATGGGCGACCACATCCCCGCCGATCCCGTCGGCCGTACCTCGGTGCCCGGTGTCTGGATCGCGGGTAATGCCACCGACCCGTCCGCCCAGGTCGGCGCTGCCGCGGCTGCCGGGGCCATGGCCGGTGCGCAGATCAACGCGGAACTCGTGATGGCCGAAACCGCTGCCGCGGTGGCGGCACACCGAGCCGATAGCGTCGAATCTGCGTCCGTGTAGGCCCGATCGATCCTCGGTACGACAGCGAAGGACCCCGTCTGAGGTGATGACGGGGTCCTTCGCTGTCGGCTCAGTTATCGGTGGCCGGGCACACGGTGCTGCTGAACGGGCACGGCTTGAACAGCTCCTCGATGAGCATCACCAACGTGGCGCTCCCGCTGGTCGCGTCGGCACTGCCGGTCCCCGCCTCGGCGACCGATACCGTCGGCGCGGCCGCCGCGGTAGCGGGCACCACCGCACCGAGTGCCACCATCGCCATGCCCGCCATCACGAATTTCCCGATCGACACGCTAACTCCCAATTTCGACAAGTGTTGTCACAGTTGACGACATGGATGCTGCCTTCTGAACCGACCGACCGGTAGCCCTGAAAACCAGGGTTGCGCTGCTTCAGTCGAGTGCCCCGCGCGGGCAAGTGCCCTGCGCGTCATCGATGGCCGCGCTCAGCAGGGCGCGCGCCTTGTCCGGCGAGAGTTGGCCGATGGTGACGTGGAGGGCCAGGCCGTCGAGCAACGCGAGGAGGGAATCGGCGGCGGCTGTCGGGTCGGGGTGATGGGTGATCATGGTGGCGACATGGTCGCGAAAGCCACGTCCGTTCGTTGCCAGGGTTTCGGCGATCCGGGGACGGACCGAGGCGAAGGCCAGATAGCCGATAAGGACGCGGGCGTCGGCGGCCGATTCGGGGTCGGTGGGGAGCAGGGCGGTGAGGAGCTGGTGCAGGTCGGGGTCGGGGCCCGCCGCAGAGATCCGGGTGGCGATCCGGTCGGCGATCGTGGAGGTGGCGAACTCCATCATCGCTTCCTTGCTGGGGAAGTAGTGCTGCACCTGGCCGGTGGACACGCCCGCCTCGGTGGCGACATGGCGCAGGCTGATCGACTCCAGGCCGTCGCGGGCGAGCAAGCGCATCACCGCGTCGCTGATCGTCGCGCGTCGAGAACTGTGATCCACCCGCTTCGGCATCGGTCCATCTTTTCACAATGCACTTGTATTGCCACGCTCGGCATCTTTACAATGCGAATGTATTGAAAAGGAGGGTCCCATGCGTCCGATCACCCAGCTCGCACGGTCTTTCGTTCGACTCGAAGTCGACATCTGGGTGAGCCTCGCGCGCGCCGTCACCCGCAGGCCGGACCTCGGGGGCGGCACGCCGATGCGGTACGCAGGCGCGGTATCGGCCACCATCTGGGCCTTCATCGTGGTCAGTGCCGTGGAGATCCCCGCGGTTCACCTGCTCATTCCATGGCCCGCGGCGCGGATCGTCGCCTTGGGACTTGGCGCCTGGGGACTGGTGTGGATGGTCGGGATGCTGGCCGCGCACCACATGCACCCCCATGTACTCACCGATGATCTGCTACGAGTCCGGTACCTGCGCCGCGTCGGCCTCGACATCCCTCTGTCCGGCATCCGAGCGGTCCGCCACGACCTGCGCGCCTACGACGGCGCGAAATCGCTGCAACGCACCGGACCGGGTGACGAGGCGCTCGCCGTGATCATTGGCAGCTCGACGAACATCCGCGTCATCCTGACCGAGCCTCGGACCTTCCACACCCCGCAGGACGACTTCACCGTGAGCACCGTCGCCTTCTGGGCCGACGATCCGAAGGCCGCGGTCGCGTCGATCCGCGCCGCGATAGTGGACCGGGCCGTCTGACGGTTCACGCCCAGTCGAGTGAGGCGCGTGGTCGAGGCGCTTCAGTGGAAAGATTCGAGGCCGGTTACTCGGAGGAGGTCGAGGGCGGTGGCGGTGTGGGTGTGGGGGGCGGCGGAGTAGATGATGATGGTTTGGTCGGTGTCGGGGACGTGCATGGCGTCGCAGTCGAGGGTGAGGGCGCCGAGGTCGGGGTGGGCGATGGTTTTGGTGAGGCTGTGCATGGCGCTGGAGCGGCCTGCCTGCCAGAGTGACTCGAATTCTGGGCTGCCGGTGCGTAGTTCGGTGAGCAGGCGGGTCAGGCCGGGGTCGTCGGGGTAGGTCGCTTTCACCGCGCGCAGGCAGCCCACGCAGGCGGCCGCGTTGCTGTCGGCCTCCTCGGGTGTCATCACGACGCGGCCCATGCCGGTGCCGAGGAAGCGCTGCCACATGATGTTGCGCCGGCCCACCGGGATCGCGGAGAAATCACCGAGCAGGGCCGCCGACAAGGGATTCCAGGCAAGAACGTCGGATTTGGCCGAGAGCACGAGCACCGGCAGATCGGCCAGGCGATCCAGCAGCCGCAGCACGCTGGGACGGATCACCATCGGAATCCGCCCGGCCTGCGGCGGTTCCGACCCGGCGAGCCGGAAGACGAGATCGCGGTCGACATCGGTGAGCCGCAGCGCCCTGGTCAGCGCGCCGAGCACCTGCTCCGACGGTTTCGGTCCGCGACCCTGCTCCAACCGCACGATGTAGTCGACGCTCACCCCGGCCAGGTTGGCCACCTCCTCGCGCCGCAATCCGGGGACCTGCCTGCGTGATCCGCCCGGCAGGCCCGCGTCGGCGGGGGTCAGCCGGGAACGCGCGGTGCGCAATACCGTCGCCAATTCCGCTCTGTCCACCCCTCCCATGGTGCCGCAGGACAGCGGGTCAGGGGTGGTACCGCGGGTCCTATGCCGAGGCAGCACTGGAGACCGGGCCGGGTCGGGGTGACTCTGGAGCCATGACAACGATTGCCTTGGTCACCGGGGCCAACAAGGGACTCGGCCGGGAAACGGTGCGCAGACTGGCCGAAGCCGGCTGGCTGGTGTTCCTCGCCGCCCGCGACACCGCGCTCGGCGAGGCCGCCGCCGCCGAATTCACCGCGGCCGGTGTCGACGTTCGATTCGTCCCGCTCGATGTGACCTCCGACGACTCCGTCACCGCGGCCGCCGACATCGTGAAGGCCACCGCGGGCCGCCTCGACGTGCTCATCAACAACGCGGGCATCGGTGGTCCCCGTAGCGCACCCTCCGAGACCGGCCCCGATGATCTGCGAGAAGTGTTCGAGACCAACGTCTTCGGCCCGGTCCGGGTGACGAACGCGTTCGTGGGTCTGCTGCGGTTGTCCGACCATCCCCGCATCGTGATGGTGTCCAGCGGTGTCGGCTCCATCGCGACGGTCACCGACCCGAAGTGGCAGGGCCTGCTGCCGCCCGCCCTCGGCTACCCGAGCACCAAGGCGGCGCTGAACATGCTCACCGTCATGTACGCGAGCGAACTCGGCGAGATGAAGGTCAACGCGATCGATCCCGGCTACACCGCCACCGACCTCAACGGGCACAGTGGTTTCCAGACCGTCACCGAGGGCACCGACGCCGTCGTCGCCGTGGCGACGGCCGACCGGGACGGCCCGACCGGCGGATTCTTCGATCGAACGGGCCCCACCTCGTGGTGAAGGCGGGCGCCCTGCTCGTGGCGGTGCTCGCCGGCCTCGGCATCACCACCTATCTGATGAGAACGGAGAGCCCAGTGGCACAACCGAAGACGAGCACGGTGCTGTCGATCGGTCTGCATCCCAGCGCCGTCGACTACACGCGCTACCCGCAGATCGACGAAGCCACCCTGACCGCGCGCATCACCGCAGGCGAAACCGCCTTGCGCGAAGCAGGTTTCGACATCGTCTCCTGCCAGGTCTCAGCCGACCCCGACGCGGCCGAAGCGGTCCTGCGCGAATGCGCGGCGGGTGGGGAGTTCCGGGTCGCGATGATCGGCGCGGGTGTGCGGATGGCGCCCGAACACACCCTGCTGTTCGAGCGGCTGATCAATGTCGCCTCCGACCTCGCGCCCGGAATTCGATTCTGTTTCAACACGTCTCCGGAATCCACCATCGACGCCCTGCGCCGCTGGGTTCAGCCCGGCTGAGAGGTGACCGCCTACTTGTGGCCGCCGCCGTGGTCGTGACTGCACGTGTCGGTGCGCCGGCCGTCGGCGCTCGCCTGGCCCGCGCCATGACCTTCGAGCGCCGCGAACGGGCCGCACTGATGCGGGGCGATCCAGACGTGCACCATCGGATTGCCCGCACCGGGGTTGATGGAGTTGGGCGGGCAATTGCCCTGGGCGTCGAGGACACCGGCGACCACGGGGCCGTTGTCGCCCGCCTTCCAGCAGAGATTGTCGTGGACGTGCCACTGCATCAGGGAACCGCCGAAGTCCACCAGGCTCGGGTCGTCGATCTTCTTGCCGTTGGCGATGTACATCGCCGACACGAGGGTGCGGCCGGTTCCGTCGACCCGATAGACCAGCGACTCCGGGTGGGCGGGGTCGAGGAAGTTGTTGTCGCGGATGTAGCTCATGTTGATGTAGTGCTCGTACCCGGTGGCCGAGTCGCCGATCGAGCGGAAGCCCAGGGCGCCAACGGTGTTCACATCCGAGAAGGCGGGCAGGCCGTCGAGCGTGCTGCGCACCAGGTTGGTCGCGCGCGACTGCTGGTCCGACGTCACACCGGCGACACCCGACAGGTCGATCGGCTTCGTGGGATCCCACGGGCGCGGCCAGTTCGCCTCGGTGCCGTGATCGTCGCCCGCACCGTGCGCGTGGTCATCGCCCCCGGCATGCGCGTGATCGCCGGTGTCGCCGTGACTGTGGACGTGCCCGACACCGTTGAGCATCGCCGCCAGCGCCAGCACACCCACCGCGGCGGCCGCGATTCCGGAGCGCATCGGCGGCAGGGTCGCGGTGGGCCGGAGCAGACCGATACCCGCGGCAACGGCGGCCAGCGCACCCAGCACCGCGCACACGGTGTCGGCCACCTGCGGTGACTCCGCGGTCAACCCGGCGATCCACCCCACATCGGCGAACCGGGTGAACGCCCACACCGCGGCGGCGAAGGCATTCGCCGCGAGCATCGAGCTCACGACCACCTTCCGCTCGCTCAGCAAGACCGCCAGCCCGGTCGCGCACTGGATCGCGGCGAGCACCACCATCAGCCGCGCCAGCGTGGCGTGCTCGGTGTGCATGCCCGCCGCCATGAAATGCACGGCGCCCGCCCCCACCGACGCGATCCCGCCCAACAGCAGGTATCCGTTACGTCCGTTCGCCATGCCACGCTCCTGTGTTTTCTGAGCGCTGGCGCGCTCGAGCGGGGCCCTTCGGGCCCCTGATCTTCCCTCCCTCCGGGCACTCCTTCGTCGCACCCTCCACTCAGTCCAGATCAGGGCGGGCCCCTTGGGGTAGTTCGCGCCGGACATTACCGGGGCACACTGTGGCACCGTTGCCACCCGGATAAGAGAACTCTGTGACCGATGTCTCGCCACAGTGTCCGGAAACGGCGAACGCCGGGCGGATCGCGATGATCCACCCGGCGCAGGCCGTTGTGCGAGAAGAACTTACGTGGTCGGCTCGAAAGCCTCGCCGATGATCTCGGCCTGCTCCACGGCGTGCACCTTCGACGAACCCGAGGACGGGGCCGACATGGCGCGACGCGAGATGCGGCGCAGACGGCCCAGGCGCTCGGGCAGCACCTCGGGGAGGTTGAGGCCGAAGAAGGGCCATGCGCCCTGGTTGGCCGGCTCTTCCTGGACCCAGGCGATGTCGGTCGCGTTCGGGTACTTGGCCAGCGCCTCGTTGAGGCGGTACGTCGGGATCGGGTAGAGCTGTTCGATCCGGACGATCGCCACGTCTTCGCGCTTGTGCTTGGCCTTCTCCGCGGCCAGCTCGTAGTAGAGCTTGCCCGAGGTCAGCAGGATGCGCTTGACCTTGGCGGTGTCGCCGATGCCCTGTTCGTAGGTGGGCTCGTCGAACACCGAACGGAACTTCGACTCGGTGAAGTCCTTGACGTCGGACACCACGGCCTTGTTGCGCAGCATCGACTTCGGCGTGAAGACGATCAGCGGACGACGGATCCCGTCGAGCGCGTGCCTGCGCAGCAGGTGGAAGTAGTTCGCCGGGGTGGACGGCACCGCCACGGTCATCGAGCCTTCAGCGCACAGCTGCAGGAACCGCTCGATACGACCGGAGGTGTGGTCGGGACCCTGACCCTCGTGGCCGTGCGGCAGCAGCAGCACCACGTCGGAGAGCTGGCCCCACTTGGCCTCACCGGAGGAGATGAACTCGTCGATGATCGACTGCGCGCCGTTGACGAAGTCACCGAACTGCGCCTCCCACAACACGAGTGCGTTGGGGTTGCCCAGGGAGTAGCCGTATTCGAAACCGACGGCGGCGTACTCGCTCAGCGCCGAGTCGTGCACCGCGAACCAACCCGGCTTCTCCGAGCCGATGTTGTGCAGCGGGGTGTACTCGACGGCATTGATCCGGTCGATGATCACCGAGTGACGCTGGGTGAACGTGCCGCGCCGCGAATCCTGACCGGTCAGGCGCACATCGTGGCCCTGGTCGATCAGCGAACCGAAAGCGAGCAGCTCGGCGAAGGCCCAGTCGACCTTGCCCTCGTAGGCCATCTCGCGACGCTTCTCCAGCACCGGCTTCACGCGCGGGTGCACGTTGAAACCGTCGGGAGTGTTCAGGAACGCGTCACCGATGCGCTGCAGCACCGACTTGTCGACCGCGGTGACCACGGTGGCGGGCACCTTCTGGTCGTCCTCGACGGACTCCGACGGCTCCGGAACGTACTTCTCCAGCTCGCGGACCTCGTTGAACACACGCTCCAGCTGACCCTGGTAGTCGCGCAGCGCGTCCTCGGCCTCTTTCATGGAGATGTCGCCACGGCCGATCAGCGATTCGGTGTACGCCTTACGCACCGAACGCTTGGTGTCGATGATGTCGTACATCTCCGGCTGGGTCATCGAGGGATCGTCACCCTCGTTGTGCCCGCGACGGCGGTAGCAGACGAGGTCGATGACGACGTCCTTGCGGAACTTCTGCCGGAAGTCGACCGCGAGGCGCGCGACCCAGTCGCAGGCCTCCGGGTCGTCACCGTTGACGTGGAAGATCGGCGCGCCGATGAACTTCGCGATGTCGGTGGAGTACTCGGTGGAGCGGCTGTTCTCCGGCGCCGTGGTGAAGCCGATCTGGTTGTTCACCACGATGTGGATGGTGCCGCCCACGCGGTAACCACGCAGACCCGACAGGTTCAGCGTCTCGGCCACCACGCCCTGACCGGCGAACGCGGCGTCACCGTGCAGCATCAGCGGCATCACCGAGAAGCCGTCGGGGCCGTCGCCCTTGTCGAGCAGGTCCTGCTTGGCGCGGACCAAACCCTCGAGCACGGGGTCGACCGCCTCGAGGTGCGAGGGGTTGGCGGTGAGCGAGACCTCGATCTCGTTGTCGCCGAACATCTGCAGGTACTGGCCGTGCGCACCGAGGTGGTACTTCACGTCGCCGGAGCCGTGGGTGGCCGCCGGGTTCATGTTGCCCTCGAACTCGGTGAAGATCTTCGAGTACGGCTTGCCGACGATGTTGGCGAGCACGTTGAGGCGACCGCGGTGCGGCATGCCGATGATGACCTCGTCCATGCCGTACTCGGCGCACTGGTCGATGGTGGCGTCCATCATCGGGATGACAGCCTCGGCGCCTTCGAGCGAGAAACGCTTCTGGCCCACGTACTTGGTCTGCAGGAAGGTCTCGAACGCCTCCGCGGCGTTGAGCCGGTTCAGGATGTACTTCTGCTGCGCGACAGTCGGTTTGACGTGCTTCTGCTCGACCCGCTCCTGCATCCACTTGAGCTGATCGGTCTCGAGGATGTGGGTGTACTCCACACCGACGTGGCGGCAGTACGCGTCACGCAGGATCGACAGCACATCGCGCAGCTTCATCCGCTCCTGGCCGTGGAAACCGCCCACGTCGAAGGTGCGGTCCAGGTCCCACAGGGTGAGGCCGTGCTCGGTGACGTCGAGGTCGGGGTGGCTGCGGAACTTGTCCTTGACCAGGCGCAGCGGATCGGTGTCGGCCATCAGGTGACCGCGGTTGCGGTAGGCCGCGATCATCTCGAGCACCCGGGCGCTCTTGTCGACACCGCGCGCGCTGATGTCCTTGCGCCAGCGGATCGGCTCGTACGGCACGCCCAGGCCGTGGAAGATCTCGTCGTAGAACTCGTCGGAGATCAGCAGGTTGTGGATGGTGCGCAGGAAATCGCCCGACTCGGCGCCCTGGATGATGCGGTGGTCGTAGGTCGAGGTCAGCGTCATCAGCTTGCCGACGCCGATATCGGCGATCCGCTCGTCGCTCATGCCCTGGAACTCGGCGGGGTACTCCATCGCACCGGCGCCGATGATCGCGCCCTGGCCCGGCATGAGGCGCGGCACCGAGTGCACGGTGCCGATGGTGCCGGGGTTGGTCAGCGAGATGGTGACGCCGGAGAAGTCGTCGTTACCGAGCTTGCCCTCGCGGGCCCGGCGCACGACGTCCTCGTAGGCCGCGTGGAACTGACCGAAGCTCATGTCTTCGGTTTCCTTGATCGCGGCCACGGCCAGCGATCGGTTGCCGTCCTTGCCCTGGAGGTCGATCGCCAGGCCCAGGTTGGTGTGGGCCGGGGTGACCGAGTTCGGCTTGCCGTCGATCTCGGCGAAGTGGCGGTTCAGGTTCGGGAACGTCTTGATCGCCTGCACGATCGCGTAACCCAGCAGGTGGGTGAACGAGATCTTGCCGCCGCGGGTGCGGGCGAGGTGGTTGTTGATCACCAGGCGGTTGTCGATCATCAGCTTGGCCGGGATCGCGCGCACCGACGTCGCGGTGGGGATCGTCAGCGAGGCCGACATGTTCTTGGCGATCGCGGCGGCGGGGCCGCGCAGCACCTTGTTCTCCGGACCGGCGGCGGCAGCCTTGGGCGCGGTGGTGGCCGGTGCGTTCGACACCGGTGCAGGTGTGGTCTGCGGTGCGCGCACCGTCTTGGCGGCCGGAGCCGGAGCGGCGGCCGGAGCCGGAGCGGCGGCTGGAGCCGCGGCGGGCTTGGGCGGTGCCGTCGCTACCACGGCTTTGGGAGCCGGGGTCTGCGCAGCAGCCGCCTTGGGGGCTGCGGCTGCTGAGGGAGCGGAGGAGGCGACCGGTGCCTGGCTGTTAGCGGATTCGGTGGCTTCCGGCGTGTAGTCCGCGAGAAACTCGTGCCAACTCGCGTCGACCGAGGACGGGTCCTGTTTGAACTTCTGATACATCTCGTCGACTAGCCACTGGTTCTGTCCGAACTGGGAAGTTGAGCTGCTCACAGCTGGTGTTCGCCTCATTTCGTTCTTCGCGCTGCGACGTTTGTGACGTGCCCGGCAGGGGAATCAGCGGATGGCTGCCGATGCGCCCTCACCGAGCATATGCCCAGCGGTTGACAGGCGTCGCTACCGGTCTTGGGTCGACACTATGCCCTCTGCCTCCAGCCCCGCCGCCCAGAGTCGGGAGTACCGGCCGTTACTGGCGAGTAGGTCTGACGGTGCGCCGAATTCCACGATACGGCCGTGTTCGACCACCGCGACCAGATCGGCGCGCGCCGCGGTCGCGAGTCGATGCGCGACCACCACGGTGGTCCGCCCCCGTGTCAGCGATCGGCTCGCTACCAGCACCGATGCCTCGGTTTCCGGATCGAGGGTGGAGGTGGCCTCATCGAGGAGCAGCAGGTCGGGATCGACCAGTTCGGCCCTGGCCAAGGCGATCAGCTGGCGCTGTCCGGCAGACAGCCCGCGGCCGCGTTCACCGACCGGATGATGCATTTTTCGAGGTAAACCATTGATCATTTCCGACGCACCGACGGTGTCGGCCGCGATCGCGATGTCCACCGATGTGGCAAATGTTTGCCCGAATGCAATGTTGCTCGCCACGTCGCCGGTGAACAAGTGAACTTCCTGGGGCACAATTCCCAGCCGCGTCCGGTACTCGGTGAGGACATATTTACGCAGATCCACACCGTCGACCCGGATCGCGCCCGCCGCCGGATCGGGCGGGAGGTCGTAGAGACGGGCCAGCAGCTTCACGATCGTCGACTTGCCCGCGCCGGTCGGGCCCACCAGTGCCAGCGTCGCGCCGGGCGCAACGGTGAAGGTGACGCCGTCGAGGGCGGGGGCGCTCGCACCGGGGTAGCGGAAGTGAACGTCGTCGAAGCTGATCTCACCGCGCAGGCGATCGACAGATATCGCGTCGGGTGGGTCGGCGGCGATCGACGACGTGGTGCGCAGCAGGTCGCCGATGCGCCGGAGTCCGACCCTGGCCTGCTGGTAGCCGTCGAAGACCTGGGACAGATCCTGGATGGGACTGAACAGCAGACCGAGGTAGAGCACGAACGCGACCAGCGTTCCGGTGGACGTGCGCCCGTCGGCGACGGCGTTGGCGCCCAGGTAGACCACCACGGCCAAGGCCACGTCGGCCCAGGCGAGGCCGAAGGAGAAGTAGGCCGCGATCGCGCGCTGGGCGCGGATCCTGGCATCGCGATAGCGGTGGGAGTATTCGGCGAAACGCCGCGCGGCGGCAGGCTCGTAGCGGGCGGCCTGCACGGCGCGCAGGCCCGCGATGTTCTCCTGGAATCCGGCGTTGACCACCGAGACCCGTTCGCGCGAGACGGTGTAGGCGACCGAGGACACCCGCCGGAAGGCAAGGGTGGCCAGCAGCATCGGCGCGACGGCGATCAGCACCACCACGGCCAGCCCCGCATCGATGAGGAACAGCCCGAGGGCGACGCCGATCAGGGTGATCAGCGCGACCAGCCCGGTGGCGACCCCGGTCTGCAGGAACGTCGACAGCGCGTCGACGTCGGTGGTCATCCTGGTCATGATGCGGCCGGACAGTTCACGCTCGTAGAAGTCCAGGCCGAGCCGCTGCAACTGGGCGTAACTGCGCACCCGCAGACCGAACAGCACGCGCTCGCCCGTGCGCGCGGTGAGAACGGTGACCACGGCGCCGACCACCAGACCGACCAGTACCAGACCGATCCCGATCACCGCCGAGACGAGCAGCGCGGTGTCGTCGCCGGCGGTGACACCGGTGTCGATGGCATAGCGGACCAGCGGCGGGAAGGCGATCCCGACCAGCGCGTCGACGACGAGCAACAGGACGACCACACACACCAGGCCGCGGACCGGGCGCAGTAGTGCGCGCAGGCCGAAGTCGGGTTGGGGTGCGCGCAGGTCGCCGGGCAGGGTGGGGTCTTCGGTGGCCGGTGGCAGTGCGTCGACCGCGGCGCGCAGCTCCGGCGTTTCGCTGAGGTCGGTCGACGTCGACGCCATGGATCGGGGCCTGCCCGCGTCGTCGCGCGGGGTGGTCGGGTCGGCGGCCGTCGGCACCACCGAACCGGTGGGTGCGGGCAACCGGATGACACGGTCGGCCTGGGCCAGCGTCGATTCGCGGTGCGCCAGGATCAACGTGGTACGCCCGCCCGGATCGGGCAGGCGACGGAAGATCTCGGCTTCGGTGACGGCGTCCACCGCGGAGGTGGCGTCGTCGAGCACCAGCACGCGGGGACGGGTGAGCAGCACCCTGGCCAGGGCGATGCGCTGGCGTTGACCGCCCGAGAGCGTCAGCCCGCGTTCGCCGATGACGGTGTCGTAGCCCTCCGGCAGTGCGGCGATGAACTCGTCCGCGGCGGCGGCCCTCGCGGCCGCCGCGATCTCCGCGTCGGTGGCGTCGGGCCTGCCGAGCGCGATGTTGGCGGCGATGGTGTCGGAGAACAGGAACGGATCGTCGAAGACGACACCGACCGCGCCGCGCAGCTCGTCGGCGCGCAGGTCGGCCAGGTCGACGCGGGTACCGTCGGCGCCGACGAGGTTGATCCGGCCCGTATCGGGTGCGTAGAAGCGGGGGAGCAGCAGAGAGAGCGTGGACTTGCCCGAGCCCGCCGGACCGATCACCGCCACCGTCTCGCCCGGGCGCACGGTGAGATCGAGTTCCTGCAACACCGGTTGATCCGGTTCGAAACCGAAACCGACAGCATCGAATTCGATCCCGAGTGGTCCCGGCGGCAGCTCGGTGGGGTCCGCTGGATCGACGAGTATCGGCGCCGCGTCGATCACCCCGAAGACCCGATCGACGGCGGCCTTGGTGAGCTGAGCCATGATCACCACCGAGGTGATCGTGCGGGCCGAGGACGTCATGGTGGCGAGGTAGGCGGTGAACGCGAGGAAGGTGCCGATGCCGATCGCGCCGTGCGCGGCGAGCACCCCGCCCACGATGATCACCGCGACCAGCCCGGCCTGGGGCAGCGCCGACACCACCGGCGCGAACCTGGCATTGATCCGCGCGGCGCGCATCCGTTCGGCGAACAGCAGCCGGCCGTGGTCTTCGAGGATGTCGACCATTCGGGATTCCTGCCCGAATCCCTTCACCACCCGGACTCCGGTCACTGTCTGTTCGACGTGTTCGGCGAGGTCGGCCGCGCGCTGCTGGGCCGACCAGGTCGCCGCGTAGAGCCGGGGCCGCATCCGCAACACGATCAATGCCATCGCGGGCGCGACCAGCAGCGCGGCCAGCGCCAGCGGCGGACTCAGCCACACCATCACCACCGCCGACAGCACGAACTGCAATACGGCCAGTCCCGACCACGGCACCATCGCCAGCAGTCCCTGCACCAGTTGCAGATCGGTGATGGAGCGCGACACCACCTGTCCGGTGCGGATCGCGTCCTGACCCGCGCCGTCGAGCCGCTGGAGGGCGGCGAGCAGCGAAATCCGCAGGCTGTGTTGCGCTTCCAGCGACAGTTTGCCCGCCCAGAGCCTGCGCGCGAACGTGACGACGAACCGGGTCACGGCCAGCCCGGCGAGCACAGCGGCGGCGCTGCCGATCACCGCGGTGTCGCCCACCTGCGCGGCGTCGACCGCGCGTTTGGTGGCCAGCGGTGCGGCGATCGCGACGGCCGCACCCGCCAGCACCGAGACCACGATGCCCGCCAGCAGCCGCGGATGTTCCAGGCACAGCCGCCAGAGCCTGCGGATCCAGCCCGACGAACCCGCGGTCGCGGGCACTACAGGTCTCGGTTGCGCAGGTCCCACCACCCCGCGGCGCCGACCGCTGCGGTCCACAGCAGCAGTACCACCAGGGCCGCCGGTGTCGGTGCGAAGACCTCGGCCTCGTCGAACGAGCCCGCGCTCACTCCGGCCACCGTGGCCGAGACGGGCAGCAGCGCGGCGAATCCGCCCGCGCCGAAACCCTTGGCCACCACCCAGATCAGCGGTTCGAGCGCGAACGCCCAGCCGAGCACCAGCCACACCGCGCCGCTGAAGGTGCGCAGCAGCAGCCCGATTCCGGCACCGAGCACCGCCCAGCACATGGCGACCAGCAGACCGGCGGCGAGCACCTCGATCAGCTGCCAGCCGAGTGCGAATTTTCCGCGCGCCGCGACGAACAGCACCAGGAAGCTCACCAGCTCGGCGGCCAGCGCGACAGCGAAGGCGAACGCGGCGGTGGCGAGGTATTTCACGATGACCAACCGGTCGCGATCGGGCGCGAACAGCACGCTCAGCGCCATGGTCTTGTGCCGGTACTCACCTCCGGTGGCGGCGATGCCGAGCAGTGCGGCGACCACGAAGACCGCGATCATCCCGAGGTAGAGCCCGACCGTGGCGGCGCCGGTCGCGGGCTGACCCTTCGGATCGGCAGGCCCGGACATGATCGCGGTGATCAGCGTCCCGACCAGTGCCAGCGCGATCGGCGCGGCCAGCAGTAGCCGGGTCTGCCGCAGCGCGACGATCTTGCGCGCCTCGGTATCGATACCGGGAACGAGATCGGCGGGCAGCACGGAGGTGGTCATCGGGGCATCCCATACGAGGTCGGCGCCGGGGCGTACGCGGCGGGATTCGGTGTGGGCACGGTGTGCCGGTGACGGCGTGGCTTGGTGAGCGAGGCGAGCACCCGGTCGGGGTGGATGGGGTCGGCCACGATGCTGCCGATCCGGACCTGCGCGAGCTCCGCGACGGCACGGATGGTGGCCTCGTCCGCCTCGGCGACGGCCAGCCGGCCGTCGGGGCGCATCACCGCGTCGGTGAAGCCCCGTCCCGCCAGCGCGGTCGCCAGTGCGATGGACGGGGACGCGGCGACGACGAGCCGGTCGGGATGGCCGCGGCGCAGCTTGGCCGGTGCGCCCTGCCAGACGACAGTGCCTTCGCTGAGCACCACGAGTTGATCGGCGCTCGCCACCACATCGGCCAGTGCGTCCGAACTCACCAGCACGGTGCCGCCGCGGTTCACCTGGCGGCGCAGCAGCTCGTGCAGCCAGCCGCGTTCGATGCCGTTCGCACCCGCGAACAGATCGTCGAGCACCAGCAGCGGGGGATCGGCCAGCAACGCCATGGCCAGGGCCAGACGCGTCTGCTGACCCGGATGCAGCTGCGCCACCACGGTTTCGGCGACGGCGGTGAGCCCGGTCTCGTCGAGCACCGCCGCGACCCGGCGACGGGACGCGCCCGCGACCGGCGCGTAGCACCGCAGCTGCTCGCGCACGGTGCGTGCCGGATGCAGCCCACGGGGGCTCAGTACCGCCCCGACCGCGGCGGGACCGTGGCCGGGGCCCTCGATATCGCCGGTGGTCGGCTGCTGGAGTCCCAGCACCATCCGCAGCACCGTCGACTTGCCTGCTCCCGCGGGACCGACGAGCGCGGTGACCGACCCCGCCGGGACGGTGAAGTCGATCTCGTGGACCGCGCTCACCGGACCGAACTGTTTGCCGACGCCACGCACCAGCACAGCGTCACCGCCGCGGCTCCTGCTCACTTCTTGTTCACCTTGCCGGTGCCGATCGCGGGCAGCGGATCGGCGTCGATCACGTTGTGCAGCGGAGTGGGCCACATCGCCGGCGCGGGGCCGAAAGCCTTGTGCGCGTTCTCGATGGTGACCTTGCCCAGCGCCCGGTTGCCCGCGCCACCGATGGCGGCGCCGATGCCGGCGGGCAGCACTTTGCCCGCCATCAGCGCGGCGCGCTTGGTGATGAAGCGCTTCATGAACTGTTGCAGCAGTTTGCTGTTGATCCCGCCGAGGCCGGGAACCTTGCCTGCCAGCGCGCCCGCCCAGTTCTTCGACTGGGTGCTCAGCCCCTTCTGCACGATCGCCATTCCGGCGTCACCGAGCACGACCGCGAGCACCAGCGCGCGCCGGGCTTCCTTGTTCTCGGGCTCGATGCCGTGCACCGCGGCCTGGGCCAGGGTGAACAGCGCCGACGCCTCCATGAAGAACACGGTCTCGGCGCTCACGGCCCCGAGCGCGGCGATCGTGCCGACCCCGGGCACCGCCGCGGTGGCGCCGACCGCGGCGCCACTGCCGGTGACGGCGAGCAGATACTGCTTTTCGAGCCGTGTCACGATCTGGGCCGGACTCTCCCCGGGATGACGCTCACGCAGGAACTCGACATAGCGGCGTACGGCCGGCGCCTGCAGCTTCGATCCGGTGTCGAGCACATCGACCACGGCTTTTTCGATCGCGTTCTTGAACACGGCGTCGTCCTCCTCTTCGCCCCAACGAGTCGAACTGTAGGGCACTTGCGCGCCCCAGAGCTCATCATGCCAACGACCACCGACAGCCCGCGGTTCCGTGACGTGCGCGACCGATTCCGGTCGGCCGGTCCGACTGACGCTGTCGGCCGCGGGCCCGGGTTCTACGCTGACCCGATGAGTGAAAACCAGCCAACCCGACTCATCCGCGATTTCACCGAAGCCGGCGCCGAGTTCGCGACGATCACCCTCGACCACCCGCCGCTGAACCTGTTCGATCGCACACTCATCGCGTCGCTGATCGCCGATATCGCCGCGGTGCGCCGGCTGCCGCCGCGGGCACTGCTGATCAGGGCCGAGGGAAAGGTCGTCTCGGGCGGAGTCGACGTGAACATCTTCGACGGCCGAACCGTCGAGGAGGGCGCGCAGCTGTGGCGTGAGCTGTTCGAGCAGATCATCCACCCCCTGGAAGCGCTGCCGTGTCCGGTGGTGTTCGCCGCGCACGGGCTGACCCTGACCGCCGCCTTCGAGATCTCGCTGGCCTGCGACATCATCCTGGCCGCGCCGAAGGCGAAGTTCGGGCTGGTGGAGACCGTGGTGGGGCTCACGCCGTCGATGGGCGGGCCGCAGCGGCTCGCCGAGCGGGCGGGTTCGGGCCGCGCCCGCGAGTTCGTGATGACCGGCGACCTCTACCCTGCCGCGACGATGGCCGAGTGGGGCGTGGTCAACGCGGTCCACGAGGACCTGGAGACCGAGGCTCGCGCGCTGGTCACCCGTCTCGCCGACGGCCCGACACGCGCGCACGCGGCGACCAAGCAGATCATCGAGGCGTGGCGTTCCGGCGGTGTGGCACACGCTGATTCGGTGACGCCGGAGGTCTCGGGCGAGCTGTTCGCCACCGCGGACCTGCGCGGCGCGGTCCGCAGCTTTCTCGATATCGGACCGGGTAAGGCGACCTATCGCGGCGAATGAGCGCGCCGACTGCCTGACAGCGATGTGATCCACGTCATATAGTCACAGGTGCGGCTGTATCGACGTACGGAGGTCCGGATGGGTCATGGCGAGCACGAACCGGGCGCGGCCGTCTTCGAGTTCCCCGCCACCAGTGCGGCAACGCAGCTGCGGCGGGGCTCCGACGGCGTGCTGCGCTACGGCGACCTCAGCCCGGCCCTCACCGAACTGCTGGACCTGCGCGTGCACTCGTTCACGAATCGGGAGGCGGTCGTCGAGGTCGGCGGGCCGCGGCTGACCTACCGCGAACTCTGGCACAGCGCTTCGCGGATCGCGGGCGGCCTGCAGGGCCACGGCATCGGCTACGGCGATCGGGTCGCGGTGCACATGCCGACCAGCGCGCGCTGGGTGCAGGCGTTTCTCGGCGCGTTGCTCTCGGGTGCGGTACCGGTGCTGGTGCCCGACGCCCTGCCCGCCGCGATCGCCGACCGCGTGATCGCCGACAGCAGAGCCGATTTCGTCCTCGGCCCCGACGGCCCGCTGCCCGACAGCACCGCCTACATCGATGACGGTGCGGCCCTGGATGATCCGGCGCTGCTCTGCTACACCGGCACCCGTCGGTCCATGCCCGCGGGTGTGGAGTTGTCCAACGAGAACCTGCTGTCGGCGGTGTCGTCGGTGGTCGGCGCGCTCGGGCTGCCCGCCGACGGGTTGCGCAATCTGGTGTTGCTGCCGCTCGCCCATGCCAGCGGGTGCGTGGATCAGCTGCTGCCCACCTTCGCGGTGGGTGGCACAGTCGTGCTCGCGCCGGGTGCGCGCAGTCTCGCCGACGTGCTGGTGCGGGAGCGGATCGACACCGTCTCGGGGACGCCGCGGATCCTCGCCGGGCTGGTACCCGAACTCGTCGCCCGCCGTGCCGGCGCCGGTGTACGCCGGATCAGCAAGGCCTGTCACCGCTCCGAACGCGCCGCCGCGGCGGCCCCCGCCACCCTCACCGCCGCGTTGCGCGGGCTGTTCCCCGCGGCCAAGCAGTGGTCGGTCTGGGGGGCCACCGAGACCAGCGGAATCGGCCTCGTGGTCGACGACACCGAGCGTGTCGACGCCGGATCGGCCCTCGGATTCGCCTTCGGTGGAACCGAATTGGCCCTGGCCGGCCCGCAGGCAGGCGCCGGCCACGGCGAATTGCTGTGTCGCGGACCGAATGTCAGCCGCCGCTACTGGAACAACCCCGACGCCTCGGCCGCCCGGTTCAGCGGAAGCTGGTTCCACACGGGCGATTTCGTGAGCATCGATGCCGACGGACTGGTTCGGGTGGACCCGAGCCGTCGCGTCAGCGGGCTCTGATCCGGGCGGGTCAGAGCAGGCGCGCCCGCAGGGCATCGCGGAGGTCGCCGGTGAGGCCGACCGTGGTGAGGTAGGTCTCGATGTCGCCGTGGGTCTCGCGGACGCTGGCGTCGGCGGTGCGCAGGTATTCCTCGCGGACGCCGAGCAGGTCGTCGGAGAGCGCGTCGCCGTTGCCGATCTTCGGCTCCAGCAGCCTGCGCAGCGGTTCGACCGCCGCGTTGCTGGCCAGGAAGTCGGTGTACACGTCCTCCTCGGTGACGCCGACCGCGCGTAGCAGCGTGGCCACGGCCCAGCCGGTGCGGTCTTTGCCCGCCGCGCAGTGCACCAGCACCGCGCCGTCGCCGCGCACGACCGAGCCGGCCAGCTCGGCGATCGCGGTGTGCGCCTCGGGCAGTGTCGGGAAGGCGCGGTAGACCTCGATCATGTGCGCGAACGCCGAGACGGTCTTCGCCTCGTGCGGCGGCGCCTCTTCCATCCGCGAATCGAACGGCGTCACGTGCAGCCGTACGTCGCCGGGCAGGGTGTCGTGGCCGATGTGGTCGATCTCCACGATGCCGCGCAGATCGTGCACATCGGTGACCCGCAATTCACGCAGGGTGTCGTGCCCCTTGTCGTCGAGACCGCTCAGCTGGGCCGACCGCAGCAGGACGCCGGGGCGAACGGTGGTGCCGTCGGCGGTGCGAAGGCCGCCCACATCGCGGAAATTGAAGGTGCCGCTGAGGGCGAACTGGTCGGCAGGAGGCGAAAGAGTCACCTGACCAGGTTATCGGCGACTCCGTCGCCGCCGCGCCGAGTTCGCGGATCGGTCACCGGATGTGTTGCGTCCGTTCCGGTGGGTGCCACTGTGCCGTCGCACACACCTCCGGAGCGTCGTCGCTCACACCCACGGAGCTGACCAGGGCCTACTTGTACAATCGACCAGGTGCGCGGATTCCGGCGCGGGGGTGTCGGATATCCAGGAATGCGACAAATTGAGGCCGTATGGTCGGTTTTACAAAAGGTCGCATTCGGATAACAAAACAATCTTTCAGTCTGAAAAGGATGGCTGAACCAGTTCGTGAATCCTGAAAACCTTCTAAGATCGAGCTCGGTGACCACCAAGCTCGCATCGCCGCGGGCAGCGATATTTGTTGCCGAGGAGTCGTCGTTGAGCGCCAGCCGTGAACTAACTGAAATTTCGCTACGGCCCGCCGTATGTGATGCCGTCGAACAAGCCGCCGCCAGTTCGGACGCTACCGGCGTTCGGGCGCTGCGGGTGTTCTTACATGCCGGGCTCAGCACCTACTGGCCGTTGGTGAAGGCCGCGCCAGCCCGGCGAATCGCCGCCTATGAAGCCGCGTTGCAGACCTTGCGTCTGCGGTGGGCGCCCACCGGTGACACCATCGGCGACCCGACCGCCGTCGCGATGTTCCGCGAGATGGACGACGAGGCCGCGGACTTCCTCGGGATGTGCGCGCGCCTGTCCGGCACGCAGTGGCTGGAGCCGGTCGACTCGGTGGCGGGCTACCTCGTGTCGGTGTTCCACGGCGCGGTGCTGCGCTGGCTGGCCGACGGCAACGACGAGACGATCCTCGTGGTGATCGACGACCTGGTCGGCTGCCTGACGCTGAAGGCGGTCGAAAGCTGACGCGCAATGCTGGACGACTGACCAAATAGGTGGTTCAGTAGTCGTGTGACACCGACGACATCGCTGCATCATCTGCACGCGGCGACCGCGGAGCTCGACCCGCCGCTGGCCGCCGTCGACCTGACCGCGCTCGACCGCAACGCCGCCGACCTGGTCCGGCGCGCGAACGGCATCGCGGTGCGGGTGGCGAGTAAATCCGTGCGCTGCCGGGCGGTGCTCGAGCGTGTACTCGGCGACGGACTGACCGCCCGCGACGGCTTCGCCGGGATCATGGCGTACTCGCTGCGTGAGGCCATCTGGCTGGTCCGCCTCGGTGCCCGCGACGTGCTGCTCGGGTACCCGGTTCTCGACCGTGCCGCGCTGGCCGAACTGGCCGCCGCCCCGGCCCTGCTCGAGGCGATCACGCTGATGATCGACGATGTCGCCCAGCTCGAACTCACCCGGGCCGCGCTCGGCACCGAGCTGGTCCACCCCCGCGTCTGCCTCGACGTCGACGCGGCTTTGCGGATCGGCCCCCTGCACCTGGGTGCCCGGCGCTCGCCCGTGCGCAGCCCCGAGGACGCCGCCGCGCTGGCCGCCGAGGCGCTGCGGCGCGGGTTCGCTGTGGTCGGTGTGATGACCTACGAGTCGCAGATCGCCGGACTGCCCGACAGCAACCCCGCGGTGCGCGTGGTGAAACGCCTGTCCGCACTCGAAATCGGGCGCCGCCGTACCCGGGTGGTCGATGCTGTCCGGGCGGTGACGGGCCCGCTGGAGATCGTCAACAGCGGTGGCACCGGTTCGATCGAAGTCTCGATCACCGATCCCGATGTCACCGAGGTGACCGCCGGTTCCGGCCTCTACGTGCCGACCCTGTTCGACCACTACCGCTCGTTCACGCCCCGCCCCGCGCTGTTCTTCGCCACCCCGGTCCTGCGCAAACCCGCACCGACCATCGCGACCGTCTTCGCGGGCGGCTACATCGCGTCGGGCCCCGCGGGTCCGAGCCGCGTCCCGGTCCCCGTGTGGCCCGCGGGGCTGAAGCTGCTCGGCTCCGAAGGCGCGGGCGAGGTCCAGACGCCGCTGGCCGGTGGCGCCGAACTCGAGATCGGTGATCGCGTCTGGTTCCGCCATGCCAAGGCGGGCGAACTGTGCGAACGCTTCGCCGAGCTCCATCTGGTCGACGAGGCGGGCACCCGCACGACGGTTCCCACCTACCGCGGCGAAGGTCAGTGCTTCGGCTGAGGTCGACAGGCGTCTCAGCGCAGGAGCGCGATGACCTCGTCATCGTCGAGCTGGTGAAAGTCGCTGTACGCCATGCCGACTCCGCCCAGGTCGGTGGGCGTCCACAGGCAGACGAGCTCGTCACATTCGCGCTCGACCCGCCGCGCCGCCTCGGGCGCGGACACCGGCACGGCCACCACCAGCAGATCCGGCCGCTGCGCCCGCGCCACCCGGCACGCGGCCACCATCGTGGCCCCGGTCGCGATCCCGTCATCGACGATCACCACCGTGCGCCGCGCCAGGGGGATCGAGTCGCCGACCCGCAGGATCGCCTGCCGACGGCGTAGTTCGGCCCGCTCGGCCAGTTCCACCTCGTCGAACGCCTCTGCGCTCACCCGGCTGTGGTCGACGACGTCACGATTGAGGACCAGCAGTCCGCTCTCCCCGAGCGCCCCCATCGCCAGCTCCGGCTGCGACGGCAGCCCCAGCTTGCGGACCAGCAGGACATCGAGTTCCCCGCCGATCGCCGCGCTCACCGCCGCCGCCACCGGCACACCCCCACGTGGCAACCCGAGCACCAGTGGACGGGTGGTCCGCAGGTGTTCGAGGGCCGTGCCGAGAGCGCGGCCCGCCGCTGCCCGATCCGGGTACACCATCGCCTCGAACGCTACTCCGCTCCGGACGCCTCGGAAATGGTGAACCGTCGCAGCGACAGGCTGGGATTGGCGGTGCGCACCCTGGCCAGATGCGCCGTGTCGACCGTTGCCGAGGCCACGCCCGGTTCATCGCCCAGTTCGGCCAGCACCGTGCCCGCCGGGTCGATGATCATCGACGAACCCGCGCCGCGTGGCGCGCACTGATCGGCCGCGGCCACGTACACCGTGTTCTCGATGGCGCGTGCCCGCAGCAGCGTCGTCCACTGGTCGACCTTGGCCGGTCCCGGAATCCACTGCGCGGGCAGCAGCAACACGTGTGCGCCCGCCGCCGCGACACGCCGACACCCTTCCGGAAATCGCAGATCGAAACAGGTCTGCATGCCGAATACCACACCGTCGACAGCGAAAGTCGCAGGCGCGACGAGCGGCCCCGCTGCCACCACATCCGATTCCAGATGACCGAACGCGTCATAGAGATGCACCTTGCGATACACCGCGACGCGCGCGCCGTCGGGCCCGTGCGCGACGAGGGTATTACTGATCCGGGTCGCCCCCGGTGACGGCAACTCCACCACACCGGCGACCAGGAATACGCCGAATTCGGCGGCGAGCGCCGCGAGTCCACTGGTGAACGGACCGTCGAGCGGTTGCGCGATCGCCACCACCCGCTCATCGAGCCGAGTCACAGCGAACATCGAGTATTCGGGCGCGAGCACCACGCGCGCACCCGCTGCGGCCGCCGTCCGCACGTGTTCTCGCAGGGTCGACAGATTGGTTTCGGGATCGGTTCCGGGGGCGAATTGGACCACCGCGATCCCTACTGTCACCGGCTGAAGTTCCTGATGTGCTGACCCGTCGCGCAGTTGCATAGGTCTCACCGTATTCACCTGGTGGTTGGGGCAGCTACCGCCAGGCAGTAAACTCGTGGTCAATGAGTACAAATGAGGTCGACAGCGTTCCTGCCGACAACGACAGGAACGACACCGGCCCGACTTTCGCCGATCTCGGGATCGATGACCGCGTGCTGCGGGCCATCGCCGATGTGGGCTACGAGTCGCCGTCCCCGATTCAGGCGGCGACGATTCCCCCGCTGCTCTCCGGCGCCGACGTGGTGGGCCTCGCGCAGACGGGCACCGGCAAAACCGCGGCATTCGCGATCCCGATCCTGATGAACCTGGACACCGCGCAGCGCAAGCCGAGCGCCCTGGTGCTCGCGCCGACTCGTGAGCTCGCGATCCAGGTCGCCGAGGCGTTCGGCAAATACTCCTCGCACATCCCGGGTCTGCACGTGCTGCCGATCTACGGCGGGCAGAGCTACGGCGTGCAGCTGTCGGGTCTGCGCCGTGGCGCGCACGTCGTGGTCGGTACGCCCGGCCGCGTGATCGATCACCTGGAAAAGGGCACGCTGGACCTGTCGCAGCTGCGCTACCTGGTGCTCGACGAGGCCGACGAGATGCTCAAGATGGGCTTCCAGGAAGACGTCGAGCGCATCCTGCGTGACACCCCCAAGGACAAGCAGGTCGCGCTGTTCTCGGCCACCATGCCGGGTGTGATCCGCAAGATCTCCAAGCAGTACCTCAACGATCCGGTCGAGATCACGGTCAAGTCCACGACGCAGACCAGCTCCAACATCACCCAGCGTTATGTGCAGGTGTCGCATCAGCGCAAGCTCGATGCCCTCACTCGCGTGCTCGAGGTCGAAACCTTCGAGGCGATGATCATCTTCGTGCGCACCAAGCAGGCCACCGAAGAGCTGGCCGAGAAGCTGCGCTCGCGTGGTTTCTCCGCCGCCGCGATCAACGGTGACATCGCGCAGAACCAGCGCGAACGCACCATCGGCCAGCTGAAGGCGGGTGGCATCGATATCCTGGTCGCCACCGATGTCGCCGCGCGTGGTCTCGACGTGGACCGCATCTCCCATGTCGTCAACTACGACATCCCGCACGACACCGAGTCCTACGTGCACCGCATCGGCCGCACCGGCCGGGCCGGCCGTTCGGGCGAGGCGCTGCTGTTCGTGGCCCCGCGCGAGCGTCACCTGCTCAAGTCGATCGAGCGGGCCACCAAGAGCGCGCTCACCGAGATGCAGTTGCCGAGCGTCGACGACGTGAACGCCACGCGTGCCTCCAAGTTCGGTGACTCGATCACCGAGAACCTGGCCTCGGACAACATCGCGCTGTTCCGCAAGCTGATCGAGGACTACGAGGCCGAGCACAACACCCCGCTCGCCGACATCGCCGCGGCACTGGCCGTGGGCGGCTACGGCGGCGACAACTTCTTCATGTCGCCCGAGCCGGAGCCCGCCCCGCGCCGCGAGCGTGACTACGACCGCGACCGTGAGCGCGCTCCGCGCCGCTACGACGACGAGGACCGCGCCCCGCGTCCGCCGTCGTTCAACCGGGAGAACGGCGAAGAACTCGCCACCTACCGGATCAGCGTCGGCAAGCGGCACCGCGTGGTGCCCGGCGCGATCGTCGGCGCCATCGCCAACGAGGGTGGCCTGCGTCGCAGCGACTTCGGTCACATCAGCATCCGGCCCGACTACAGCCTCGTCGAGCTGCCTGCCAACCTGCCCAATGAAACGCTGGAAGCCTTGCGGCGCACCAGGATCAGCGGTGTGCTGATCCAGCTGACGCCCGACCAGGGCGCACCGGCGCAACGTTTGAACGCTCGCGGCCCGCGCCGCGACCGCGAGGCACGTCCGCGCACCGAACGGCGTAAGCCGCGCACCTAGTCCGCTCGTGCGCACCAGGGCCGAGGTCAGGCGCGTTCGTCCTGTCCGTGGGTAGTGCCCTGGTCGCTCGCAGCGCTGGTTAAGGTGATGGGCGTCGGGTGTGCGTGAACACAGGAGGGCCGCGCTTGTTCGTGTCCGGTGATCGGGTGGTCGGTGCCGTCGGCGATCTCGCGCGCGCGGCGAACTGTGAGTTCGCGGTGTTGCGCGGAATCGACGCCGCTCTCGGCAATCTGCCCGGGGTTCCCGACATGACAGCCCCGCTGGTGCGCACGGCCGAACCGTCCGCCGAACTGGTCGCCCACTTCGGTGACAGGCTGGTCCGGATCCCGTCGCCCGAGGTGCTCGGTGGCGACGCGACGGCCCGGATCGCGGCGCTGACCGCCGCCGCGGAGCACACCGCGCGAGCGCAGAGTTCCGGCGCCGAGGCGATCTACGGCGCGGTGTTCTTCGACGGTCGATTCGCCTGTGGTGCCGACCTTCTGGTCCGTGGTCGCGCTGGTTACACCGTGCACAGCGCGCTCGGTGAGTATTCGGTCGGCGTTCCCGGCGCGCCGCATCGTGGCGACGGTCGCGGGAACGCGCCGTCGGCGTGGTCGCACGTCGAGGACGCTGCGGTGTCGCCAGGTCCGGCGGGAACGCCTCTGCCGGCACGCGATTCGGCATCGGCGGACGAGGAATTCAGTAGTTTCGCCGGATCCGGCGCGGTATCTCCTGCCGACAGCCGGGTGCTGCGACGCGAATTGGCCGCGGGCCGGACGCCTTTCGAGCGCGTCGCGGCGTCGGTGCAGGCGGTCAAGGTCGATCCGGCTCGTGAATTGCTGAGTGCGCGCCTGGAATTCGCGGCGTGCGCGCAGGCACTCGCCGACGCGGGGATCGGAGTCGATCCCTGCGCGTATCTGTGGACCGCCGAGGGTGTGCGGCGCGAAGTGAGCGCGGAACTGGCGCCGGTGTATTCGGCGCGGCGGGCTCGTGTGGAGCACATCATCGAGGACAAGCTGGCGGAATTGCTGCCGGTCCAGTGGGGTGACCCGCGCTATCTGGCCTGCGGGCGGTGCCCGAGCTGCCGTGCCGCGGCGGCGAATGCGCGAGACCTGCTGCTGGTCGCGGGGATCCGACCCACCCAGCGGGCCAGGCTGCGTGAGGCCGGCGTGCTCACGATCGATCGTCTCGCCACCACCGCCACTCCTGTCCCAGGACTGGCTCCGCGCACGCTGGCGGCCCTGCGTAAACAAGCCGATATCCAGCTCGTCCGCGAACGCACCGGCCGCCCGGCCTTCACCCTGCGCGACGCCACCGCGCTCGGGGCCCTGCCCGCACCGCGCCCCGGCGACCTCGCCCTGGTCATCGACCTGGACCGGCACGGCGCCATGACCGGCCTCGAACTCGCCGACGCCACCACCATCGTCTTCCGGCCGGTCGTTGCCGGTGTGGAACAGCCGAACAGCGTCGGTTACCGGCCGCGTATGCCCGTCGGTCCGATGGACACCAACGCCGTGGTCTTCGGGCCCGGCGGCGTCGAACCCGCGAACGCGGCGGGCTACCCCAGCGCCGATCCGGCCGAAGCGGACACCATCTCGTTCGGGCGCATAGTCATCGGTGACGACTCGGCCATCGGCGACGACCCGGCGGATCCGCTTGCCGCCGAGCCGCGCCAGACCGGTGTCGACGCGGTGCCGCGCAGCCCTCTCGGCCTCGAACACGCGGGCCCGTCGACGCAGGACGGGGGAGTGCTCGAGGAGCTGCTGGAGATCATCGCCGAGCATCGGGCGGCGGATCCGGATGTGCGCGTGTACCACTACGGTTCGGATATTCGCACGGCACTGCTCGATGGGGCGGGCAGGCTCGGCACCGGTGCCGATCTGCTGGACGAGCTGTTGGCCGAGGGCGCGCTGGTCGACCTGGCGCCGATCGTGCGCACGGCGCTGCTGATCGGCGAACAGTCCTATGACGCAACGGGACTCGCCGCGCTGCTGCCGGATACGCCGGGTCGGGCGGCGACGGTTCTGGGCATCCGCGACTGGCTGCTCGACCGCGCGGCCGACGCGGGAATCGCGGTGCCGGGCACCCGGTTCGCCGTGGCGGAATCCGACGTGCCGCCCTCGCTGCACCCCGGCTCGCTGGAAGCGGCGCTGAGCGAGTTCGCCGCGGACGCGCAGGGGGATTCGGCGCGCGCCGCCGCCCTGACGGCCGCGGTCCTGGGCTATCACCGGCGTGAACGGCAGCCGCGCTGGTGGGCCCACATCGATCGGCTCGGCCATCCGGTCGGCGACTGGGCCGACGCACCGGGTGTGCTCGTCGTCGAATGGGGAACCGTTGACACCAAATGGCATCGCACGCCACAGCTTCCGACGATGCGCCGCTACCTGACGCTCACCGGCAGGTTGGGCACGGGCGCGACGCTCACCCCGGGCACCCAGATGGTCACCATCTACGACGGTGCCGCCGCGGCGGGCATGACCCAGACGCTCGGCCGCCGCGCCACCGCCACCGCCACCGTGCTCGGGTGCGCCGTCGACCCGAATTTCGACGACACCGTCCGGCTGGAAGAGCTGCTCCCGGCAGGCTGCCCGCCCTACGACGACCTGCCCGCCGCCATCGCTCCCGGCCCGCCCGACGGGGAGGCCGAGATCGAGGCCGCACTGGAGCACACCGCTCAGGATCTGCTGATGAGCCTGCCGTGGGTGCCGGAGAACGCGGTCTACGATGTGCTGCTGCGTCGCGCGCCCCGGCTGCGCGACGGGATGGCGCTGCCGCAGCCCCACGACGATCTCGGCGCCGTCCTCGCCCACGCGGTCGGCGCACTGGACGCCTCGTACCTGGCCGTGCACGGGCCGCCCGGTACCGGCAAGACCGGCATCACCGGGCGTGCGCTCGAGCGGCTCGTCACCCGCCACAAATGGCGGATCGGGGTGGTGGCGCAGTCGCACGCGGTGATCGAGCGGATCTTCGACGCGGTCGTGGAAGCGGGCCTGCTGCCCGAACTCGTGGCGAAGAAGGACGTCGCCTCGGTCGGTCCGGATTGGTCGGCGATCGATGCCGCCCGGTACCCGCGCTTTCTGGACAACGCTGTCAACGGGTGCGTGATCGGTGGTACCACGGCGGATTTCGTCGACGAACGACTGATCGCGCCCGGCGCGCTCGACCTGCTGGTGATCGCCGACGCGGGCGAATGCTCACTGGCCGACACCGTCGCGGTCGCGGTGAGCGCGCGCAACCTGCTGCTGATCGGCGATCCGGTCCCGGCCAGGGCGCAGGCGAAACATCCGGAGCCCGTGCAGGTCTCGGCCCTGGAATGGCTGTGTGCAGGCGCGGGGACCCTGCCCGTCGAACGCGGCTACTTCCTCGACCGGACCTGGCGCATGCACCCCGCGATCTGCGAGCCCGTGTCGGCCTGCTGCTACGACGGCCGGCTGCGCGCGGACGAGGCCATCACGCTGACCAGGGATCTGGCCGGGATCGCGCCCGGGGTGAGCACGGTGCTCGTCGAGCACCGCGGCAGTGCCACCGAATCCGATGCCGAGGCACGCGAAGTGGTGCGCCAGGTCCGGATCCTGCTCGGCGAGACGTGGACCTCCGACGGCGGAACCCGCAAACTCCACCCACACGACATCTTCGTGGTCGCGCCGTACGCCGCCCAGGTGGCGCGGATCCGGACGCTGCTGGCCCGCGCCAAGATCGAAGACGTGCTGGTGGGTACTCCGGATCGCTTCCGTGGCCGGGAAGCCGCGGTGGTCCTGTTGTCGATGACCACCTCGACCCCCGCCGACGCGCCCTTCGGGATGCGGCCGCTGTTGTCGCGCACCGTCATCCATGCCACGCTGTGCCGGGCTATGTGGAAGGCGATCGTCATCCGCTCACCCCTGCTCACCGAGTACCTCCCGGATACCGCCGAAGAACTCGCGGACCTCGCCGGTTTTCTCCAGCTCGGCTGATTCAGACGCTGCGGAGAAGGCGGCGTAGCCATTCGACGGCAGTGTCGGGGGTGGCGGGGGTGATGTCGATGTGGCGGCTGGCGTGGACCAGGTAGCGGCCGTCGCCGGTGAGGTCGATCCACGACAGCACGCCCGAGGGCTTGGGGTCGGTGCCTGCCGCGACGAGGATCTGGCCGATGCCAGTGCGGGGGCGCTGGAGGAGTCGGCGTATGCGCGCCGCGTCGGAGGGGCCGGCGACGGGGGCGGTCACCAGGTCGCGGCTGTCCTCCTCGACCCGGGTCGCCGGTGCCGTGATGCGCGGGGTGAGTCCTGGGCGTTGGGCGGGGAGCCGGGAGAACACCTGGGCGGCAAGACGTTTCGTACTACCGACCTGCACGTGTACCGAACCGCCACGGTCGGCAGCGCTACCGGGATCCTGCACCGCGAGAACCGCGACATCCGCGGTGACCGCGCCGAGCATCCGCACCGGCGCGGGCGCGTGGCCACAGACCTCGACCCGGATCTCCGGTTTCGCCAGCACCCGCAGGGCGGCCGCGAGGTCGGCGTCGAGGGTGCGAGCACACCAGGCGTCGAGCGCGGGTTGCTGGGCTGCCCGCTCGACGGTGTCGCGTGCGGACGCACGGACGGCGAGCGGATAGGGGATCCGGTCGCCGTCGGTGCGCGCCCAGCCCAGCGCGAACTGGTCCGGGGTGAAGTGCCAGTTCACTCCCGTTCGGTCCACTCACCGAGCACCGCGGGACTGGTCGGCTCCATCTTCCCGATCAGCGCGTTCACTTCGTCGGCGGGCTCGAGGTAGGTCGGCTCCTCCTCGAGGAACCGCAGGAACTCGTCTTCCTCGTCCTCGAGCTCCTCGGCCACCTGGGCGGGACGCGGACCACCGGAGGGCCGCGTCTGATCCGCGGCGGCGATCGCCCCACCCATCATTCCGCCGATCGCGCCCGCGCCCATCCCGGTGGCGGCTTCGCCACCGGACACCGAGGGATCGCGCTCCTGCCTGCCCTCGCTCGCTGCCTCCGTGGCCGTATCGCTTCCCGTCGCGTTGCCGGCGGCCGCGGTGTTCGCCGAGTGGGTCTCGTCGTTCGATTCGCCGGGGGGCGGTGTCGCGCCGGCGGGTACGGACGTAGTCGAGGTTCCCGCGCGACGGGTTCGGGCACTGACGGACATCGTGCCGGGGAAGGCCGTGGTCGAGGCCGGGGTGGTGGTGCTCACCCTGCCGGCGTTGGCAGGCGGCTGGTTCGGGGCTGTTGTCGCGGCAGGGGCGGTAGTCGCCGGAGTCGTCCCGTTCGCGACCACGCCCGGGGTCGCGGCGGTCCCGTTGGTCGGGAGCGCGCCGTTGCCGGTGGAGAGGGTGCCCGCAGTTCCGGCGACCGGCGCGGATGCGGCGGGCATCGTGGCGGCGGTGACGGTGGCCGGTGTCGTCGCCGACGAGACAACGGCGCTCGCCTGCGGAATTCCAGCCGGGAGAGCGGCACCCGACGGCGTCGCACCGGCGGTGACAGTTCCTGTCTCCGTGGCGATTCCGGTGAAGGCGGGTACCCCGGACCCGGTCGGCAGGAAGGCTCCGGCGTAGATCGTCTCCATCGCCTGCACCGCGTCGAGGCGGGCGTTCTCGGCCTCGCGGGTGATGGTGGCGTTGTTCGCGGCCTGCTCGGAGTCCAGGAGCGCGGCCGCCGGATCGGGCTGTGCCCCCTCGGGTTCCGCCACCGCGGAGCGCAGGGACTCGGCGGCGTCACCGGCCTGGCTGAGCCGGACGCCGACCGCGGTCAAGACATCGGCGATGCGCCGACCGGCCTGCTCGAAGTCGCGTACCGCGTCGGCGGCCTGCTGGGCCGCCGCGCCGCGCCAGCCGTCGGCGATGGCGGCACGGATCTCACCGTGTGCGATCTCGACGCCGTCGCCGAGGCCCGAGGCGGTGGTGAGGAACGTCTCGCCCGCGCCTGCCAGTGCGGCTGGATCGAGTTGCCTTACCGCACTGTGAATGTCGGCATGGGACAGGTTGTCGAAGACTTCGACGACGGAAACGTAGTCCACATCGGTACGGCCGGAAATGCTACGCATCGCCATCACCGGGAACCTCGATCGCGGCGACCGCGCCCGCCAGTGCCTGATCGGCCTCGCGGAAGTTCGCCCCGGCGGCGCGGAACACGGCGGCCAGGTCGCGCGCGGTGCTCGCGTAGGCGCGCAGTTCGTCGAGTGCCTCGGTGGCCTTGGACTCGAAACCGGTGCGCAGGGCACCGCCCGAGGGAAGACCGCCGAAACCGGGGATGACAGCGGTCGCGCTGAGCACCCGCACCTGGGCCTCGACCTCATCGGCCAGCCGTTCGTAGCGCAGCGCGCAGCGCTCGGGCGCGCCGTCGGCGACGAGCACCCCGTCGATCCACAACCCGCCCTCGTCGACGGCTTGGCCGAGAGCCGCCGTATTCGGCAGCCCCGTTCGATTCGGTTGCACCGGTTCCCCCTTCGTCGTTCATCGCACCGCGGTGAGTACCCACTCCGCGATATCGGCCGCCACGCGGTGCTGCACCGGTTCGTGCAACAGGTCGTGTCCGGCGTCGGCGTACTCGCGCAAATCTACCGATCGGTGCCGTGCTGTCCATAGCCGGATTACATCGACGGGTGCGCGCCGGTCGTCCACGCCGTGCACCGCGAGTAGCGCGAGACCGGGCTCCGGCGCGATGTCGGCGACGCGGCGCGGAGTACCACACAGGATGAGTCCGGCCAGGTCAGCGGAGTTTTCGTGGGCGAGGTGCACGGCGGTCACGGCGCCGAGGGAGTGCCCCATCAACACCGGCGGGTCCGGGTGATCGGCGCGGACGAGTTCGAGAAATCCCCGCGCGTCGGCGGTCAGCTCGTCGATGGTGCCCGGCGCGTCGGGATCGCCCTCGCTCAGTCCCTGCCCCGAGGTGTCGAGGGCCCACAGCTCGATCCCGGCGGGACGCAACGCCGCGGCGAAGCGGTGATAGTGCCCGCTGTGCTGACCGGTACCCGGCAGCAGCGCCAGCCGCGCCGCCGGTCGGTCGACGGACCAGCACCGGCAGTGCAATCGTCCACGCTCGCTGTCGAAATAGGGCACCTGTCGATTATCGCTGTTCGGCCGATCGAATTGTTCTGGGAGACAGCACTAGTACGTGGTACCCCGTGATGGGAACCGCAGGTGACGTGGGCTGCACACGGTGGGCCCGCAGCCGTTAGACTTCGCGCGTCGAACCGGGTCAACAGAGTCGAGGGTTACAGATGTTGTCGTTCCGTCGTTGCGTCGTCCGTGTTGTGGTCGGTGCGGCTGTCGTGACCAGCGCCTCGCTCGGTTCCGGCGCCGTCGCGGGCGCCGCCCCGCTGTCCCTGTGCGGACAGGCGCGCCAAGATGTCGCGATCAGGTCGAGTGTGCCGCTGCTGGACTGGTCGGAGAACTTCGGTATCGACGCCCAGGGTGACCTGTGGGTTTCGCGGGTCATGCGCGGCGAGGTCCAGCGCTACGACCGCGACGGGCGCCTGACCGCCACGGTGGCCGTGCCCTCGCCCGGTGCCGTCCGGCTCGGTCCCGACGGACTGCTGTACGTGGTCACCGGTAACTCGCCGCTGGCAGGCTCGGGCGGCATCGTCCGCTTCGACCCGGCGGCCGCGCGCCCGAACCCCGTCGCCTTCGCCACCGGCTTCCCGCAGCCCAACGGTGCCGCCTTCGACGCCGACGGCAATCTGTACGTGACCACCGGCAACGGACTCCACCGCCTGCGCCGCGACGGCACCGAGGACATGGACTGGTGGTCGGCCGTCAGCATCGAGGGACCCAACGGTGTTGTGGTGTCGGGTGACTCGGTCTACGTCACCGCGAACTTCGTCGGTGCGGGTGGACCCGTCGGTCGCGTACTGCGACTGTCCCGTACCCACCCGGGCGCGGCGACCACTGTCGCCGACCTGACCTCGTTCGGCACACTGCCCGATTTCGTCGATGACCTGGTCGTGCGCGACGGTGCCCTGTACGTCACCACGCTGGCCGGGCACCTGGTCCGCGTCAACCCGAACACCGGCACCGCGTGCACCGTCGTCGCCACCCAGCCGCTCACCGCCGTCGTCGCCGACCCGTCCGACCCGTCGGCGCTGCTCGCGGGCTCCGAGGAGGGCACGGTCCTGCGCATCCGCCCGATCGGCTGACGCGACCGCCGAGGTGACCGGCGCGCGGAACCGGGCCGCCGTTGTCCGGTCGGCGAATTCGTCCGCCGGCCAGGGGACCTACTGAACCCCGGCTCAGCCGCCGACGTTGGTCGCCGCGGGCGGGGCCGGGGGAGCGGGCGCCGGGGCGGGCTGGGGCGTTTCGACCGGAGCGGGCGCCGGGGCCTTCGATGTCGGTGCGCTCGAGGAGGATTCACCCGAGCCCGGGCTCACGGCCTGCGGTTCGGGGGCCGGCGGTGCCGCGGGGGCTTCGGGGACCACCACCGGCAGATCGGGCACGACGAACGTGCCGACGGTCGGGGTCATCACGCAGCGGGCGCCCGCGTAGTCGATGGTTCCCCACATGGAGGCGACCACGGTGCCCGCACCGCTGTGCACCGTCTTCGACAGTGACGGCAGATTGAACTCGGTCTGGTCGTCGAGGCCGACGATGCCGCTCTGACCGTTGTTGACGTTGACCCACGCGACGCTGAGGCCGGAGGCCAGCGGAACGCCGGAGTGGCGCGGGCTCGCGCTGAAACGGATATCGCCCGGCGTCAGGCTCGTCGCGGTGCGCGGGCCCGGCCCTTCGAACGACGCCGCGGCGATGATCGTGGTGATCGGGCCGTTGCTGCCGCAGCCGAAGGTGGGGGCCGCGTAGGTGAAGGGGGTGAACTGCGTCGAGATGTCACGCAGGGCGTCGACGCCGACGATGCCGGTGAAGCTCGCGATCGCGCCGACACCGGCCTTCGCCGTGGTGTCCTCGCCGGCGAGGTGGGTGAGGTGGCCGATCGCGTCGTCGGTGGGCGACGCGATCGCGCTCGGGGCCAGCAGGGCCAGCGCGCCGATGCTCGCGGCGGTGACGACCGCTGCTCTACCTGCGATGGATCTGCCGTTCACCCGTGACTCCTCGATGGATGCTCGTCGCCGGATAGTCCGGTTCGTCTGGCAACGTACCAGGTCGTCGCGCGGGTCGCCGAGCCGCCGACAGCGCGGCGGGGGCCGCTGGGACAGCCATCGTGTGTGATGTAGTCGACACCGAGGATTACCGAAGGGTAGGTTTCTCTTCGACGGCTACGAGTGACTGGGAGACCCGTATGAAGTTAGCCCTGTCCCCGGAAGAGGTCGCTTTCCGCGACGAGCTCCGGCATTTCTACGCGACCGAGATCCCCGCCGACATCCGCGATCGGGTGAAGCACGGCCAGGATCTGTCCCGCGAGGACATCGTCACCGCGAACAAGATCCTCAACGACAACGGCCTGTGCGTGCCGAACTGGCCGGTGGCCTGGGGCGGCAAGGACTGGACGCCGATGCAGCGCCACCTCTGGCTCGACGAGATGCAGCTGGCCTCGGTACCGGAGCCGCTCACGTTCAACGCCTCGATGGTCGGCCCGGTGATCGCCCAGTTCGGTTCCGAGGAACTCAAGCAGCGCTTCCTGCCGCCCACCGCCGCGCTCGACATCTGGTGGTGCCAGGGCTTTTCCGAACCCGACGCGGGCTCGGACCTCGCGTCACTGCGGACCACGGCGGTGCGCGACGGCGACTCCTACATCGTGAACGGCCAGAAGATCTGGACCACGCTCGGCCAGTACGCCGACTGGATCTTCTGCCTCGTGCGCACCGACCCGAACGCGCCGAAGAAGCAGGCGGGCATCTCCTTCCTGCTCTTCGACGTGAAGTCGCCCGGTGTCACCATGCGCCCGATCAAGCTGATCGACGGCAGCTACGAAGTCAACGAGGTGTTCTTCGAGAACGTCCGGGTGCCCGCCGATCAGCTCGTCGGCGAGGAGAACCAGGGTTGGACCTACGCCAAGTATCTGCTCGGCAACGAACGCACTTCCATCACCGGCGTCGGCAAGACCAAGGTCAAGCTCGGCCTCGCGAAGGATTACGCCCGCGCGACCAGGACCGGGCGCGGCACGCTGCTCGACGACCCGGTGTTCGCGGCGCGGCTGGCCGAGCTGGAGAACGAACTGCTCGCCCTGGAACTGACCCAGTTGCGGGTGGTCTCCAATTCTGTTGAAGGCAAGCCGAATCCGGCGTCGTCGGTACTGAAGCTCAAGGGCACCGATTTGCAGCAGGCCGCCACCGAACTGCTGCTCGACGTCGCGGGCGCCGACGCGCTGCCGGTCGACGCCGACAACATCGCCTCGCCCGCGTGGGCCCAGCACACCGGCCCCGGCTACCTGAACTACCGCAAGGTGACCATCTACGGAGGCTCGAGCGAGGTCCAGCGCTCGATCATTTCCTCCACGATCCTCGGATTGTGAGGCGCTGACATGGAACTCGCACTGACCGAAGAACAGACGATGCTGCGCGACACCGTGCGCGAACTGCTGCACCGGTTCTACGACGGCGAAGCCCTCACCAAGAGCGGCGACACCGACCCCGGCTGGAATCGCACGGTCTGGAAGCAACTCGCCGACCTCGGGGTGCTCGGGCTGACCATTCCCGAGGAGGACGGTGGCGTCGGGGCGGGCCCGGTCGAGGCGATGCTGGTGCAGGAGGAGCTCGGTCGCGCGCTGGCCCCGGAACCGGTGCTCGACTCGGTGGTGATCCCGGCCGAACTGCTGCGGCTGGCAGGCAGTGCCGAGCAGCGTCAACGGCTCTTGCCCGCGCTGGCGGAGGGAACCATCCTGCTCGCCTTCGCGCACGCCGAGCCCGGCCTGCGGTGGCCGTCCACGGAGCTCACCACCACCGCGGTGGCCCAGGGCGACAACTACGCGCTGACCGGTGTGAAGAATCCGGTGCTGCGCGGTGATGTGGCCGACGAGGTGATCGTCAGCGCACTGCTGCCCGGCGGCGGGACCGGGCTGTTCCTGGTCGACCCGAATCAGGATGGCGTGCAACGACGGTCGTACCGCACCTTCGACGGTCGTCGCGCCGCCCAGTTCGACTTCGACAACGCGGCGGGCCAGCTGCTCGGTGACGCCGTCGACGCCGCCGAGCAGATCGCCTTGACCCAGGGCTACGCGCAGGCGGCGCTGTGCGCGGAGTCGGTCGGGGCGATGGAGGTCGCGCTCACGCTCACCACCGAATACCTCAAGACCCGCAAGCAGTTCGGGGTCACGCTGTCGAAGTTCCAGGTGCTCACCCAGCGCGCGGCGGACTGCTACGTCTCGCTGGAACTGGCCCGCAGCATGAGCCTGTACGCGACGGCGGCGCTGGCCGACGGCGGCAACGATCCGGTGGTCGCGTCACGGGCGCGGTTGCAGGTGGGGAAGTCGGCCGAGCACATCGGCCAGGAGGCGATCCAGATGCACGGTGGCATCGGCGTCACCGCGGAGTACCCGGTGAGCCACTATGTCGCCCGGTTGACCGCGATCGGGCAGACACTCGGTGGGGCGCTGGAACATCGGCGGGAACTGGCCGACCGGATCGGCGAGTACGACCTGGTCGAGCTGTAGCTTCGTCGATGATGGTGCGTGCCCGTGGTTCGGGTGCGCACCATCGTTGTGTCAGCCCTCGGCGGTAGTGGGGGCCGGGGTTGCGGTGGTCGTCGCCGCCTCGGTGGTCGTCACCGTGGTCGGGGTGGCGCCGGTGTCGGCCGGGACGACAGTGGTCGGGGTCGCGCGGTCGAAGGCGTGGGTCGGCGGATAGTCCTCGGACGCTTCGTCATCGCCCACGCGGGGCGGGGTGACGGTGCGGGTGGGGTTCTGCCGGGTGGGGATCTGTGGCCGGGTGGTCGTCGGCTCGTCTTCGGTGGTCTCCGGCGGGCGCGTCGTCGTCTCGGCGGGCCGGGATTCGGTCGTCGCCTCGGCCGGGCGGGATTCGGGCGCCGGTTCGCCCTCGGGCGGTGGCGTCTCCGACGGCGAGGTCTCGGTGGAACTGAGGCTGAACGGCTTCCGCGGCGACATGTACGGCGCGATCCGCCAGCTGGGCGACGGCGGGATCGGGATGTGCACCGTGGTCGAGGTGGGCTCGTCCGCCGACCGCGCGGGGGCGGCGGCCAGGTCCGCGCTCAACGGCGGCGCCGGCACGTAGACGTCCTGCTGCCCGACACCGCACGCACCGATGATGATCAGTCCGAGCGACACCGCGCCAACAGCGACTGCCGGACCCACGAACTTGGCCCTGCTGTTATCCATCGCCTGTTACTCCTCGTCGGCTTCGAGATCGCCTCACAGTAGTGCAGGTCGGGCAAAAGAGCGCATTTTAAACGTTAGTGGTCCAGATATCGGATTGATCAATTCAGCGTGTCGTGGGGACGTGTCGCGCGCGTTCGACGTCGCCGAGTCGTAGCGTGTGTGAGCAAAGTTACGCATGAGACGTCCGGCAACGTTACCCCTGACGCGCGAGGTCGCGCGGCGCAAGTATCTGATCGGCGTCATCGAGGAGAATCTCATGGGAGCACTCTCGACACCCCGGCTGGAAACCGCGGCGGCGAACACCGATTCGGCCACCGTCGGGCATCTTTCGTCGACACCGCCCGGCAACCGCACCCTCGCGGTGGTCGCGCGGATCATGGGCTGGTTGTTCTTCGTCGGCGGACTCGTCGGCGCCGGCCTCGGGATCGCGGGCCTGCACGTGGAGATCACCGTCGCCGGGCTGATCCTGGCCTGTACGGCTGGACTCATCTTATTGAAGCTGCGCACCGATCGGGACATCCCCGAAACAACCTGAGACACCTCATAATTCGAATGCGGTCGCGGGTGTGACGGCTTACCGTCGGTGTGGTGCGCATCGACATCACCAGCGACGCTGCCCGGTTCATGGACGACGTGGAACCGTTCCTTCGCCGTGATCCGCTGCGGCACACGGTCATCGCCACCGTCCTGGTCAACCTGGCCAACGGTAGGTCCGGCGGTTTGTCCACTCGGTTCCTGAGCATTCGCGACAACGCCGGTCAGATCGTCGGCATTGCGCAATGCACCAATGGCGCCGCCTACCTCGGCGAGCTACCCGCGCACAGTATTTCGGCGGTCGTAGACGCCTTCGCCGCGCATGCGATCGCGCTGCGCAGCGTCGAGGGCCACGAGGCCGACGCCGTCACCTTCGCGACGCGGTGGTCGAAGACCACCGGTGGCAGCTACCGCATCCGGCACTCGGCCAGGCTGTTCCGCCTCGACGCCCTGCAGGTGCCCGACGCCCCCGGAGCCCCCAGACAGGCCACCGTCGACGACGTGGCCACCTGTATCGCGATGGTCGAGGACTTCGGCGTGGAGACCGGCGCACCCCATCGCCTGGACGAGACGGCGGTGCGCCGGCGAATCGAGGCCGGAAGCTCGTGGTTGTGGGAGCACGACGGCACGCCGGTCACCCTGGTCGCGCGGCAGCCCGCCGTCCTCTGCTGGGCCAGGATCGGCCCGGTCTACACACCGCCGCGGTTCCGGGGCAACGGCTTTGCGAGCGCGCTGACAGCGACGGTCGCCGGTCGGATTCGCGCGGAAGGCGCCGATGTCTGCCTGTTCACCGACCTGGCCAATCCGACCTCGAACAAGATCTATCAGCGAATCGGCTTCGAGCCGGTGCGCGACTTCGTGCACTACACACTGACCGCCTGATGGGCGCGGACGCGCAGCGGTCCTCGAACCGTGCGCAGCCGGCGCGAACGCGCGCCTAGACCAACGGGGCGGAGCGCCACCAATCCAGCACCTGGGCCTCGTCGGCGATGAAGCCGCGGCTGTACATGAGCATGGCGCCGCGGGCCGGGTCGCCGTCGAAGCGGGTGACCATGCGCGGTGACCTGGGCTGGCTGTCGTGCAGGACGAAGTTCGTACAGGTGTGGCCGGTGTGCGACGTGGGGCGCACGTCGTTGGCGGGCAGACCCGCGATCGCCTGCGCGGCAAGATCTGCGGAGGGGTAGAGGAAGAACTCGTAGGTGGCCTTGTTGCCGCCGCCGAAGCAATGCCACATCACCGACCAGTCGCCCATATCGGCGTCGTCGGAATCGCGGCTTGCGGTCGCGCGGTCGTAGGCGAAGCAGCCCGCGTTGCCCAGCCCCGAACCGGCATGGACCAGGTTGCTCGCCGAGGTGGCGGGCAGCATGCGGGGGAACTCGTCGCTGAGCTTCGCCGCGTTGGCGCCGATGACCCGTCGGTCGCTCGTCGGCGGGGTGGTCGACGTCAGCCGCTGGGGAGCGGAGGTCGTCGCGTCGACGGACGGTGTAGCGACCGCGGAGGTTTCGGAACCCTGCCCGCCCGACGCACCGGCGTTGCCGTCATCGCCGAAGGTGGTCACCAGAATCCAGCCGAGGAAGATCACGACGGCGATCATCGCCAGCCAGCCGATCGGCGATCCCTCCCAGCGGGATTTCCGCTTCTTGCCGAGATACTCCTCGGCGACCGAAGGGCGCGCGCCCCTGCCCGTCGCCCTGGAATTCCCGGCGTCGCGACGACGTTGCGCGCCCGCGTTCGGCGCACTCGCGTGGTTCGCGAATTCGTTGGGCCACGACGGGTTCGGCTGCGCGGCCCAGGAGGAACCGCCCACCGCCGGCCACTGCTGACCGAGGCCGGGGGCGGCGTTGCCGGCCCACTGTGAACCGGCGGGTCGGCCGCTCACGGCCCACGGCTGATCGGGACCGGTCGTGCCCGGCCATGGCGGCTGTCCGCCAGACGAATTCGGGTCGGTACGACCTGCGATCGGGTATCCGGCACCGGGGGTATACGGCGAGTTCGGCGGGTAGGTTCTGGTGGCCGCCGAGCCGTGGAGTTGCTGCGGGGGAGCGTGACCGGCGAGGGCCCGCAGCGCGGCGGCGGCGAACTCGGCGCAGGTGGCGAAGCGCTCTTCGGGGCGCTTGGCCATGCCACGGGCGATGACCGCGTCGAGTGCGGGGGTGATGCCCGATCGGAGGGTGCTCGCGCGGGGCGGGGGTTGCTGGAGGTGGCCCTGGATCACCGCGACGGGGTTGGTGGCGTCGAAGGGGGTGGTTCCGGTGAGGAGCCGGAAAAGCGTGCAGGCCAGGGAATACTGGTCGGCGCGGCCGTCGAGGGCGATGCCGGAGAGCTGCTCGGGAGACGCGAAAGCCAGGGTGGCGGTGAAGGTTCCGGTCTGGGTCAGCTTGGCGGCGTTGTCGTCGTGCAGGCGGGCGATGCCGAAGTCGGTGAGGTAGACGCGTTCGGTGCCGTCGACCGATTCGATCAGGATGTTGGCGGGTTTCACGTCGCGGTGCAGCACGCCGCGGCTGTGCGCGAAGTCCAGTGCCGCGGCGGTTTCGGCGACGATGCGGACCGCCCGCGCCGGGTCGACCGGCGAGGGCAGCGACGACGCGTCGGCGCCGTCGATGTAGCGCATGGAGATCCACAGCTGGTCGTTCTCGACGCCCCGGTCGTACACGGTGACGATATTCGGGTGCTCGAGCTGCGCCACGAGATCGGCCTCGCGTTCGAACCTGGCCTTGATCTCGGTGTCGAAGAACAAGTCCCGGTTCAGCAGTTTCATCGCGGTGCGCCGTGGCAGCCGCGGATGGCGTGCCAGATACACCGAGCCCATGCCGCCGCGGCCCAGCAGTCGTTCGATGGTGTATCCGGCGAAAACGCCGCCCTCGTCATACATCGCGGTCAGTTCAGCGGGGCCGAGCGCCACCAACGCAGCACCTCGTCGGCCGTGCCGTAACCGTCGGTGTACATCAGGAACTGGGCGCGGCCGGGATCGCCGGTGAACTGGGTGATGATCTTGTTCCCGTTGTCGGTGTACTTGTAGTTGGTGTACTGCTTGCCGCCGTTGCTGTCGGTGGACTTGGTGTTGGCCGGCAGTCCGTCGAGCACCGACTTGGCGTCGGCGGCCGAGTTGAAGGCATAGATCCGGTAGAACGGATCGTCGCTGTCGCCGCCGCCGAAGCAGCTCCACAGGTGCACCCAGGCGCCGAAGTCGGGTTCGCCTTCCGCGGGCGACGGCGGATCGCTGTTGTCGGTCTCCCAGCAGGTGGCGCCGTTGTATCCGGTGGAGTCGTCGACCGTGGCGGGCACGATCCGGCCGAACTCCGCGCTGATGGCGTCGGCGCTCGGGGTGATGTAGGCGCCCGCCGACGTGGTGGTCGTGCGGTCGCCGCCGCCCGCGTCATCGCCGCTGGCCGCGATACCGATGCCGATCAGCAGCACGATCACCAGGATCACCGCGACGACGATGCCGATGATCAGCCCGGTGTTGGACTTCGACGGCGGCCGCTGCCCGTGCGGATACTGGGCGAAACCACTCGCCTGTGGCCGCGGCGCCGACTGGTACTGCGGCCGCGACTGCTGGGTGTAGGGCTGCGAAGCGCCGGTGGGCGACTGGTTCATCGGACGCTGGGTGCCCATCGGGCCACCCGTCATCGGGCCTTGCGCGGTGCCCATCGGGCCGCCGGTCATCGGGCCTTGCGCGGTGCCCATCGGGCCGCCGGTCATCGGGCCTTGCGCGGTGCCCATCGGACCGCCGGTCATCGGGCCCTGTGTGGCAACGGGATACGGCAGACCGGTCTGCGGAATCGCGCCACCTGTCGTGGGCCGCCCGGCGATCGGCAGCGACCCACCGGTGCCCGGTCGTGGACCGACGATCGGCAACGCGGGTGCGCTCGGACTGTTCAACGCCTCGATCGCGGCTTCGGCGAAGTCCGAACAGGAGTCGAACCGGTCATCGGGCCGCTTGGCCATCGCCTTGGCGAGCACGCCGTCGAGTGCGTAGGACAGGCCGGGCCGGACGCTGCTCAGCGTGGGCGGCGGCTGCTGGAGATGACCCTGGATCACCGCGGCCGGGTTGGTCGCCGCGAACGGTCCCGAACCGGTGAACAGCCAGAACAGTGCGCAGGCCAGCGAATACTGGTCGGACCGGTGGTCCAGCGAGGCGCCGGTGAGCTGTTCGGGGGAGGCATAGGCCAGCGTCGCGGTGAAGGTACCGGTCTGGGTGAGATGGCCGGTGTCGTCGCGCAATCGGGCGATGCCGAAGTCGGTGAGGTAGACGCGTTCGCCCCGGCCCGCGCCCGAGCGGGCGAGCAGGATGTTGGCCGGCTTCACGTCGCGGTGCAGCACGCCCATGCCGTGCGCGTAGTCCAGCGCGTCGGCGGTTTCCTTCACGATCTGCAGCGCGCGGGCGGGCGGCAGCGTCTGCGGATCCACCGATGCCGCGTCGACGCCGTCGATGAACTGCATGGAGATCCACAGCTGTTCGTCGTCGTGCCCGCGGTCGTAGACGGTGACGATGTTCGGATGATCGAGGCGCGAAACGAGATCGGCCTCCCGCTCGAACCGTGCCCGCACCTCGGCGTCGAAGAACATCTCGCGATTGAGCAGCTTCAGCGCCGTCATCCGCGGTAGGCGGGGGTGCTTGGCCAGATAGACCGAACCCATGCCACCGCGGCCGAGCTGCCGTTCGATGACGTAGCCGGCAAAAACATCTCCGTTGGCCAGCATGTCTGCTCCACTTCCCGCCGCGCGCCGGGACCCACCAGCGCACGCGCGTACAGCATAAAAGCCGCGGCCGACGTTGCCCGCCACGGGAAAATCAACGAAACCTTATCAGTCGGCGACGACGCCGACGGTTGCCACGATCACGGCGGACGCCGCTGCTGCGGCGGCACGATATAGCCGGGATGGTTACGGCCACCAGGGAAATCGATGGTGCCCGGGCGTGCGCTTCCGCGTCGCGGCGGGATGGCCGGACCGCCCGTCGACGGCCGCGGCGCGTGAGGATGCGGCTGTGCGGGAGTGGTCGGCTGCACGTGCGGGTGCGGTTGCGCGGGGGTGGTCGGCGGGGGCGCGTTGCGGTACGGCTGCGCCGGGGTGGGCGGCCGGGAATATCCCGGCGCCTGCGGATAGGACTCGCGGGCGCGCAGCACCACACCGGCCGCGGTGTACTGCTGCTGCTGTTGATGCCACGGCCCCGGCACCGCGAACAGCGCCGCTTTGGCCGCCTGCGCGAACTCGGCGCAGCTGGCGAAACGGGACTCGACGCGCTTGGCGGTGGCTCTGGCCAGCACCGCGTCCAGGGTCGCGGGCAGGTCGGGGCGCAGACTGCGCAGCGGGGGAAGGGGCTTGCTCAGGTGCGCCTGGATCACCGCGCCCGGGCTGGGTCCGGGGAACGGCACCGAGCCCGTGAGCATCCAGAACAGCGTGCAGGCCAGCGAGTACTGATCGGCGCGATGATCCAGGGGCGCGCCCGCCAGATGCTCGGGCGCGGCATAGGCCAGGGTGGCGGTGATCGTGCCCGCCGAGGACAGCGTGGTCTCGCTGTCGCGCACCGCGGCGATGCCGAAGTCGGTGAGCACCACGCGTTCCGGGCGCCCGATCGGTGGCTTGGCGAGCAGGATGTTCGCCGGTTTCACGTCGCGGTGCAGCACGCCGCCCGCGTGCGCGAAGTCCAGCGCGGTGGCGGTCTCGGCGACGATCTGCACGGCCCGGCCGGGTGTCAGCACGTTCACGTCGGCGGTCGCGACATCGGTGCCCGCCACGAACTGCATGGAGATCCACAGCTGGTCGTCGTCGGTGCCGCGGTCGTAGACATTGACGATATTGGGGTGCTCGAGCTGGGCGACCAGATCGGCTTCGCGCTCGAAGCGGCGGCGGATCTCCTCGTCGGCGGACAGTTCACGGCTGAGCAGTTTCAGCGCGGTGAGCCGGGGCAGCCGGGGGTGCCTGGCCAGGTAGACCACGCCCATTCCACCCTGGCCCAGCACGCGCCGGATCGTGTATCCGGCGAACACGTCGCCTTTGCGCAACACGCGAAGTCACCCCCTCCAGGGCAGAGCACCCGTTTGAAATTCTACCGATGTATCTCCCGAACCCACCGCCGCGCAACATCGCGAGCGAAGTTGTCGGTGCCTGATATTAGGGTGGCAGCTATGCGCATTGGAGCACATGTTCGCGACGAGAGCGATCCGATCGGCTTCGGCGAGAAGCTCGGTGCCGAGGTCGTGCAGCTGTTCGTGGTCGATCCGCAGAGCTGGGACAAACCCCAGCCGCATCCCAGGGCCGCCGAGATTCTGGCCAGTCCGATCGATGTCGTTGTGCACTCGTCCTATCAGATCAATGTGGCGAGTCTGAACAACCGGTTGCGGATGCCCTCGCGCAACGCGGTGGCCCAGCAGGCGAAGGCCGCGGCCGACCTCGGTGCGTTCGGCCTCGTGGTGCACGGGGGACACGTACGCTCCGACGCCGAGCTCGATACCGGAATCGACAACTGGCGCAAGCTGTTCGAGCGTCAGCAGGACAAGGGCGGGTTCGCCGTGCCGATCCTGATCGAGAACACCGCGGGCGGCAATCACGCGATGGCCCGGCATTTCGATTCGATCGCGCGATTGTGGGACGCGGTCGGCGACTACGGCGCGGGCTTCTGCCTCGACACGTGTCACGCGTGGGCGGGTGGTGAGGAACTGGTCGGGGTGGTCGAGCGGATCAAGGCCATCACCGGGCGCATCGATCTCGTGCACCTGAACTCCTCGCGCGACGAATTCGACTCCGGCGCCGACCGGCACGCCAACTTCGCCGACGGCACCATCGACCCGCAACTGCTGGCCGAGGTCTGCCGCACGGCCGGTGCGCCGGTCATCCTGGAAACCCCGGCCGACGGGGTCGCCGAGGACCTGGCCTACCTGCGGGAGCACATCGGCTGACGCCGTTGGGATCACTCCGAGGCAAACCCTGTCTGTCGAACGGGATTCACGGTGTGCTTGATGCATACCAACCGATCGAGAACGACAGTGAAGGTGATCCCCATGACGGTCGACCACGCCCTCCCCGCCACCCTGACGGTGACCAAGCTCGGCGCCCACATCGGCGCGCAGATCGATGGTGTCCGGCTCGGCGGTGACCTGGACGCGGCGACCGTAGCCAAGATCCGGCGCGCGCTCAACGAGCACAAGGTCATCTTCTTCCGCGGTCAGAACCACCTCACCGAGGACGGCCAGTACGAATTCGCGGAGCTGCTCGGCAGCCCGACCACCCCGCATCCCACGGTGAAGTCGGCCGGTGTGAAGAGCCTGGCCATCGACTCCGAGCGCAGCCGCGCCAACTCCTGGCACACCGATGTGACGTTCGTGGACCGCGTGCCGAAGGCGTCGATCCTGCGCGCCGAGCACCTACCCACCTACGGCGGCTCGACCACCTGGGCGTCCACGGTCGCGGCCTACAACTCACTGCCCGCTCCGCTCAAGGCGCTGGCCGAGAACCTGCGCGCGGTGCACACCAATCTCTACGACTACGCCGGAGCGGTCGACAAGGTGCGCCCGTCGCAGGTCGAGTACTCGACGGAATTCCAGTCCGATGTGTACGAGACCGAACACCCCGTCGTGCGGGTGCACCCCGAGACCGGCGAGCGTGCGCTGCTGCTCGGCCATTTCGTGAAGCAGTTCGTCGGGATTCCGTCCCGTGAGTCCGACCAGCTGTTCCGTCTGCTCCAGGATCGGGTCATCCGCCTGGAGAACACCACCCGCTGGAACTGGTCCGACGGCGACGTCGCGATCTGGGACAACCGTGCCACTCAGCACTACGCCATCGACGACTACAACGACCAGCCGCGTCGCCTCACCCGGATCACCCTCGCCGGTGACATCCCGGTCGGCGTCGACGGACAGGCCAGCACCGTGTTGAAGGGCAATGCCGAGGACTACTCGATCATCGAGGAAGTGGAGCTCCTCGCCAGCTGAACTATCGGTTCGCCGCCGGGCCCGCACGTGCCCGGCGTCACCGGGGGTCGCACTGCGATACTGCCTGTATGAGTATTCGGCCGTTGGACGGTGTTCGCGTCCTGGAACTCGGTAACTATGTTGCCGCTCCCACTGCCGGACGTATCCTCGGCGATTTCGGCGCCGAGGTGATCAAGGTGGAACGCCCCGGCACGGGCGACGAATTACGCAACTGGCGGTTGTACGGTGGCGATACCTCGATGCTGTATCGCACCGTCAACCGCAACAAGAAATCGATCGTGCTGGATCTGCGGACCGAGGCGGGGCGCGCGATCGTGCTCGATCTGGTGAAACAGTGCGATGTGCTGCTGGAGAACTTCCGGCCCGGAATGCTCGAGAAGTGGGGGCTGGGGCCCGAGGCGCTCGAGGAAGCGAACCCGAAGCTGGTGATCACGCGGATCTCGGCATACGGCCAGACCGGGCCGATGGCCGCGCGACCGGGATTCGCCGCGGTCGCGGAGGCGGTCGGTGGCCTGCGTGAGCTGGTGGGGGATCCCGATCGGCCGCCGGTGCGCACCGGGGTGTCGATCGGTGATTCGATCGCGGGCATCTACGCGGCGTTCGGGACCGTGATGGCACTGTTCCAGCGCGAACGGGTCGCGGGTCCGGTGCCGCAGGCGGAGCGGATCATCGATGTCGCGCTCAACGAGTCGATCCTGTCGGTGATGGAATCGTTGATCCCCGACCATCTCGCCTACGGCATCAACCGGGAGCGGGTCGGCGGCCGGATGGAAGGCATCGCGCCGTCGAACGCCTACCCGACCAGCGATGGTTACTCCATCATCATCGGTGGCAACGGCGATGCCATCTTCCAGCGGTACATGCAGGTGATCGGCCGGCCCGACCTGGCCGTCGACCCCGAGCTCGCCGACAACAACGGCCGCTGGCGCAACCGCGAGCGCCTCGACGCCTCGATCGCGGAATGGTCGAGCAAACACACGCGCGCGCAGGCGCTGAAACTGCTCGATGACGCGGCCATCCCGTGCGGCCCGATCTACACCGCCGCCGACATCGTGGCCGACGAGCAGTACCGCGCACGCAATATGATCCAGATGTTCCCCGTCGACGTGGGCGAGGCCGAACCCAAACAGGTGGGTTTCGGTGGCATCGTCCCGGTGATCGGGGACGCATCCCTGCCGATCCGCAATGTCGGCCCCGACCTCGGCGAGCACACCAGAGAGGTGCTCGGCGGGCTGCTCGGGATGAGTGAAGATCAGATCGACGCGCTGGAGGCACTGTGACGAGGCGAGTACACGGCAGGCGCCGCCCGCCGGTGCGCAACAAGTGGGAGCCGCGCGGCCCGGGTCATGTGCGTCCGACGGTCCACCCCACCCCGGCCAGCGTGGGCGACAAACCGTGCGGCGGCGTGATGTGCGTGCCCGCGCGGGAACCGGAGCAGCGGCGGTGACCGCACCGCTGCTGCGTGATGTGACGCTGCGCGACGGTTTGCAGCTCACCGGCAAGGTGCTGCCGGTGGAGCAGAAGATCGATGTGGTGCGCAGACTGCTCGCCGCGGGCGTGCCCGCGCTGGAGATCGGTTCGATGGCGCGGCCGGATCTGGTCGCGCCGATGGCCAACTCGCTCGAGTTGATCGCGGCGCTCACCCCGGACGAACTGGCGAAATGCTGGGTGTGGGTGGCGACCCCGCGCCATGTCGAGAAGGCCGCCGAGGCGGGCGCGCGCAATTTCCAGTACTGCTTCTCGGTGTCCGACGCGCACAACAGGGCCAATATCGGCCGCGATACCGAGACCTCGGTGGCGGCGATGCCCGCGGCGATCCGCCTCGCCCACGAGGCGGGCGGTGCGATCCAGCTGTGCCTGGCCACCACGTTCACCTGCCCGTTCGACGGTCCCGTCGATCCCGGCCGGGTGCTCGCCATCGCGAACGATCCGCGCACCGACGGCGCCGCCGACATCGTCCTCGCCGATACCCTCGGCCAGGCCCACCCTGGTCAGGTGGGCGCCCTGGTCGCCGCCGTCCGCGACACCACCCCGCCGCGCCGCATCGTCTTCCACGGTCACGACACCTGGGGCATGGGCGTGGCCAACACGCTCGCAGCCGTCGCCGCGGGCGCGACCATGGTCGACGGTGCGCTGGGCGGCCTCGGCGGCTGCCCCTTCGCTCCGGGTGCCAGCGGCAATACCGCGTCCGAGGACATCCTCTTCGCGACCAGGCCCGACTGGTTCACCCCGGCCTCGCTGGCCGACCTCGTCGGGCTCACCGAAGAACTCCTCGCCGAGCTCGGCGAGCCCAACCGCTCCCGCGCGCTGGAAGGCGCGCGCTCGGAGGCCGACGCCTTCGAATGGGTCGTTCGCTGAGAGGTCGGTAAGACCTGCGGTATCGGGGGGATCCCGGATGGCGCGGTTCTCGGTGGGCAGCCAGACTGGACAGCATGACTTCGCACGCCTTGGGCACCGAGGCCGCCGATGCGGCGGCCGCTACCGATATCGCGGCCGCCGCGCTCGATCTGGTCAAGCTGTACGGATCGGGAGATACACAGGTCAAGGCCCTGGACGGGGTGTCGGCTGACTTCGCGAAGGGCGAATTCACCGCGATCATGGGCCCATCGGGTTCGGGCAAGTCGACGCTGATGCACTGCTTGGCCGGGCTCGACAGCGCCAGCGCGGGTCAGGTCCGCATCGGCGACACCGCGCTCACCGGCCTGTCCGACAAACAGATGACGGCGCTGCGGCGCGACCGGATCGGTTTCGTCTTCCAGGCGTTCAACCTGGTCCCGACGCTCACCGCGCTGGAGAACATCACCCTCCCGCTCGATATCGCGGGTCGCAAGGCCGACCAGGAATGGCTCGACACCGTGGTCAAGCGCCTCGGTCTCGGCGACCGCCTCGAGCACCGGCCGTCCGAACTGTCCGGCGGCCAGCAGCAGCGGGTGGCGTGTGCGCGTGCGCTGGTGGGCAAGCCGGAGATCATCTTCGGTGACGAGCCGACCGGCAACCTGGACTCGCATTCCTCGGGCGAGGTGCTCTCGATCCTGCGCGCCTCGGTCGACGAGTTCGGCCAGACCGTCGTGATCGTCACCCACGACCCGCGCGCGGCCGCCTACGCCGACCGCGTCGTGTTCCTCGCCGACGGCCGCATCGTCGACGAGCTGCGCGACCCGACTCAGGATTCGATCCTCGACCGGATGAAGGCGCTGGAAACCCGATGAGCAATCCCATGCGCAAGGTCGCCTTGCGTAACCTCGCCGCGCACAAGGTGCGTTTGGCATTGACTCTGCTGTCGGTGGTGCTCGGTACCGCCTTCATCTCCGGATCGTTCGTTTTCACCGACACTTTGCAGCGCACCTTCGACGGGATCTTCGAAGGCCAGGCTCAGGGCGTGGACGTGCGCGTCGGCCCGGCGGACCGCCAATCACTGGGCGTACCGACGAACATCGTCGACGCGCTGGCCAAGACTCCCGGTGTGGCCAGGGTCGCGCCCGCCGTGAACGGCCCGGTCGTGCTGCTCGAGCCCGACGGCAAGAAGGCCGTGCAGACCGGTGGCGCACCGAGTTTCGGCCTGTCCTACCTGCCGCCCGACAAGTCCGTCGAGGAACCCGAGAAGTTCCTGTCGGGCGCCGCGCCCACCCAGCCGAACGAGATCGCGCTCAATGCCGGTGGCGCCGAGAAGGCCGGGCTGAAGGTCGGCGACAAGACCAAGGTGCTGATTCCGTCCAAGGGTGACCCGTTCGAGGTGACGCTGTCGGGCATCTACGAGATGCCGGGCGCCGAGGGCGGCGGTGTGGTCGCGGTGATGTTCACCGAGCCGCAGGGCCGCAAGCTGTTCACCGACGGGTCGCACGTGGCCTACGCCGACATCGCCGCGGCGCCCGGTGTTTCGGCCGATGACCTGCGCGATCAGCTCGCCGCCGGCCTGCCCAACTACAAGGTGCAGAACTCCGACGAGGTCCGCGAGGACATGAAGAAGGAGATCTCCGAGGCGCTCACCTTCATCAACTACTTCCTGCTCGCCTTCGGCGCGATCGCGCTGATCGTCGGCACGTTCATCATCTACAACACCTTCTCGATGATCGTGGCCCAGCGGCTGCGCGAACTCGCGCTGCTGCGCGCGATCGGAGCGAGTCGTCAGCAGGTCGGGCGATCGGTCGTCGCCGAGGCGATCGTGATCGGGCTGATCGGTAGCGCGCTCGGGCTGGCCGCGGGCATCGGGCTGGCGTACGGGTTGTCGGCGTTGCTCAACGCGTTCGATCTCGGACTGCCGACGGGGTCGCTGACCGTGTTGCCGCGTACCGCGATCGTCGCGCTGCTCGTCGGCCTGATCGTCACCGTGGCCAGCGCCTATGCTCCCGCTCGCCGGGCCGCGAAGGTGCCGCCGGTGGAGGCCATGCGGTCCGAGTTCGCCAGCGCGGGTGATTCGTTGCGGCTGCGCACGATCATCGGCGCGGTGATGGCCGTCGCCGGTGGCGTGCTCGTGTACGTGGGTGCGCAGGGCACCGGCAAGGGCTCCGCGGTGACCGTCGGTGTCGGCGCGCTCGGGCTCATTCTGGCGGTGCTGTTGGCGGCGCCGGCGTTGTCGCGGCCGATGGTGCTCGTGCTCGGCGTGCTCACCAGGCCGTTCGGCGCGATCGGGCAGATGGCGCGCAACAACGCCACGCGTAACCCGCGGCGTACCGCCGCCACCGCGTTCGCGCTCACCCTCGGCCTGATGCTGGTTTCGGCGATCGGCATTCTCGGTGCTTCGGCGAAGACGAGTGTCGGGGTGCTCATCGACAAGGGTGTGAAGGCCGAGTACGTGCTCGCCGGTCCGCAGATGATCGGTGCGCCGATCGGTGCGGTCGACGCGGTGCGCACCGATGTTCCCGGCGTCAGCGATGTCACCGGGATCCGAATCGTCGCGTTCAAGGTCGGCGACGAGCAGATCGGCGCCACCTCACCGGATGGTCCGATCGACCCGGTGATGGACATCGACATGATCAGCGGCTCCACCACGATCCCCGCCGGTGGCGCGCTCATCGACGAGACCGAGGCAACCGAGCGCGGGTGGAAGCTCGGCGACAAGGTCACCATCACCAGTCTCGACAAGAAGCAGATCGAGCTCACGATCGGCGGCATCTTCGCCGACTCGCCGCTGCTCGGGCCCATGGTGGTCGATCCCGGTATCTACGAGCAGTTGATGCCGCAGAGTCTGCGCACCAATGTCTTCGTGCTGGTCAAGGCCGCGCCGGGGGCCGATCTCACCGCGATGCGGGCGAACCTGGAGAAAGCCACCGAACCGTTCGTGGTGGTGCAGGTCCAGGACCACGAACAGTTCAAGGGCGCGCAGGGTCAGCAGATCAACACCCTGCTCGCCATCCTCTACGGGCTGCTCGCGCTGGCGGTGGTGATCGCGGTGCTCGGCATCATCAACACCCTGGCGCTGTCGGTGGTGGAGCGCAGGCGCGAGATCGGCATGCTGCGCGCGGTCGGCACCCAGCGTGCGCAGGTGCGTCGCACGATCTACCTGGAGTCCATGCTGATCGCCATCTTCGGCGCGATCGTCGGCCTGGTGCTCGGCATCGCGCTCGGGGTCGGATTCCTGCGCACCCTGCGCGATATGGGCATCGACCAGATCACCATTCCGTGGTCGCAGCTGGTGATCGTGCTGATCGCGTCCGGTGTGGTGGGTGTGCTGGCCGCGGTGTGGCCGGGTGTGCGGGCCGCGCGGACGCCGCCGTTGGCGGCTATCGCGGATCTGTAGGCGGCACAGGCACGTTCGACCCCCCACCGGAGTTCTCGGTGGGGGGTCGAACGGTGTCATGGGGCGCGGTACGCCGCTCGTGGTCGATCGACTGGGCAATATCTGACGGCCACTGGGGTCAGTGCGGAACTAGCCGGACGGGGGCCAGCCCGGGTAGCGGTTCCACCAGTGGTCTGGTGGTATCCCGTGGGAGTCACTCGGTGGTGTGAGGCCGAATTCCGTGCAGTAGCCAGTGGCCAGGAGATCGAGAATCGGGCGCGCATCGACCGCATTCGCCCAACCTCGCGGGAGTGCGGAACGGCCGTACCGGGCGCCGAGAAGACTGCCCGCGATCGAACCGGTGGCGTCGCTGTCGCCGGAGTGGTTGACCGACAGCAGGAGTCCGGTGCGGACGATGTCGTGGGGCGAGCCGCCGAGTCCCTCGGCGGCGAGGGTGGCGAAGACGGCGATCGACAGGGCCTCTGGACCGATCCATCCCTGGCCGAGCGTCTCGACATCTTCCGGTGTGGGATAGCGCCTTTCGCGTTCGATCCGGGCGGCCAGCCGGTTGGCCGCGTTCAAGGCGGCCGAGGTCTCCCCGTGGTCGGCGTAGCCCGTCAGCTCGGTGCGGGCGCGCGAGAGGGCGGTGGCGGTGTCGGCGCCGCGCGAGAGCTGATAGATCAGGGCGGACAGGGTGCCCGCGGGCAGCCAACCGCTGGGATGACCATGGGTGAGCGCGGCCGCATCGCAACCCAATTCGAAGATGGTATCGGTCGCGGCTCCGGAACGGTCTGCGGCGTAACCGAATCCGCAGGGGGCCGCGCGCATCACCGCGCCGCTGCCCTTGGAATGATTGATGGGCTGGTCGCGGGTGCCGAGCGGATTCATCGGCGCTTTCCGGGCGGCCGCGTGACGCAGCGCGGTGTAGACCGAATTCGCCACGCCACGTTGCTCGATCAGCTCGGGGTAGTCGCTGAGGGCGCTGTACAGCGCGAAGGGCTGCTCCGGCATTTCGGTGACCTGCCCGCGCAACCACACGAGCATGCCCTGCTGCAGCAGGCCCATCGTCGCTCCGCCGATGCCCTTGGCCCTGGCCCGCACCGAACCGCGGATCAGCGCTTCTACGGTGAAAGCCGTCAGCTGGGTCTCCTCGGAGATGCGAAGCGGGTCGACGTCGGTCAGCCCGGCGTGGCCGTACTCGCTCCGGATCTGTTGCAGCGAACGGGTTTCCACCGGAGCGCCGAGGGCGTCGCCGATCGCTCCACCGAGCAGACAGCCGTGTACGGCGTCGAGCCATACCGGTGCGGTGCTGGTGTCTCGCGCGTCCCTGCCGTAGGTCGAGGAAGCGCGTGTATCGATCCGGCCGTGGGGAGAACGGGGATTCGCGGCCGGGTTCGAGGTGAGGTCGGGTGGCGTTCCCGGCCGGGCGGACATGGCGGTGTCGAAGCCACGAACGTCGACCGAGACGCTGCTTTCCGGCTCGGACATGGTGTTGCGGACAACGGTCGGGTCATGTCGCCGACCGGCATTCGGGTGACTCGAGGATGTGCGCGACTCAGGCCTGGAACCGGCGCTCGGCGGCAGCGGTGTTCCGGTCGGGCGCACCTCGGGAGCTGAGGCGGTTCGCCGCGGCCCGGCGGTCGGGATGCGGCCGGACGCCGGCGGTGTGGGTGGGCGATGGCGCAGTGCCTCGGTGAGCGCGGTGGCGAACGCGGTGCAGGTGCGGAAGCGGTGGGTGGGGTCTTTGGCCATCGCCTTCGACAGGACGGTGTCGACCGCGGTGGACAGGGTGGTGCGGCGGGTGCTGGCCGCGGGAGGCGGGGCGTTGAGGTGGCCGAGCATGACGGTGGCCGGGTTGGGGGCGTCGAAGGGGCCGGTGCCGGTGAGGAGGCGGAAAACCGTACAGGCCAGGGAGTATTGATCGCCGCGGCCGTCGAGTGGTGCGCTGCTGAGTTGTTCGGGCGAGGCGTAGGCGATGGTGGCGGTGAACTGGCCGGTGCGGGTGAGGCCGCCGGTGTCGTCGAGGAGTTTCGCGATGCCGAAGTCGGTCAGCACGACTCGTTCGTCGAAGCCCGCGCCGACACCCGCGGTGTGCGACAACAGGATGTTGGCGGGCTTCACGTCGCGGTGGAGAACGCCCTGGCGGTGGGCGTAGTCGAGCGCACTCGCGGTCTGGGTGACGATCTGGGCGATCCGCTCGCTCCCGAACTGCTGCACCGGCACCGCCGAGGCGTCGACACCGTCCACGAACTGCATGGCTATCCAGAGACGCTCTTCGTCGACGCCGCGGTCGTAGACGGTGATGATGTTCGGGTGGTCGAGCTGGGCCACCAGGTCGGCTTCGCGTTCGAATCTGGCGCGGATCTCGAAGTCGGCGAACAGGTCACGGTGCATCAGCTTCAACGCGGTCAGCCGCGGCAGCCTGCGGTCTCTGGCCGCGTACACCGCGCCCATGCCGCCACGCCCCAGCTCACGCTCGATGACGAAACCGGCGAACACCGCCCCGCGCCGCAACATCGCCTCACCCCGTCCAACGAACCCGATCGTTCGCAGCCTAGTTGGCGCGGGCTCGCAACGCTGCCGAGTCCCGCCACGTTCCCCGGGGCGCGATCACACCGCCGGGGCGTTGGTGTCGGCCCAGCGCGTGATGTCGCCGCGGTCCAGCGCGGTGTCGAGCAGGTCCGGGAACTTGTCGGGGGTGCAGGCGAAGGCGGGGATGCCGAGCGCTGCCAGTGCCGCGGCGTTGTCGTGGTCGTAGGCGGGCGCGCCCTCGTCGGAGAGCGCGAGCAGCACCACCACCTGGACACCCGCCTCTTTCATCGCATGGCAGCGGCGCAGCATCTCGTTGCGTACGCCGCCTTCGTAGAGGTCGGAGATGAGCACGAAGAGGCTGTCGGTGGGCCGGGTGATCAGCGTCTGCGAGTAGGCGATGGCGCGATTGATGTCGGTGCCACCGCCGAGCTGGGTGCCGAACAGGACGTCGACCGGGTCGCTGAGCTGATCGGTGAGATCGACGATCTCGGTGTCGAACACGACCAGCGAGGTCTTCAGCGACCGCATGGACGCGAGGACGGCACCGAACACCGAGGCGTAGACGACGCTGGCCGCCATCGAGCCGGATTGGTCGATGGCCAGCACCACATCGCGCTGGATCGACTGCGACTTGCGGCCGTAGCCGACGAGCCGCTCGGGCACGATGGTGCGGTGTTCGGGCAGGTAGTTGGCGAGATTCTTGCGGATGGTCCGGTTGAAATCGATATCGCGCAGTTTCGGGCGATGAGTGCGGGCGGCACGGTTGATGGCGCCCGAGACCGCGGCCACGGTCTTGGCGGCGATGCGCTGCTCGATCTCGCGCACCACCTTCTCGACCACCATGCGCGCGGTGGCCTTGGTGGTTTCGGGCATCACCCGGTTGAGGCCGAGCAGTGTGCCCACCAGATGTACATCGGGCTCGACCGATTCCAGCAGCTCGGGCTCCAGCAACAGTTGGGTGAGGTTGAGCCGGTCCACGGCATCGCGCTGCATCACCTCGACCACGGTCGCGGGAAAGTAGGTGCGGATATCGCCGAGCCAGCGCGCGACTCGGGGCGCTGAACCACCCAGTCCACCAGACCTTTTCGTCGAACCGCCGGCTTCGCCGGTGTTGTAGAGGGCGGACAGTGCCTGGTCCATCGCCTGATCGGCACCGGAGCTCAACCCACCGAGCTGTTCTTCGGCGGCGGTTCCCAGCACGAGACGCCAACGGCGCGAATGGGTTTCGTCGGGTTCGGTCATCGGTGCTCCTGGTGGTCGAGCGGGATGCGGTGGCGAGTGGGTGTCGGACGTCTGCGGAGGTGGGTCACCCAGCGGCCCCCAGGATCGCGGTCGCCGCGCGCAACGCCAGTTGCCCGCGGATCGGGTCGACCGCGGTGGGGCCGTCGGCGGTGGTCGGTGCTGAGCCGGTGTCTCGCAGGGCCTGGCTGATGGCCCGGCGTTCGCCGGATTCGAAGGAGCCGAAGGTGCGGCGCAGCAGCGGCAGGGTGGCGACGAACTGGTCTTCGTTGAGGTCGCGGAGCCATTCGTCGATGCGGCGCAACAGCTCTCGGTCGTGGACCAGGAGCAGACCGCGGCCGCCGAGGAAGCCGTCGATCCAGGCGGCCTTGGCGGCGGGGGTGTTGCCGACGGACAGTGCGGCGGCCAGCCGGCGGGCGGATTCGGCGTCGTCGATGCGTTCGGCGTCGCACAGCAGGCGCACCGCGCGGCCGCCGATCGCGCCGTGTACGTCGTCGCGATCGGCGATGCGGTGCAGGGTGGCCAGCCATTCGGTGGTGGCGTGCTCGTCGTCGCGGGTGCTGATCGCGGTGTGCGCGGCGTCGATCTGGGTGCGCAGGGCCTGGGCGGCATCGGTGTCGAGGCCGGTGACGGCGCCGGGCAGGCCCGCGCAGATCCGCACCAGCAGGCCGTCGGCGACGTGGGCCAGGGCCTTGGTGTCGGTGCCGCGGACATCGCCGTAGCGCAGGGTGCGGGTCAGGCCGGGGAGGGCGCCGAGCAGATGGGTGACATCGTGGTCGAGGGCGGCGGCGGCTTCGAGCCTGGTGATCAATCCTTCGGTGGCGCCGCCCAGGTCGGCGAGCAGGGCCATTTCCAGTGCGTCGGCGAGCGCGGTGACGGTGACGTCGTCGCGGCTCGCGGTGTCGAGGATCTTGGTCTCCGCGGCGGTGCGCAGGGTCGTGCCCCAGACCGCGGCCTCGACGATGCGGACCTCGAATTCGGGTTCCCAGCGCAGGGTCCACGTCTCACGGAAGGTGCCGGTGCTGCGGACCTCGCCGGTGGTCGGAGTGCCCCAACCGACACCGAGCAGGCGCAGGCGGTGCAGCAGATGCGACCGCTCGACGTCGCGTTCTTTGCGCAGGTCGAGGTCGACATTTCGAGCGAGCGCCTCCTGCTTGAGCCGCAGGGTTTTACAGCGTGCCCGCAGGTCGGCCGCCAAGGGGACCGTCGGAGTGTCCTCGGGAACACCGCCGAGCGTCTCGCCGACGACCAGTTCGTCGACCACCAGTCGCAGCATGGTCTCGTCGCCACCGCACATCACCGACCGCACAGCCTCGGTGACCTCGGACAATCCCGGCAGCGGCCTGCCGCGCAACGCGGCGAGGGTGTCCGCCAGCCGCACCGCCTCGATGATGTGCGCACTCGACACCGGCAGATCGTGCGAGCGCAACACTCCGGCGACCTTGGTCAGCCAGCGCGCCACCGGCCGCTCGGTCTCGGTGAACAGGTGGTGATACCAGCCGGGCGAGGTGACGCCCGCCCCGTAGCCGGACCCGGCCGCCAACCGCGAATGCGTCCACGGCACCCAGGTCAACGCGGCCTTCGTCTTCGGCAAACCCTTGAGCAGTCGCATATCCGGTGCGGCGGGACCGAGCGGTTCGACCAACGCGGGCGCGTGCCAGGCACCACACACCACCGCCAACCGCTTCGCACCACCCTTGAGCACCTGCCGCATCACCTGCCGCATATGCGCCTCGCGGACCAGAGTGTGCTGGTCGACGATCAGCGGCGCCATCGCGGGGTCCGGTCGATTCGCGGCGGCCGGGAACTCGAATCCGTTCGCTGCCGAAGGCTTCTCCAGCAGCTCGGGAGCGTCGAGTGGCGAAAGTGCCACCGGGTCGGGGACTTCGGTGTCGGTCGGCGCCGTCGCGCCGAGCTGCGGTGGCGCGTCCGCTGTGGGTGGCGTGATCGCGGCGTGTCGGGCATCCTCACGCAGGGCGGTCATCGCCTCGGTGATGGCGTCGAAAGCCGCGCTGTCGGGCACGGATTCGACGACCGCGTCCCACCAGCGTTCGGCGTCGTCGTAGCCCGCGGCCGAGGCCAGAGCGGCCAGCGGGTCGGAGCCGCCGCCACGGGCATCGTCGTCGGCGGCGAGGACGTTCGTGGCGGGGAGGTCGCAGAAGCGGACCGGGACGGCGTGCTCGACGCCGTAGCGCATCGCCTGCCACTCGGGGGAGAACACGGCGAACGGCCAGAATGCGGCGCGGGCAGGCGAATCCGGGACGTAGGCGAGCAACGCGACCGGTGGGGCCATCGTGTCGGCGGCGACGAACCCGACGAGCGGATCAGCGTCGGCGGGGCCTTCGATGAGAATGGCGTCGGGCCGGAACTCCTCGAGCGCGTGGCGCAGCGAGCGTGCTGATCCGGGCCCGTGGTGACGGATGCCGAACACCCGCGTCACCGCCGCCGCGCCCGCACTCGAATTCGTGTCGGTCACCGAACCCGCACCGGCTTCGGCCTCGGTGGTGACCGCGCGCGTCTCGCCCGCGCCCGTATCCGAGGCGGAGCTCTCGCGGATTTCGGCACGGCTCGCCGGCTCGCCCGGTGTGGTGTCACCGGTGGCCGGGTGGGTCGCCTTGTTGCGTTGACTCATCGAAAACCCCATGTGTGGTGTGTGTTCCGTCCTCCCCTTCGGGCGGTTCTCAGCCGGCGATTTCGCGGCAGGCCCGGTAGAAGTCGGCCCAGTCGGGGCGTTCCCGGACCACGGCCTCGAGGTATTCGGTCCAGATCACGGTGTCGGCCACCGGGTCCTTGATCACCGAGCCGAGCACGGCGCCCGCGATGTCGGAGGCGCGCAGCACGCCGTCGCCGAAGTGGGCGGACAGGGCGAGGCCGTTGGTGATCACCGAGATCGCCTCGGCGGTGGACAGGGTGCCCGAGGGGGATTTGAGCTTGGTGCGGCCGTCGGCGGTGATGCCGGAGCGCAGTTCGCGGAAGACCCGCACCACGCGGCGGACTTCCTCGGCGGCGGCGGGAACGGTCGGCAATTCCAGTGCGGCGCCGAGCTGTTCGACGCGACGGCTGACGATGGCGACCTCGGAATCCTCGTCGGCGGGCAGCGGCAGCACCACGGTGTTGAAGCGGCGCCGCAGGGCAGAGGAGAGATCGTTGACGCCGCGGTCGCGATCGTTGGCGGTGGCGATGACGTTGAAACCCTTGGCCGCCTGTACTTCCCCACCGAGTTCAGGCACCGGCAGGGTCTTCTCGGACAGGATGGTGATCAGCGCGTCCTGCACATCGGAGGGGATGCGGGTGAGCTCCTCGATGCGTGCGATGGCGCCGGTGCGCATAGCGGTCATCACCGGTGACGCGACCAGGGCGGCGTCGCTCGGCCCCTCGGCGAGCAGACGGGCGTAGTTCCAGCCGTAGCGGATCGCTTCTTCCGCCGTACCGGAGGTGCCCTGCACGAGCAGGGTCGACTCGCCGCTGATGGCGGCCGAAAGATGTTCGGAAACCCACGTTTTCGCGGTGCCGGGCACCCCGAGGAGCAGCAGGGCGCGGTCGGTGGCGAGGGTGGCGACCGCGACCTCCATCAGCCGGCGCGGGCCGACATATTTGGGTGTGATCACGGTGCCGTCGTCGAGGGTGCCGCCGAGAATGTAGGTGACCACGGCCCACGGCGACAGTTTCCAGGACGGCGGGCGCACGCGATCGTCGACGCGGTCCAGGGCGGCCAATTCGTCGGCGAAGGCCTGTTCGGCGTGGGGACGCAGCAGGGTGGTGGAGGGTTCGATGGTGGTCAACGCAGCTCCTCGAGCATGGTGGCACGATCGGTGAGATCGTGGGCGAGTCGGTGGAATGCCTGGTGCCAGGCGGGATCGTCGGTGGTGTCGGCGAGCGCGCTGACGCGCGTCGCGAGTTCGACAGGCAGGTGGACGCTCGCGGCCGTGAGCAGCGCCCGGTCGGTGTACACGCCCGCACTGGCGTGCGGCTGCCGCGCGGTGGTGCGGGCGCGCTCGCCGAGCAACCGCAGCACATGGTCGGCGACGGGTTGCGGCCACGGATGATCGAGGCCGGGCAGGATCGCGTGGAGTTCGTTGAGCTGGTGCGCGTCCAGGTCGAGCACGTGCTCGATCCGGTCGGCGGCATCGAGCAGCGTGAACAGTTCGCGACGCCGCAGCACCGCCTGCTCGGTCGGGGTCGCGTGGGCGAACAGCGCACGGGCCCACGCGGTGTCGTGCTGGGCGAGCGTGGCATCGACCCAGCCGTCCACGATCGCCTTGGCGTAGCGGGGCGGCAGCGACAGGGTCAACGCGGTGGTCGGGGTCTGCTCGCCGGGGGCCCGCACGATCGAGGACCATGCGGTGAGCGGAGTGGCGGCGATCGCCTGGTGCAGCGTCGTGATCGTCGAATCAGGGGTGTCCCAGCGCAATTTCGCTTGATCGGTCGCATCGGTGATGCCGTCGCGCCGGGCCTGCGTGTCGAGCTCCGCGGGTACCCGTACGTCTACCGTCCCGTCGTCCGCCACCCGGATCCACGACGCCACCAGCGCCGCCATCCGCCGCCCGAAAGCGGCATCCGGCAGCTTGTTCAACAGCGTCGTGGCGGTGCGCCGGACATCACCGCGCCGGTCGTCGAGGGCCCGCTCGAGCAGGGCTTCGTCGGCCGGACTCAGCCCCTCGGCGAGCAGCCCCAGCAGCTCCGCCTTCACCGGCCCCGACTCCTTCGGCCACGCAGCGGTCAACACGGTCAGCGCCGCGGCCGGATCGGCCCGGCGGGTACGCGCGAACCAGTCCTTTCGCTCGCCGGATGTGCCGAACAACCAGACATCGTGGACAGCGGGCGCGCCCGGCTCCGTACCGGAGCCCGAGTCGGCAGTGGTGCCGGAATCGGCATCGTGATCTGGGGACGTTGTCGGCCCGGCGCTCCGGGTCGTGCTCGCGTCCGTGTCGACCTGGATGTCGGCGACGCTCGCCGTCAGCTCCGGCCGGCTGTTGCGGGTTTTCCCCTCCGCCGACGATGTGGCAACGTCGGCAGGGAACTCGTCGACCAGTTTCGCCCATGCCGGGTTGCGCGCGGCGAGCCAGCGTCCGCGGCGGCCTGCCAGTCGCAGCAGTGGCGGACGCAGCGTGGTGTCGGAGGCCGCCGAGAGCGCCTGGACACACAGCACATCGGGCAGGCGGAAGTCGAATGGTGTTGCCGTAGTGAACCATTCGGTCAAGAACGGGGACTTGTCCGCGAGGAGGCGGCTGAGGCGGTCGGCGGCGGGGCGCGGCAGAAGCGGGCGCGGATCATCGACGGCGGGTTCGGGTTTCGCCGCGGTACGGGGGAGTTGTCCGCCGCGCAGATACAGATCTTGTAGCGCGGCGGTGTGGAGCAGCCGGGTGGCCGGTTCGCCCGCGTGCTGCGGAACGGCGGCGGCGACCGCGGAGTCGAGGTGGACACCGTCGGCGCTGCGCCGGGCGGTACCGAGCAGCGCCACCGAGACGAGTTCGGCCAGCGCGGGGGTCGGGGTGGTTTCGGTGGGGAATTCGTTTTCCAGGTCGCTCACCTCGCCTGCGCACAACACCGAGATCGGGTCGAAGCCGTCGGCTCGCCACTCGCCGCACACCGTCACCGGGTGACCGCCCGCGACCGCGACCAGCCGCCACGGGCGCGCGCCCGCGGCCAGCGGTAGCGCGGTGCCGTCGGATGCGACGAGCTGCCATCCGGTCTCGTCGAGCACCGGCACGACATCGGTGAGCAGCGCGGGCCAGGAACGCAGCCACGGATCCGCACTCAACGCACCCGCGTAGGCGTCGAGCGCGTCGTCGATCGTGGCGCCGCCGACCGAGGGGACGGTGGTGAAGGGTTCGGGTGCGCCGTGGCGGGTGCCCCACTGCGCGCGCAGGGACACCGCGCCGGGGTAATAGTGCAGTTCGGCGTCCACCTCGTTGCCGGGTGCGGGCACCTCGCCGGTGAAATTCGGGGTGGCGAAGGAATGTTCGATGAGCAGGGCCCACCGTCCGCTACCGCGACCGCGCAGCCAGGTGCGGCGCGTGTGCAGTCGCTCCTCCTCGCTCGCCCGCATGCCGAGCACCAGCCAGCGATCCCGCACCGCGGGCTCGTTCAGCACCGACTCGGCCGACGTCGGGTAGCCGATATGGGTGCGGATCCCCGCCCGCAGCGGTTCGGGGAGGGCGTCGAGCCTGCGATGGGCCAGCACCAGCAGGTGCAGGCGGGCGTACTCGCGCAACAGCAGTTCGGGCCAGTGTTCGGTGGTGACGACCGCGGTGGGCAGCCTGCGCAGGGCCTCGGCGATGCGGGGCGCCTGGGCATCGACCATCCGGGCCGCGATCGCCTCGTACGCGGCGTACGAACGGTCGGTCTGGGCCAGCCCGGTTCGGATCTGGTCGGTGAGCCAGACCTCCAGTTCGGTGAGCCCGGCGGATACCCGCGCCCGTCGCTGCTCGACGGTGGCCTGCGACGGCGTGCTCGCGGCCTTGGCCTTCGCCGGCGCGGCGGCCTGCGCGGCCCGCCCGGCCAGCCACTCGGCCGCGAAGTCGGCGGGTGCCTGCTGGACGGGGGTCTGGCCACTCGACCACGTGAGCAACAGCGACAGCGTGTGCTTACACGGGAACTTGCGGCTGGGGCACGAGCACTTGTACGCGGGCCCGTCCAGGTCGACGATCGCCTGATACGGCTTGGCGCCGCTGCCCTGACACAGCCCCCACACCGCATTGCCCGCGGTGCCGGTCTCGCGCCAGCGACCGGCCAGCTTGCGTGCGGCAGCCAGTGAGCTCGCATCGGGCGCGAGCGCGCGGACCTGGTCCTCGGTCCACGGCGTGCGTTGCTCGGTCATCGGTTCCCCCGTTCTCGTGTTCGCCGAATATCTACCGCAACCCACCGACAACTGGCGGACCCGGCGGCGTAACGCTCGGAAAACACTGGTGCCGCGGCAAATTCGTGCTCCATCTCTTGCCCTGGGTGGCGATCTCTGGCATTCTGACCTGTTCGGCACCGCCCGGACCGCCCGCGCTGCTCGACGCAGCGTAACGCGGGTGTGAACACCTCATCGAGCTGCCCGCCGGGGTGGGCGAGGGGTGGACATCGAGGGCCCGCCGTGGCGCCGCGATGGCCATTCCACTCCCGCGGGCAGATTCGCTGAGGGCCCTGCGCATCCCCTGGGCGAACATCCGGCGATCGGGTAGCGTTTCAACCAGGATCGCCGCGTTGCGCGCCGACGCGAAGGGGGATGTCGCAAGTGTGCTCGGATCGGATCGCCGAGGTGGTCGCGCGCGAGCTCGCCGCCGACCCGGCAGTGGAGGAACGGGTCGCCGATTGCGTGCTCGCCGCGCTCACAGCTGTCGACGGTGACTCGGCCGCAACGGATTCCGGTGATACCGGGGTCTTTCTGCGGTCGATCACCGTGCAGGGTTTCCGGGGAATCGGTCCCGCGGCGACGCTGCGATTGAATCCGGGGCCCGGCCTGACCCTGGTGGTCGGTCGCAACGGCAGCGGGAAATCGAGTTTCGCCGAGGCCGCGGAATTCGCGTTGACCGGTGGGAATCGCCGCTGGGACGGTCGCTCGACCACCTGGCGCGAGGGATGGCGCAACCTGCACGAACCCGAGACCGCCCGGATCGACGTCGAGCTGCTCACGGCGGGCGACGACCCCGCACTCTCGGTCGCGACCAGCTGGGACCCGAGTGCGGACCTGGCCGACGCGCGGTGGACCGAGCGGCGTGGATCCGAACCGGCGGCCTCGGTCGACCCGCACGGACGGCGCAGGCGACTCGATCTGTACCGGCCGTTCCTGTCCTACAGCGAGCTCGGCGCGCTCGTCGACGGGAAGCCGAGCGACCTGTTCGACGCGCTGCATCGCCTGCTCGGCCTGGACGAGCTGGCGGCCGCGGCCGAACAGATCCGATTGCGCAAGCTCGAACTCGAACGCGCCGTGAAGGATTCGCGCCAGTCCCGCGCCGACCTGCTGGTCGAGCTGGCCGAGGCCGATGACGAACGCGCCCGTGCCGTGGCCGACCTGTTGCGCACGCCGGACCCCGATCTCGACGCGGTGGCGGGCGCGGTGGCCGGTTCGGTCCTCGGCATCGACGGGCCGGAGGGTTTGCGCGCGATCCTGCGTCTGTCGTTGCCCGATGTCGCGCGGGTTGCCGCCACGACCGATCGACTCGCCGAAGCAGCCCGGAATGTGGCGCGCCACGAGACCGTCGATACCGAAGCCGATCTGCGAGTGCTCGAATTGCTCACGCGGGCGCGCGCACACGTCTCGACGGCAGGTTCGTGCCCCTGCCCGGTCTGTGGACGCGACGAACTCGACGCCGACTGGCTCGCCGCCGCCGATACCGAAATCACCTACCGCACTAGGGAACTCGCGGCCCTACAGTCGGCCACGGCGGAATTCGACACGGCTCTGACAGCGGCCCGCAACCTCCCCGCAGACCTGCCGATCGAGTTCGGTTCGGCAATCGCGGTCGGTGCCGGCGCAGTGAGTCTCTCGGGGCCGGTGTTCGATCCGGCGGGGCGCCGGGCGGATGCGCCCGCGCCGTACGCCACGTCGGACTCGTTGCGTAAACAGCGCGACATCGTCGGACAGCTCTGGTCGGAGTGGGCCGCGCTCGCGACGGCCGACTACGAAGGTCGGCTCCCGGACCGGCTGCGCACGATTCACGCCGACCTCACCGCGGAACTCGCCGCACTGCAACGGGATACGCGCACCGAACTGGACCGTCTGGATGCGGTGTGGTCGCCGTTGGTCCCGCGCGTTCTCGCGTGGCTCGACCCCGCCCGCGCCGTCGCCGACCACGCGAGCGAGCTGCGGGTGGTGAAGAAGGCGGCCGATTGGCTCAAGGCGGCGACGGCGACGATCCGCGAGGAGCGGATGCGGCCGCTGGAGACCACGGCACGGTGGGTGTGGAGCACCCTGCGGCAGCAGAGCAATGTCGAGCTCGGGGCGATTCGGTTGCAGGGCAGCGCGGGCACAGCGCGGCGGGTGCTGCTCGATGTGACCGTCGACGAGGTGGACGGCGCGGCGCTCGGCGTGATGAGCCAGGGGGAGCTGCACGCGCTCGGACTGTCGCTGTTCCTGCCGCGAGCCACGGTGGCGCACAGCCCTTTCCGGTTCGTGATGATCGACGACCCGGTGCAGGCGATGGATCCCGCGAAGGTGGACGGGCTGGCCAGGGTGCTCGCCGAGGTGGCGGCCTCGCGGCAGGTGGTGGTGTTCACCCATGACGAGCGCCTCGCCGAGGCGGTGCGCCGCATGCAGCTCGACGCGACAGTGCTCGAGGTGCAGCGTCGCGAGCGTTCGATCGTCGAGGTCAGGGTGACCGGCGACCCGGTCCGCCGCTATCTCGACGATGCCCGATCCCTGCTGCGCACACCGCAACTCCCCCCGGCGATCGCCGATGAGCTCGTCGCTACCTGCTGCCGTTCGGCGATCGAAGCGGCCGGGCTGGCGAAAGCCCGCCAGGAACTCCTGGCGGTGGGCCTCGAGCACGGGGAAGTGGAGCGGCGCGTGCGCAACGCGCACACCACCCGTGCCATGATCACCCTCGCCATCATGGGTGTCGGCGCCCGCGTGGACGACCTGAACAAGCACCTGAGCGCGGTCGGCGGACGCTGGCTCGTCGGCGTCCTTCGCGATGCCACCGCGGGAGCGCACGTGCCGATCGATCGTCCGATGCGCGAGTTGATCAGTGACACGGAACGATTCATCACCTGGCTGCGGGCGCACGAGCCGGCGGCGGTGCGCCCATGAGTGGGCTCGCCGGGGACTGCGGCAGGCGTCTTCGCGGCCGACGGGAGGCGATGGCCGCGCGCACCCGTGCCGGTACGGTGGGGTCGTGAATCGTCGCGGCAGGCCGGCTCGCGCGAAGTTCAGCCCACGGCCCTCGGTGGCGCAGCGGCTGGAAGCCGCCGAGAACTTGTTGGACGGGTCGGTATCGGACGCCGGCGGGGTGTGGTCGCGGGCGGTGGCCTGGATCCTGCGGTTGGCGCTCGAGCAGGCGGTGGACCAGCTGTGGGCGCAGGTGGCGCCGGAGCTGATGCGGTGTCCGATGCGGGCGCAGCTGCTCGCGTTGCGGGTGTACGCGGGGCCGGAGACCGCCGGTCAGGTCGGTGCGTTGTGGGCGGCGCTGTCGCGGGCGGCGCATCATCTCGACTACGAGATGGCGCCCAGTGTCACCGATCTGCGGCGTTGGCGGGATCAGACCGCGGAGCTGGCGCGGGCGTTGGAGCTCGCGCCCCTCGCGCACCAGCCGTTCGGGTGACCAGCGCCCAGCGGACCGAGCGGACCTGTGCGTGGCGTGGGGGTTGGGTCCGGCAGGATGACGGTATGGGTGAAGTGAGAGCGTGTCCGTGTCGTCGAGGTGAGTCGTTCGATGCCTGCTGTGGACCGATTCTGGCCGGGGAGAAGGCCGCGCCGACCGCGGAGACGCTGATGCGTTCGCGCTACACCGCCTACGTCGTCGGCGATGTGGACTACCTGCTGCGCTCGTGGCACCCCAGTACCCGCCCCGCCGAGCTCGAGCTCGATCCGGACCAGCGATGGCTGTTCCTCGAAATCGTGGGCACGCAGCGTGGCGGGCCGTTCGACGACAACGGCACCGTGGAGTTCATCGCCCACTACACACTCGACGGCGCGCGGGACACGATGCACGAGCTGAGTACCTTCGTGCGGGTCGACAGGGCCTGGGTCTACCTCGACGGGACATTCCAGGCCTGATCAGGGGATACTGCTCGGGTGCCCCGTATCGCGATCGAATACTGCACCCAATGCCGCTGGCTGCTGCGCGCGAGCTGGGTGGCGCAGGAACTGCTCACCACGTTCGCCACCGAACTCGGTGAGGTGGCGCTCGTGCCCGGTCAGGGCGGCATCTTCCGCATCACCCTCGACGGCGAACAACTCTGGGAACGCAAGGCGGACGGCGGTTTTCCCGATATCGCCGTCCTCAAGCAGCGCGTGCGCGACCGGATCGCACCCGATCGCGACCTCGGCCACGTCGACCGCCGCGACTGACGGCCGGGCAACCGGCGGGGTCAGCAGCAGCCGCCGCCACCGCAGCAGCCCCCACCCGCCGGACGTGGCGCGGGCGCGGGGGCGGGCGCCGAGCCGCGTCCCACCGCCGCGAAGGTGGTGAGCAGTTTGACGGTGTCGTCGTGGCCGGCCGGGCACGTGGCCGGATCCGAGGACTGCGCCATCGGCCGGTTGACGTCGAACGTGTCGCCACAGGAGCGACACCGGAAGCTGTAGTTCGGCATCGGCCCAGTGTAAGGCCGATGCTTGCGATCACGCTGCGCCGAACGCTTCGTCGTGGCCGCTGCGCTCCGTACCGTGAGCGAACAGCGGTGATGGCGAGGTGGCGCATGGCGAACAGTAGCGCGGGGGCGGTATTGCGGGCGGTGCTCGACCTCGGGTCGGCACCGCGCAGCGTGGTGGCCAGACACGCCGGGGTTTCCCCGGCCACGGTCACCTGGCAGAGCCGGGCGCTGGTCGAGGCGGGACTGCTCGTCGAACTGCCGGAGTCACCCGGGCCGGGTGGCGTGGGCAGGCCACACAGTCCGATCGCGCTGGACGCGGGCGGCAATGTGGTGATCGCGGTGCACATCGCGGCGGTGCAGATCACCGTCGCGGTGGTCGACATCGCCGGTGCGGTGCTGCACAGCGAGCAGGTGCCCCATCGCACCCATGCCCCGTACGACATCCTCGACGCTGTCCTGGAGCGAGTGCGCGCGGTCGGGGCCGCCCTTGCCGACCAGGTGCGGATCCGCGGGCTCGGGGTGGCGATCGGCGGCCGTGTCGACACCGCCACCGGTTCGGTCGTCGAACACTCCTACCTGCGCTGGCGTGATGTGCCGGTGCGCGAATACCTGAGTGCCCGAACGGGTTTACCGGTCAGTGTGGACAGCCATACCCGCGCGACGGTGCACGCCGAGCAGCTCTACGGACGCCTGCGTGGCTCGGCGAGCTCGATCGTGCTGTTCGTCGGCAATGTCATCGACGCCGCCATCGCCGTGCACGGCCGCGTCCACTGCGGGCCACATTTCGGGGCGGGCTCCATCGCCCGATTGCTCGGCACGACCGACAGATTCGCGCTCGAGGCTCTCGGTGACCACGCGTTGCTGGCGCGTGCCGAAGCGGCCGGCCGGTACGACGGCTTCCCCGCATTGGTGGCGGCGGCCGCGGCGGGTGGCCCGGAACGCGAGTACTTCATCGAGCGCGCCACGGTGATGGGCGAGGTCGCCGCGGCACTGATCGATCTGATCGATCCGGAAGCGCTGGTGCTGATAGACCGTGGCCTGATCACGGTTCCCGGCGTTCGCGAAGCCTACGACGACGCGGTGCGCGCCCACTCGACCATCGGCGCCGACCCGTCCGAGGTGATCTTCGCGTCGACGTTCCCCGGTCAGGTGCTGGTGATGGCGGCGGCCGGAGTGGTGTTGCAGGAGTTGTTCAGTGATCCCCTGAGCACGGTTGTCGCGCAGGCAGTTTGATTCGTGGTTATTTTAAGACAGTCGAATATTGACCGGAAGCGGCGTCACCCGCGACAGTTGACACTATGAACAAAATGCAGTCCGGCGTCGCCCGGGTTACGTCGGATGTGCTGTGTTGTCGCGGTTCGAATTCCGTCGCCGACAATTCTTCCATCAAATCCGGGAAATCACCTTGCGTAAAAATATTCGACGAATAGCACTTCTCGCCGCGGCGGCTTCGCTGCTCGCGGTCTCCTGCGCCACCGGTGACGAGGGCGGCGCCGCGCTGACGAATCCGCTGCCCACCCAGGTCCCCGCCGGGGTCTCGCTCGCGGTCGCGGCCAATACCGCCAAAGTGGCGCTGACCGCGTCGGGAGAACTGAACAAGCTCGGGTTCACGGTGTCGTCGTGGCCCGCCGTGCAGGCCGGTCCCGATGTCATCCAGGCTTTCCGCGGCGGCTCGGTCGACCTGGCCACCAACGCGGGCATTCCGCCGATCCACGCGCACGCCAGCGGGCTCGACGCGAAGATCGTCGGTGTCAAGGTGCGCACGACCCCGCTGTACAAGCTGGCCACCGCCCCCGGATCGACCTTTACCAACCTCGACGGGCTGCGCGGGAAGAAGATCGGCTTCTCGCCGGGCCAGGCGCAGGGGTTGGTGGTGTTGCGCACGCTGAAGGCGGCGGGCATCCGCACCGACGAGGTGCAACTCGTGGAGCTGCCGAGCACGAAGTTCCTCACCGCCCTGCAGGCCAAGGAAATCGATGTCGCCCCGTTCGGCGAACCGACCCTGACCAAGTACCTCGACAAGTACCGCGTCGACGGCGCCACCGCGATCGACACTCCCGCCGTCGACGCGCTGACCGTGCTGTGGGCGCCGACCTCGGTGCTGCGTGACGACAGCAAAGCCGCTGCCGTCGCCGAATTCGTGAAATTCTGGGCACGCGGCGAAGTCTGGGCCTGGGAGCATCCCACGGAATGGATCGACGCGTACTACGTCAAAGATCAGTCGGTCTCGGCCGAGGACGGCAAACGCATTGTCGCCACGACGGAAAAGCCGTATTTCCCGGAGAATTGGAACGAGGCGATCACCTGGGAACAGGAGACGATCGATCTGGTGACCAAAGCCGGCTTCTTCGGTAATTCCTTCCCCGCCGGCGAACTGTTCGACCGCCGATTCGAGAAGATCGCGTTCGACGCGGTGCCGGCGCCGTATCGCACCAAGGGGCAGCAATGACCATCGCCCTGTCTCGCACCGCGATTCCGGTTTCCGCACCGTCCGGTGACGGATTCGTCGAGCGGCGCACGCTGCGCCGGCTCGGACTGCGCAAGGCCTTCCCCGCCGCCCGCCTGCTCGGTGTGGTCCTGGTGGTCGCGGCCTGGGCCGCGGGTTCACTGCTCGAACTGATCGACCCGCGCAAACTGTCAGCGCCGTGGACTGTCCTGGCGACCGGCTGGGAGTTGCTGGTCGACGGGCCACTGCTGGCCAACCTGGGGGTGTCGCTGCAACGGGTGCTGATCGGCATGGTCCTCGGCGTGCTCATCGGCACCACGCTCGCCGTGATCGCGGGACTTTCCCGGTGGGGTGAATCGCTCATCGACGGCCCGGTCCAGATCAAGCGGGCCATTCCTACCCTCGGCCTGATTCCGCTGATGATCCTGTGGCTCGGTATCGGCGAGGAATTCAAGCTCGTGCTCATCACCCTGGGCGTGGTCGTGCACATGTACATCCAGACCCACGCCTCACTCACCACGATCGACCAGAAGCTGGTGGAACTGTCGGAGGTGCAAGGCGTTTCACGCGCGGAGTTCATTCGCAGCGTGGTACTGCCCGGATCGCTGCCCGGCTTCTTCCTCGGTCTGCGGATGTCGGTCACCAGTGCTTGGCTGGTGCTGATCGTGGTCGAGACGGTCAACGCCATCGACGGTCTCGGCAAGATGATGTCGAACGCGCAGAACTACGGGCAGGCCGATGTGATCCTGGTCGGCTTGGTCGTCTACGCCGTCTTCGGCCTGGCCTCGGATTCGGCGATCCGCCTGGTGGAACGGAGGGTGCTGTCGTGGCGACGCACTATCGCGGGGTGAGCGAGCCGAAGGTCGCGGGTGTCGAAGTGCGCTCGCTGACGCGAAGATTCGGCGATCGCACGGTGCTCGACTCGATCGACCTGACCATCGCGCCCGGCCAGTTCGTCGCCTTGCTCGGACGCAGCGGCTCCGGCAAGAGCACGTTGCTGCGGGCGCTCGCCGGGCTGGACTACGACGTCGACGGCGGCGGCACACTGCGCATCCCGGCGAAGACCTCGGTGGTGTTCCAGGATTCACGGCTGCTGCCCTGGCAGCGGGTGCTGCCGAACGTGCTCTACGGGCAGCCGCGCACGCGCCGCGCCGCCGGCGAGCAGGTCCTGGCCGAGGTCGGCCTGGCCGGTCGGAAACGCGCCTGGCCCAGAGAGCTCTCCGGCGGTGAGCAGCAACGAGTGTCGCTGGCCCGCTCCTTGGTCGGCGAACCGGATCTGCTGCTGGCCGACGAACCCTTCGGCGCGCTCGACGCGCTCACCCGGATCAAGATGCACGCTCTGCTGCGCGACCTGATCAGCCGTCATCGTCCGACCGTGCTGCTGGTCACCCACGATGTCGACGAGGCTGTCGCACTGGCCGACCGGGTGATCGTGCTCGACGACGGAAAGCTCGCGGTGGACATTCCGGTCGACCTGCCCGGCGAGCGTGATCCGAGCCAGCCCGCGTTCCAGCGCATCCGCCGCACTCTGCTCACCGCACTCGGGCTTGCCGAGACCGCGGCCTGAAAGGCACCCATCATGTCGAAGAAACTGCACCTCAACGCTTTCCTGATGTCGGTCGGTCACCACGAGGCGGCCTGGCGGCTGCCGGAGAGCGACCCCCACGCGCACACCGACATCAACTACTACGTCCGGCTCGCCCAGACCGCCGAGCGCGGCAAGCTCGACTCGATCTTCTTCGCCGACAGCCCGGTACTGATGGGCGACCCCGGTCGTCGGCCGAGCGGCAAACTGGAGCCGACCGTCATCCTGACCGCGGTCGCCGTGCAGACCAGCCGGATCGGCCTCATCGCCACGGCCTCCACCAGCTACAACGACCCCTACAACCTCGCGCGCCGGTTCGCCTCGGTGGACTGGGCGAGCAACGGCAGGGCAGGCTGGAACATCGTCACCACCGCCGGTGCCGACGCGGCCCGCAACTTCGGTCTCGACGACACCCCCGACCATCGGCTGCGCTACGAGAAGGCCGCCGAATTCGTCGACGTGGCAACGAAACTGTGGGACAGCTGGGACGACGACGCCATCCTGGCCGACAAGGAACTCGGCATCCACACCGATGCCTCGAAGGTGCGCAAGATCCTGCACCACGGCGAGCACTTCCGAGTGGACGGCCCCCTGAACCTGCCGCGCTCCCCGCAGGGATATCCGCTGCTGGTGCAGGCCGGATCATCGGAGGACGGCAAGGAGTTCGCCGCCCGCTACGCCGAAGCCGTGTTCACCGCGCAGCAGACGCTCGACGATGCCAAGGCCTTCTACACCGACCTCAAGGCCCGCACCGTCGCCGCGGGCCGCGACCCGGAGAGCATCAAGATCCTGCCCGGCATCGTCCCGATCATCGGCGACACCGAGGAGCAGGCCCGCGCACTCGACGAGGAACTGGCGCGGCTGATCTCGCCCGAATACGCGCGCAAGCAACTCGCCGAGCGGTTCAAGCTGCCCGTCGACGAGCTCGACCTCGACAGTGAGCTCCCCGAGGAGCTGCCCACCGAGGACGACATCGAGGGCGCCAAGAGCCGCTTCACCCTGATCGTGAATCTGGCTCGGCGCGAACGGCTCACGGTGCGCGAGCTGATCGCCCGGCTCGGTGGCGGACGCGGGCACCGCACCTTCGCGGGCACCGCGGTCCAGGTGGCCGACGCCATCGAGGACTGGTTCCGCCAGGGCGCCGCCGACGGCTTCAACATCATGCCCGCGGTACTGCCCTCGGGGCTCGAGCGCTTCGTCGACGAGGTGGTCCCGATCCTGCAGGAGCGCGGCCTGTTCCGCACCGAGTACACCGAGACCACGTTGCGCGGCCACTACGGTCTCGCGCGACCGGCGAACCAGTTCGACGACGCGGACGCGCTCGTGGCCGCCCGATGAGATCGGACTGGATCCGGTACCTGACCCGCCGCTGTCTCGAGCACCGGCGGCTGGTGATCGTCAGCTACACCGGTGCGCTGGCGGCGGCACTGCTCACCGCGGCGCTGCCGCTGGTGGTGCGGCATGTGGTCGACACGCTCAGTGCCACCGCGGCGTCGGTGACGCCGTGGGTGGTGCTGTTGCTGGTGATCGGGGTGGCCAGGTTCGCGTCGTCGTACGCGCGCCGGGTGGCCTCCTCCGAGCTGTCGCTGGGGGTGCAACACGACCTGCGCCGTGACCTGTTCGCCGCGTTGCTGCGGCTCAACGGGCGCGAGCAGGCACAGTTGCGCACCGGGCAGGTGGTGAGCAGGGCGATCACCGATGTCACGTTGATCCAGATGTTCCTGCAGCTCATCCCGATGATCGCGGGCAATGTGGCGCTGCTGCTGGCGGTGCTGGTGCTGATGGCCGTGATGTCGCCTGCGCTCACCGTGATCGCGCTGGTCGTGCTGCCGGGGCTGTGGATCGTCACCCGGCGCAGCCAGCGTCAACTGTTCCCCGCGAACTGGGACGCGCAGGCGCGAGCCGCCGAAGTGGCGATGCAGGTCGAGGCCGCCGTGGCCGGTGTGCGGGTGGTGAAGGGTTTCGGGCAGGAGCAATACGAGCTGGATCAGCTGGGCGCGCGTGCGCGGGTGCTGTACCGGTCGCGATTGCGGGTCGCCCGGATCACCAGCCGGTTCACCCCCGTCGTGCAGGCGGTGCCCGCGGCGGGGCAGGCGCTGATCCTGATCGTCGGCGGGTTGCTCGCGCTGCGCCAATCCATCACGCTCGGCACGTTTCTCGCGTTCATGACCTATCTGGGCGCTTTCGTGGGGCCGGTGCGGCAGTTCTCGATGCTGCTGACCGTGAGCCAGCAGGGCAAGGCGTCCCTCGACCGGGTGCGCGAGGTGATCGAAGCGCCGGACGACGCGGGCGCGGCGCCCGGCGCGGCGGCGACACCGGTCGCCGTCTCGAGCGGACTCGGCGCCACCGAGCCGCCGTCGATCGAATTCGACGCGGTCACTTTCGGTTTCGACGACACGATGATCCTGGACGGCGTCGACCTGCGGATCGGTTCGGGCGAGACCGTCGCCGTCGCGGGTGGTGCGGGCAGTGGCAAGTCGATCCTGGTGTCGTTGCTGCCCGCCCTGCTCGAGCCCGATTCCGGCGCGGTGCGTTTCGACGGGATCGACCTGCGAATGCTGCCCGACCCACGCGCGCAGGTGGCGATGGTCTTCGAGGACACGCACCTGATGGCCGATTCGATCCGGGCCAACGTCGCCTACGGCAGACCCGACGCGAGCGACGAACAGGTCTGGCACGCGCTGTATCTGGCCGCGGCCGACGAATTCGTCACCGCCCTGCCGCAGGGCATCGACACCACCATCGGTGAACGCGGACAACGGCTCTCGGGTGGTCAGCGCCAGCGCATCGCGCTCGCCCGGGCCCTGCTCACCGAGGCGCCGGTCCTGGTGCTCGACGACGCCACCTCCGCCATCGACGCCCAGGTGGAGGAACAGATCTACCGGCGGATCGGCGCCGAACTGCGCCGGCGTACGACCATCGTCGTCGCGCACCGGATCTCGACCCTGGCGCTCGCCGATCGGGTCGCGGTTCTCGACGGCGGTCGCGTCGCCGAACTGGGCACACTGCGCGAACTACAGCAGTCCGGCGAGCTGTTCCGGGCCCTGTTCACGCCGCCGGAAGTCGTCGGCATCGGCGTCGATCCGCACCGCGACAGCACGCGGGTCGCCACCGAAGAGCTCTGGGTGGCACCGGAAGTCGACTCCGACGACGACCGCACGATGGAACACCTGGCCAAGGCGTTCGCGCGGCGCTCGGCCGGCGCGCCCGCGGGTCCCGGCGGTGGCGCGGGCGGGGGCATGATGGCGAGCGCGCCACCCAGCGGCGATATCGTCGCCCTGCTCGACCGGCTGCCGCCGGTGTCCGGCGAACCCGAGGTCGACCCGTCGTTCTCCCACACCCCGGACACCGCGTTCTCCCTGCCGCGACTGCTTCGCCCGTTCACCTGGCCGCTGCTCGCCGGACTCGGTCTGGTCGGACTCGATGCCATCGCCCAGGTGCTGATCCCGTTCCTGGTGCGCTACGGCATCGATCACGGCGTCCTGGCCGGTGCGCGCGACGTGGTGATCGGCGCGGCCGCGCTGGCGATCGTGGTCGTGGTGGTGGACTGGGCGATCAGCGTCGCCCAGGTGCGCGTCACCGGGCGGGTCGGGGAGCGGCTGCTCTACGGTCTGCGCCTCAAGACCTTCGCCCACCTGCAACGGCTCGGCCTGCAGTATTACGAGCGCGAGCTCGGTGGCCGGATCATGACCAGGATGACCACCGACGTGGACGGGCTGTCGGCGTTTCTGCAGACCGGCCTGGCCACCGCGCTCACCAGCACGGTCACCATCGCGGGCGTGGTCGCCGCACTCCTGGTGATCGACGCCGAGCTGGCCGTGGTGGTCCTCGTGTTGCTGCCGGTGCTCGGCGTGGCGACCGTGGCCTTCCGGCGCGCGTCGATTCCCGCGTACAACCTGGCCAGGGAGCGGGTCAGCGCCGTCAACGCGTATCTGCAGGAGAACGTCGACAACATCACCGTCACCCAGGCGTTCCGCCGGGAGTCGGTGAACCAGAACGAGTTCGAGCGCCGGTCGTGGGCCTATCGCGACGCGCGGCTGCGTTCGCAGGTGCTGATGGCGGTGTTCTTCCCGTGCATCGAGCTGATGTCGGTGATCGCCACGGCCGCGGTGCTCGCGGTGGGCGTACACCAGGTGCGCGACGACGTGCTCACCGCGGGCACGCTCATCGCGTTCCTGCTCTACATCGAGTTGCTGTTCGCCCCGATCCAGCAGCTCTCGCAGGTGTTCGACAGCTATCAGCAGGCGGTGGTCGGCGTCGACCGCATCGGTGACCTGCTGCGCACCCCCGTCGACACCCCCGAGGCCGCCGATCCGCTCCCGGTGACCGGCCTGGACGGCGCGATCGAACTGCGCGCGGTGAGTTTCGGGTACTCGTCGCGGGCTCGCACGGTGCTCGACGGACTGGACCTGCGGATCGAGCCGGGCCAGAAGGTGGCCCTGGTGGGAGAGACCGGGGCGGGCAAATCGACGCTGGTCAAGCTGCTCGCCAGGTACTACGACCCGACCGAGGGAGCGGTTCTCGTCGACGGTGTCGACATCCGCCGGTTCCGGCTGCGCGACTTCCGCAAACGTCTCGGTGTCGTCCCGCAGGAGCCGTTCCTGTTCGGCGACACCGTGCGCGAGGCCATCGCCTACGGCAACCCCGATGCCGAGCCCGCCGAGATCGAGTGGGCCGCCCGCGCGGTCGGGGCGCACGAGATGATCGCGGCGCTCGAACACGGCTACTACCAGCCGATCGGCGCGCACGGGCGCAGTCTGTCGGCCGGGCAGCGGCAGCTGCTGGCATTGGCCAGGGCGCAGCTCATCGACCCGGACATCCTCATCCTGGACGAGGCCACCGCCTCGCTGGATCTGGCCACCGAGGCACGGGTGCGTGCCGCGGTCGACGTGCTGACCGCGGGCCGCACCACGATCGTCGTCGCGCATCGGCTCGCCACCGCCGCTGATGCCGATCTGATCGCGGTGGTCGGCGGGGGCAAGCTCGTGCAGATCGGCGCTCATGCCGAGCTGGTGGCCGTCGATGGACCGTATCGGCGCCTGTGGGCCGCCTATGTCGGTGACGAAGCCCAGCACATTTCCAGCTAATCGGCGAGAGGTCGGCCGCTGTCCGGTGGGGGAGATCCGGATGGCGGCCGACCTCGGTCCACCCGGGGGTGGTGGGCAGGGGCGGCATCCGCCGCCGAACCCGCGTCACGACCGCCGGGTGCCGGCGCGGAACGGGACTTTCGCGTGTACCGCGGAGTAACTGTTACCTGCGGAAATGGCGCGTAGGGCACGCGTTCGGGCGGTATCCACGTACGCTCGTAGGAAGTCACCAGGTGCTGCGACCAGCGGGAGCAAATACACAGGCACCCGTGCGGTCGTGCCGGCTAGGAGGTGTGCGATGAGCATTCAGCCCGATTTCGACCCGGACACGCGGACCCGTGATGCCGACCCACTGGCGGAGACCGAGTACGGCACGGTCGGTGGAACCTGGGATGGACCGGTCGCCGTATGGCGCAGCATTCCCTACGCCGCCGCTCCCGCCGGGCCCGCTCGTTTCGCGAAACCCGAACCCCCGAAGCCCTGGGACGGCGTGCGCGACTGTGTGGTGTTCGGCGATATCGCACCGCAGGCCATGGGCGCGATGGTGCCGGTGGATTCCGACCTGCAGATGGGCGAGGACTGTCTGTGGGTCAACGTCTGGTCACCGCGGCCCGAGCCCAGCGACGACGCACCGCGTCCGGTCATGGTCTGGGTGCACGGCGGCGCCTACTGCCTCGGCACCGCCGCCCAGACCATCTACGACGGACGCAAGCTGGCCGAGGCGGGCGACGTGGTGGTCGTCTCGGTGAACTACCGCATCGGGGTGTTCGGCTTCCTCGACCTGTCCTCGTTCGGTGAGCAGTTCACCGCGAACCTCGGCCTGCACGATCAGCTCGCCGCCCTCGCGTGGGTGCGAGACAATATCGCCGCCTTCGGTGGTGATCCGGGCAACGTGACCCTCTTCGGTGAGTCCTCGGGCGCGGGATGTGTCACCGCGCTGCTCACCTCGCCCGCCGCGGCCGGGCTGTTCCACCAGGCGATCGCCCAGAGTCCGCCCGCTACCACGGTTTTCGGGCAGGAACGGGCGGCGGTCGTCGGACAGCGCTATCTCGAGCTGCTCGAACTCGGGCCCGGCGAGGCGAATCGGTTGCTGGAATTGCCGATCGAACAGCTCGTCGAGATCGGTTCCGTGCTGCTGGACGAGGTGCCCATCAAGGAACCGGGCAGGCTCGCCGCGGCACCGGTCGTCGACGCGGACCTGTTGCCCGGCTACCCGATCGACCGATTCCAGCAGGGACATTCGCATCGGGTGCCGTTGCTGATCGGCACCAATCGCGATGAGGCGTCGCTGTTTCGGGTGTTGCGCTCACCGATCATGCCGGTGACGCCCGACGCGGTGAACGCGATGCTGCGCGACGTCGCCGCCTCGCATCCGGAGATGTCGCCCGAGCGGATCGCCGAGATCACCTCCGCCTACCCTGACCTCACCAAAACCCGTGGCGCACTGGCGATGTCGACCGACGCGGCCTTCCGGATGCCCGCGGCCTGGGTTGCCGAGGGGCATGCCCAGCATTCGCCGACCTGGATGTACCGCTTCGACTACGCCACCCCGATGTTGAAGGCGGCCAGGGTGGGAGCCGGTCACGCCACCGAATTACCGTATGTCTTCGGCAATTTCGGCACCTTGAACCACGACCCCACCTTCTGGCTCGGTGGACGCAAGGCCTCGGTCGCGGTCTCGGGCCGCATGCAGCGTCGCTGGCTGGCCTTCGCCGAACACAGTGTCCCCGCCGCCATCGACGGCTCCAAACACTGGCCCCGCTACCGCCCCACCGCCCGCACCACCCTGCTGATCGACACCATCGACCGCATCGTCGACAACCCCGACGCCGACCTCCACACCGCCTGGGGCGACCACGCCGTCGGCTTCAGCTAGACCCGGCGCGAGCGCGTTCGATCTCGTTGATGTGGGCCTCGGTCCACTGCCGCAGGGCGGTGATCGGCTCGGCGAGGCTGCGACCCAGCGCGGTGAGTGCGTAGTCGACCCTGGGCGGAATCGTGGGATACACCGTGCGGGTGACGAATCCGTCGGCCTCGAGACTGCGCAACGTCTGGGTGAGCATCTTCTGGGAGACGCCCTCGATGCGCCGGCTGAGGTCGGTGTAGCGCTGCGTGCCGTCGAGGAGCGCGTCGATCACCAGGATCGTCCATTTGCCCGCGATGTGATCGAGCACCTGCCGGGTCGGGCACTTCGCCGAGTAGGCGTCGGCGGGCAGGCCCGAGGACTCCACGAAGGTTGTCATCGGGGGATAGTAACGCACTATTTAGTGCCTACTTCCCAATGGAGAGTGACTCTCTGATAGTGGGTGCATGACATCGAAAACTCTGTCGGTCGCCGAAGCGATCCGCACCCGCCGCACCGTCCGCCACTACCGCCCGGATCCGGTCTCGACGACCGATCTCGAGGTGCTGCTCGATCTCGCCATCGAGGCGCCCACCAGCTGGAACTTGCAGGATCGCGCCATCGTCGCCATCACGAGCGAGGCAGGTCGGGCCGGTCTGGCCTGGGCGACCGGTGACCAGCCCCAATCGCGGGAGGCGCCACTGATGCTGGTGTTCGTCGCCGAACCGGAGTCCTGGCGCGCGGACCACCGCGACGTCTACGACCAGGCTCGCGGCAACGGCGCGTGGACCGAGGAGTTCATCGAGATGTTCGCCTCGGCGTCACACGAGTTCCAGACCGATCTCGCGCGGCGCGGGCTACTGCGTGAATACGCGGTCAAGGACGCCATGATCGCGGCGACCTACGTGATGCTGGCGGCGACCGAGCTGGGGCTGGCCACCGCACCGATGAACGGCTGGGACGAAGCCAAGGTGAAGAAGACGATCGGGATCGGCGACCGTGATGATCTCGCGATCGCGCTGCTGCTGGCGGTCGGTCATCCGGCCGAGCGACGCGAGCATCCGGGTCGCCGAGCCAGGGAGCGCAATGTCTTCCGTGAGGCGTATGGGCTCGCGTGAACAGCACGACGCCGGGTCGCCGGCCGAGGGGATCGGCGGTGACCCGGCGTCGCGAGGATCAGACGTCGGTGGAGAAGCGGATGCCGCCGTCGGGGATGACCACGCCGGGCCACACCCGGGCGCCACGCAGGAGCTCGCAGCGGGCGCCGACATGGGCGCCGTCACCGATCACACCGTCGCGAACCAGTGCGCGGGGGCCGATGCGGGCACCGAAGCCGATGATCGAGCGTTCGACGGTAGCGCCCGCCTCGACCACCGCGCCGTCGAAGATCACCGCGCCGTCCAGTCGCGCACCCGCGCCGATTTCCGCGCCGCGCCCGACCACGGTCCCGCCGATCAGCAGCGCGCCCGGTGCCACACCCGCGCCGGGGTGGACAAGAGACTCGCCACGCTGGCCGGGCAGAGCGGGGGAGGGAGCGATGCCGCGGACCAGGTCCGCGGAGCCGCGCACGAAGTCCTCCGGGGTGCCCATATCGCGCCAGTAGGAGGCGTCGACGTGGCCCTGGACGCGGGCGCCCTCGGCCAGGAGCGCGGGGAAGACCTCGCGTTCCACCGAGACCGGGCGACCCGTGGGGATCTTCTCGATGTACTCGCGGCGGAACACGTAGCAACCCGCGTTGATCTGGTCGGTCGGCGGATCCTGGGTCTTCTCCAGGAACGCGGTGACCCGGCCGTCGTCGTCGGTCGGCACGCAACCGAAGGCGCGCGGGTCGCTGACGCGGACCAGGTGCAGGGTGACGTCGGCGTTGGTCGACTCGTGGGTGTCGAGGATCGCACCGAGATCGGTGCCGCCGAGAACGTCGCCGTTGAACACCATCACGTTGTCCGCGCGCAGCTTGGGCAGCACATTGCGGATACCGCCGCCGGTGCCGAGCGGTTCGGTCTCGGTCACGTACTCCAGGTCCAGGCCCAGCTCCGAGCCGTCACCGAAGTGCTCTTCGAAGACCTCGGCCTTGAAGGACGTACCGAGCACCACGTGGGTGATCCCGGCTTCGGCGATCCTGGCCAGCAGGTGGGTCAAGAACGGCAGCCCGGCCGTCGGCAGCATGGGCTTGGGCGCCGAGAGGGTGAGCGGACGCAGCCGCGTGCCCTGTCCGCCGACGAGGATGACCGCGTCGGTGCCTGCATTGCCTGCCATCGAGTTTCCCCTGTTCACAGTGGACCGGTACCTACTCAGGCTCCGGTTCGCGCTTGCTCACGCAGCGCCGATCGAACCGCAATCTTGGAGCGAACCGCAAGTCCGGCCCGCAACGCGCCCCGCAACGGTGCCTGCCACCAGTGCGGATGCCGGTCCGCCTGGAAGCGGTAGGCGCTGGCGTGGTGGGCGGGCAGCATCAATTCGGGATGCTTGCCCGCGGCATGACCCTTGGCGTGGGTCACCTCGGCGTCCGGGACGAATACATTGTGCCAGCCGGCCTTGCCCATGCGGTCACCGAAGTCCACGTCCTCCATGTACATGAAGTAGCGCGAGTCGAAACCGTCGATGGTGTCGAAGGCGGCGCGGCGCACCAGCAGGCAGGAGCCGGACAGCCAGCCGACCACCCGCTCGGAGATCTGCTCGTTCTCCTGGCGGTAGCGCACCGACCAGGGGTTCTTCGGCCAGACCGAGCCCAGGATCGCGTGCCCGGCGCCATCGGCCAGGCCGGGGACCCGGCGTGCGGACGGGTAGATGCTGCCGTCGGGCTCACGAACCATCGGCCCGATCGCGCCCGCCCGCGGCCAGCGTGCGGCGGCTTCGAGCATCTTGTCGATGGAGTCGACGCCCCAGCGGATGTCCGGGTTGGCCAGGATGACGAATTCGATGGACGGATCGATCTCGGCGACGGCCCGGTTGATTGCGCCGCCGTAGCCGATATTGCCGCCGGTGTGCAGCAGCGTCACGTGCGAGTTGGCCTCGGCGACGAGTTCGGGGACGCCGTCGGTCGAGCCGTTGTCGGCCAGGATCACCTGCGGCTTCTCGCTGGTCGCGTCGGCGAGAGTGGTGATGAAGTGCTCGAGGTGCTCACCCGGTGAATAGGTCACCGTGACCACGGCAAGGCCGGCGGTGGCTGGAGAATCGGCTGCGTCTGCTGCGTTCACGACTGCGGAGCCTAGTCGGACAACCGGCGCAGTGTGTCGGTGAGTGCGATACGCCAGGGGCGCAGCGGGGTGAGGCCCGCCGCGTTCCAGGCGGCGGGGGACAGCACCGAATACGCCGGGCGCGGTGCGGGTCTGGGGAATTCGCTGGACGCGCACGGCAGTACCCGGTTCGGGTCGGCGCCCAGGTCGGTGAAGACCGCCGCGGCGAGGTCGAACCAGGTGGCGGTGCCGGAATTGGTGGCGTGCAGCACACGGGGGGCGTCGGGGCGGGTGCTCAATTCGAGCAGGCCCGCGGCGAGATCGGCGGCGCTGGTGGGAGAGCCGAGCTGGTCGTTCACCACGGTGACGGTGTCGCGTTCGGCCTCCAGCCTGCGCATCGTCGCGACGAAATCCCCCTCGACACCGGAATAGACCCAGGCGGTGCGCACGACCTGGGCGCCCAGCGCGAGCACCGCCTGCTCACCGGCGAGCTTGGATCGGCCGTAGACGGTGCCCGGTCCGGTGGGGTCGTCGGGTTCGTACGGGGTGCGCGCGGTCCCGGGGAAGACGTAGTCGGTGGACACGTGGATCAGCCGCGCGCCCGCCGCGGCGCAGGCGGCGGCCAGGACGCCCGGTCCGGTCGCGTTGGCGGCGAAGGCGGCGTCGACGTCGGTTTCGGCGGCGTCGACCGCGGTGTAGGCCGCGCAGTTGATCAGTACGGCCCCCGGGGTGAGGACGGCGTCGACGGCGGCGCGGTCGGTGATGTCGAGTTCGGCCCGCCCGAAGCCGCGCGCCTCGGGTGCCAGGCGCAGGATCTGTCGCCCCAGCAGACCATGTGCGCCGGTTACGATCAGGTGAGCGGGGGCGGGGAAATCGACGTTCACGCGGCCAGTCTGGCACGCCGGGGCACGTGCGGTTGGGCCCGAGTGTGGTAACTGTTGGTTAGCCTGTGATGGCCGGTGTCCTCGGACGAGCCCGGGTTAACGACAAAGGCGGAGTTTGCCGGGGGAAGAGCGGGCCGGGCGCGGAGTTCGTCGAGAGGATGCACGAGTGCGAGAGTCGACAAGACCGGTCAGCGCGCCTGCGGGCACCTTCGGTCCGGCCAAACTGATGGTGGCGATTTCGGCGGTGCTGGTGCTGGCACTCACCGGATTCGCTTGGCGCAGTGTCGATAACCTGATCGCCAACATCGACCGGATCGGCGGCCTCGGCCTCGGCGGTGAGCGCGACGGCGCTGTCGACATCCTGCTCGTCGGCGTCGACAGCCGCACCGACGCACACGGCAACCCGCTCACCAACGCCGAACGCGCGATGCTGCACGCGGGCGACGAGGTGGGCACCAACACCGACACCATCGTGCTGATCCGCGTGCCCAACGACGGCCGCTCGGCCACCGCGATCTCCATCCCGCGCGACTCCTACGTCGATGTCGGCGGCCAGGGCAAGGCCAAGATCAACTCCGCGTACGGCTCGACCAAGGAGACCGAACGCGCCGAACTGCTCGCCGACGGCAAGTCCGAGGCCGAGGCCGAGCGTGAGTCGACCAAGGCGGGCAGGCAGGCGCTGATCAAATCGGTCGCGACCCTGACCGGCATCACCGTCGATCACTACGCCGAGGTGAGCCTGCTCGGCTTCGTGCTGCTCACCGACTCGGTGGGCGGTGTCGAGGTGTGCCTGAACCAGGCGGTGGACGAACCGATGTCGGGCGCGGACTTCCCGGCCGGGCGTCAGCGGCTGGACGGTCAGGAGGCATTGAGTTTCGTGCGCCAGCGCCACGATCTCGAACGCGGTGACATCGACCGGATCGTGCGTCAGCAGGTGTTCATGGCGCAATTGGTCGGCCAGCTGCTCAACGCCAAGACCCTGGCCAATCCGGGCAAGCTCAGCGAGATCAGCGAGGCGGTCGGGCGCACCGTCGTGCTCGACGACGACTGGGACGTGCTGGCCTTCCTACAGCAGCTCAAGGATCTGTCCGGTGGCAAGGTGGAGTTCGAGACCATTCCCGTCTCCGACCTCAACAGCATGACCTCGGCCGGAGAGTCGGTGGTGAAGGTCGACCCGAAGACGGTGCAGAGGTTCGTCGCCGGTCTGGTGGGGGAGGAGAAGAAGGAAGAGGAAGACACCGCTCCGAAGATCGATACCTCGACCGTGACGGTGAACGTGCTCAACGCGGGCGGCGCCACCGGACTCGCGGGCAAGGTGTCCACTGCCCTGACGGGAAAGGGATTCCGGGAAGGCACGGTCGGCAACTACACCGGCGGCAGCGTGAGCTCGAGCCGCGTGCTGGCCGCCGACGCCGACGACCCGAAGGCGGCGGCGGTCGCGCAGGCGCTGGGTGGCTTGACGGTGGTCGCCGACAAGACGGTGTCGGCGGATACAGTGAGCGTGGTGTTGGCGAGCGACTATTCTGGTCCCGGCTCGGCCGCGGCAGGCATGTTCGATCTCGACGCGACATCCTCGGCGACCGCGACACCGATACCGCCCGCCCCGCCGATCGACGCAGGCCAGAACGGACCGAAATGTGTGAATTGACCCATGCGTGAGCCGAATTCGACCCTGACCGACGCCCTCCTCGACCCCATTCTCGAACGTGATCCCGCCGGACCACGCGTCACCTGGTACGACGACGCCACCGGTGCGCGGATCGAATTGTCCGGGCTGACCCTGGCCAACTGGGCCGCCAAGACCGCGAACCTGATCCGCGACGAATTCGCGCTCACCCCGGGCGCCAGGGTCGCGGTGCTGTTGCCCGCGCACTGGCAGACCGCCGCGGTGCTGCTCGGTTGCTGGTGGGCCGGCACCGAGGTGGTGCTCACGCCCGATCCCGACGCCGACCTCGCGCTGGTCACGCCCGACCGGCTCGACGACGCCGACGGTGTCGACGAGGTGGCGGTGCTGTCGCTGGACGCCATGGGGACGCCGGTGCGCGACCTGCCGGTCGGAGTCACCGACTTCGCGACCGCGGTGCGCGTGCACGGCGATCAGTTCCTGCCCGGTGGATTTCGGGCCGCGCTCGACGGCCTCTCGGTGCCGGAAGTGCTGACGATGGCCCGGAAATCTGCTGCGCTGCAAGATTTTTCCGCTGGCGACCGAGTGCTGTCGAGTACGCCGTGGGAGACGGTGGAGGAGCTGATCGACGGCTTCGTCGCGGTGTTGTTCGCCGGGGCCTCGCTGGTGCAGGTCGTCAATCCCGATCCCGCCGGTGTCGAACATCGGGTCGTCACCGAGAAGGTGACCGTCCGGCGCTGACTCCTACCCAGGTATAGGTTCGGGTCCACCTGGGGGACGTGTCGCGTGTCACACCCCGTCCGTACTGTGGAAGTAAGACTTCGGCAGAGTGGCAGGGGTGGCGATGATTGCGAAATACTGGGTTCGATGGTCGGCCGAACACGGGGCGCCGCGCGCGATTCTTCGCTGGCAGGCGCGTCGCGGCGATCCGTTCTCGACGTTGCTCAGCGGTCAGCGGGGCCTGCACGATCCGTATCCACTGATCGATGAACTGCGTGGTCGCGGCGGATTGATCAAGACGTCGGTGTCCTATGCCACGTTCGATCACGCGCAGGTCCGAGCGATTCTGCGTGCCCCTGAATTCGGTGTGCGCCCTGCCCTCAACGCGGATCTGCCCGCCGCGTGGCGCAAGCTCGCCGGGGTGGTCACGGTGCCGCCCAACCCGGTCGAGCCGCCGTCGATGCTGGTCCTCGACCCGCCGGAGCACACCCGGATGCGCAAGCCGGTGGCGTCGGCGTTCACCCCGCGCGCTATCGCTCGGCTGCGCGAGCGCGTGGAGGTGGTCACCGCCGAACTGCTCGAGGCGATGCCCGCGAACGGCTCGGTCGACCTGATCACCGATTTCGCGGCCAGGGTGCCGATCGCGATCATCGCCGACATGCTCGGCTTCCCGCCCGCGGACCGCGAGATGTTTCTGCGCTGGGGCGACAAAGTGACCCCGTTGCTCGATCTCGGCACCTCATGGCGAACCTATCGGGCCGCGATGACCGCGATCGAGACCATGGACGACTACCTGGCCGACCACATCGCCACGTTGCGTCGCGCACCGGGCGAGGACATCCTGTCCACCCTGGTCCGCTCGGGTGATCTGAGTCTGCGGGAACTGCAGGCGGGCGCGAGTCTGCTGATGGGCGCCGGTTTCGAGACGACAGTGAACCTGATCGGCAACGCGGTCGCCGCGCTGTCGGCCCATCCCGATCAGCTCGCCCTCGCCCAGGACGATCCCGAACGCTGGCCCGACGTGGTGGAGGAAACGCTGCGGTTCGATCCTCCCGTCCAGACCACCGCGCGCCAGACGCTCGAGGATGTCGAGATCGATGGTGTGCGAGTGCGGGCGAACAGTACGGTGATCCTGTCGCTGGCCGGGGCCAACCGCGACCCGGCGGTCTTCCCTGACCCGCACCGCTTCGACATCGACCGCCGTAATGCCAAGGAGCACTTGGCGTTCAGTAGCGGCGTGCACTCCTGCCTGGGTGCGAGCCTGGCCAGGATGGAGGCGGTCCACGCCCTGCGCGCGCTCTACACCCGCTATCCGAATCTGCGATTGCGCGGCGAGCCGGTCCGTCGAAACCTGTTCACGCTGCACGGTTTCGAGCACATGCCGGTCGACCTGGGTCCGGTCGCGCGTATCTCGGCCCCCGATGACCTGGCGGGGGCGTCCCGTCCGGCCTGAGTCCGGTGCTCACCGGTCGTCGGCCGGACTTTCGCGCCTGCCCGCACCGGGCCGAGCCCGGGTGCGCGGCTATGAGCTCGTACGCCAGCGGTAGCGGGTCTTCGGCCGGCCGGCCCGGCCGTAATCGGCGCGACGCTCGGCCAATCCGTCGTCGGCGAGCTTCTCGAGATACCGCCATGCCGTGATCCGCGAAACACCAACGGCCGCCGCGGCATCGGTGGCCGTGATGCCGGATTCGGCCGCGCGTACCGCGCGCGACACCTCTTCGAGGGTGTGCTGGACAACGCCTTTCGGCGCACCGGCCTTCTGGTCGGCGGTGCGCAGCGCACCGAGCGCGCGGTCGATGTCGTACTGCGACAGGGCCGCCTCACCCGCGGGCAGCGCGGTGTCGAAACCGCGGTAGCGTTCCAGCTTTTCCCGGAACGCGGCGAAGGTGAACGGCTTGAGCAGGTACAGCACCACGCCGTGCGCCACCGCGCTGCGCACCATGTTCAGCTCGCGCGCCGAGGTGATCGCGATGACATCGGGGCGCGGCTGGAGTCCGTTGAGCGCGGCGGCCACATCGAGGCCGCTGATGTCGGGTAGGCCGATGTCCATCAGCACCAGATGGAACGGATTGCCGTCGGCGATCGCCTCGGCCGCCACCCGCAGCGCGTCGCGTCCGGTGTGGACGACCCCACCGGTGACGAAACCGTCGAGCCGTTCGAGATAGGCCCGATGTGCCTGGGCGATCAACGGCTCGTCCTCGACGATCAGGACGCGGATCATGGTGTCTCCCTCAGCGGAATGCGAACGATGACCGCGCTGTGTGGTGCGGCCGTGGTGGTGATGGTGCCGCGATGTCGATCGACGAGGCGGTGCACCAGCGCGAGGCCGAGGCCCGCGTGGTCGGATTTCGTGGTGTAGCCGCGTTCGGCCGCCCGCGAGAACATCTGGGCCGACATGCCGGGTCCGCTGTCGGACACCTGGACCCACAGCGCGCCGTCACGATGGCACACCGACACCTCGACGCGCTTGTCGACGGTGCCCGCCGCCGCGTCGATCGCGTTGTCGATCAGGTTGCCCGCCAGGGTGACGGTCTCGTGCGCGGACAGTGGATCGGTGGAGTCCAGCGCGGTGTCCTCGCTGATCGCCAGGCTCACGCCACGTTCGGCGGCCTGGTCGACCTTGCCGAGCAGCAGCGCGGCCAGCGCCGCGTCGCCGACGGCGGCCAGCAGCCGGTCGATCAGCACCTGCGAGAGCTGGAGTTCCGCGGTCGCGAAGGCCACCGCTTCCTCGGGGCGGCCCAGCTCGACCATCGTCACCACGGTGTGCAGCCGGTTGGCCGCCTCGTGCGCCTGCGCGCGCAGCGATTCGGCGAAGCCGCGCACCGAGTCGAGTTCGCCGAGCACCGTGCGCAGCTCGGTCTGATCGCGGATGGTGAGCACGGTGCCGATATCGCGGCCCTCCCAGCTCACCAGGTCCTGGTTCACCAGCAGGATGCGGTCGGTGGTCACGTGGGTCTCGTCGCGCACCACGCCCCCGCTCATCTGCTGCAGCGAGACCGGCAGGTCGCTGCGCAGGACCGGACCGTCGGGCAGGTCGAGCAGCGTGCGCGCCTGATCGTTGACTACCTCCGCGGCCTCGGATTGGTCACCGAACACCACCAGTCCCTCGTGGACGGAGTGCAGTACCGCGTCGTGGTGCTCGTAGAGCGCGCGTAGTTCGTCGGGGGCCAGACCGTGGGTCTGGCGGCGCAGCCTGCGGCTGATCAGGAACGACGACAGCGCGGCCAGCGCGAGACCCATCGCGGCGACGCCGAGGATCAGTGGCAGCTGGGAGGCGACCTGGGTGCTGATCTTGGCTCGGGTGACACCGGCCGAGACCAGCGCGACCACCCGGCCGTTGTCGTAGACCGGGGTGACCGCGCGGATCGAGGGGCCGAGGGTGCCGGTGAAGGTCTCGGTGAGGGTCTGGCCCGCCAGGGCGCCGTCGATGCTGCCGACGAACGGCTTGCCGATCAGGTCGGGGTTGGTGTGGGTGTAGCGGGTGCGGTCGGGGGCCATCACGACGATGAAGTCCATGCCGGTGGCCGCTCTGATCCGCTCGGTGGTCGGTTGCAGCAGTCCGCTCGGGTAGGGCGAGTTCACCGCGGCCAAGGTCGACGGCGACCGCGCCACCGTGACCGAGACATCTCTGACCTGCATCTCCGCGGCCAGGTCATGGTCGCGCCGGGCATCGAGCACGGCCAGGATCGTGCCGATGGCGATCAGCAGCGCCAGCACCACCAGCTGCCATACGAAGGCCTGTCCCGCGAGCGACAGTCGTCCTCGTCGCACCTCTTGCCTCCGACCTGGATTTCTCGAACGTTATGCGCAGATATGAAACTTATGGACCAAAGTGACGGCCGTCACAATAGTTGCTCATGCTCGTCGGCATGAGTGATACCACCGCAGCGCGGAAACGCGACCATACCCACTGGCTGTACATCGCGGTGATCATCGCCGTCGTGGCCGGCGTCGTTGTCGGCCGGGTGGCCCCGGAATTCGGTCAGTCACTCGCGCCGCTGGGCACCGTGTTCGTGAACCTGATCAAGATGATGATCGCACCTGTCATCTTCTGCACGATCGTCCTGGGCATCGGTTCGGTGCGCGCGGCGGCCACCGTCGGCAAGGTGGGTGGGCTGGCCATCGGCTATTTCCTCGCGATGTCGACGGTCGCGCTCGGCATCGGGCTCGTGGTCGGCAACCTCATCGACCCGGGCGAGGGCCTGAACGTCGGCGCCACCGGAGTGGGCGCGAAATACGCCGATCAGGCGCACAGCGCGGGCGGTACCTGGGACTTCATCCAGAACATCGTGCCGACCACGCTCGTGTCCTCGCTCACCGCGGGCAGCGTGCTGCAGGCGCTGTTCGTCGCGCTGCTGGTCGGGTTCGCCGTGCAGGCGATGGGCGCGGCGGGCGCGCCGATCCTGCGCGCGGTTTCGCTGGGCCAGAAGCTGGTGTTCCGGATCCTGTCGATGATCCTGTGGCTGGCGCCGATCGGCGCGTTCGGCGCGATCGCGAACGTGGTCGGCCGCACCGGCTGGTCGGCGGTGGTGCAGCTGGCGACGCTGATGATCGCGTTCTATCTGACGTGCCTGGTGTTCGTGTTCGGTGTGCTCGGCGTGATCCTGCGGATGGTCTCGGGCGTCTCGATCCTGAAGCTGTGCCGCTACCTGTCGCGTGAGTACCTGCTGATCGTGGCGACCTCGTCGTCGGAGTCGGCGCTGCCGCGCCTGATCGCGAAGATGGAACACGCGGGGGTCGAGCGCACCACCGTGGGTGTTGTGGTCCCGACCGGGTATTCGTTCAACCTCGACGGCACCGCCATCTACCTGACCATGGCCTCGATCTTCATCGCCGACGCCATGGGCAAGCCGCTCGAGCTCAGTGAGCAATTCGGCCTGCTGCTGTTCATGATCATCGCGTCCAAGGGCGCCGCGGGCGTGACCGGCGCCGGCCTGGCCACCCTCGCCGGTGGACTGCAGAGCCATCGTCCCGACCTGCTCGACGGCGTCGGCCTGATCGTCGGCATCGACCGCTTCATGTCGGAAGCCCGTGCGCTGACCAACTTCTCGGGTAACGCGGTGGCCACCCTGCTCATCGGCACCTGGACCAAGACCGTCGACGCCGACCGGACCCGGCGCGTGCTCGATCGTGAGCTGCCGTTCGACGAGGAGACGATGGTCGACGACCACCTCGACAACCACGTCGACGACCATCGCGTCGACATCACGAAACCTGTTCCGGCCCAGGTGGTCGACGCGCAGTGAGACAGCCGAAAGGCCCCGCGACGAGATCGCGGGGCCTTTCGGCGGTGTCGGATCGTTCAGTTCCTGGGCCGGCTAGATTCGGGACCACTTGCCGGGGTTGAGGTGGAACTGCACCAGGGCGGTGGCATGACCGTGGCCGAGGCCGTGCTCGGACTTCAGCCAGGTGACCAGGGCGGTGTGCCCGGTCGGCTCGGCCGCGTCGAGCAGGGCGAACCACTCGTCGACGGTGCGCCCGTACTTGGTCTCGATGGTGGGAAAGTAGGACGCGGGGCCGTGCGGCGCGTTCGCCATGGTGGTTCCTCCTCGACAGGTGATCGTTATCGGTGGAGACGGTGCGGCGGTGCGGAATTCATCGCTGCCGGGGTCATGCCGCGACGAGTGCGTGATCGGTGGTGGTCGAGCGCCGTTCGCGGATCAGCAGTACGCCGGCGAGCGCGACGAGTACGGCGGTGAAGCCGTGGACGCCGAACGCGATGGCGGTGGAGCCGTGCCAGCTCAGGACGGTGGCCATGTCCCCGAACGGGGTGAGCGAGGTGGCCAGCATGGCGACGCCGAGCGCGAAGCGCTGTTTGGTGGCCAGCAAGCCGAGGATCACCAGGCCGCTCACTACGTCGCGGACGCCCTTGAGGTTCAGGAAGGCCACCGCGTCGCCCTCGGGTACGGCGGGGAGGCCGAAGCCCGCGGCCGTCATCTCCGGGGCGATGAGGTAGTTGATGCCGACGTAGATGATGAACAGGCCGCCGAGCAGGGAGAGAGCGGTGGCGATGCGCGAGGTGGTCATGAGGTGCTCCTGAATCTTGTTGCTTGCTCTGAAATCTAGCGGCGCTAGGTGTTGAGAGAACAATAACCTGATCCTCGCTATCTTGTCTAGCGTTGCTAGAATATCGAGCATGAGCACTCAGCAGCGCAAGGAACGCGAACGCGCCGAACGGCATCAGCGGATCATCGACACCGCGCGCGAGATGGCCGAAGCGGAAGGCTGGGACGCGGTCACCATCCGCAAACTGGCCGACCGCATCGAATACAGCCAGCCCGTGCTCTACAGCCATTTCGCGAACAAGGCGGCCATCGTCGGCGCCGTCGCCCTGCAGGGCTGCGTCGAGCTCGCCGAGCAACTGAAGCAGGCCCGCGAGGCGGCGACCACCCATTCCGAGGTGATCGCCAACGTCGCGCGCGCCTACCTCGACTTCGCCACCGCCAACCCGGCCCGCTACGACGCCATCTTCCAGCAGAAGACCGACCTCAACTTCGGCCTCGACGCCCCGCAGCCCCTGCGCGACGCCTTCGCGGGCCTGGAAGCGATGTTCTCCCCGTATGCGGAGGGCGACGATCTCGGTGCCCGCACCGAAGTGGCCTGGGCCTCACTGCACGGCCTGGCCACCCTCGACCGAGGTGGACGGCTACGCCCCGAACTGCGGGAACGACGCCTCACCCTGCTGGTCGACGGGACCAGCGAGGCGACAGCCGATCCGGCCTGAGCGAGGCGACGGCGCGTCGAACCGGCTGGGTGACCCAGCGCACCTGGACGGGCTCGTCGCTCCGCGTAGGTTGGAGGCAACGATGCAGGTCGGCAGAGCGGGGCGAGGGCGAAGGGACGGCGGATGGCGGAAGTCGTAGTAGTGGGGTCGGGGCCGAACGGTCTTGCCGCGGCCGTGATCGCCGCTCGCGCCGGGTTGTCGGTGCGAGTCCTCGAAGCGCAGGAGCAGGCGGGCGGCGGTTCGCGCACGGCCGAGCTGACCCTGCCCGGATTCCATCACGACATCTGTGCGGGCGCGCATCCGATGGCATTGGCATCACCGTTCTTTCGGGCTTTCGACCTCGAGGCGCACGGCGTCGACCTGCTCACCCCGACCGTCTCCTACGCGCACCCCCTCGACGGCGGGATCGCCGGATTGGCGTGGCGCAACATCGAATCCACCGTCGCCGACCTCGGCCGTGACGGTCGGCCATGGCGCGACCTGTTCGCGCCGCTGGTCGAGCACTGGCCCGATGTCGTCGACCTGGCCATGTCGGATCTGCGGCACCCGCCCCTGCGCGTCGGCACCGGCATCAAGTTCGCGACCCGTCTGCTCGAACAGGCGTCCCCGCTGTCGGACAGCCGTTTCAGCGGTGACGTCGCGCCCGCGATGTTCAGCGGGGTGGCCGCCCACGCCATCACCTCACCGCGCGCCTTCCCCGCCGTGGGCGCGGCCCTGCTGCTCGGCACTCTCGCGCACGCGGGTGGCTGGGTGATCCCGCGCGGTGGCAGCCAAGCCATCCCGAACGCGATGATCGCCGAGATCGAACGTCTCGGTGGCGAGGTGCGCACCGGGCACCGGGTCGACGATTTCGCCGAACTCGCCACCGCGCGCACGGTGCTGTTCGATACCTCGCCCGCCGAACTCCTTCGCATCGCCGGTGACCGTCTGCCCTCGCGATACCGCAACAGCCTCGGGCGTTTCCAGTACGGCAATGCCGCGTGCAAGGTCGACTTCGCCCTGTCGGGACCGGTGCCGTGGGCCGCCCCCGGCGCCGACCTGGCGGGCACCCTGCACCTGGTCGGCACCAGGGCGCAGGCGATGCACGCCGAACACCAGGTCGCCACCGGCACTTTCGCCGATCAGCCCTTCGTACTGGCCATTCAGCCCGGCGTGGTCGACTCCACCCGGGCGCCGGAGGGGCAGCACACCCTCTATACCTACGCCCATGTCCCCAACGGCACCGATCGCGATATCAGCGATCAGGTGATCGACCAGGTCGAACGTTTCGCGCCCGGTTTCCGCGACCTGATCCTGGCGAAACACGTGACACCGGCGGCCTTCATGCCCGCGCACAACGCCAACTACATCGGCGGCGACATCTCGGCAGGCGCGATGACCACGCGTCAGACCCTGTTCCGGCCGCTCGCTCGCTGGAATCCTTACTCCACCCCGATTCCGGGCACCTACCTGTGCTCGTCATCGACTCCACCGGGTCCCGGTGTCCATGGGATGCCGGGCCTGCACGCGGCGCATCACATGCTGCGCAACCGATTCGGCATCGTCACCGACCCGCTCGACCTGTTGCGCGGCGAGGCGCCCGCCTACCGGTAGGGCTTCATCGGTGCGTCGTGGATCTTGTCGGGCTCGAACACATCGGGCTCGAGGTAGATCGTGCACGTATTCGGCACTGCGGCGTGAATGCGGTCGTCCGCGGCATCGATCACCTCGGCGACCTGGGTGATGTCGAGGCCCGCGTGCAGCGCGATCTTGGCGTTGATCAGCAGATCCTGGGGCCCGAGGTACTGCGTCTGCATCCGGATCACGCGCTCGATCCGCGGATCGGCCAGCAGCGCCGACCGAATCGCGGTGTCGTCCTTGGCCGTCGCGCCCTCACCGATCAGCAGACTCTTGGTCTCCACGATCAGGATCACCGCGTTCACGCCGAGCAGGATGCCGATGAACAGCGTGCCGACACCGTCCCACACCGGGTTGCCGGTGAACACCGACAGACTCACCCCGGTCAGGGCGAACAGCAGGCCGATGATCGCGCCCGCGTCCTCGAGCAGCACCACGGGCAGTTCGGGATTGCGGGTGTGGCGGATGAAATACCACCACGAATTCTTGCCCTTCAGCGGCGCCGACTGCTTGCGCGCGGTACGGAAACTGGCGCTCTCCAGCACCAGCGACACCCCGAGGATCCCGATCGCCACCCAGGCCGACACGATCTGCTCCGGGAACCGGATCTTGTGGATCGCCTCGTTGATCGCGAACAGCGACCCCATCACGAACAGGACGAGCGCGACGACGAACGAATAGAAATACCGATTGCGCGAATACCCGAAGGGGTGCAGCGTATCCGCGGGCTGGTCGGCCCGATTGCGGCCGACCAGCAGCAGCGCCTCGTTCCCGGTATCGGCCACCGAGTGCACCGCCTCGGCCAGCATCGCCGACGAGCCGGTGATGAACGCGCCGATGAACTTCGCGACCATGATCCCCGCGTTCGCCCCGAGTGCGGCGAGGATCGCGATCTTGCTGTCTCCACCTTGCTCGGCCATATCGGAACGCTACCGCCGACACCGAGCCACGCACCGACCCCGGCACCGTGTCGTCGGCCCGGCGTTCTCGGCGCGCCTCCGCCTCTGGACTGAGCGGAGGGTGCGACGAAGGAGTGCCCGGAGGGAGGGAAGAGGCGGAGTCAAGCGCCGAGAACCGCGGCTCCAGCCGCTATTTAACCCTGTACAGGTCGGGTTCCAGGTAGATGAGGCGGGCGGTGGGGACTGCTGCGCGCACGCGCGTCTCGGCGGCGTCGATCGCTTCGGCGACATCGGCGATGTCCAGGTTCGGGGCGAGGGCGACCTTCGCGGCGACCAGCATCTCGTCCGGGCCGAGGTACTCGGTCTTGAGGTGGATCAGCGAGGTGATCCTGGTGCCGTCGACCAGGTTCTCGCGGATCGCCCGACCCTGTTCGGGGGTGGCGCCCTCACCGATGAGCAGGCTCTTCATCTCCACGATCAGCACGATCGCGATGATGCCGAGCAGGACACCGATCGACAGGGTGCCGATGCCGTCGAAGATCGGGTCGTCGGTGGCCATGGTGAGCCCGACGCCACCGAGGGCGAGCACCAGACCGATCAGCGCGCCGGTGTCCTCGAGCAGCACCACCGGCAGTTCGGGGCTGCGCGAGTTGCGGATGAACCGCCACCAGCTCGCGTTGCCCTTGAGTGGCTTGGATTCGCGCACCGCGGTGAGGAAGCTGAAGGTCTCGAGGCCGATCGCGATCACCAGGATGACGATCGCGACGATCGGCTGACTCAGCTCCTCGGGGTGCTGGATCTTGTGGATGCCTTCGTAGATCGCGTACACCGAGCCGAGGGTGAACAGCACCAGCGCCACGACGAACGAGTAGAAGTAGCGATTGCGGCCGTACCCGAACTGGTGCAGCTCGTCGGCATCCTTGGCGGCGGCACGCTGGCCGAACAGCAGCAGGCCCTGATTCGCGGTGTCGGCGACCGAGTGCACGCCCTCCGCCATCATCGAGGCCGAACCCGTGATGAACGCGCCGACGAACTTCGCCACCGCGATCCCCGCGTTGGCCGTCAACGCCGCGACGATCGCCTTCTTGCCACCACCAGCCGACATGCCGGCCCGCCCTTCTGTTCACTGAACACGACTCGCCACAGCCTAATCGGACACAGCGGCGAACCGGTCATCAGTCCCGTGCGGCACGGCCGCGGCGAAGGCGGTTCAGTTGTCGCCGACGCAGGCGCTGAACAGCTGGGCGGGGCCGCGCAGCGCGCGCGCCTTGATGTCGGTGTCGGTAGCGGAGATCCAGGCCGCGCTGCCACGTTCGACGATGAGCGTGTGCCCGTTCTCGGAGAGTTCGAGCGTGCCCGCCGTGCACAGCACGATGCCGGGGCCCGCGTCGGCGAGCACGACCGGCTCGTCGTCGGCGCTGAGGTCGAAACGGCACAGGGCGAATTCCGGTGCGGGCGTGCGGTATCGGATACCGCCGTCGCTACTGGGTTCGGGTTCGATCACCGGCAGGTCGATCGGCTCGAAGTCCAGCACCCGCAGCAGTTCTGGCACGTCGACGTGCTTGGGGGTGAGCCCACCACGCAACACGTTGTCGGAATTGGCCATGATCTCCACGCCGACCCCGCGCAGGTACGCGTGCAGATTGCCGGCCGCGAGGAACAGCGCCTGGCCGGGTTCCAGGGTCAGCCGGTTGAGCAGCAGCGCGGCGAGGACACCCGCGTCGCCGGGGTAGACCTCGGCCAGTTCGAGCGCGGTGCGCACCTCGGCGGTGAACTCGCGCGCGCCCTTGGCCGACAGGTAGTTCACACAGCCCTCGAGCACCGTGGGCAGCAGCTTCGACAGCACGGCGGGCGGCAGTGTGATCCAGGTGGTGAACAGGGTGCGCAGACCGGCCGAATCGGGCTGGGCGGCAAGCAGTTCGGCGTAGATGTTGAGGCCGGGAACATCCAGCGCGCGCAACAGGTCGACGGTGCGGTGCGGATCGCGGAACCCGGCCAGCGCTTCGAAACGTTCGAGTGCGACAACGAGTTCGGGCTTGTGGCTGTCGTCGCGGTAGTTGCGCAGCGGCGAATCCAGTGCCACGCCGGTGCGGTTCTCGCGTTCGAAACCGGTACGCGCCTGCGCCGAACTCGGGTGCGCCTGGAGCGAGAGCGGTTCCTCGGCGGCGAGGATCTTCAGCAGGAACGGCAGCCGGGCGCCGAAAGTGTCGGCCGCTGCTCCCAATTCACCCGCCGGGTCGGCCATGAGGACCTCGAGCAGTGAACGTGTGCCCGAGCCGGTCTGCACGTGCGCGGGATCGGCGGGGTGCGCGCCGAACCACAGTTCGGCTTCGGGATGGGCCGATGGCACCGGCCGTCCGCACAGCTGAGCGAGCGCGGTGCGCGACCCCCATGCGTAAGAACGCAGCGCACCAACGAGTTCCTGCACTAGTAGCGTCCCCCGTCGTATCGATCCGGTTCGGGCGCGGCGGCACCGCGCGCACCGGTGAGTCGAAGATAGGCCGCGGCCATGTCGAGCCGCAGCGCGAGCACAGCGAGTTGCTCGAGTTCACTGCCGTGTCCGCCCCCTGCGGCGGAATCGGCAGCGGTGCGTTCGATCGCGGGTGCGGCGCCGGGGTCGGCGAGCTGGGATTGCAGCACGTCGACATCGGCGTGGACGAGATCGGCGTCGACCAGGCCCGCGCCCGCGCCTTCGAAGACCGCGAGCTTGCGCCGGGCGGCGGCCTGATCGGGATGCACGCTCAAGGCCAGCACCCGGACCCGGTCGACCGGCGCGGGACCGTCGAGTTCCTCGTCATGGAACAGCGGATCGAAGCCGGGCGCGGTGCCGCCGGTGGCAGCGGCCAGGCGCCCGACCGCGGCGACGGCGTCGGCGAGATCGGCGGCCGAAGCCAACCGGCCCGCGGATTGCAGCAGCACTTCGGCGCCGTGACCGGCCAGTTCCACCGCGGCGGGCGAGTCGCCCGCGAGGACGACACCCACCCCGTGCATCCGCGCGGCGAGGGTCTTGGCCGGGTTGTGGAAGACCTCGTTGGTCGGGCCGTCGCGCAGTGCTTCGGCGTCGAGCATGTCGGCCAGCGCGGTGAGATCGGGCGTGGCCGGGCCGCTGCGCTGGGCGTCGACCCCACGCAGGACGGCGATGCCGACGGCGAGGAAACGCAGCAGCCGATTCTGGTCGAGAACGGGCACCCGCGGTTCGAGCACGATCGCGCGACCGGCGGCGACCGCGCGCAACGGACCCTCGTTGGGCGCGGCGATCACCACCTCGGCACTGCGGCGCAGCGCACGGTCGACGGCATCGATCAGCCGCGGGTCACCCGCGTCGTCGCCGGCCACCAGGACCACGTCCAGCGGACCGACCCACGGCGGCAGCGCGGTGACGGGCACGATCGGCAGCCCGGCCCGATCGCCGAGCGTGGCGACGAGCAGTCCGGCCGCGCGCGCGGCGCGACCCGATCCCGAGACCAGCACCAGGCTGCGTGGGCGCAGGTCGGAGAGCCGTTCGATGAGCGAGGTTTCGGCGACCGCCGCCGCGGTGGCCCGCACCTGGGCGCCGCCGGAGGCCGCCGAGCGCAGGGCGCCGCCGGTGTCGGCCGCCGCCAGTGACTCGGCATCGTCGAGGTCGAATACCGGTGTTCCAGCGATCATCGCCGAATCCACCTCCCCTCATCGCGCTGTGTCGTCTGTGACTCCACTATTCCAGCCGGGCACCGGCAATGCTCGTGATCTGCCGTCGCCGAATACCGGGCATGTGATTCCACGGGTACTGGTTTCATCTTCCCAGTCAGGCGCGGACGATGCTCAGGATCTCGGTCACGAGTGCGTTTACATCGTCGCGCGATCCGGCCTCGACATTGAGTCGAAGCAGCGGTTCGGTATTCGATGCGCGCAGGTTGAACCAGGCGTGGTTGCCCAGGTCGACCGTGACGCCGTCCATCCGGTCCACCGACTCGGTGCGGTCGGCGAACGCGGCGAGCACGGCGGCGGTGCGGTCGGCGGCGTCGGCGACGGTCGAGTTGATCTCGCCCGAGGCGGCGTACACGTCGTAGGCGGCCATCAGGTCCGAGACCGTCCGCTCGCCCTCGCCGAGCGCGGCCAGCACGTGGAGCGCGGCCAGCATGCCCGAGTCGGCGCCCCAGAATTCGCGGAAGTAGTAGTGCGCGGAGTGCTCGCCACCGAACACCGCGCCGGTCGAGGCCATCTCCTGCTTGATGAACGAGTGGCCCACTCGCGTGCGCACCGGCTTGCCGCCCAGCTCCTCGACCAGCTCGGGCACCGCGCGCGAGGTGATCAGGTTGTGGATCACGGTCGCGCCCGGCTCCTTGGCCAGCTCACGCTGCGCCACGATCGCCGTGATCGCCGACGGCGACACGGGCTCGCCGCGCTCGTCGACGACGAAGCAACGATCGGCGTCGCCGTCGAAGGCCAGGCCGATGTCGGCGCCGCTGGAGCGCACCAGTGCCTGCAGGTCGACGAGGTTCTTCGGGTCGAGAGGGTTGGCCTCGTGGTTGGGGAACGAGCCGTCGAGTTCGAAGTACAGCGGCACGATCGTGATCGGGCCCAGGGTGCCGAGGACGGCGGGCACGGTGTGGCCGCCCATACCGTTACCGGCGTCGACCGCGATGGTGAGCGGGCGGATCTCGTCGAGGTTCACCAGTTCGCGCAGGTAGTCCGCGTAGTCGGCGAGCAGATCGGTGCTGGTGGCGGTGCCGGGCGCGCCGTCGTAGGCGGGCACACCCTCGATCACCTCGGCCGCGATGGTCGCCAGCCCGGTGTCCTGCCCGACGGGCAGCGCGTTCGCGCGGCACAGCTTGATGCCGTTGTACTCGGCCGGGTTGTGACTGGCGGTGAACATGGCGCCGGGACAACCGAGCTTGCCCGAGGCGAAGTAGAGCTGGTCGGTGGAGGCCAGACCGATGTGCACCACATCGAGGCCCTGGGCCCGCACGCCCTGCGCGAACGCCTCGGACAGCGCGGGGGAGGATTCGCGCATGTCGTGGCCGATCACGACCCGGGTGGCGCCTTCTTCGCGCATCAGACGCGCGAAGGAAGCGCCGACATCGCCGACGAACGCCTCGTCGATCTGTTCGCCCACCACCCCGCGGACGTCATAAGCCTTGATCACGGCATTCACGAGTTCGCCAGAGCGCGCGAGGGTCGTCATGGGGCTAACCCTAGCGGGCTGCGCCGACTCTTCGGGATCCTGGCCGGACTAGCTACGGATCCGGCAGAACCCGTAGGTGGCCGCGGCGGCCCGTGCGCGCGGTGCGGGGGGCCGCGGCGGCGTTGTCGCGGTAGCCCGGCTGGTCGGCTTCGGCGGCGGGGCGGCGGCGCAGGCCCGCTTCGCGGACGGCTTCGGCCAGCGCGGTGAGGTCGTCGTCGTCCGGGGTGCTCGAGGAGAAGCCGCCTTCGTGGCGGACCAGTTCCCAGCCCTTGGGCGCGGTGATGCGGCAGGCGTGCGTTTCGCAGAGATCCCAGGAATGTGGTTCGGCGACGGTGGCCAAGGGTCCGACGACAGCGGTCGAGTCGGAGTACACATAAGTCAGCGTCGCTACAGCCGGGTTCTTGCAGCCGGGTCGGCAGCAACGACGCATAGGGATCACGACGTCGAGATTAGCCCTCCGCGGCCCGAAAGTGGATACGGACACGCCCTAATGGGCGAAGGCGGAGGTACGCATGATCGGCACGGCCGCGCAGCGTTCGTCGGTCTCGAGCGCACGGCCGGAGCGAAGGCGGAGGTACGCCTATTCCGGTTCGGGATCGATCAGATCGGGGTCTACACCGAGGTAGGTCGCGATCTGCTGGACGAGGACCTCGCGCAGCAACTCGACCAGATCGTCGGGATCGGCGGCCCGCAATTCCAGCGGCTTGCGGAACAACACCACTCTGGCGCGAGTGGCCGCACCGTGCCGGTCGACGCCCGCGGGGATCAGCCGCGACAGCGGCACCGGACCGTCGGCGACCACCTCGTCCGGCCAGGTGACCGAATCAGGATGCAGTGGACGGATTTTCGGCACATCGTCGACGGCGATATCGAGCTTGGTGAGGCGATCGTGCCAGCGGGTGTCCAGTGGGGCGAACGCCTCGAGCACGAGCCGATCGAATTTCTGGCCCCTGGTGCGCCACGCGGGCACTGTCGGCGGAAGCATGGGGCCTCGGACTCCGCGGCCGCGGCGGGTCACCGAACGAGCGGTGGGTGCCGGAGAATGACGCCGGGAACGTGCCATGGGTCTTTCACCTCTCTCGCCTGCACCGTGAAGATCAACAAGGGCGTTCGCCCGGAGACACCGACGTACTGCGCCTGCGTGGCTCCGGGCCAGGCCTGGAGAGAGTCTACTTTCGAACAGTCACTTAACCGATTCCGCGCTTCAGCCTGCGACGCTCTCGTTCCGAGAGACCGCCCCAGATGCCGAAGCGTTCATCATGTGCCAGTGCGTATTCCAGGCACTGGTCACGTACTTCACAGCCCAAGCAGATTCGCTTGGCCTCACGCGTCGAGCCGCCCTTCTCGGGGAAGAACGCCTCGGGGTCGGTCTGAGCGCAGAGGGCACGTTCCTGCCACTGCTCTTCGATCGACTCGAACATTTCGTCGAAGCCCGTAACGACCAGACTCAGCCGGGGAGCCGCGACTTCGCTTACCACGTCCGGTTCCTGCCAGCTCATGTCAGCGCAGACAGCGTGAGCTGCGCCTGCTGTGGAATCGGTCGGCGAGACCAGATCTTCGGTCATCGTTCCGCCTCCTCACTATGTGTTAGCGCAGAATGATTCTTTCCGTCGGTCCGAATGAGATCTCCGACGGCCCAACACCGCGACGTAGTCTCGCGGGCTTCCCCGAGCCTGCCTTCCGGCGAGTGGGAACCTTCTCGCAAACGTCCCCTGCGCTGTGTCCTCGCGCCGTGGCCGTTTCCGGCGACGTGGAACCCTCTCGCAAACGCCCCCGCGCTATGCCCTCTCGCGGTGACCGGAATGACATGTCTGTGATTAGACACGCCGCACTTGCCGGTGGTCAACCCGCCGTCACCCTTCCGTTACACTCCGCACCCGCCTTTCGTGTTGATCTTGTTATGTGCCGTGGCAAATGACCAGCAACTTCGCTGTAATTCGGCGCGGAAGCGACGGGCAACCGTCACTCACTAGGCTGTGACCCTGTGACTGCACAACACGCGGTGCGCGAGCCCAAGATCGCCGTTCTCGTCGGCGGTGTCGGCGGTGCCCGGTTCCTCCAAGGCGTCCGGCAGCTGCTGCCCGAAGCCGACATCTCGGCCATCGTCAACGTCGGCGACGACGTCTGGATGCATGGCCTTCGCATCTGTCCCGACCTCGACACCTGCATGTACACCCTCGGCGGTGGCATCGACACCGAGCGTGGCTGGGGCCATGCCGACGAAACCTGGCACGCGAAAGAGGAGCTGGCGAAATACAACGCCCAGCCCGATTGGTTCGGCCTGGGCGATCGCGATATCGCCACCCACCTCATTCGCACCGAAATGCTGCGTGCCGGATATCCGCTGTCCGCGGTCACCGAAGCGCTGTGCAATCGCTGGCAGCCGGGGGTGAAGCTGATTCCGGCTACCGACGATCGCTGCGAAACCCACGTGGTGGTCAGCGATCCCGACAATGCTGGCGAACGTCGCGCGATCCACTTTCAGGAATGGTGGGTGCGGTACCGCGCGGCGCTCCCGACTCACGGATTTGCCTCGATCGGCGCCGAGCAAGCCTCGCCGGCGCCGAATGTGACCGAAATCATAGGCTCCGCTGACGCCGTGTTACTGGCCCCGTCCAACCCTGTCGTGAGCATCGGCGCGATCCTCGCCGTGCCCGGAATCAGAGGCGCGCTACGCACCAGCGAAGCCAAGGTGATCGGGCTCTCGCCGGTGATCGATGGAAAGCCGTTGCGAGGCATGGCCGATGAGTGTCTGACCGCGATCGGCGTGGAGTCCACCGCGGAGGCGATCGGCCGCCACTACGGCGCCCGCTCGGCCACCGGCATTCTCGACGGGTGGCTGGTGCACTCCACCGACTCCGCCGATGTTCCCGGCGTGGAGGTGCGCAGCGTTCCGCTGTTGATGACCGACCCCGAGGCCACCGCTGAAATGGCGCGCGCCGCATTGGAATTGGCGGGAGTGAAGGTATGAGTTCGCAGACGAACGACACCGGCGGCGCGTTGCCCGACCACGCCGCCGACGAGTTGCGGATCCTCCCGGTGACCGGGTTGCCGGAGTTCCGGCCCGGCGACGACATCGCCGAACATCTTGCGGCACAGGCACCCTGGCTCGCCGACGGCGACATCATCGTGGTCACCAGCAAGATCGTGTCGAAGGTCGAGGGGCGCATCGTCGTCGCGCCGGTCGACCCCGAGGAGCGCGACACCGCTCGTCGCAAGCTGGTCGAGGACGAAGCCGTGCGGGTGCTCGCGCGCAAGGGCCGCACCCTCATCACCGAGAACCGGCTCGGCATCGTGCAGGCGGCCTCCGGGGTGGACGGCTCCAACGTGGCCGAGGGCGAATTGGTGCTGCTGCCTGTCGATCCCGACGGCAGCGCGAAGTCGCTGCGCACCGCGCTCGCCCAGCGGCTCGGCGTCGACGTGGCCGTGGTCATCACCGACACCATGGGCCGGGCCTGGCGCAACGGGCAGATCGACGCGGCCATCGGGTCGGCCGGGCTGCGGGTGCTCCATGATTACGCCGGCTCGGTGGACGGGCAGGGCAACGAACTGCACGTCACGCAGGTGGCCGTCGCCGATGAGCTCGCCGCCGCCGCCGATCTGGTCAAGGGCAAGCTCGGCGGAGTCCCGGTGGCGGTGGTGCGCGGGCTGCGGACCGACGACGACGGGTCGACCGCGGCGGCACTGCTGCGCGGTGGCATCGACGACCTGTTCTGGCTCGGCACCGCCGAAGCGCTCGAGCAGGGCCGCAAAGAGGCTGTGCCGCTGCGTCGTTCGGTGCGCGCGTTCACCACCGAGGCGGTGGACCCGGAACGGATCCGCGCCGCCGTGGCGGTTGGCCTCACCGCGCCCGCGCCGCACCACACCCGCCCGGTGCGCTTCGTCTGGCTGCGCAAGGCGACGCTGCGGACCCAGCTGCTCGATGCCATGACCGAGAAGTGGAGCGAGGACCTCACCGCCGACGGGCTCGACCCCGAACGCGTGCGGCGTCGGATCGCGCGTGGCCGAATCCTTTTCGACGCGCCGGAAGTGATCATCCCGTTCTGCGTGCCCGATGGCGCCCACGACTATCCCGACGCTCGTCGTCAGGCGGCCGAGCAGACGATGTTCACGGTGGCCGTCGGCGCGGCGGTGCAGGGGCTGCTGGTGGCGCTGGCCGCCGACGGCCTCGGCAGCTGCTGGATCGGCTCGACCATCTTCGCGCCCGAGATCGTTCGCGAGGTCCTCGGGCTCGACGAGGACTGGATGCCGCTGGGCGCCATCGCGATCGGTCATCCCCTGGAGGAGCCGGTGGTGCGCACCGTCGGCTCGCCAGGAGCGGGCCTGGTGGAACTGTGAGCGCGGAGTCGCTGCACGCGTCGGCGACCGAGTTGCTCACGCACTGGGAACCGGAGGCCCGCGCGGATCACTCACTGCGCGAAGCGATTCTGGCCTTCCTCGGCTCGGCTCCCCGCGGGTGTCTGCGCGAACACGCGCCCGGCCACATCACCGCGTCGGCGATCGTGTTGTCGCACGACCGTCGCGACATCCTGCTCACCCTGCACCCGCGCGTCGGTCGCTGGATCCAGCTGGGTGGTCATTGCGAACCCGATGACAAGACCGTGCAGGACGCGGCGCTGCGGGAGGCGGTGGAGGAATCCGGCATCCCCGACCTGATTCTCACGCCGGGTCTCTACGGCGCGCAGGCGCACCCGATCACCTGCTCGCTCGGCGTGCCGACGCGGCATCTGGACCTGCTCTTCGAGATCGTGGCGCCCCCCGGTGCGGTGCCGGTCCGCAGTGCCGAATCGACCGATCTGCGGTGGTGGCCGGTCGACGGGCTACCACCGGGCGCGGACGTGCTACTTCCGGTCAGAGGCCGAATGTAAAGGCCCCTGAAAAGGTCACTGACCTGTAACGACGGCGACCGTGTCCAGTTCGGGCACGGTCGCCGTCCGCGTTATCGAGTCGTCACCGCTTTACAAATTGGCCAATTTGTCTAGACAGCGGACGCATCCGGACATATCGTCTGTGACAGAGAGTTACGCACATCACACGTGTGAGATGTGCCTCGGGACTGGAGACGATGATGTCGACTGATGCCAACGCGTCCGAGCAGCGGGTCGCACCGCCGCAGTGGCGAGATTCCAAGCGATATTTGTGGCTGTGGGGGCTGTTCGCCCCGACCGGCCTGTTCACGATCGCGATCCCCCTGATCTGGGGCCTCAACCAGCTCGGCTGGCATCGCATCGCCGAGATCCCGTTCTGGCTCGGGCCGGTGCTGGTCTACCTCGTGATCCCGCTGGCGGACCTGTTCTTCGGTCCCGACGGCAACAACCCGCCCGACGAGGTGATGGAGTACCTGGAGAACGACAAGTACTACCGCTACCTCACCTACCTGTACCTGCCGTTCCAGTACGCCTCGCTCATCTTCGCCTGCTACATCATCACCGCGCCGAACCTGCACTGGCTGGGCTTCCCCGGCGGCGCCAATGTGGTCGACAAGATCGGTATCGCGATCAGCGTGGGCATGATCGGCGGCATCGGCATCAACACCGCGCACGAACTCGGTCACAAGAAGGTCGAACTGGAACGCTGGCTCGCGCGCATCGCGCTGGCCCAATCGTTCTACGGGCACTTCTACATCGAGCACAACCGTGGTCACCACGTGCGGGTCGCCACTCCGGAAGACCCCGCGAGTTCGCGCATCGGTGAGTCCTTCTGGGCATTCTGGCCGCGCACGGTCTGGGGCAGCCTGCGCTCGGCCTGGCATCTCGAGAAGCAACGTCTGGGTCGGCTCGACAAGAGCCCCTGGACGCTGCGCAACGACGTGCTCAACGCCTGGGCGATGTCGGTGGTGTTGTGGCTCGGATTGATCGCCGTATTCGGCATCGAGGTGCTGCCGTATCTGATCCTGCAGGCCGTGATCGGGTTCAGCCTGCTCGAGTCGGTGAACTACCTCGAGCACTACGGCCTGGTCCGGCAGAAGACGGCCGGCGGACGCTACGAACGACCCGCGCCCGCGCACAGCTGGAACAGCGACCATATCGTCACCAACATCTTCCTCTACCACCTGCAGCGCCACAGCGACCATCACGCGTATCCGACCCGGCGCTACCAGACGCTGCGCAGCTGGGACGGTGCGCCGAACCTGCCCAGTGGCTACGCCAGCATGATCCTGCTCGGCTACTTCCCGCCGATCTGGCGCAAGGTGATGGACAAGCGCGTGCTCGCGCACTACGGCGGGGACGTCACCCTCGCCAATATCGAACCCAAGCGCCGGGAGCAGGTGCTGGAAAAGTACGGAACCGAGGTCGGGTCGTGAGCGCCTACAAATGTCCGGTGTGTGATTTCGTCTTCGATGAAGCCAAAGGCGCGCCACGCGAAGGATTTCCGCCTGGCACACTGTGGACGGCCGTTCCCGACGACTGGTGCTGTCCGGACTGTGGGGTGCGGGAAAAGATCGACTTCGAGGCGGTAGGAGTTTCGCAGTGACCGACTACAAGCTGTACCAGTGCGCACAGTGCGGTTTCGAGTACGACGAGGCCCAGGGCTGGCCCGACGACGGCATCGCCCCCGGCACCCTCTGGGAAGACATCGCCGACGACTGGACCTGCCCGGATTGCGGTGCCCGCAAGTCCGACTTCTTCATGGTCGAGATCGAACGTTCGTGAGCGTCGCGGGTACCCCGCGCACCGGTTCGCGCATCCCGTACCAGGAGGCCGCGCGCGAACTGCTGCGCAACTCGGTCCTGGACGGGATGCGCGAACTGCTCACCGAGCGTGACTGGTCCAAGGTCACGCTCGGTGACGTCGCGGCCAGGGCCGGGGTGAGCAGGCAGACGCTCTACAACGAGTTCGGTTCGCGCGCGGGGCTCTCGCAGGCCTACGCGCTGCGCCTGGCCGACGACCTCGTCGACCATGTGCGCGAGGCGCTCGATGCCAATGTGGGCGATGCTCGCGCCTCGATCCGGGTCGGGATGACCGGCTTCTTCCTCTCCGCCGCGGGCGACCCACTGGTCCGTTCGCTGCTGAGCGGGGAGATGAAGCCGGACCTGTTGCGGTTGATCACGCTGGACGCGGCCCCGCTGCTCGAGCACGCCACCACCCGTCTGACTCAGGTTTTCGTGCACAGCTGGGTGAACGCGACCGATGCCGAGGCCGATGTGCTCGCGCACGCGCTGGTGCGGATCGCGCTGAGCTACATTCCGAATCCGCCCGTGCCCGAACGCGACGCCCCGGCCGAGATGAGCGCACTGCTCAGCCCGTACGTCGAGGCAATTGTGCAGGTACGGGGCATCCGTGTCCCATCCGGTGAAGTGGATCACTGAGAGAAGTCACAAGCTCTGATTCGCCCCTGTGTAACCATCACCACGTTTGAGGATCTGCCGCTGTGTAACGCGCCTACGGTCTGTCAGTATTCACATCGGTCGGCGATTGGTCTTTTTGTAGCGGAGCGGGTGTGCAAACGGTTGGCAAACCGGGGGGTCTTCGTGATCCCAAACGGTATCTCTGGGCTTTAGGGCTGATCGCCCCGGCGAGCGCGCTGTTGCCCTCCCAGCTGGTGTTCCATACCAAGGCTGAAGTTTTCTGGTGGATCGGACCTGTCATCGTCCTGATCGCCATTCCCGTGCTGGATTGGATCGTCGGCGAAGACGGCAACAATCCCCGCGACGAGGACTACGCGGCGCTCTCCGCCGACCGGTACTACCGGTGGTGCACCTACCTGTTCCTGCCGATCCAGTTGATCAGCCTCGGTGTGGCCTGCTTCATGTGGACGAGCCCCGAGCTGGCCCTGGTCGACAAGCTCGGATTGGCCGCCACGGTCGGCTTCGTCAGCGGCATCGGCATCAACGCCGCCCACGAATTGGGCCACCGGGTGGAGAGTGCCGAAAAATTGCTGTCGAAGATCGCGCTGGCCCAGTCGGGCTACGGGCACTTCTTCGTCGAGCACAATCGCGGACACCACGCCCGCGTGGCAACCCCTGAGGATCCGGCCAGCGCCCGGCTGGGCGAATCGCTGTGGGAGTTCCTGCCGCGCAGCGTGATCGGCGGGTTCCGGTCGGCCGTGCACCTCGAGCGCGCCCGCCTGCTCCGGCAGGGTCGCGGCTGGTGGAGCGCCGACAACAACATCCTGCAGGCCTGGGCGATGACGGCGGCGCTGTTCGGTTCGCTGACGCTCGTGTTCGGCCCGTCCATCCTCCCGTGGCTGGCCGTCCAGGCCGCGATCGGCATCGCGCTGCTCGAGACCGTCAACTACGTCGAGCACTACGGGCTGCTGCGCGCGCGCAAGCCCAACGGCCGCTACGAACGGTGCTCCCCGCGCGACAGCTGGAACTCCGATCGCCTGGTCACCAACATCTTCCTGTTCCATCTGCAGCGCCACAGCGACCACCACGCCAACCCGGGCCGCCGCTACCAGACCCTGCGCAGCAGCGAAGAAGCTCCGCAGCTGCCCGCCGGGTACGCCACCATGATCGTGCTCGCGGCCGTTCCGCCGCTGTGGCGTGCGGTGATGGACCCCAAGGTCGCGGCGCACTACGGCGGCGACCTGAGCCTGGCCAATGTCTCGCCCGCGAAGCCGCGACGGTTGCTGGCCCGATACCGCGCGGCGGCCTGAGACTCCACCTCGGCGGAGGAGGGGAACTCGCGCGGCCCCAGACGGTAACCTAGCCAACGTGACGACCTCAGAACTCCCCGCGCGCACCGAGCTCACCCCCGACGTCCGCAACGGCATCGACTACAAGGTGGCAGACCTCTCGCTGGCCGAATTCGGCCGCAAGGAGATCCGCCTCGCCGAGCACGAGATGCCGGGCCTGATGGCGCTGCGCCGTGAATACCACGACGTCCAGCCGCTGAAGGGCGCGCGAATCTCCGGATCGCTGCACATGACGGTCCAGACCGCCGTCCTGATCGAAACCCTCGTTGCTCTCGGCGCCGACGTGCGCTGGGCCTCCTGCAACATCTTCTCCACCCAGGATCACGCCGCCGCCGCCATCGTGGTCGGCCCGAACGGCACCGTCGACGAGCCCAAGGGCATCCCCGTCTTCGCCTGGAAGGGCGAGACGCTGGAGGAGTACTGGTGGGCCGCCGAGCAGATGCTCACCTGGCCGAACGCCCCGGCCAACATGATCCTCGACGACGGTGGCGACGCGACCATGCTCGTGCTGCGCGGCGCGCAGTTCGAGAAGGCCGGTCTGGTTCCGCCCGCCGACGCCGATCACTCGGCCGAGTACACGGTGTTCCTCGACCTGCTGCGCGAGAGCCTCGAGGCCGACAAGACCAAGTGGAGCGTCATCGCCGACTCGGTCAAGGGCGTCACCGAGGAGACCACCACCGGCGTGCTGCGGCTGTACCAGTTCGCCGCCGCGGGTGAGCTGGTGTTCCCGGCGATCAACGTCAACGACTCGGTCACCAAGTCCAAGTTCGACAACAAGTACGGCACCCGCCACTCGCTGATCGACGGCATCAACCGCGGCACCGATGTGCTCATCGGCGGCAAGAAGGTGCTGATCTGCGGTTACGGCGATGTCGGTAAGGGCTGCGCCGAGTCGCTGGCCGGCCAGGGCGCGCGCGTGCAGGTCACCGAGATCGACCCGATCAACGCGCTGCAGGCGCTGATGGACGGCTACGACGTGGTCACCGTCGAGCAGGCGATCGGCGACGCCGACATCGTCATCACCTCGACCGGCAACAAGGACATCATCACCCTCGACCACATGAAGGCGATGAAGGATCACTCGATCCTGGGCAACATCGGCCACTTCGACAACGAGATCGACATCGCGGCGCTGGAGCGTTCGGGCGCGACCCGGATCAACATCAAGCCGCAGGTCGACGAGTGGACCTTCAAGGAGACCGGCAAGGCGATCATCCTGCTGTCCGAAGGTCGCCTGCTGAACCTGGGCAACGCCACCGGCCACCCCTCGTTCGTCATGTCCAACAGCTTCTCCAACCAGGTCATCGCCCAGATCGAGCTGTGGACCAAGCCGGAAGAGTACGACAACGAGGTCTACCGCCTGCCCAAGCACCTCGACGAGAAGGTCGCCAAGATCCACGTCGAGGCCCTCGGCGGCACCCTGACCAAGCTCACCAAGGATCAGGCGGAGTACATCAACGTGGACGTGGAAGGCCCGTACAAGCCGGAGCACTACCGCTACTGATCACTGACAACGGTGGCCCGTCGAACCAGCTGGTCGACGGGCCACCGGCATGTTCGGCCTCGACTAGCCGATGATCAGACCCGTGCAGAAGATGTTGTGCTCGCTGCTGATCCCGAGCAGCGCGCACATCACCGAATTGAAGGCTGCCGACGACCCCGCGTCGGGGGCGGCGGTCGGGGCCGCTGTCTGCGCGGAGGCGGTGCCGCAGGCAACGGCGGCGGTGATGGCGAGCGCGGCGGCGGTGGTGCGGACGATCGTTGTCATGGGGGGATCCTCGTTCGCCGGGCCGGTAGGCGACCAGACCGCAATTCTGGGGTGACGGTGAGGTGCGAGGGCTTGCGCGCGAGCGCGGTAATCTCACCGCATGGGTGTATTGATCGCGGTGGAAGGGCTCGACGGGGCAGGCAAACGCACGCTGATCGATGGACTGATCGCCGAATTGTCGGCCAAGGGGCTGCGGGCGGACAGTCTGGCCTTTCCGCAATACGGGCATTCGATCCACGCCGATCTGGCGGCGGAGGCGCTGCGCGGGGGCAACGGCGACCTGGCCGGCTCGATCAACGGCATGGCGATCATGTTCGCGCTCGACCGGGCGGCGGCGCGCGCGGAGCTGTCGGACCTGTTGGGCGGCAACGACATCGTGATCCTGGACCGATGGGTGGCGTCCAACGCGGCCTACTCGGCCGCGCGGGCGCACCAGGACGCCGACGGCCAAATCGTGTCGTGGGTGGGTGATCTGGAGTTCGGCAGACTCGAACTGCCGACGCCGGATCTCACCGTTCTGCTCGACGTGCCCACCGAGGTGGCGGCCGAACGCGCCCGGCTCCGAGGCGAACTCGACGACACCCGCGCCCTCGATGCCTACGAACGGGACGGCGGTCTGCAGCGGCGCACCGGCGAGGTCTATCGTGAACTGGCCGACCGCGACTGGTTCGGCCGGTGGTGGACATACCGATCCGATGACGATAGGCCTGCGTTACTCACCCTCTGCTCGGAAATCTTTTCCGGATAAGGTTGGATACGCGACGGGTTCACACCATTAATGGCGTGGCGGCCCGATCCTGGCCATGGAGATGACAACATAGGACTATGAAGCCCAAGATTCTGGTCGTCGACGACGATATGGCACTCGCTGAGATGCTGACCATCGTCTTGCGCGGGGAAGGGTTCGACCCGCATGTGGTGGGCGACGGCACACAGGCCCTGTCAGCGGTGCGGGAGATCCGCCCCGACCTGGTACTGCTCGACCTGATGCTGCCCGGCATGAACGGTATCGACGTATGCCGGGTGCTGCGGGCCGATTCCGGCGTTCCGATCGTCATGCTCACCGCCAAGACCGATACGGTCGATGTGGTCCTCGGCCTGGAGTCCGGTGCCGACGACTACATCGTCAAACCCTTCAAGCCCAAAGAGCTCGTCGCCCGCGTGCGGGCGCGTCTGCGCCGCACCGAGGACGAGCCCGCCGAGCTGCTCTCGATCGCCGACATCGTCATCGACGTGCCCGCGCACAAGGTGACCCGCGGCCCCGGGCAGATCTCGCTCACCCCACTGGAGTTCGACCTGCTGGTCGCGCTCGCGCGCAAGCCGCGTCAGGTGTTCACCCGCGAGGTACTGCTCGAACAGGTGTGGGGCTACCGGCACGCCGCCGACACCCGTCTGGTGAACGTGCACGTGCAGCGACTGCGCGCCAAGGTCGAGAAGGATCCGGAGAACCCGGAGATCGTGCTCACCGTGCGCGGCGTCGGTTACAAGGCCGGACCGCCGTGATCGGTCACTGCGGGGCGCCGCTGTGACCACTGGTCCAGTGGCGCAGCTGCGGCGATGGGCGAGCCCGATCATGGCCTGGTTCCAGGCCGTCGGGACCGCACTCGGCCACCTGTGGCGCCGATCGCTGCAGCTGCGGGTCATCGTCTCGACGTTGACCCTGTCGCTCATCGTGATCACGATCCTCGGGGTCGTGCTCACCGGTCAGATCACCGACCGGCTCCTCGAAGCCAAGATCAACGCGGCTGTCGAGGAGATGGATCGTGCCCGCAGCACGATCGAGAACAAGATGTCCGGCGTTCCGTCCGGTAACAGCCAGGATCAGCAACTCGCCGACGCGCGAGCCGCGCTGTCCAGCCGTGGTGGCACCGGGCAGTCCAGCGGCGCCGCGGGCAGTTTCGACTCGGCGCTGGCGATGGTCGGCGGCACTCCGCCACACGAGATCGCGGCCGGACCGCTCGCCGAGGTGCCGCAGGAGCTGCGCCGATTCGTCCAGCGCAATCAGGTCTCCTACCAGTTCACCACCGTCGCCGACCCCGACGGCTACCGCGGGCGCGCGCTGGTCATCGGCAGCCCGAGCGCCGAGGTCGCGACCCTGGAGATCTACCTGATCTTCCCGCTGGCCAGCGAGGAATCGAGCCTGTCGCTGATGCGCGGCACGATGCTCATCGGTGGCGTGGTGCTGCTGGTGTTGCTCGCCGCGATCACCGCGCTGGTGACCAGGCAGGTGGTGCTGCCGATCCGGTCGGCGGCGCGGATCGCGGGCCGATTCGCCGACGGCCGACTCAAAGAACGCATGCTGGTGCGCGGCGAGGACGACATGGCCCGGCTCGCGCAAGCGTTCAACGAGATGGCCGAGAGCCTGTCGAACCAGATCACCCAGCTCGAGGAATTCGGCAATCTGCAGCGCCGCTTCACCTCCGATGTCAGCCACGAACTGCGCACCCCACTCACCACGGTGCGCATGGCGGCCGACCTCATCCACGGCTCCAGCGACGATCTCGATCCCGCCCTCGCGCGCAGCTCGGAACTGCTCGTCAACGAACTGGACCGGTTCGAGGGCCTGCTCAACGACCTGCTCGAGATCTCCCGCCACGACGCGGGTGTGGCCGAACTGCAGATCGAATCGCTGGATGTGCGGATGTGCGCGCGTGCCGCGATCTCCACGGTCCGCCATCTGGCTCGCGACGCCCAGGTCGAGGTGGTGATCGACCTGCCGGAGGAGCCGGTGGTCGCCGAGGTCGACCCGCGCCGCGTCGAGCGCGTGCTGCGCAACCTGCTGGCCAACGCGATCGACCACTCCGAGGGCAAGCCGGTGCTGATCCGCATGCGCGGCGACGCCGAGTCCAACGCTGTCGCGACTGTGGTGCGCGATCAGGGCGTCGGGCTGCGGCCGGGCGAGGAAAAGCTGGTGTTCAACCGGTTCTGGCGCTCCGACCCCTCGCGGGTGCGTCGCTCGGGTGGCACCGGGCTCGGCTTGTCGATCAGCGTCGAGGACGCGAATCTGCACGAGGGCAGGCTCGAGGCCTGGGGCGATCCCGGCGTCGGCGCGAGCTTCCGGCTGCTGCTCCCGATGGTGCGCGGCCGCAAACTCGGGCAGAGCCCGCTCGCCCTGGAACCGATGCTGCGCAAGGTCCCCGCGCTGCCGGAAGCCGAACCCGAGCCGACGACCGTCGAAGCCGAACCGGCCGGACCGACCGCGGACGAGGCGACGGGATCGGAGACGGCCGACGTGGAGCAGACCGGACCCGACTCGGCCGGACCCGACTCGACTGTTGTCGAACTGACGGTCGTCGAGCCGGGAGACGAACCGCGAGACGACCCCTCGGCCGACGATTCCGGTATCGAACCGCCTGCGGCAGGCGCGCACCCGGCGACCAACGGCCGCGACGCGGCCCCCGCCGACGCCGACCGCGACGAGTCGACGCCCACCGAGACCAGAGACAGGAAGTCATGACTAGTGCGCGTGGTGATCGTCGGGATCGGCACGGCGCCGCACTGGTCGCGGCGGTTCTGGCCGGGCTGATGGTGCTCACCGGGTGCGCCAGCCTGCCGGAGTCCTCCGCACCGCAGGCACTCGGCACGATCAACCGCGCGCCCACCTCCGAGGGCCCGACCCCGCCGACCTCCGGCCGCGACCCCGACCTGCTGCTGGGCGACTTCCTCACCGCCAGCGCCGACCCCACCAACCAGCACGCCGCGGCCCGCCAGTACATGGCGCCCGAGACGGCGGGCAGCTGGAACGACGAGGCGAGCACCACCATCGTCGACGATCGCCCCGACACCCTGCGCGAGTCGCGGTCGGGCGACAAGGCCAGCTATGTGCTGCGCGCCCGCAAGGTCGGCGAGCTCGCCCGCGACGGCGGTTACCGCGCCACCGAGGGCACGCTCGAGAACAAGATCGAGATGAGCAAGATCGATGGCGAGTGGCGGATCACCGAGCTGCCGCCGGGCGTCGTGATGGGCAACGACGCGTTCGTCAAGTCCTACCACCGCTACGTCCTGCACTACATCGACCCGGGTAACTCGCTCCTGGTCCCGGATCCGCGCTGGATCTCGGTGCCGCGCGCCCAGCTCACCGAGCGATTGATCGGCATGCTCGCCGAAGGCCCGCAGTCCACGATCGCCCCGGTGGTGCGCAACCAGTTGGCGCAGCCGGTCTCGCTGCGCGGTCCGATCACCAAGGCCAACAACGAACCGGGTGACGTCGGTGTCGGCATCGGGGGAGTGCGCATCGACTTCGCCGGGATCGGCGGACTCGGCCAGCGCGATCGCGAACTGCTCGCCGCGCAGGTGGTGCTCACCCTGGCCGGCGCCGACATCCTCGGACCGTACGTGCTGCTCGCCGACGGTAAACCGCTCGACGACCGGTACGCGGCCAGCGGCTGGTCGGTCGCCGATGTCGACCAGTACAGCGCCTCGGCGCCCGGCCAGAACCGGATCGGCCTGCACGCCCTGCGCAACGGCGCCCTGGTGCAGGTCACCCCGGACGGGATCGTCACCCCGAGTGGTTCCTTCGGCGAGGCGACCAACCTGCAGTCCGTCGGCATCTCGGCCGACGGACAGTTCGTCGCCGCGGTCGCCGACTCCGGCAAACCGCTGCCAGAAGCCGCCCGCACCCTGCTCATCGGCAACTACGGGGCCAAGGCGTTCGCGGTCGCCGAGGGTGCCAGCATCGCCCGTCCGTCCTGGACCAGCGACGGCGGCGCCGCCTGGACCGTGATCGACGGTGACCGGGTCATCCGGGCGGTCACCGATCGGGCCACCGGCAATGTCTCCACCGAGGACGTCGACATCACGGCCCTGTTCGAAGGCGCGGGCGCTCCACGTCCGCCGATCAGCGAGGTGGTGGTCTCGCGCACCGGCGTGCGCGCGGCGCTGATCGCCGACGGCAAGGTGTATGTGGCGGTGGTCCAACGTCGCCCCGACGGCAAGTACGCGCTCACCTCACCGCTGCCGCTCGCGCTCGGCCTGAGCTCGCGCGCGGTGTCGTTGAGCTGGGTCACCGGCGACACGATCATGGTGGCCCGCGAGGGCAATGTCGACCCGGTCTTCACCGTCTCCATCGACGGTTCGCAGTTCAGTGCGGTGACCTCGCAGAACCTCACTCCGCCGGTGCGGGTGGTGACGGCGGCCCCGGCCACGCAGTACGTGGCCGATTCCCGGGCCGTCCTGCAGCTACAGACCGCCGATCCGACCCGCAACGACCGTTTCTGGCGTGAGGTACCCGGATTGACCGGAGAGCGGGTTGTGCCGGTCTTGCCGAGCTGATCATGTCGGTGCCCGCTGTCATGCTCGTGCGCTATGAGAACCCTGCTCGACCTGATCCTGCCCGATCGGTGCGGTGGCTGCGGTGCGGTCGGCGAGAGTTGGTGCGCCGAGTGCGCGGCCGAACTCGCCCGCGATCCCGTCCGGGTGCGGCCGCGCGCTGATCCCGGTGTTCCGTGCTGGGCGCTCGGTCCTTACGCCGGTGTGGGCAAGCGGGCGGTGCTGGCAGCCAAGGAACAGAACAGGCGCGACCTCGCCGCCCCACTCGGGCTGGCGCTCGCCCACGCGCTTGCCCGCTTGCGTGCCCCCGATCGCCCGCTGTTGCTCGTGCCCGCGCCGACCAGAACCGCGGCGGCGCGCCGGCGCGGTGGTGACCCGGTGGCCCGCTCGGCCGAGGTCGCGGCACGGTGGCTGATCGATTGCCGGAGCGTGCCGCTGCTGCGGATGGCACGCGGTGTCCGGGATTCGGTGGGCTTGACGACGCATGAGCGTTCCCACAATGTGCGCGGCAAGATCATGACTGTCGCCGAACCGGACGAATGGGTCGCCGTCAGTGCGAAAGCCCAGGTAGTGCTGGTAGACGACGTGCTCACCACCGGTGCCACCGCCTGCGAATCGACACGTGTTCTCAGCCGGATCGGCATAGTTCCGCGCGCGGTTTTGGTGACCTGCGCGGCTTGACTGATGAAAGTTCGCGTGAACAGTGGCGGACTTGCCGATGGCGGACTAGCGTCGCGAGCACACACCGAACCACAAGTTTGGGAGGTGGTGCCGCGGATACAGGTGCCGGGCGATTCCCGATCGGCACAGCTCAATCCCGCCGCCCTACGTTGGTAGTTGTGCGGCCATATCCGGGAGGTACGCGTGACGACTTCTTCACGGGCATCAGTGCAAGATGCTGAACCCACCACGGCACTCCAGAACGGTGCCACCGAGACGATCGACTTCGAGACCCCGAACGCCGAAGTGGTGGTCTCCGGTCGCAACGTCGAAATCCCTGACCACTATCGAATCTACGTCGCGGAGAAGCTGTCTCGGTTAGAGCGCTTCGACCCGTCGATCTTCCTCTTCGATGTGGAACTGTTCCACGAACGCAACCGTCGTCAACGCAAGGCCTGTCAGCGTGTGGAGATCACCGCGCGCGGCCGTGGACCGATCGTGCGCGCCGAGGCGTGCGCCGACAGTTTCTACGCCGCGCTCGAATCGGCCACCCAGAAGATCGAGAGCAGACTGCGCCGGGCCAAGGACAAGCGGCGCGTCGTGCACTACGGCGACAAGACGCCGGTCTCGGTCGCGCAGGCCACTGCCACACTGGTCGACGAGTCGCTGTTCACCCCGCCGGACGGTTCCGCTGCCCACGACCACGACGAGGCAATCGACGAGACGGGCCCCGGCCACATCGTGCGCACCAAGGTGCACACCGCGACGCCGATGTCGGTGGACGACGCCCTCTATCAGATGGAATTGGTCGGCCACGACTTCTTCCTCTTCCATGACAAAGAGACCGACCGCCCGTCGGTGGTCTACCGCAGACACGCCTTCGACTACGGCCTGATCAAGCTGGCCTAGAACCCTGACCGATCCGGGCATCCGCTGTGCGGGTGTCCGGATCTTGTTAGTTCAGCCGCCGAAGGTCTCGTGATGTACGGCCTCGGTCAACGATCGGCCGGACCGCCAGCCGAAACGTTCCAGGTCCGGCACCTGCTGGAACGCGTCGACCGGGCCCACGCACAGCCAGGCCACCGGCTTGATCCCAGAGGGCAGGCCGACGAGTTCGCGCAGGAATTCCGGATCGTAGAACGACACCCAGCCCACCCCCACCTGCTCGGCGGTCGCCGCGAGCCACAGATTCTGGATCGCCAGCACGGTGGAGTACACGCCGGTCTCCGGCACACTCGCCCGCCCGAGCACCTGTGGGCCGCCACGCGAATCATCGTGCGTGACAACCACACCCGTACCGCTCTCGACGATTCCGTCGATCTTGATCGGCGCGAAGGTCATCGCGCGCTCGGCGGGCAGCGCCGCACCGAACTCGACCCGCTTGTCCGCCACATGGTCGGCGAAACGGCGCAGTGTCTCGGCCTGGCGAACCACCACGAAGTCCCACGGTTGTGAGTTCCCGACGCTGGGCGCGCGATGCGCGGCGTCGAGGATCCGCAGGAGGGTGTCGTCGTCGACGAGCTCGCCGGTGTATTCGGCGCGCACGTCACGACGCAAACGGATCGCGTCGTAGACGCTCAGCTGATCGGCACTCACGCCGACCATACAACCGCAGCCGGTCAGGCCATGGTCCGGCGGGCCAGCTTGCGGCCGGCGGCCAGTGCGGTGCGCAGTCCCTGGCGACGCCCGGTCACCGGGTCGATCGAGGGGGTGGTGTTGCCGGCGAACAGGCGTTCGGACTTCGTCTCCGGCGCATCGTCGGTGGTGTGGCGCAGGTACTTGTTCGGCAGCGACAGCTTGAGAATGGTTCGCCACGACTTGAAGTACTGCACCGGCAGCGAACCGGTGGTGTAGGGCAGGTCGTACTTCTCGGCCAGCTCGCGCACCCGCACCGCGATGGCGGCGTAGCGGTTGCTCGGCAGGTCGGGGAACAGGTGGTGCTCGATCTGGTGGCTGAGGTTGCCGCTCATGAAGTGCAGCAGCGGTCCGCCGCTGATGTTGGCGCTGCCCAGCATCTGGCGCAGGTACCACTCGCCCTTGGTCTCGTTCTCGATGTCGGCCTTGGTGAACTTCTCGGCGCCGTCGGGGAAGTGACCGCAGAAGATGATCGCGTTGGTCCACACATTGCGCATCACGTTGGCGGCGATGTTGGCGGTGAGCGTGGTGACGAACGACGGGCCGGTGAGCAGCGGGAAGACCAGGTAGTCCTTGGCGGCCTGCTTGCCGATCTTCTTCAGGACCAGGGTGCGGTCGGCCTCGAACTGCTTCCACTCGGGCGAGTCCTTGGCCCACTTCTTCTTGGCGACCTTGCCCAGCTCGAGGTGCTGGATCGCGACGCCGTACTCGAACAGCGCCTGCAGCAGGAAGTTGTAGATGGGGTTGCCCAGGTAGAACGGCATCCAGCGCTGGTCACGGGTGACGCGAAGCAGGCCGTAGCCGATGTCGTCGTCCATGCCGAGCACGTTGGTGTACTTGTGGTGCAGGAAGTTGTGGGTGATCTTCCAGTGCGCCGACGGGCCCGCGTTGTCCCATTCCCAGGAGGTGGAGTGGACTTCCGGATCGTTCATCCAGTCCCACTGCCCGTGCATGACGTTGTGCCCGATCTCCATGTTCTCGATGATCTTGGCGGAGCCGAGCAGGGCGACGCCGGCCAGCCAGGCCGGGGGCAGGAAGCTGGCGAACAGGACCGTGCGGCCGCTGATCTCGAGCGCGCGCTGTAGCCGGATGACGTTGCGGATATAGCGCGCGTCGGCCGCGCCGCGAGAGGATTCGATCTCCCGGCGGATCGCATCGAACTCCGCGCCTAGAGCTTCGACATCCGCTGCGGTGAGGTGCGCGTATTCCTTGACATCCGAGATCGCCATGGCGGCTACAGTACCGTAAGTTACGAGAGCGTAGGTTGGCGATTTTCGGGACGAAATGTGTGATAAGTCCTATTGCGCGATCGAGATGGAAATGTTATCGAGCATGGCGAGCCATGCGACGAGCTGCCTTGTCCCGCAACACGCCCCGTTCGCGCACGGCGCGTTCACCCAATGCCCGCTTGGCCTCGCGCAGCGCCATCTTCTCCTGCCGGGCTCGAGCCTTGAGCGCCGTCTTCGCCTCGCGCAGCACTTCCTTCTCGTGCCGCGCCTTGATCTCGAGCGAGACCTTGGCATCGTGCAGCGCCGAGCGCAGACCGAAACGCTTTCCGGTCTCCGGGTCGACCCGCAGGCTGTCGGGCAGCGAGATGCCGGCGAACTTGCGCTCCGACGACGTCTCGGGCGCATCGTCGGCGGTGCGCTTGAGGAAGCGATCCGGGAGCGCCAGCTTGTGGATGGTGCGGAAGGCCAGCAGGTACTGCTTGCCCAGCGATCCGGTGGTGTAGGGCAGGTCGTACTTGTCGCACAGTTCGCGCACCCGGACCGCCACCTCCGAGTACCGATTGCTCGGCAGGTCGGGGAACAGGTGGTGCTCGATCTGGTAGCAGAGGTTGCCGCTCATGAACGCCATCACGGGGCCGGCCTTGAAGTTGGCGCTGCCCAGCATCTGACGCAGGTACCACTCGCCCTGGGTTTCCCCATCGAGCTGCTCGGCGGTGAACTTCTGCGCGCCGTCGGGGAAGTGGCCGCAGAAGATCACGGCGTACGACCAGAGATTGCGGACGAGGTTGGCGGTGGCGTTGGCCTTGAGCGTCGACTTCCAGGCCGGGCCGGTCAGCGCCGGGTAGATCACGAAATCCTTGGCGACCTGACGGCCCGCCTTGCGGTAGAACTCGATGTCGGGCGGCGAGGTCATCGTGACGCCCTCGACGCCGGCCAGCTCCTTCTCGATGCCGAGATCGTGCAGCGCGATACCCCACTCGAAGGTCGCGGCCAACAGCAGATTGGCGGCGGGCTGGACCAGATGCACCGGACGCCACGCCTCGTCGCGGGTCATCCGCAGAATGCCGAAGCCGAGGTCCTCGTCCTTGCCGAGCACGTTGGTGTAGGTGTGGTGCGAATAGTTGTGCGCCCGGCGCCACTGCGCCGAGGTGCCGGTCATGTCCCACTCCCAGGTGGTGGAGTGGATCTCGGGATCGTTCATCCAATCCCATTGGCCGTGGCTCACATTGTGGCCCAGCTCCATGTTCTCGATGATCTTGGCGACCGAGAGCATCGCGGTGCCGCCCAGCCACGCCCAGCGATTGCGGCTGCCGAACAGCACCGCGCGCCCGGCGACCTCGAGAGCTCGCTGGGCGGCGATGGTGCGGCGGATGTAGCGGGCGTCGCGCTCGCCACGGGAGGTCTCCACCGAACGGCGGATCGAATCGAGTTCTTTCCCCAGTGTCTCGATGTCGGCCGCCGTCAGATGGGCGAAGGCCTGAATATCGGTGATGGCCACCGGGGGTCCTCCTGTTGATTATCAGCAGCTGATGCCGCGGGTTCTCGGCCTGGGAACCTCGATCTTGCCTGGTCGAGGGCGCTGCTCGGTCGCACTCTTCGGCGAGTCCGGAATCGAGACGCCGAAAAACCCGGCGCTGCGCGCCTAGGGCTGTCGCCTCGATGCTGTTCGGCCTGTGAGTGATCCTAAGTCGCGCCCTCAGGCATTGATCGAAGTGAGGGGCCTAAGCGATAGCCGCCGGTCACGGGTTGTGGCCGACGCATAGGTCAAGGGTACCCGCTCGGCGGTTCGGCAACCGGTTAGATGTCCAGCGTGCAGTCGCCGGCGGCGGCGGAGATGCAGGTTTGCACCTTGTCGCCGGGCTGACGTTCGTCGCCGTTGCGGAGGTCGCGGGCGTGTCCCGCGGACAGCGTCACCACGCAGGTCTGGCAGATGCCCATCCGGCAGCCGAAGGGCAACTGCACGCCGACGGACTCACCGGCTTCGAGCAGGCTGGTGGCGCCGTCGACGGTGAGGGTGCGTCCGGTGGTGCCGAAGGTCACCGTGCCGCCCTCGCCGATCGCGGAGCGTTCCACCTCGAAGCGCTCGATGTGCAGCTGGTCGCCCACACCCGCGTTCTTCCAGTGGCTTTCGATCGCGTCGAGCATCGGGGCAGGCCCGCAGGCCCAGGTCTCGCGTTCGCGCCAGTCGGGGTAGAGCTCGTCGAGGCTGGCCAGGGAGAACAGGCCGTGGGCATCGGTGAGCTGCAGGTGGGAGACGAAGCTGGGGTGCTTGTCGTGCAGGGCGCGCAGTTCGGCGCCGAACATCACGTCGGCGTCGGTGGGTGCGGAGTGGACGTGCACCACATCGTTGACGCCGTCGCGCCGGTCCATCGTGCGCAACATCGACATGACCGGGGTGATCCCGCTGCCCGCGGTGAGGAACAGCACCTTCGCCGGCGGCGGCTCCGGCAGCACGAACCCGCCCTGCGGCGCGGCCAGCCGCACGATGGTGCCCGCGGCCACCCCGTTGACAAGGTGGCTGGACAACTTGCCTTCCGGCATCGCCTTCACCGCGATGGAGATGAGCCGCTTGCCGCCCTCGCCGGTCCAGTCCGGCGGGCAGGTCAGCGAGTAGGAACGCCAGTTCCAGCGGCCGTCGATCAGGATGCCGATGCCGATGTACTGCCCGGGGCGGTACTTGAAATCGAAGCCCCAGCCCGGCTTGATCACCAGGGTCGCCGAGTCGGCGGTCTCCTTCTGAACCTCGACGATGCGCCCGCGCAGTTCGCGCGCCGACCACAGGGGGTTGGCCAGATGCAGATAGTCGTCGGGCAGCAGGGGAGTGGTGACCCGGGCTACCGCGCCGCGCAAGATGTTCAGCTTGCCGCCGCGGTCGGCGACCTGCGCCGCCGGTGCTTCGAGCCATTCCCGGAACTTGTCGATGACCATGCTGTGCGATTTCTCCCTGTCGTGCATCCGGTCCACCGTGGGGTAGCCCTCTCGCAGCCAGGTTACGGCATCGTAGGTTCAGCGCCAGTTGTGAACATTGGGCAACCCCGCCGCCGCCCGCCGCAAATTACAACAGCTCGAGCAGGAACGGCAGTTCTTGTGGTGCGTACCAGGCAAGCTGGTGGTCCTCCGCGTCACCGAGCACGAATTCCGCGTCGGTATCGCCGAGGTCAGCGGCGTCGATGACGTCCACCGCCTTGGCCACCTGCGGCTCGGCCTCGGCCAGGTCCACATGCACGGCCGCGACCTGTTTGAAGGTGACCGGCCCCGACACCTTCACCACAGCATCGTCGAGATCGGGCCGCAGTTTCGCCCCCGCTACATCCGCCGCGATCACCGCGCGCCGATATACCGGGCCGCCCGGGGTGGTGGCCGAGCCCTCGGCGTCGTCGTCGAGATCGTCGAGTCCGTCGCGCTCGGCGCCGATCAACCGCATGGAGGCCCGGGCGGCTTCCTGCATCGCCACTTCGGCGAGCTCCTCGTCGTCGCCCGCGGCGTAGGCCTCGCGCAGCGCGGGCGTCACGGCGAACGCGGTCGCGCCGAGCGGGAGCAGTTGCTGCTCGTCGACGAGTTGGCGCAGCAGCGGAATCGTCGCCGGGATGTAGACGCGCATCGTGTCGTTCTCAGAGACAGGCACCGAGCAACTCCTCCATCGATTCGTGCACCGATGCCGCGAGGACATCGATATCGGCCATGGCGTCGCGGTCGGCGTTGAGTCCGTAGAAGACCTGACCGTCGTACGAGGTGAGCCCGAAACTCAACGTCTGATTGCGCAGCAGCGGTGATACCGGATACATCTCCAGCATGCGCGCGCCGCCGATGTACATCGCGGTCTGTGGTCCCGGCGCGTTGGTGATCACCAGATTGAAACTGTTGTCGGCGAAGGTACTCGCCGCGCGCACACTCATCGCGTGCAGGCTCGCGGGCGCGAACCCGGCCAGGTGCACGAGTGTGCGCGCCCGCACCCCGCGGCGCTGCCTGCCCGCCGCTTCGGTGGCGTGCGAGATGTGGGAGAGCCGCATCGTCGGATTCGGTTCGCCCACGGGCAGATCGATCAGGAACGAGGACACCTCGCTGGCCGGGGTCAGCTGATTGTCGCCGTCGACGTAGACCGACATCGGCACCACCGCGCGCAGATTGGTCGACTCGACCAGTGCCTCGTTGCGCGAGAGCAGCCAGTTGCGCAGCGCCCCGGTGACCACCGCGAGCACCGCGTCGTTGATCGAGCAGTCGAAATGCCTGCGGATCGTGCGGTAGTCGTCCAGATCGGTGCGCACCACGTCGAAGCGGCGGCTGCGTGAGGTGCGGGCGTTGAGCGGGCTGTCCGGCGCCGCGCTCGAGGTCGCCGCGCGCACCACGCTGGCCGCGGCCTTCACCGCCATCCGCGTGCCGCGCACCACCCCGAACGCGTTCGATCCGGCGTCGCGCATCACGCTGTAGGCCTCGCGCGGTTGCGCGGCCAGTTGCGAGAGCGCTCCGGCGAGCAGTTCCACATCGGTGGGTTCGCGCGGCGCACGCCACGAGTCGTCGGCCAGTTCGCGCGGCAGCGGGGAGTTGTCGAGGATCACGTGCCCGATCTCCAGGGCGGTGTCACCGTCGACGAGTGCCGAGTGCGACTTGGTGAACACCGCGGCGCGCCCGTCGGCGAGGCCCTCGATCAGATACATCTCCCACAGTGGTCGTCCCTGGTCCAGGGGTCGCGACGCGAGCCGGGCGACGAGATCGTAGAGCTGGCCGTCGCTGCCGGGACTCGGCAGCGCGGAACGCCGGATGTGATAGCTGATGTCGAAACGGCTGTCCTCGACCCAGACCGGCCTGCCCATGGCGAGCGGGATCTCGCGCACCTTGCGGCGGTAGCGCGGCACCATCGGCAGCCGGGATTCGACCAGGTCGACGAGGCGTTCGTAGTCCAGTACCTGGCCTGTGCTGTCGGGGGAGGAGTTGTTCAGGATCGCGAGAGAGCCGATGTGGATCGGGTTACTGCTCGACTCGAGCCGATAGAACGACGCGTCTTGCGGCGTCAATCTCGTGATCACGCGCTCCGAAGCTCCTTCCGGTGCCGCATGGCGCTGATCGGGCACGCGCTACATCCTACGTCACGGCAGGTGAATCGCGGTGCCGGGCAAGGAGGCTCGCCGAGCGTCGTGACCTGGGGTAATGACTGCGCCGGTACGCCGGGCACGGGTCCGCGCCGCCGGGTACGGTGGTCTGCGGACTACCATCGCCGTTGAACACAACTCCGACCAGAGGACTGACGAGACCCGTGCCTGCGCTGACACTGACGAGGTTGCTACGGATTGGTGAAGGTCGCATGGTCAAGCGGCTCTCGAACCTCGCCGATGAGGTCATCGCGTACGGCGACGAGATCGAAGCGTTGACCGACGACGAGCTGCGTGCCAAGACCGACGAGTTCCGCCAGCGCTACGCCGACGGGGAAACCCTCGACGACCTGCTGCTCGAGGCCTTCGCCGTGGCACGTGAGGCGTCGTGGCGAGTGCTGAACCAGAAGCACTACAAGGTCCAGATCATGGGCGGCGCCTCGCTGCACCTCGGCAATATCTCGGAGATGAAGACCGGTGAGGGCAAGACGCTCACCTGTGTGCTCCCCGCGTACCTGAACGCCATCTCCGGCGACGGCGTGCACGTGGTCACGGTCAACGACTACCTCGCCAAGCGCGACTCCGAGTGGATGGGCCGTGTGCACCGCTTCCTCGGCTTCGAGGTCGGCGTGATCCTGGGCGGTATGACTCCCGCCGAGCGTCGGGTGGCCTACGCCGCCGACATCACCTACGGCACGAACAACGAGTTCGGCTTCGATTACCTGCGCGACAACATGACCCACTCCCTGGACGATCTCGTCCAGCGTGGTCACAACTTCGCCGTGGTCGACGAGGTCGACTCGATCCTCATCGACGAGGCCCGCACCCCGCTGATCATCTCGGGCCCGGCCGACGCGTCGTCGAAGTGGTACGCCGAATTCGCGCGCATCGCGCCGCTGCTGAAGAAGGATGTCCACTACGAAGTGGACATCAAGAAGCGCACCATCGGCGTGCACGAGCAGGGCGTGGAGTTCGTCGAGGATCAGCTCGGCATCGACAACCTCTACGAGGCCGCGAACTCGCCGCTGGTGAGCTACCTGAACAACGCCATCAAGGCCAAGGAGCTCTACCAGCGCGACAAGGACTACATCGTCCGCGACGGCGAAGTGATCATCGTCGACGAGTTCACCGGCCGTATCCTGGTCGGCCGCCGCTACAACGAGGGCATGCACCAGGCGATCGAGGCCAAGGAGAAGGTCGAGATCCAGCCGGAGAACCAGACCCTGGCCACGATCACCCTGCAGAACTACTTCCGCCTCTACAGCAGGTTGTCGGGCATGACCGGTACCGCCGAGACCGAGGCCGCCGAGCTGCACTCGATCTACAACCTCGGCGTGGTCCCGATCCCGACGAACAAGCCGATGGTCCGCAAGGACCAGGCCGACCTGATCTACAAGTCGGAAGAGGCCAAGTTCGCCGCCGTCGTCGACGATGTGACCGAGCGGCACGAGAAGGGCCAGCCGGTCCTGATCGGTACCACCAGCGTGGAGCGCTCGGAGTACCTGTCCAAGCAGTTCACCAAGCGTGGTGTGGCGCACTCGGTGCTGAACGCGAAGTTCCACGAGCAGGAAGCCCAGATCATCGCCGAGGCCGGTCGCCCCGGCGCGGTCACCGTGGCCACCAACATGGCCGGTCGTGGTACCGACATCGTGCTCGGCGGCAACGCCGACATCATCGCCGACATCCTGCTGCGCAAGCAGGGCCTCGACCCGGTGAACACCCCTGACGAGTACGAGGCCGCCTGGCACTCCGCACTCGACCAGGTCAAGAAGCAGACCGAGGACGACGCCGAGACGGTTCGCGAGGCCGGCGGTCTCTACGTGCTCGGCACCGAGCGCCACGAGTCGCGTCGTATCGACAACCAGCTGCGTGGACGTTCGGGCCGTCAGGGCGACCCGGGCGAGTCCCGCTTCTACCTCTCGCTGGGTGACGAGCTGATGCGCCGATTCAACGGCGCCGCGCTCGAGTCGATCATGACCCGCCTGAACCTGCCCGACGATGTCCCGATCGAGGCGAAGATGGTCTCCAAGGCCATCAAGAGCGCCCAGACCCAGGTCGAGCAGCAGAACTTCGAGATCCGCAAGAACGTGCTGAAGTACGACGAGGTCATGAACCAGCAGCGCACCGTCATCTACGGCGAGCGCAACCAGATCCTGCGCGGCGAGGACATGGAGGGTCAGGTTCAGAACATGATCACCGACGTGACCACCGCCTATGTCGACGGCGCCACCGCCGAGGGTTACGTCGAGGACTGGGATCTGGACAAGCTCTGGACCGCCCTCAAGACGCTCTACCCGGTGAGCCTGGATCACAAGGAACTCACCGGCGAGACTGCCACCGGCGACGCGGGCGAACTCACCCGCGACGAGCTTCGCGAAACGCTCCTCGACGACGCTCACACCGCCTACGAGAAGCGCGAGCAGGAGATCGACGGCCTCGCGGGCGAAGGCGCGATGCGCAACCTGGAACGTCAGGTTCTGCTCTCGGTCCTCGACCGCAAGTGGCGCGAACACCTCTACGAGATGGATTACCTCAAGGAGGGCATCGGCCTGCGCGCCATGGCCCAGCGCGATCCGCTGGTCGAGTACCAGCGCGAGGGCTTCGACATGTTCGCCGCCATGCTGGAAGGCCTGAAGGAGGAGTCCGTCGGCTTCCTCTTCAACCTCCAGGTGGAGGTCCAGCAGCCCCAGCCCGAAGGCGTCTCGGTCGACAAGGGTCTGCGCTCCCCGGTCGGTGCCCGCCCGCAGGACACCCCCGCGGAGACCCAGGCCCCGCCTGCTCTGCGTGCCAAGGGAATCAGCGACCAGGCTCCCCGAGCCATGAACTACTCGGGCCCCGCCGAGGACGGCCACGCCGAATCCCATTCCGACGCACAGGAATACGGCGGTCATCAGCAGGGCGGCACCCGCCGCGAACGCCGCGAAGCCGCCCGCACCGACTCCAAGGGCAAGCGCCGCCGCTGAGCCGAGCCAGCTGATCGAGACGACTGAAGCCCCCGCTTTCGGCGGGGGCTTCAGTCGTATTTCCGTCTACCGGTCGGTCCTCGCGTCAGCTCGCTCGGTGGATGGGGTGGACTCGGGAGAGGGCGCGTTTGGCTTCGGCCAGGGAGATCATCTGGTCTTCGTCGTCGATATCGGCGACGGCTGCCTCAGCCCATTCGCGCAGGAGGGTGGAGACTCCTACCCGACGTTCGTCGGCGAGGGATTTCAGCCGGCTGTGCAGACCGAGGGGGAGCCGGATCGACGTGGTCACCATGATGTCTTCGTTGACGGGAAGACGTGGTGGGGCATCGGTGGGCTCGTCGGAGAAACTCAGCCGATCCATGAAGTCGGCGAGTTCTTCTTTGCTGGACGGAAGTCCTGGCTCGCTCATGATCGGGTCTCACTTTCCCACTGCTCGAATTGCGCCAGTTCCTCGGCGCGCATCGTGCGTGCGCCGATGATCACCCACGTCCAGTCCTCCCGTTGCCGCATCACCACGATCAACGGGCGGCCGGCTGTGGTGCGCCCCCACACCGTCAGGACGGTCACCTGGCCGTCGAAGGCCGGGCGTGGCCACCGTCGTGACGCTGCGAGGACCTGCCGAACCTCGCTGGGTTCGATGCCGATCAGGTGAGCGATCGCCCAATCAGGCCACTCGAAACCCATAAGTCCATAATACGCATGTAGTAACGCCATGTGAAAGTGCTGAGTTTCGGGCGGGCATCGGTACGCTCGCGGTGTGTCGATACAGCGGAGGCCGTGTTGGGCGAGGTGATGCGCCCGCTGTCGGCATCGGAGCGGTGGTTCTGGCTCGTCGATCAGTTGTCGCCGGCGAATTGCGTGGTCCGATTGCGGGTGCGCGGCCCGATCGGCGCTTACCGCTTGGAAGAGGCCGCTGACGCGCTGGTCGCGGAATTTCCGCTACTGCGGACAACCGTTGTCGACGGCCCGCGTTTCGCCCCGTCCGCCGACCCGCATCTACCGGTCCTGCACCGCATGGTCGACGACCCCGACGAGTGGCGCACGGTCTTCGACGAACAGCTGGCCGAGCCCGTCGACCTCGCGACCGCACCTGGGCGCCTCATCGATCTGGTGTGGCGCCCTGGCACTTCCGAGGAACACCACGACCTGATCCTGGTGCTGTCGCATGTGCTGCTCGACGGCCGCTCGATGACGTCGCTGGGGTGGCGAATCCTCGCTTACGCCTTCGGATCTCCCCTCCCCGGCGCCGCGCGTCCGCCGATTCCGGCTCCCGACGACCTCATCCCTCCCGCACACACGCGCCTGCTGCGCTGCCTGCGCACCAACCTCACCGGTCAGCTCACCGCGATGGCGCGCCGCCCGACCAGCCTGCCCGGCATCGCGCCACCACTTCCGATCCGCCGCACCCGCACCGTGATCCGCACCGTCGAGGGCGACACCCTCACCGAGCTCCGGACCCGCTGCCACCAGCACGACGTCACCGTCAACGCCGCGCTGACCGCCGCCTTGGCCAACGCCCTCGGTGAACTCGCCCCCCGGCCCTCCGGCGTCGCGGGCATCGGCATTCCGGTCGACGTCCGCTCCCGCTTGAACCCGCCCCCGGCCGACGACGAGCCCGGCATGTTCACCGCGGTCGTCCCCACTTTCGTCCCCTACGGCCCTGGCCATTCCCTGTGGGACGCGGCTCGCGCGGCGAAAACCCAACTGCACCAGCGGCTGGCGAAGAACACCGACCTCACCGCCCTGGCCGCCATCCGCTACGGCTGCCCTCGCTCGCTCGAATCCGGCAGGCGCACCATCGAACTCATCGACCGCCGGGCTCCGTGGAACGTCACTCTCAGCAATCTGGGCAGACTCTCACCGCCCGAAACCCCTGAGCCGCTGGATATCACGGCGCTGACGGTCGCCGGGACGAACTCCTGCGCCAGTGCGCTGACGGTCGCGGTGGCCACTCTCGGCACCACGATGTCGATCACCTTCTGCTACGTCGACACCATGCTCCCTCGGGCCACCATCGAATCCCTCGCCGACCGCACGCTCCGCTCGGTGACCCGCTGAGCCGACCGGCAGCACCGAGTCCAGCGGGCGGCCCGCACTCAGGCGAGCAGCTTGCACACAAGCTCCCGTAGCACCGCGCGATCCGGTTTGTTCGTCCGCCCGCTGACCGGAATCCGATCCACCACCACGATGTCGTCGGGGACGGCGGTGGTGTCGATGACCTGCGGCAGTCGTTCGCGAAGCAGGGCCGCGATGTCGTCTGCTCCCGGTTCGGCGACAATGGCGAGCACGATCCGCTCATCGCCGATCTCGTCCGGCAGGCCGACCATGATCGCCTCGCGCACCCCGTCGATCGCGGTGATCACCGGCTCGTACAACCCCGGGTAGATATTGGTCTTCCCCCGGATCATCATGTCTTTCTTGCGTCCGGTGAGGACGAGTTCCGTTCCGTCCCACCGTGCGAGGTCCCCGGTCGCGATCTCGGTCAGCGGCTCCGCGCCGAGATACCCGCGGCACAGGTTCGGGCCCGACAGCACGAGTTCCCCGTCGTCGGCGATCCGCGCCTGCACACCACGCACCGGAGCGCCGAGCAGATCCCCGTCGTGCGCGAGCTTGGCGGTGCCGGTCGCGATCGCCACCGGCAGGATCTCCGTCATCCCATAGATCGCGAGAAACTCGGTGTCGGGCAACGATTTCCGTGCCCGGCACAGGAGTGCGGAGGTGACCGGCGCGCCGCCGAGGGCTACTTGACGCAGATTCGGCGGCGGCTCGAGGTCGCCGGCTTCGATCGCGTCGAGCGCGACAGCGAGATCGGCCGGGGTGTAGAACGTATGCGTAGCGCTCCGCAGATTTCGCGTGAATCGGACAGGATCGATGTGCGTCCCGAACCGTGGATACCGCGGCATCGCCCACCGCGCCCCCGCCATCAACGCGGGCAGTCCCATCATGAGCTGCTCGGTGTGCAGGAAGGCGCCCGGCGCGAGGCTGGTCTTTCCGCCCATCGCGGCGAGTCCCGCGCTCAGCGAAGCACGCGTGTGCACCACGGCTTTCGGGTCGTCCGTCGTTCCGGAGGTGAAGACGATCAACGCCGCCGCGTCGGGATCCGCGGCGGGCAGGGCGGTCTCGCGTGCGTCACCGGTGAACCGCCGCAACGGAATCGACCCGAACGGCGTACCGGGCAACCACACTCCGCTGTGGATATGGCGAACATCGAGCGCGCCGAACCGCGGCAGTTCCAGCCCCTTCTTGCGCCCGAACCCGGCGAGTGGGCCACTCACCGCGTACAGCAGCGATTCTGTTGCGGCCCAAGCTGGTTCAACCAGGCCGACTCGCTTGGCGAAGAGCTCCGGCCCGACGCCGGGGTCGACGAACACGATCGTCCCGCCCGCTGCGATCACCCCGAAGATCACCAGCACCGACGAGACACTCGGCCGGATCGAGAACAGCATTCGATCGCCCGGCGCGAACCCCGCCTCGCCGAGGTTGTGTGCCACCCGGCCGACGGACTCCACCAACTCCCGGTAGGTGAGCGCGCGCTTGCCGACCGTGCCGAGCGCCGACGCGTCCGGAATCCGTGCGGCTTGCGCGGCAAGCCGTGCGAGAAAGTCGGTCACCGATGTTCCCCTCCACTGCCGATCGGCCCGGCCGCGGTCACCGAATATCGACCACGTCGGGCCGATACCGATGATCGGCGTACCAAGCCAGCGTCTTGCGAATACCCCAGGCGCGCACTCGCCGATTCGAGCCGTGCACCCGCACGTCCCGGCGCAAACCATAGTCGGTGGTGATCGTGCGCACCGCGTTGACCAGCGCCCGGTCCTCGTGGAGATCCTCGATCGCGGTGCGCGGGAATCCGCCTGCGGCAACATACAATTCGGCGGTGATGGCCATGTTGCACCCCGGTGTCATCACATATGGTCCGAGATACTTCGGATCCCGGTTGCCCGAGCGCACCTTGCCGAACGTCGAGGCCACTTCCAGTGCCACCCGAATGATCGTGCGGTCGATCCAGGAAACGCCTTCATCGGTGCGCGGAATCAGCTGACCGCTGACCAATCGCAGCCCGGAGCCGAACCCGGCCTTGATCCGCCGGGTCCAGTCGGGGGCGGGCAGGCAGTCGGCGTCGGTGCGCGCGAGGTAGGTGGCGCCTCGGGAAATCGCGTAGCGCATCCCGGTATCGGCGGCGGCGCCGGTGCCCTTCTGCTGCTCGTCGATCACCACGATGCGCGGCAGTGGATGGGCGGCGGCGAAGGCCCGCACCACCTCGACGGTGCGGTCGGTGGAGTTGTTGTCGACCACGACCACCGTGAAATCCGTGTCCTGCTGCGCCGCGATGGCATTCAGGGTGCTGTCGATGCCGCGTTCCTCGTCGAAGGCGGGAATCACCACCCACAGATCACTCACGCGTCCTCCAGCAGCCGGTCCAGCCCGCCGACCTGGTCGACCCAGCGGTGGAAGTCGTCCAGGCCGGTCGTGAACGGCACCTCCGGTCGATAGCCCAGTTCACGGGCGGCGCGCGAGATGTCATAGGTCGCCGACCGGGTGACGAGCGCGACCGCGTACCGCGACAGCGGGGGAGTCCACCGCTGCGCGACCGCCGGTATCCGCCACAGAGTTTCGATCGCCGCCAAGGCCCCGCCGAGCACCGTCGCGGGTACTGTCACGCTCGGTCCGGCCAACGAGAACCGTGCGGCCACCGCGTCCAAGGTCGCCCATACCGGCACCGGCTCCGCGTCGGCGATGAAATACGCACGCCCACCGATTTTCTCGGCCGTCAGCGCGAGAGTGGCGGCGTCGACGAGGTGGTCGATGTAGCACAGCGAAGCCCGAACATCGCGCCCGCCGGACAGATCCGGCAACCGCCCCGCCCGCAACTTCGCCAGAATCTGCACGATCGGCCCGTGCCGGTCGCCGGGCCCCCACACCGCGCGCGGTCGCAACGAACACGTCGTGAACTCCGGTGTATCGGAGGCCAGCACCAATTGCTCGGCCACGGCCTTGGTCTCGCAATAGCTGTTCAGAAATCGCGCCGGGTAGGGCACGGTCTCATCGATCCCCACCTGATCCCCGCCGTCGGGCGCCATCAACGCACTCGGACTCCCGATGAACACGAACCGCCGTACTCCGGCTGCCGCGGCTTCCTGCATCAGCCGATCGGTCCCGGCCACGTTCACCGCGAAAAACTCGGCGGGCCTGCCGAATTCACCGAGCAGGGCCGCCGCGTGCACCACTGCGCGCACTCCGGCCACCGCCGCGGCCAGCGCACCCGCGTCGGCGAGATCGGCCACCGCCACCTCGACACCCTCCGGTGCCGAGGCCGGATCGCGAACCATCGCCCGAACCGGCACCCCGCGCGCCACCAGCCCGCGCACGATCGCGCCGCCGACGAACCCGCTCGCGCCAGTCACCAGCACTGTCATCGCGCCACGCTATCCCGTCGACGATCTCGCGAAGCCGCGGCCGGACGGTGCCGCCTCGGTCACTGTTCGCCCTCGCCCAGCGTCTTCCACCAGGTAGCCCCGAGCAGCATGGTCATCACGGCCGCACGACGACCCGAGATCCCCCGTTCAGCGGCCACTTTCCGGGCTGCTGGAATCTGCGCGGCGTGCACCCCGACGCTCAGCACCACATCGATCCAGAAGGCCACCCGCAGCCACCGGGCCCGGAACGGCCGCACCACACCGGCGATCAGGAATATCCAGCCGATCACCGGAATCGACCGCAGCGCCAGCACCGCTCTCGGGCTGGGCACCGCGACCGAAGTATCGGCCGCCGCGCGATGGCGACCATGTCGCGGCGCACTCACCGGATCCGGAACAACATGCAGAGACCGTGTCACCGCACACCAACCCCTCGATAGGTCACTGCCGCCGCGGTGGGTCCACCGTCGGCGGCGACGAACAGCAACGGTCGTTCGGCCAGTCCCGCGTCACGGGCCGCCACGAACGCGGCGGTCAACGCGGAAGTGTGTGCGTCGGCGGCGAAGTCGTCGGTCACCACCGCGCCCACGCCGAGCTGGGCCGCCAGTTCGCCGGCGAAGTCCGCCGTCGGCTTACCGCACAGCAGCACCACCTGTCCGGCGTCGATACCGTCCGCCGCCAACGCCTCTCGCGCCGCGATCGCGGCGTGCTCGACGAGTTCCGCTGTCCCGGTGAGCAATTCCACCGTCAGCGAGGAACGCCCCTCGGCTCCCATCGCGGACAGCTTCACGTAGCCCTGCGGGTCGGGCAGTACGTCGCCGGCACTCACATGGACTCCGCCGAAACCCGCCGCTTCGGCGGAATTCTCGAGCACGAGAGCCGCCCCGACCGGCTCGAACGCGAACTCCACATCGGCCCGGCCCGACGGATGCGCGTCGCCCGACACGACGACGACATGTCCCGTGGGCAGATCTGCCAGCAGCGATGCGGCCACCCCGACCGCGTTCACCACCCCGCAGGCACCGTTCATCAGATCGAACGACAAGCACGGCACGTCACCGCGCCGATAGTCCAGCCCGATCCCCGCGGCCTGCTGGATCAGCGCCGCGACCGCCGGTTCCACCAGGTTCGCATCGCGATAGACCCCCACATTGATCAGTGCGTCGACCTGCTCCGGCGGACAACCGGCTCCCGCTAAGGCGTCGCGCGCGGCGCTTGCCGCCTGTCCTACCGAGCTGACTCCGCCGCTGCGCGTCACTGCCGAAGAAATGATGATTCCCATACTGTCCTATACCCGCAGATCGCCGATTGTCACCGACAAGAATCCGGCGACCACCCCGGAAGCTGCCGGTACCAGCAGTACTTTCGACCCCGGCTCGATCAGTCCCCGCCGCAACGCGTCGTGCAACACCACGAAATGCGAGGTCGACGCGGTATTGCCGTATCGGTCCAGCACCGCGAGTCCCGGCGGCATCGCCGCGTCGAATTCGCGCTCGGCGATCTTGTTGATCAATTCCACAGCGGGGCCACTGAACTGGTGATGGATCAGGTAGTCGTAACCCTCCTCGGCGAAGCTGGAACCGCGGGCGGCCAGGAACTCCAGCTGCCGCGAGGTCCACAGCAGGTACCGGGACTCGTTGTGCATCGCCCGGTTGTCGGTGTAGAGCGCGACTCCCGGCCCCTGGTCACTGGGCATCCCCAAGCACAGCTTCGCGAACGCGGCGCTGGTGTTGAGCTCCACGTAGTCGAGCCCTGGCCCGTCGGTACCGTCGAGCAGCACGGCCGCCCCGGCGTCGCCGACGGTGAGCGAGGCGAACTGCGGGTCGTACTTCTGCGAGATCTCCCGCACCGCGGTGTCGGCGATCGGCGTGATGCACTCCCCGGACACCACCATGCCGCGACGCACCGCACCGGATCGAATCATCCTGTCCAGCAGGAGAACTCCGGTCATCATCCCGGCGCACGCGTTGGACACGTCGAAATGGATCGCCCTGTTCGCCCCGAGTGCGGTGCGCAGCATCAGAGCGAACGACGGTTCCAGACAGAAGTCCTCGCCCCGGGTCCGGGTGATCGAGCAGGAGATGATCACATCCAGATCGGCGGCCTCGTAGCGCGAATTGCCCAGTGCGCTGCGGGCGGCGGCCGAGGCGATGGTGAAGGAGTCCTCGGATTCGCCGCGTACCCTGCGCGCCCTGACTCCGCTGACCTTCTCCAGATCCAGCGGCGCGTCGACGGCCAGCTGCGCCAGCAACTCCGCCGTGGTCCTTCTCTGGCCGGCAGATACGCGCCGACGGCTTCGATTGTCGAACTCACCATGCTTGTTCACTTCCAGATATCGCGTGATGCACAGATCACCACCAGCGCATCTCGTCGATCCTAGCCACAGACCTTCACTAATCGGGCGTGCTCGATTAGATTCTGCCGGGGTGTGGAGCTCCGCCCGACGCCATGAACTAACCCTACTCGCCGCTGGTCAACCCTGGTTGCCTGGATTATTGCTGCTGGGACGGTTCGCGCGGCCCATCCGCAAGGTGCCCGAACTCGGCTGGTTCGTCGCCGATCCGCTGGTGGCCCGCCAGATCTACAACGACAGCACCCATTTCAGCATCGTGTCCGAGGGCGCGGCCGGGCACTGGTGGGCGCAGGTCATCGGCGACTGGGTCGAGGATCTGTTCGAGGGTCCCGGCCATACCGACCTGCGGACCAAGGTGCGCGACCTGTTCACCCTCAGCCACACCGATGCCCTGGTCGAGCGCGTGATCGGCCCCGACCTGCGTGACCTGCGCGAACGCCTGGCGGCGGGGGAGACCGTCGATATCGCCGCCCGCGCGCAGATCCTGGTCGGGCGCAGCGTCTCCGACCTGGTCGGCATGCGCCCCGAAGACATCGCCGCGGCCATCGGCGGCGACTACACCGACGATCAGGACGCGCTGTTCCTGCGCCTGTTCCATCACGTCGAAGAACTGGTCAACCTGGGTTTCGGCACGATGGCCTCGACCACGCTCGACCCGGTGGCGCTGGCCCGCGCGCGGGAGCTGGCCACCCAGCTCGCCGTCAACGTTCCCGACGCGTACGCCCGCGCCGATCCCGACACCACCCTCGGCCGCTGCCGCGAACTGGGCCTCGACGTCGAGCACGCGGGCGGCCTGGCGATCCTGATGGCCGTCGCGGGCACCGACACGCTCGCCAGCGCCATGACCAGAATGGTCGCGATCATGCACGACACCGACCAGCACCGCGCCCTGCTCGCCGCTCCTGATCGCCTTCCCGACGCGGTCCGCGAGACCCTGCGCGTCACGAGCCCGGCCTACCTCGTCGGCCGTTCGGTCACCGCGGACGTCCGCATCGCCGACCGCGACCTGCGCGCCGGCGAACACGTCAAGATCCTCACCTGGACCATCAACAACGCCGCGGGCGAGTTCCGCGTCGACCGGGACTACAACCCCGAAACCCGCCAGCTCTGGTTCGGCGGCGGCCGCCACCTCTGCCTCGGCGCCCAGCTCGTCCACTCCGAACTCACCGCGCTCCTCGAAGCGTTGACCGCGGCCGGACGCCCGTGGGAGATCGTCGAACGCCGCTACCGCAGAAAGGTTTTCATCCCCACCTACGAGGCGCTGCGCATCCGCCTCGCGCGCTGAACAGCACGAAAGGCCCCGTCCGGGTGGACGGGGCCTTTCCGGCGACGACTACTGGTTTTCCGGCGCGTTGATCCGGTTGCTGAAGCCGATGCCGATGGCGATCGCGGCGGGGACGCCGGTCAGCACCAGGCCCGCGGCCGCACCCAGCGGGATGCCGACGGCCGCACCGGCGAGGCAACCCGCGAGGCCGGTGGCGCCGCCGAGGGCGAGCACCGGGACGCCGAGAACCAGGCCGCCGACGCCGCCGATGGCGCAGCCCGCGAGGCCACCGGTGAGGGTGCCGACGAGAGTGCCGATGGCGGTGATGATGCCGAACTGGGTGGCCGCGGCGCTGACGGCGTCGTCGAAGGCGTCCTGCCGGACGACGTCCTTCAGCAGGGTCGACGGGCGGGCCGAGGCCACGTCGGTGCGCGGGGTCAGGGTGGCGCGGGTGCCGTCGACGGCGGCGTCGATCGGGTACTCGAGGTCGTCGAGCGTGTAGGCCAGCGGCAGGGCGGCGACGATGTTGCCCTGGTTGTCGCGCACCTGGAACTGGTTGTTCTCGGTGGTGAGCGAGCCCGCGTCGGTCTCGACGACGACCGCGTCGCCCTCGATGCCGGTCTTCCAATTGATGCCGGGCAGCACCTGGTTCACACCCTGGTTCACGCCGTCGAGGAAGGCCGCGACGGGCGCGGGAGCAGGCGCCGGAGCGGCGTGCGACGTGCCGGTGGCAACGCCGAGCGCGGCGATGACGAGTGCGGAGGTTGCGGCAACCTTGCTGATGTTCATGAATGCAGTCTTTCCCTCAATGGCGATGCTCCCTGGGGAGCGCAGGCCCTCGATCGAGCACCCATGATCAAGTGTCCAACTGTTTGTTGCTGAAATGTAACTTAAAAAGTCTTAAGAGTTCAAAACGGACAGTGACGTGCGTCATTGCCGGTGAATTCGATTAACTGTGAACAGCTTTCGCTCGCAATTCACCGGCCGTGATCTGAAGCACATCAATGTCGAAGTCCTGTCACCAGCCGCAACCGTCGTGCGAGGTCGGAGGCGAATACCCGTTCGGGGTCGACTCGGTCCCTGACCCGGCGCCATTCGTCGAGCCGTGGATACATCGTCGCGATCATCTCGGGGGTGGTCCGTGATTCCTTCGCGAGGTACAGCCGTCCACCCGCCGTCCGCACCCGCTCGTCGAGGTCGGCGCAGAATCGGTCGAGTCCGCTGGAGAGCGCGAAATCCAAGCTCAGCATGTATCCGGGATGCGGCCACGACAGCGGCGCCGGATTGCTCGCCCCCATGCGCTTGAAGACGTTGAGGAACGAGTGGTGCCCTGATTCGGCGATGGTGCGCACCGCGTCGGCCAGCTGCTGCTCGGCCCCGAACGGCATCGAGAACTGATACTGCAAGAACCCGCGCTTGCCGTACGCCCGATTCCATTCGCCGAGCAGGTCGAGCGGGTGATAGAACTGCGTCAGATTCTGGATGCGCCCTCGCGATCGCCGGGGAAACAGGCGATGAGCGGCCTCGGCGGCAATCCGGGTGGTCACCGAATTGACCATCCCGTTCGGAAAGATATCGGGCACTGTGAACAATTGTGGGGCATCGAAATTCAAGGGTTTGCTACGCAGTCTCGACGGCAACTGATCGACCGTGGCCAGCGAGCCCCGGCTGAATCCGGCCCGCCCGAGTTTCGCCCCGGTGGAAATGGTGTCCGGCACCGCCATCGAGTAGTCGTACCCGTCATCGGAACCGCCGGTCAGCAATTCCATCGTCTCGTCGAGATCGCGTGTGCGGTCGTTGTCGACGAGGAAATACGCGGTCTCGGTGTGCTTCAACCGAACTCGCGCGCCGATGATGATGCCGGTGAGCCCCATCCCGCCGACCGTCGCCCAGAACAGTGCCGAGTCGGGCCCCTCCGGGGCCAAGGTACGTACCGTTCCGTCGGCGGTCAGCAGATCCATCGACACCACGTGATTGCCGAAGCTGCCCTGCGAATGATGGTTCTTACCATGGATATCCGCGCCGATCGCCCCACCGACCGTCACCTGCCGGGTACCCGGCAGCACCGGGACCCACAGCCCGAACGGTAGCGCCGCCCGCATGAGCGTGTCCAGGCTGATGCCCGCGTCGACCTCGACGATCCCGCTGTCGGGATCGATGCTGTGGATGCGGTCCAGCGCGGTCATGTCGACCACCAGTCCGCCCGCGTTCTGCGCCGGATCCCCGTAACTACGCCCGAGCCCGCGCGCGATCACCCCGCGCGGTCCCGCGGTCCGCACCCGTTCGGCGATCACCGCGATGTCGGGAGTGCGCAGCACTTCGGCGACGGTCGGTGCGGTGCGGGCCCATCCGCTGAGGCTGCGGCACGCGCTGACTGGATTCGGTTGCGTGAATGTCACAGGGGCTCACGCTAAAACGGGTTCCTGTGCGCAGCCTGAGGTAATCGTGCGGTTATTGCGGAGATGCCTGCCGCGGGCCGAGGGTGCCGTCGTGCATCGTGGTGATGCGGGTGCAGGCGGCCGCGAGGAGGGGCTCGTCGTGGCTGATCAGCAGGACGCCGAGGTTGTCGTCGGCGCGCGTCATGACCAGCCGGATGATGGTGGCGGTGGTGGCCGCGTCGAGCATGGCGGTGGCTTCGTCGAGGATGAGGTAGCGGGGGTTCTGGGCGAGGGCGCGGGCCAGGCAGGCGCGTTGGAGCTGGCCGTCGCTGAGGGCGTGGGGGCGGCGGTCGAGCAGGTCGGGGGTGAGACCGACAGCGGTGGCCAGCGCGGTGAGATCGGGGACCGTGGCGCCGCGGATGCGGGCGGGCTCGGCGATGATCCGGGCGAGAGTGAAGTGGGGATTGGTCGCGGCACGGGGGGATTGAAAGACCATGGCGATGGCGCCGCGAGCCCGGCGGGGTGCCTGCCCGTCGACGGTGACAGTGCCGGAGGTGGGCGTCAGTAGCCCGGCCATGGTTCGCGCCAGCGTGGTTTTCCCCGATCCCGAGTCGCCGGTGATTCCGACGATCTCGCCCGGAGTGATCCGCAGGTCGACCCCGCGGATGACGGATTCCGAGCTGTAGCCCGCGGTGATGGAGTCGGCGATCAGCATCAGGACCTCGGTCGGCGAATCATGCGCGGCAGTTGGGGAACCAAGTGCGTCGGGCCACCCGCGTAAGGGCAGATCTCGGACAGGTTCGTCAGCGCTCGCGGGGGATGGGGGAGCGGGTGCAGGCCGTGTTCGGGCAGGGCGGCGAGCAGGTCGCGCGTGTAGTCGTGCCACGGATCGCCGAGCACGTGCGCCCCGGGGCCGACCTCCATCAGGCGTGACGCGTACATCACCGCGACAGTGTCGGCGATGCCCGCGCGGATCAGATGCCCGAGATCGTGCGTGATCAGCAGGACCGCCGCACCGTCATCGGCGCACTCACGCAACAGTTTTCCGATCTGGTCGGTGCGTGTGCGATCGAGTCCGGAAGTGGGTTCGTCGGCGATGATCACCTCGGGGTCACCCGCCAAGGCGGCCGCTACGGCTGCCCGCTGGGCCATGCCGCCCGAGAGCTCGTGCGGATACAGGTCGAGCGCGGCGACGGAGAGCTCGGCGCGCTCGACGAGGTCGGCGGGGGTGTGTGCGGTGCCGAGCGCGGTGATCGCTTCCGCGAGCTGAGATCCGACGGTCCGTACGGGGGAGAAGTAAGTGCTCGGCGACTGGGGGACCAGGGCGATGTGACGGCCGCGATACGGCAGGTGGGCGGCGAGGATGTCGATCGGTTCGGGGGCCGGGTCCGCGCCACCGAGTTGCAGGCGAACGGACCCGGTGGTGATGGCTTCGCGTGGTAGCACACCCATCACGGCACTCGCGACAATCGACTTCCCGCAACCGGATTCGCCGACGAGCGCGGTGATCGCGCCTGCCGCGATGTCGAGAGACAGTTCGGTCACCGCGTGCACCACGCCACCGCGGCTCACCGGAATGCGGACGGTCAGCGCGTCGATGGACAGGCAGGTACCTGACTCGGGCGATCTCGCGCTGTTCATGTGGCCTCCTCGGCGGTCGCCGCAGCGCGACGTCGGCCATGGCATCCCGGCATCGGCGGGTCTTGCCGTGCTCGGTTCATCGCGGCATCCGTGCAGGTTTCGGTGGGGCCAGCAACCCGCGGAGTGACGATCCCGAGACAGCGACCGCCACCGTCGTCAGCACCAGGAATCCAGCGGGGAAGACCAGCGTCCACCACCCGCCCAGCAGCAGCGACGTGCGCGCTTCCTCCAGCAGTGTGCCCAGGCTCGGCTCGTGCGGCGGCAGTCCGAACCCGAGGAACGACAAGGTCGACTCGTGCCAAATCGCGTGCGGGAGAAGCAGAACCACCGCGATCAACGCCTGCGGGGCGACGGCGGGCAGCAGATGTCTGACCAGCAGGTGAGCGCGACTCGCACCTGCGAGCACCGCCGCGGACACGTACTCGCGCTCGCGCAGACTCAAGCTCTCCGCCCGCACGATCCGCGCCACCTGCACCCAGTGCGTGAGTCCGATCGACAACACCACCGCCAGCGCGTTTCCCCGGAACAGCGCCACGATCACGATTCCGAGCAGCAGATGCGGCAGCGCGTTCGCGGTATCGGCGAAGCGCATGATCACCCGATCCACCCACCCACCGGCCAGCGCGGAGACAGCACCGACCAGCACCCCGATCACCGTCGACACCGCAGCCGCACACGCCGCGACCACCAGCGAGGTCCGCAATGCCGCCGCGATTCGCACGAACAGCGACCGCCCGGCAGAGTCGGTCCCGAACCACCACTGTCCGGACGGTGCCTGCCGTGCGCTCGCGAAGTCGGTCAGCCGATCGTCGACCCCACCGATCCACGGCACCGTCACCGCGTACAGCACCACCGCGGCCAGCACCGCCAGCGCGACACAAAGCCGCCGCTCACCGCCCGCTGACGCCCAGCAGGCACCGCGCCGCCCCTCGGCAGCTTCGCGCGGGACGTCGCGTGCACGAACGCGCAGGCGATACCGCTCACCCATCGGCGCGCACCCTCGGATCGAGCAGCACCACCGCGACATCGGCGAGCAGCGAGCCGAGCATCACCGCGCAGGTCGTGCCGACAGTCAGCACGGCAAGCAGCGCCATGTCCAGATCCTTCGCGGATTGCACGAACGCACCGGCGATCCCCGGCCACGAGAAGATCTCCTCCACCAGCACCGCCCCGACCACGACCTCCGGCAGTCGCGCGCCGAGGATCGTCACGAACGGGGCCAGCGAGGCAGGCAGGATGTGCTTGCGGGTGATCGTCGCGGGGTCGATGCCGCGCGTGGCGGCACCGACCACGAAATCCTCACCGCGATTGCCCGACACCGATTCCCGCACGGCCAGCAGGAGCCACGGCACCTGTGAGACGGCCAACGCGGCAGCGGGCAGCACGAGATGTCGTGCCACCTGGCCGACTCCGGCCTCGGCCCCGGCGTCGGTGAGCCCGGCAGGCGGCAACCAGCCGAGTCCGACCGCGAACACGCCGATCGAGGCCAGCGACACCACGAACGGCGGTAGCCCCTGCATCACCACACACGACGTGGTGACCAGCCGATCGATCACCCCACCGCGATGCATGCCCGCCCAGACGCCCGCGCCGAGCGCGACGGCGATCGCCACGCTCATCGCGATCACGACCAGCAGGACTGTCCACGGAATCCGTTGGGCGAGCAGGGTACTCACCGGCTGGGCGAACCCGCGGGAAACGCCGAGGTCGCCGCTGAACAGGTCGCCGATCCAGCGTCCGTACAGCTGGTACCACGACGCGTCCAGCCCGAGCTGATCCGTGAGCATCGCCCGATCCGACGCACTCGTCGTCTCGTAGCGGGCGCCGAGATAGCCGACCAGCGGGTCGAACGGCGACACCGCCGCCGCGGCGAAGAGCGCGGCCGACACCGCGGCGAGCACCGGAATCAACGCCGCCAGTCGCCACCCGACCATGGCTCGGAGGCCGCGTCCGCGAACGCGACTGCGCCCCATCAGCGGGTCCAGGTCTGCAGCGACCACCACGGTCCCCAGGTGACGCCGTGCGCGTGCGGCTCGAGAATCGGCCCCGACATCGTCCAGGAAGAATCCTTCACCACATAGGTGTGATCGAGATGGACCAGGAAGACGTGGCTCGGATCCTGGGCATACCGGCTCTGTACCTCCCGGTACGCGGCGGCGCGCACCGCGGGATCGACACTGCGCCTCGCGGTGTCGAGTCGCGCGTCGATCGCGGGATCCGCGTGCCTGCTCGCATTGTCGTACGGGCTACCCGCACTCGGGTCGAGCAGCGGCGAGTGCAGGGTGTTGTAGGCCTGGGTGTCGGGATCGTAGGGCTCGCTCCCGCCGCCGAGCAGGATCCCGGCCTGTGCGATGCGCGGCTCGATCCGATCCCAGGACAGCGCCTCGAGATCGACCTCGATACCCACCCGCCGCGCATCGGAGGCGAAAGCCAGTGCGAGGTCACGGCGCAACGTGTCGGTGGAGTTGTACATCACGGTGAATCGCGCGCGCACGCCGTCTTTCGCGCGCACGCCGTCGGCGCCGGCCCGCCATCGCGCACCGTCGAGGATCTGCTCGGCATGCGCGCGATCGAAGGCGAAAGCGACCGCCGGGTTGTGGGATTCGCCGTAGACCTCGGCGAAAGGCGTGTAGGCCGGGCGACCGTAGCCGCCGAGGATGTTGTCGATCATCGCTTGCCGGTCCACCGCGTAGTTCAGTGCCAGCCGGACGGCCGGGTCGCCGGCGACCGGATCGCGCTCGGGCATCGACACACCGCGCCAATCCGCGGAAGTGTTGGCCTGCACCGACATCCGTTGTTCGAAGGTGGCGGCCAGCAGGGGCGGCAGTGACGTTCCGTCGAGTTCACCGCCGGCCATCCGCTGCGCGCGGGTGTTGTCGTCGGGCACGTAGAGCACAGTCAGCCGCTTGACCGAAGGCGCACCACCCCAATAGCTTTCGTTCGCTTCGAATACCGCTCTCGTCGGCTCCAGTGTTGTGAGCCGATAGGGGCCGGTGCCGATAGGGGCGGTATTGAGCGGTGATTCGGTCGCGGGTCCCGGTGTCGAGACGGACTCCGACGGCACGATCCCGATCAGCAGCTTGGTCGGGAACGCGGCATAGGGATGACGCAGGGTGAACCGCACCGACAGCGGATCGACGGCGTCGACCCGGTCGATCATCGAAAACGACGACCGTACCTCCGAGGCCGACGCCGGATCCAGAATCGCCCGGTAGGTCGCCACCACGTCGGCGGCGTCGAACGCCGACCCGTCACTGAACCGCACGCCGGGGCGCAGCGGCGCCGTCCAGACAGTCGCGTCGGCGTCGGGCGTCGGCAATGCCGTTGCCAGGGCGGGCTCGAAACCGGGCAGGCCGGTGCCGCCGGTGAGGCGCAGCAATCCGTCGTAGACCTTGGCCTCGCCGGCCGCGCCGTACCCGGCGACGGGGTTGTACCCGCCCAGCTCATACGCGTCGGCGAGCACGAGCGAGTCGGTGGACCCGCTGTCGGGCGCTCCGCACGATGTCAGCACGACCGCCAGCGCGGCTCCTACAGCGAACAGCGGCCGAGTGCGCATCCATCATCCCTACATGTTTATCTGAACAGATGAACAGATAATAGTCGCGGGCGGCGCCGTCCTGTCCACTCGGCGATTAAGCTGGGCACCGCCATGGGAGAGCCACGCACACTGCACGGGTCGCCGGTCGAACTCGGCCGTCGCGCGATCGGCGACGTCGAGATCAGGGAATGGGCGCAGCGCTTCGACCTGCTGTCGGACCCCGGCCGCCTGGAAATCCTGCTGTGTCTGCACCGCTCGCCGGGCATCAGCGTCGGCGAACTGGCCGCCGCGGTCGGCCGCAACGAGAATGCGATCTCCCAGGCGCTACGCGTGCTGCGGCACGAGGGGTGCGTCACCTCGAGTCGCGAAGGCCGATCGGTCACCAACCGGCTCACCGACCCGATCATCCACGAAATTCTCCACACCATCGGCGCGAAGCACTGACGTCGAGAATCCACTGCTCGCAGGATTCGGCCGCGCCGGAACCCGCCTCGGCAGGGCCGTCGCGGGGTTCCGGCGCATGGTGAATGCTTGTCGCTCAGGAGAACTCGGCGACCACCTCGTACAGGGCGGGGTTGGCGCGAGCGACCTGACGCGCCTGGTCGACCGAGGCGACGACCGTCGGGTTGAGTCCGGCGGCCTCGCAGGCCTCGGCACTGTCCCAGTGCGCGATGTTCACCAGCTGGAATCGCGAATCGGGCAGCAAGGCACGGTGCAGGCGGACATCGCGGAAACCGGGGGCGGTGCGCATGTGCGCTGCTCGTTCGCGCCACTGCGCGACGAATCCCTCGATGTCGTCGGCGGAAACCTCGATCACATTGATGAAAGTGACACCCTGGTCGGTCATGGGGAGCTCCTGTTCGGTCACGCGGCGGATCCGGGACGGACGATCATGAGAACGACCACGGCCGTCCACAGCAGGTTGTAGATACCCGCGAGCATCGACAGCACCCGCAGGCGCTTGCCGTCGTCGGGCTGGTCGAGGGCTTCGCGCTGCATCGGAACGATCTGCACGGCGAGCAGCCCGCCTGCCACCGCGGTCGTCACCATCGCGGTGGTGATCCAGATTTCGTTCATCCGGCCCTGGATCGTGGCCAGCACGATGCCGATCACCGGCACGATGATGGCGAGTTTCGCGTAGTTCCCGGTGATCCGGTGCATGGCGGCCGCGACCGGCCTGCTGCGCACCGATTCCGGATCGGGCGCGCCCGCGACCGGCGCGTACCGGGGAAAAAGACTGGTGGCGACCGCTGAGCCGCCGACGAAGACGATGCCCGCGAGCACATGCACGGACAACAAGACGTGTTCCAACTACCGACTCCCTCCGACCTTCAATGCGCTTGAAGCCTAGCTCGAGTTTCAGCCACATTGAAGGTCGGATTCGTCACGCCTCGGGTCGAGGGGGAATCGTCCCGGCGAACGCGTCGACGATCGCCGCTCCGACCCGCCGCAGAATCGGATCCGATTCCGCCCCGAACAGCTGGGTGTCCACCCGCGCCACCGCTTGACGCGCCTGCGCGAGCAGCTCCGCGCCCGCCTCCGTCAGCTCGATCGCCGACGCCGACCCCGCCCGCGCCGTCCGATCCTGCACCAATCCCGCCCCCACCAGCCCCTTTACCGCGGCGTGCACACTCTGCACGCTCGTCCCCGACATCCGCGCCAACTCGCTGAACGAGGCCCCGGGCACCCCATTGATATGCCCGAGCAACCCCAGCCGAGCCACCGTCAAATCCAGCGCCCCCAACTCGACCCCCAACGCCGCCTCCACTCGCCGCGACATCGTGATCACCGAAATGCTCGGGCTCATAGCCGGCGGTCCAGGACGCTCGTTCTCGGTGGTCACCCCCTCATTTTCCCGCACGACACCCCGATAGTCGTGTTCCGGGAGCCGTATTCACTCCGCGTCCGCGAAATAGCCTCGGCGCCCAGCGAGTTCGCTGGGCGCCTCGCCGGCTCAGGCAGGGAGGGCGGGGAGGGTTCTCGTGTGGGTGATCTCGGGGGTGACGGTGATGATGTCGCAGGCGGCGACGATGCGGTGGGGGAGGTCGGAGCCGAGGTGGGTGAGGCTGGGGGTGACGATCGCGGCGGCTTCGGTGGTGGTGACCACGTCGAGCAGGCGGCCGATCGGGTCGGCGGTGCGGTCACTGAAGACGACGGTCTTGGTGAAGCGGTAGCCCAGGCGTTCGGCTAGGGAACGGATCTGCGTTTCGTCCCAGGACTGGGCGACACCCGAGATGTCGCGGCGCAGGTAACCGATCGCCGGTGGCTTCATGGGGATGACGGTACCGGCGGACAGTGTCGTGGTTGTGAACGCGAGCGAACGCGAGTCGAATTCGAAATCTGAACGAGATCTATTTCGGATTTGGATCCGCCGGGGACCATGGCGTGATCTACTGCTCGCCACTCGGGCGTATCAGCGCCTCGACGACGTCGAGGGCGTCCGGCACGTAGTTGGAGACAGATGATGGTGGACAGAAGAGTGCAGCGCGCGGCCGTTTTCGCCGCCGCGGCGGGGCTGGCGATGACGGCGTTTCCCGGCTCGGCCGTAGCCGCTCCGGGATCGATCACCTGGGATGACGGCAACAGCCATTTCACCCGAACGGTATCGAACACCAACCCGGTGGTCGGCGACACGGTCACCGTGACCACGAAGTTCGAACGTACCGGCATCCCGGTGGAATACATCTACTCGATCAAGGACCTGCACCCGGCGTGCCTGACGCCGGTCGCGGGCTCGGCGAAGATGTCGGGTGACGCGGTCTCGATCGACACGTCGTCGTCGGACTGGATCCGCGCCGAGTTCGGCATCACCAAATACCCGGTGTACCCGAATATCTCGCCGAAGTCGCAGACCTTCGAGATCCAGTACAAGGTCGGCGTGAACTGCGCCCGCGACACCCCGCTGCCGACCTCGATGCACTACGGCGGGTCTCTCGGCGACGGCATCTACCAGGCCAAGGGACCGGCCATCACAGTGTCGGGCGACGCCGTGTCCAGCACCGCCATCACCGCGGTGTCGGGTGCGCAGGTCGGCAAAGCCGTCACGCTGGAAGCGAGCGTGACCCCGGCCGCGGCGGGCGGCACGATCCAGTTCAAGGCGGGCGACAACGTGCTCGGCGACATCCCGGTCGGCGCGAACGGCAAGGCGAGCATCGTCTGGACGCCGGGCGCCCCGGGTGCCTACAGCATCGGCGCGGCCTTCTCCGGGCGCAGCGGAGTGGCGGGTTCGTCGAGCACCGCGACGGTGACCGTGGCCGAGGTGCCGACCGACGGTGGCGGCGGTGGCGGCGGGGTCGACACGGGGTCGTTCAGCTTCTGAGCGTCACCCGGCACGGAATCGGTTGCTACCAAGCATCGTTGGCGATCAGGGCGGTCAGCAGCGTGCGAATCGCGGCGACCCGCCGTTCCGTGCCGGGCAGCTGATCGAGCGCGCATTCCGGATCGGCAGGCGGCCCGAGATGGGTACAGCCGCGCGGACAGTCCTCGATGGCACCGGCGAGGTCGGTGAACGAGGCGATCACATCGTCGGGCGTGATGTGGGCGAGGCCGAACGAACGCACGCCCGGGGTGTCGATCACCCAGCCGCCTTCGGGTAGCGGTAGCGCCACCGACTGGGTGGAGGTGTGCTTGCCCTTGCCGACGCCGGACACCTCGCCCACCGCCCGATAGGCATCGGGCACCAGACGATTCACCATCGTCGACTTACCGACACCGGAGTGCCCGATCAGCGCGGTGAGCCGGTCGTTCAAGATCTCCAGCACCGGCTCCATCGGATCGTCGATGCCCGCGTAGAGGATCTTCAGATCGAGACCGTCGAAGGCGGAAGCGAATTCGGATTCCGAGACCAGGTCGCGTTTGGTGAGCACCAGAATCGGTTCCAGCCCACCGGCGTAGGCGGCCACCATCGCCCGCTCGACGAAACCGGTGCGCGGCGGCGGATCGGCCAGCGCCACCACGATGAACAACTGCTGGGCATTGGCGACGACGATGCGTTCGAACGGATCGGTGTCGTCGGCGGTGCGGCGCAGCACGGTGCTGCGCTCGCTCACCCGCACGATCCTGGCCAGGCTGTCGGGCCTGCCGGTGAGGTCGCCGACCACGTCGACCTGATCGCCCACGACGATCGGGGTGCGGCCCAGTTCACGGGCGCGCATGGCGACGATGCGCCGGTCGGCGTCCCCGTCGAGCACGCAACCCCAGCGGCCGCGGTCGACGGCCACCACCATGGCGGGCTCGGCGTCGGCGTGCTGGGGACGGGTCTTGGTGCGGGGACGCGACGACGCCTTACCCGGGCGTACCCGGACGTCGGATTCGTCGTAGCTGGCTGAGGATCGCCCCTGGCGGCTCAGCGCGCCACTCCGTCACTGGATAACGCGGGAGCCAGCATCTGCTCCCACAGTGCGACGAAGGTCGGCAGGGTCTTGGCGGTGGTGCCGATGTCCTCGATCTCCACCCCCGGCACGCGCAGGCCCAGAATCGCGCCGGCGGTGGCCATCCGGTGATCGGCGTAGGAGTGCCACTGTCCGCCGTGCAGCGGGGTGGGCACGATCTCGAGGCCGTCCTCGGTCTCGGTGACATTGCCGCCGAGACGATTGATCTCGGCGGAAAGTGCTGCGAGCCGGTCTGTTTCGTGTCCGCGCAGGTGGGCGATGCCACGCAGCCGCGAGGGAGAATCGGCCAGTGCGGCCAGCGCGGCGACGGTGGGGGTGAGTTCGCCGACATCGTGCAGGTCGATGTCGATGCCCGCCAGGCGTTCCGGACCGTGCACGGTGAGGATGCCGTCGAAGATGCGGGCCTCGGCGCCCATCCGGACGAGGATCTCGCGGATCACGTCACCGGGCTGGGTGGTGCCGCGCGGCCACATCGGGATGCTCACCTCGCCGCCGGTCACCGCGGCCGCCGCCAGGAACGGGGTGGCGTTGGACAGGTCGGGCTCGATGTCCCAGTCGACCGCGCGGATCGGGCCGGGCGCCACGGTCCAGGTCTGGGCGTTGCCGGAATCGGCCGGGGTCTGCACGGCCACATCGGCGCGGCGCAGCATCTCGACCGTCATCTCGATGTGCGGCATCGACGGCAGTGCCTTGCCGTCGTGGTGGACGGTGATGCCCTCGTCGAAGCGGGCGGCCGAGAGCAGCAGCCCCGACACGAACTGCGAGGAACCCGACGCGTCGATGGTGACGGTGCCGCCGCGCAGCGCGCCGGTGCCGTGTACGACGAAGGGCAGCGCGTCACCGTCGACATCGAGACCGAGCTTGCGCAGGGCGTCGAGAATGGTGGACAGCGGGCGCAACTTCGCCTGCTCGTCGCCGAAGAACGCGACATCGCCCGTGGCGAGTGCGGCGGCGGGCGGCAGGAATCGCATGATGGTGCCCGCCAGCCCGCAGTCGACAGCGGCACTGCGCAGGGGCGCCGGGGTGATCTCGAGGATCTCGGCGTCGCCGGTGATCTCGGTGCCGAGGGCGCGCAGGGCCCCGATCATCAGATCGGTGTCGCGGCTGCGCAGGGCGCCGGTGAGCGTGGACGGCCCATCGGCCAGTGCGGCCAGGATGAGCGCGCGGTTGGTGATGGACTTCGATCCGGGCAGGGTCACGGTCGCGTGGACGGGGACCTCGATATGGGGCGCAGGCCAGAAACTCACGTCCCCATCTTCGCTTATGTGCGGTTCGGACGCACCGGTGGTGCGCTTTTTCGGCGTGGGGTGGCGTCGTCGGCGGCGCCTGATGTCGGTGCCCGCGCGTATCTTGACCTTTATGTGTGGACGATATGCGACGACCACGAATCCGGGCCGGTTGGCGGCCGAACTGGACGCTGTCGACGAGACGGGGCTCGACGAGCCGGACGCCGCCGTCAGCTACAACGTCGCGCCGACCACGCAGGTGCTCACGGTCGTGGAGCGGCACGCGCACGGCGAACCCGACGACGATCCGCGGCTGCGGATCCGGCGGATGCGCTGGGGCCTGATCCCGCACTGGACCAAGGCGGCCGAACCCGGCGTGCCCGCCAAGGGGAAACCGCTGTTCAACGCGCGCGCCGACAAGGCGACCACCGCGCCCTCGTTCCGCGATTCGGCCAAGCACAAGCGCTGCCTCGTGCCGATGGACGGCTGGTACGAGTGGCTGGTCGAGCCGTCACCGACCGGCAAGGGCAAGGCGGTGAAGCGGCCCTTCTATATGTCGCACAGTGACGGTTCCCTGCTCTATATGGCCGGGCTCTGGTCGGTCTGGCGGGACCGCAGCCTGCCCGATGCCGAGCCGCTCATGTCGTGCACGATCCTGACCACCGACGCGAGCGGCGAGCTGGCCGGCATCCACGACCGGATGCCGTTGCCGATGCCGCGCGAACACTGGGACGCCTGGCTCGACCCGGATCACCCGGCGCCCGCCGATCTGCTGCGACCGCCCTCGCAGGCGGAGCTGGCGACGATCGTGGCGCGCCCGGTCTCCACCCTGGTCAACAATGTGCGCAACAACGGGCCCGAACTCCTGGTGCCCGACGGGTCATGAGACGACAAGGCCGGGCAGACCACAGTGTTGTGATCGTGCCCGGCCTCGGGTAGCAGTTCCTCAGAGCGAGCAGGGCACCGAGTCGGTGGCGATGTTCAACCCGCACTTGATGACTCCCGTGATCAGATCGATCACCTCGGTGGCGACCCCACCGCCGAGCTTTTCGGCCTTCTCGGCCTTCTCGTCGGTCTCGGGTGCGGTCTTCGGCGAACTCTTCGGCGTGGTGCCCTGGCCGTTGAGCGGATAGTCGCCGGGCTCGGCCTGCGACGGCGGAACCACCTGCGGAACCGCGGTGGCCGGAGCTATAGCGGCAGCGCCGAAAGTGATTACCAGGGCACCGGACAGGGCGGCGATCGTCGAACGAGCGGACATTTTCGCATCACATCCTCGGGTCGAATCGGTCGTACCGGGCGCAGAATGCGTCGAAGTGATTCGGAACGAGGCGCCGACCGGATTGCCTCAGCTGGTGATCGGGGCGGTGACGGCCGCGCAGGCACGCACCAGATCCGCGGGCGCCAACTCGATTTCGAGCCCGCGTTTGCCCGCGCTGCACAGCACCCGATCCCAGTCGAGCGCGGAGGCGTCGACAACAGTGGGCAACTTCTTGCGCTGACCCAGCGGCGAAACCCCGCCCAGCACATAGCCGGTGGTGCGCTCGGCCTTGGTCTTGTCGGCCATGCTCGCCTTCGGCGCGCCGAGCGCGGCGGCCGCCGCCTTCAACGACAGCCGCGCGGGCACCGGCAGAACGGCCACCGCGAGCGTGCCGGATGAGAGTTCGATCACCAGTGTCTTGAAGATCTGCTCGGCTCGCACTCCCAGTTCGTCGCCGAGTGCGTCGACGGCCTCGTCGCCATAGGAGTCGGCGCGTGGATCGTGGGAATAGGAATGCACCGTGTGCGCGATACCGCTGAGGGCCTTGATCGCGGGAGTCGACATAAGCGGTCACCTTAATCGCGGCCACGCCCGGTCCGGCAACCAGATTTCCGCCGGTGTGGGAACACGAATGCGGGGGTGCATGTTGCACACAAGTGACAAGCCAACGCGGCCAGAGACGACGTGAAGGAGAGATAGTGACACTGCTGCTCGAGGAGCGTCCTGTCCTGCCACGGGGTGCGCGATTGCCAGTCGATTCCGTCGTGCCGGTAGATTCGGCTACTACGGCGATCGAAGGGATTGGTGTGACGAGCGACGACGACGTGGTGTCCGACGGTGCGTCCGGCACGGAAGTCGACGAAGCCGAGCTGGCGGCCCGGTTCGAGCGCGATGCGCTCCCGATGATCGACCAGCTCTACGGCGCCGCCCTGCGGATGACCAGGAACCCGGCCGATGCCGAGGACCTGGTGCAGGAGACGTTCGTGAAGGCGTTCCAGGGGTTCAAGTCGTTCCGGGAAGGCACCAATCTGCGTGCCTGGCTGTACCGGATCCTGACCAACACCTACATCAACTCCTACCGCAAGAAGCAGCGCCAGCCCGCGCAGTACCCGACCGACGAGATCACCGACTGGCAGCTGGCGGCCACCGCCGAGCACTCCTCGGTGGGTCTGCGCTCGGCCGAGGTGGAGGCGCTGGACGCCCTGCCCGACGACCAGATCAAGTCCGCGCTACAGCAGCTGCCGGAGGAATTCCGGATGGCGGTGTACTACGCCGATGTCGAAGGCTTCCCGTACAAGGAAATCGCCGACATCATGGGCACCCCCATCGGTACCGTGATGTCTCGGCTGCACCGTGGACGCAAGCAGCTCAAGGGCCTGCTCGCCGATGTGGCGCGCGAACGTGGATTCGACCGTGGGGAACGCCAGGAGGTAGTCAAGTGAGTGACGATCCCGATCTCGACATGGACTGCACCGCGGTCCTCGCGGATGTGTGGCTCATGCTCGACAACGAGTGCGATCAGGCCACTCGGCAGCGCTTGCAGGAGCACATGGACCACTGCAGCCCGTGCATCGAGGCCTATGGCATCGAGGAGAAGATCAAGGGTCTGCTCAGCCGCAAATGCGGTGGCGAGCACGCTCCCGAAGGCCTGCGCGACCGGCTGAAGCTGGAGATCCACCGGACGATCTCGGTGACCAGGATCGAGACCACCGAAGGCTGATCAGCCCGGATACGGAAACAGCACGCTCTCAGTAGCTTCTGAGAGCGTGCTGTTGTCGTCTGTGCGCAGCGGCACGACTCAAGCGTTAGGACGCTTGCCGTGGTTTGCGGCGTTGCCCTTGCGGCTGCGCTTCTTACGTCCACGCTTACCCATGGGAGCTCCCTTCTCTGTCTGGTCGAGAGCCATTGTTTCACGTGTGGTTGGCTGTAGCTTCGGCGGATACTAACGAAGGGGTGCCATGCCTGAAGAAGTGCGCGCGGAGATGGTCTCGACCGTGCTCGCTGTCGAGGTCACCGTGGGCGAACACGTCCGGGTCGACCAGACACTGGTGCTGCTGGAATCGATGAAGATGGAGATCCCGGTGCTCACCGAGGTCGAGGGCGACATCACGTCGGTCGACGTCAGCCCGGGCCAGGTTCTCCAGGCGGGCGACCTCATCGCCACCATCGCGTAACTCACCCGAGCAACGAAGCGGTAGATCCAGCGTGGCAACACTGAGCGAGCTCCTGGCCGAACACACCGACCTTCCCGGCATCGCCGTGGACCATCTGCAACGGGTGGTGGGCGATTGGCAGTTGCTCGCCGACCTCTCGTTCTCCGATCTGCTGCTGTGGGTGGGCGCGGGCCCGGTCGTCGACGGTTCCGATGTGGTGTGTGTGGCCCAGATCCGGCCCACGACCGCGCCGACCGTGCATCTCGACGACAAGGTCGACACCACCGCCTCGCGCACCGACTTCCCGCAGGTCTTCGATGCCCTGCTCAGCGGACACACGGTGCGCACCGACACCGAGGTCGAGGTGAGCGGGGTCTATCACCCGAGCCCGGTGCACGCGGTGCGCGAAGCGATTCCGGTGCGCTGCGGCGACGATGTGATCGCCGTGCTCAGCCGCGATTCCGACCTGGCGCGCTCGCGGGTCCGCAGCACCCTCGAAACGGCGTATGTGTCGTGCGCCGACGATCTGTGCCAGATGATCGCCGACGGCAGTTTCCCGACGCCCGAGGATCGGGCGGCCACGCATTCCAGCCCGCGCGCGGGCGACGGATTCATCCGCCTCGATACCGACGGCATCGTCGTCTACGCGAGCCCGAACGCGCTCTCGGCCTATCACCGGATGGGGATGCAGGCCGATCTCGTCGGCCAGGATCTCGCGGTGACCACCCGCTCGCTGATCACCGATCCGTTCGACGCCCAGGAAGTGGTGGCCGATATCCAGGCCGCGCTCGCCGGGCGAACCGGGCGCCGGATGGAGGTCGAGGCGCGCGGGGCGACGGTGCTGTTGCGCACCCTGGTGCTGCGTCCGGGCGGGGAACTGGCCGGGCCCGCGGTGCTGGTGCGCGATGTCACCGAGGTGAAGCGGCGCGATCGCGCGCTGTTGAGCAAGGACGCCACGATCCGTGAGATCCACCACCGGGTGAAGAACAATCTGCAGACCGTGGCGGCGCTGCTGCGATTACAGGCGCGCCGCACCGAGAACCCGGAAGCTCAAGTGGCACTGACGGAATCGGTGCGACGGGTCACCTCCATCGCCTCGGTGCACGAGATGCTGTCGATGTCGGTGGACGAGGAAGTCGACCTCGACGAGGTCATCGACCGGCTGCTGCCGATCATGGCCGATGTGGCGACGGTGCACACCGCGCGGATCAAGGTGCGCCGCGCGGGTTCGCTCGGGGTGTTCTCCGCCGAACGGGCGACGCCGCTGGTGATGGTCTTGACGGAACTGGTGCAGAACGCGATCGAGCACGCCTTCGACGCGGGGGAGAACGGTACCGTGACGATTCGCTCGGAACGGTCGGCTCGCTGGCTCGACGTGATCATCTCCGACGACGGCCGTGGCCTGCCGTCAGGGTTCAGTCTGGAAGGTTCCGACCGGTTGGGTTTGCAGATCGTGCGCACCCTGGTGACCTCGGAACTGGGTGGCTCGATCGGCTTGCATCCGGGTGCCGATGTGGGCACCGACGCGGTGTTGCGGGTTCCGCTCGGCCGCCGTTCCGGGCGCTGAGGCTACGGAAACCTCAGGTGGGCAACAATAAACCCGGCACCGTGAAGGTGCCGGGTTCTCACACATGCGTTACCGGACCGGGGCTGATGGCCCGGCAACGCCAGGTCCGTCGATTCAGACGGAGGTACGCGTACGGGTGCGCGCGTTGCGCCGCTTGAGCGCGCGACGCTCGTCTTCGCTCATTCCACCCCACACGCCGGCATCCTGTCCGGACTTGAGGGCCCATGACAGGCAATCGGCCGTGACGGGGCAGCGGGCGCAGACCAGCTTGGCATCGGCAATCTGCGCGAGCGCAGGACCACTGTTACCCACCGGGAAGAACAGTTCGGGGTCCTCATCGCGACAGATGGCCTTGTGGCGCCAGTCCATTCCTCTGCTCCTTTGCGAGGGCGCCACAAAGGGCGCCTGTAGTTAGTGGATCGTTCACTTGTGCGACTCGAATGTTTCCGCACGGTTGCTTGTGAATGCTTTCACGATCACCGTAGATGTCAATAGGTCTCCGGCGCACCGTGGGGGAGATCACGCTCTAGGCCCCCACAAGGGGAACCTGCCCGGTCCTTTGTACTCGCGTCTCCGGGTTTTCGCAGCGCAACCAGGAGATTTTTCTTGCCGTCCGGTGGTCAGGACGGCTTGGGTGCCACCACGTCGAGCACGCTGGGGACGGATGTGAAATGCACCATCTTGCGTTTTCCGATGAAGTCGCCATCGATTTGCAGGCCGATCTCCTGGCCCGTCTCGATTCGCACGGACGGCACGTCGTCGGCGCGGAAAAGTATGGGCGACTTGGGGTTTCCATTCTCGGCCAGCAACTGCCGCGCAAGCAGCAGTGTGCGGGTCACACTCATCGACCGCACCGCGAACACGCCGAGGCCCGATTCGAAGGTGGTGGTGGGATTCGTGCGAATCGGGCGGTCCTCGAGATAGGTCCACGGACTCGAATTCGTGACGAAGGCGTAATAGACCTCCTCGACCGGATCCCGTCCTGTTACCTCGAGGGTGACGCTCGGATCCTGCCGCCGAGCCCGGAAGAACTGCCGGACCGTGGTACGCAGATAGCGCGCGGGCGTCGCCTTGCGGCCCTTGGCGCGCGCGGTGTCGATCGACTCGCACACATCGGCGTCGAGGCCGACGCCCGCGCTGAAGGTGAACCATCGGTCGTCGGCGAGACCGAGCCCGATCCGGCGGTCGGCATCGCGCGCCAGCAGATCGATGAGCTGGTTGGTTGCTGTCACCGGATCGGGGGAGATGCCGAGCGCGCGGGCGAAGACGTTCGCCGAGCCGCCCGGGATGATCCCGAGACGTGGGAGCCACACCTGGTCGTCGCCGACCTGGGGCACCGGCAGGAAGCCGTTGATGGTCTCGTTGACCGTCCCATCGCCACCGTGCACGACGATCAGGTCCATCTCCTGCGTCGATGCCCACTGGGCCAGTTCGGCCGCGTGGCCGCGATGCTGGGTGTGCGCAACGGTCAGCTGCGTTCGGCTCTCCAAGGCGTGAGCGAGCAGATCCCGGGTGGCCGGGGTCGTCGAGGTGGCATTGGGATTGACAATGAGCAACGTCCGCACAGTGCCGAGGGTAGTGCGCGCGGGCGAACACCCGGCGCGCGCCGGGCGCCACGACACGTCGTCGTAGGCTGGGCACGTGGCAGAGCAGGACGTGACAGACGGTGACCAGCGCGAGGGCGGCGACCAGGTGCCGACCGGTATCCCGACGACAGTGCGGGTGGCCGGTGGGCTGGTTTCGCTGGAGGGGCTGGCCGGGGTGGTGACCGCGATCGTGCTGATCGTGCGGGCGCTGACCGGACACGATCAGTCCGCGGCCAGCGGGGTCGGCACCGCGATCTGGTTCGGGGTGCTGTTCGGCGGGGTGCTCGCCGCGGGCATCGGGCTGCTGCGCGGCAAACGCTGGGGGCGGGCCATCGCGGTCATCGCGAACGTGTTGCTGTTGCCGGTGGCCTGGTCGTTGCTGACCGACTCACATCAGCCGCTGTGGGGAAGCTTGCTCGGGCTCGTGGCGGTCGCCGGATTGGCCGCGCTGTTCGCCCCCGCCACGAGTCGATTCATGGCCCAGGACTACGGCGAGATCCCCGAGGACGACGAGCGTCCGTAGGTCAGGCCGTGGCCGCGCGCAGTGCCTGGCGGCACAGGTGGTCGGCTCGGCGGGTGGTCTCGGGTTGCCGGAAACCCCGCGTGAGGGCAAGTACCCGGTCGCAGGCGGTGTCGAGGTCGATGCGGTGGCCGACCGAGACGAACAGTGGCTTCACCTCGTCGCGCGTGCGCAGCGCGCGACCGACGACCTCGCCGTCGATCGTCACGTCGCTGGCGTCACCGCGGCGCGGCCCCGGCGCGCGGTATTCGCCCCACACCGATTTGGCGACACCGATGGTCGGAATTCCGGTGAGCAATCCGACGTGACACGCCAATCCGAAACGCCGGGGATGCGCCACACCCTGTGCGTCACACACGAGTAGATCCGGTGTGACAGTGAGCTTTTCCAATGCGGCAACCGTTGCGGGCAGCTCCCGGAACGCGAGTAGCCCAGGCACATAAGGGAATTCCGAAATGCCGTGTGCTACTGCTGATTCCACCGTTTCCATGGTGGCGATGTCGATAATTACCGCGGCCGTCGCGACGGTGCCGTCGTCGGCATACGCCGAATCAATTCCGGCCGCCGTCGAAAATTGCGGCGGCGCGGGGTTTTCGGTGGATACCGAAGGGCGGAGTTCGTCCTGGAGGGCGATCGCCTCGTCGGGTGTCCGTGGCCAATCGTGGGGCAACGCGATGCGCACGGTTCAGCTCGCGGTGGCGGCCAGCGCCGACAGTTCGGCACCGGCGAGTCGATAGCCGATCCACTCGTCTTGCGGTGCGGCGCCGAGAGATCGGTAGAACTCGATCGACGGTGTGTTCCAGGTGAGCACCGACCACGACACCCGGCTGTAGCCGTGTTCGACCGCTTCGGCGGCCAGCGCCGCGATCAAGGCGCGGCCGAGCCCCGTACCGCGGGTCTCGGGTCGCACGTACAGGTCCTCCAGGTAGATGCCGTGCACGCCGTCCCAGGTGGAGTAGTTCAGGAACCAGATGGCACAGCCGACCACGTCACCATCGTTCTCGGCGACATGCGCGAAGAGCGCGGGGGCAGGCCCGAACAGCGCGGACCGCAACTGCTCCGGGGTGAGCGTGCACTCGGCGGGAGCCTTCTCGTACTCGGCCAGATCGTGGACGAGCCCGACCATCGCCGGCACGTCGGCGGGGGTGGCGCGGCGGACGAATGCGCTCATCGGTGGACTCCTTCGATCGGCTCGGTGCGGGTCGTCAGGTTGTGGCCCCAGATGGAGCGGGCGTCGTGGTCGAAGCCGAGCACACTCACCGCACCGGTCGACATCGCGAAGCGGCGTCCCTCACGCACCGCGAACTCCGCCCAGCGCGCGATCAGCACCCGCGAGAAGTGCCCGTGACCGACCAGGACCACGTCGCGCCGCGCCAGCTCCGGCTCCGCCCGGGCGAGTACCCGATCGGCCCTGGCGCCCACCTGTTCGGCCGTCTCCCCGCCGGGCACGGGCGCGGTCCACACCGTCCAGCCGGGGACGGTCTCGCGGATCTGCGCGGTCGTGATGCCCTCGTACTCGCCGTAGTTCCACTCGACCAGATCGTCGTCGACCTCGATCGGCGACAGACCTGCCAGTTCGGCGGTGTGTCTCGCCCTCAGCCGCGGACTGGTGAAGCACAGCGGATCGCGCAGGTCGAGGGATTTCAGCACCAGCCCGGCCGCGACGGCCTGGGTTTCGCCCAGCTCGGTCAGCGGCAAGTCGGTGAAGCTGGTGTGCTTGCGCTGACTCGACCACTCGGTTTCGCCGTGGCGCAGCAGGACCAGGCGGGCATCGGGTGTGGACATGGTTCCATCATGGCAGTGCGGGTTCAGCCGAGCGCGTAGAGCTGTCCGCCGCGGCGTTCGAAGACCGTGTTGCCCAGGACGGCGGTGGAGATGGTGTCGCCGCGGTAGTCGGTGCGCGCGAGCGGGATCTGGGCGACGGTCGCGCCGTTGCCGCTGTCCACCGCGAGCTGCCCGTCGGGGACCGGGACCAGCAGCCTGCCCGCCATCAGGGCGGGGGTGCCGAGAGCGTCGCGCACCGTCCAGACCGGCTGTAATGAGCTGGAGCTCAAGGCGATCAGGCTGTTGCCGGTGAAGACGTAGATGGCCGAGCCGAGGCGGGTCACCGTGGTGCGCTCGTCCCACGGGGCGGCGAGCTGGTAGGTCGCGATCTCGTTGCCGGTGCCGTCGTGCACGGCGATCCTGGCCGGCAGCCCGAGGCCGGTGGCGGTCGCGGGCGTCGGCGGGTAGTAGACCGCGATCTTGTTGTCCGACACCGCGATCACCCGCATCTGCGGCGCGTCGGCACCCGGTGCGGTGAGCACCCGCGAGCCGTATTCCTCGGGGGCGGTCGATTCCTTCGGCGCCGGGTTGAGCACGGTCAGCCGGTCGGTCGCGTCACCCGGGCAGCGCTCGAGCACGGCCAGTCGCGAAGAACTCGACGCGGCCGACCGCAGGGCACATCCGTTGCGCGGCTGGGTGTTCGGATTCACCGGGGCATCCACGTAGCCGTACTCGAGCGTGCGTACCAGATCTGAACGCCACATCTCCAGCCGGTTCGCGCCGAGCGCCAGCAGGTAGGTGCCGTCACCGCTGACACGGATCTCGTCGTCCATGTAGCTGCTGCGCGCGACCCGGCGCGCACCGGTATCGGCCTCGAGCATCACGGACTGGCTGCACCCACGCTGATCGCGATAGGTCGCGATCACGGTCCCGAACTGCGACTCGACCCCGCACAGCGGCATATCCCGGCGATACCACCACAGCTGATTGCCGGTGAGCGGATCGCGCCCACTCACGGTGCCGTGATCGCCGGTCACCACCACATTGCCCGACGTGAGCGCGCGCCTGCTCGACTCGTCGGCGGCGTGCCACTGCTCGCGCAAGGTGGTGGGCAGCTGGGTGGCCGCGGTGACGGTGGGGGCGGGGGAGGCCGCCGTCACCGAATCCGTTCCGGTGGCATCGGCGCGCGCCCATACGACGAACGCCGCCACCACGAGGGTGACGGCGATCGCGACTGCTACGAAGATATCGGCGCGCGTCCGCCGTTCGGGTGCGAGCACGAAGGCGACACTAGCCGATCGGCATCACTGGGCCGAGTTCGCCGTCGTGTGCGGGGGTGACGGGTTCTGGGGTGGGGAATCGGGCTTCGGTAGTCCCAGGTCGGTTCGACTGTGTTTGTCGGCGCGCTGGCGCGCGCGTGTCCGCGGCCCTGAGGGGTGGCCGCCGCTCCCTAGGGGTCGCGGGGGCGGGGCTGGGAGTGCTGTCATGGCGGATTCGGGGTGCCATGGCTGTGGCCGTGGGAGGGCGGGGTGAAGCGCCCTCCCCGGGGTCGGGTCAGGCGTCTACGGTGGCGGCCGCGTCGGAGACGGTGGGTTCCGCGGGCTTGCGGCGGCGCCTGCGGCGGGCCGGCTTGGCCGTGTCGTCGCCGTCGTTGTCGGCCGGGGCCGATTCGGGGGCGTCGGTGGCGGGCTCGCTCGACTCGGTGGTCGCTGCTTCGCCGGCCTCGGCGGGCTTGCGGCGGCGGCGCCTGCGGCGGGCGGGCTTGTCGCCGTCGGACGCTTCGTCGGCGTTGTCGGCCGGCTCGGTGGTCGTGGTCGACTCGGTGCCCTCGGTGTCGGCTTTGCCACCGCGGGTGCGGCGGCGGCTGCGGGAGGACTTGGGGCGCTCGGTGCGCTCCTCGACTACGGCGTCGTCGTCACGGGTGGGGGCCGCGGGCTTGCGGATCACACCGGTGATGCCCTCGGGGATGCCGAGGTCGCTGTAGAGGTGGGGGGAGCGCGAGTAGGTCTCGGCGGGGTCGGCCATGTTCAGGCCGAGCGCCTTGTTGATCGACTCCCAGCGGTGCAGTTCGTCCCAATCGATGAGGGTGATCGCGACACCGGTGCGGCCGGCGCGGCCGGTGCGGCCGATCCGGTGCACGTAGGTCTTCTCGTCCTCGGGGCACTGGTAGTTGATGACGTGGGTGACGTCGTCGATGTCGATACCGCGCGCGGCGACATCGGTGGCGACGAGCACGTCGATGGCGCCCTTGCGGAACTTGGTCAGCGCCTTCTCGCGGGCGATCTGACCGAGGTCGCCGTGCACGGCGCCGACATTGAAACCACGCTCGGCGAGATCGTCGGCCACCTTCTGCGCGGTGCGCTTGGTGCGGGTGAAGATCATCGTCGCGCCGCGGGACTCCGCCTGCAGCACGCGCGCGACCAGTTCGGCCTTGTCCATCGCGTGGGCCCGGTAGACGAACTGCGCGGTGCGATCGTGCACGGCGGAGTCGTTGGCGAGCTCGGCGCGGATGTGGGTCGGCCTGGTCAGGAAGGTGCGGGCGAGGGTGATGATCGGGCCGGGCATGGTGGCCGAGAACAGCATCGTCTGACGCTTGTCCGGCACCATCGACAGGATGCGCTCGATATCGGGCAGGAAGCCCAGGTCGAGCATCTCGTCGGCCTCGTCGAGGACGAGCACGCCGATCTTGCCCAGGATCAGGTGGTTCTGGTTCGCCAGATCCAGCAGGCGACCGGGGGTGCCGACGACCACGTCGACGCCGTCGCGCAGTGCGGCGATCTGGGTGTCGTACGGGCGGCCACCGTAGATGGCGGCGACCTTCAGCGAACCCTGGTGGTTGGTCAGGTACTTGCTCGCGTTCTCCAGGTCCTTGGTGACCTGGATGCACAGCTCGCGCGTCGGCACGATCACCAGCGCGCGCGGGGTGCCGTCGAGCGGGGTGGTGCCGGTGTCGGCGGTGGCGATGCGGTGCAGCAGCGGCACGCCGAAACCGAAGGTCTTGCCCATGCCGGTGCGGGCCTGGCCGATGAGATCCTCGCCGGCCAGTGCCAGCGGCAGGGTCAGTTCCTGAATCGCGAAGGTGCGTTCGATCCCGATCTCACCGAGTGCGCGCACGATTTCTTCGCGCACGCCCAATTCGGCGAAACTCGGCGGGATGTGGGTGTTGTCCAGTTCGGCCGTCAGGAGTGTGTCGGCCAAACCGGGTTCCTGTTCGACAGTGATCTTGCTCAGTGTTCGTGCCTTCCTCGTCATTGCATCTCGCACGCACGAGGTGGGGCGGGCCGGTCGGCCCGCGACGACCACATACCCGCCTGTGATATTCACCGGGCCGGCGCCGGATAACCATCGCCGACCAGGCGTTATGCGTGGTCGTCGAGACGGTGTCATCGGCGCGGCGCTGCGGTGATGCGGATTCGTTGCGCGCACATTTTCTTCGACATTGCTGTCTGGGCAACGCCGCTGTCCGCCCGCGCTGTGCGCCGGTGGAGTGCCACGCCGCGGAGTATGTCCGGGCGTCGAAACTAGCGTTGTCCACGGAGATTGTAGCGTGATATTCTGCGGAATCCGAATTTCGACGTGGTTGAATGCCGCGCGAAAACGGGCTCGCCACGGGATTACCTCAGCACCGGTGGTGTGTCGCAGCGCAATTCATCGGTGCCGGATTTCGCGCGTGTCCACCGGTGTAATCGAGCTCACTGGTACCGGCGGTACTGTGTGTGAGACATTTCTAGTCGTGAGTATCACCGACACCGTCACCACTGCCGCGCGCAACGCGTGGGCGCTGAGCTTCGGCGCAGGCATCGAGCCCGTCGACCCGGCGCCCTCGACCGTGCTGTGGGACGAGCCGCATCGTCTGCTGCGTCGCTACGATACCGAATTCCAGTCTGCGGCAAGCGATTCCGCGGTGTTGCTGGTGCCGCCGCTGGCCGCGCCCGCCACCTGCTTCGACCTGCGTCGCGACCAGAGCCTGGCCCGGTACCTGGTGGAGACCGGCCGTGCGCCCTACCTGATCGACTACGGCGACATCTCTTTCGCCGATCGCCGGATGGGCTTCGAGGACTGGGTCCTCGACATCCTGCCCGAGGCGATCCTGCGCGTGAGCGCCGATCGCGGCGGCGCCCCGGTCGACCTGATCGGCTGGTCCGTCGGCGGCATGTTCTCGCTGCTCACCGCAGCCGCGAACCCGGAACTGCCGATCCGCTCGGTCACCGGTGTCGGCCCGCCGCTCGACTACGACAAGATGCTCGGAATTCCGCAGCTGCGCGCGGTCGCCGGCCTCACCGGCGGCTGGGGCTCCACCACGGTTGTCCGTGCCGCGGGCGGCATTCCGGCACCGCTGACCAAACTGGCCTACCGGCTCGCCGCCTACGACCGTGAACTGGCGCGTCCGAGGTTCATCGCCAGCAATATCGCGAATACCGGGACCCTGGCCAAGATGGAATCCATCGACCGTTTCCAGGCCGCCATGCCCGGCTACCCCGGCCGCTTCTACAACCAGCTGTGGGGCCGGATGATGCTGGCCAACGACATCGGCAACGGCAGGCTCGAACTGCGCGACCGGACCATCGAACTCGCCGACGTGCGCGTGCCCGTGCTGCTGATCGGCGGCAAGTCCGACGTGATCACCCCCAAGGCCGCTGTCGAGGCCGGTTTGCGCACGCTGTCGGGCTCGTCATCGGTCACCTACGAGGTCGTTCCAGGCAGTCACCTCGGCATTCTCACGGGACCGGAGGCCCGCGAAACCACGTGGGCGCACCTGGACAAATTCCTGGCCGAACGCGACTGAGCACTGATCGGACCAAGTTCAAGGGGAATCTGAGCTAGGTCGGGTTGGCCTCGAGCAATTCGATGTCGGTGTTCTGTGTCACACTCGCCGATGATGAGCCGCCATACGAGCTTCCGGTATCAACTCGACCCCACGGTCGAGCAAACCGCGGTGCTCGCTCGTCATGCAGGAGCTGCTCGGTTTGCGTTCAACCGCAGCCTCGATGTTGTCACAACGGCCCTCCGCCTCCGTAAGAGCTCACCGGATCATCGGGTGCCGTGGACCGGGTTCGATCTGATCAACGCGTTCAACACCTGGAAGAGGACCGAAGCCGCCGGACGAGTGATCGCGGTCGACGCGGGCGGAACAGCCGAGGTGGTGGTGACCGGGCTGGCGTGGCGGACTGAGGTCTGTCAGCAGGTGTTCGAAGAAGCAGCTGTCGACTGCGGACATGCCCTGAAAGCGTTCTCGGACTCCAGGGCCGGGAAACGTGCGGGTGCGCGGGTCGGGTTTCCTCGTTTCAAGAAGAAGGACAAGACCATCCCGTCGTTCCGGATCCGGAACAAGCACTCCAAGACCGGGCGAACGAAGATCCGAGTCGGTGACAACGACAGTCCCCGGTCGGTGACATTGTCCGGGATCGGTGCGATCCGGGTGCGTGCAGACACTCGCCGGTTGCGGCGTCTGCTTACGAAAGACCGCGCGAGAATCCTGTATGCCACCGTTTCGTATCGGGCGGCGCGGTGGTGGATCAGCCTGACCTGCGAAGCTTCCGATCTGCACCCGGCTCACCGTCATCAGCCGCGAGAACTGGGCGATCACGATGGTTGGGTCGGGATAGATCGTGGGTTGAGTGTGTTCGCTGTTGCCGCGACCGCTGGCGGGGCCGAAGTCACCCGCATCATCGCGCCCAAACCCTTGGCCGCCGCCCTGGACAGGCAACGCCACCTGGCGAAGTCGGTATCACGCAAACAGAAAGGTTCACATAATCACCGGCAAGCCACCACCAGACTGGCCCGTCACCATCACGGGGTTGCCAATATTCGTCGTCACTTCGCCCATCAGGTCGCCAACACGCTGGTCAAGACCCACGACCGGCTCGTAATCGAAGACCTGCATGTGGCGGGGATGGTGCGAAACCGTCGGCTGGCGCGGGCGATCAGTGATGCTGGATGGGCGGATTTCGCCCGGATGCTGACCTACAAGCAAGCATGGCGGGATGGCGTGATCACGGTCGCCGACCGTTGGTTCCCATCGAGTAAACGATGCTCGGCCTGCACGGCGATCAACTCGACGCTGACGTTGGCGGATCGGGTGTTCTTCTGCGAGTGCGGGTTTCGCGGCGATCGTGATCACAACGCGGCGGTCAACCTCGCGCAATGGCCGATGATTCACCAAGACTTCTCACGATCCCCGGACCCCCGAGCAGGAGGCCGGGTCACCAAAGTCCGCCGACAGACCGGATCTGACCGACACTCTGTGAGTGTTGGTGAAACCGGTCTGGTTGACGCGGAAACCGAAGCCCGAACCACGTTAGTGGCATGAGCTGAGGACGCCCGAGAAGGGCGGTGTCTGGAGGCGGTCAGAGCATTCGGACACGCTGTATTGTTGACGGTCATGGGAGCCCAGACCTCTAGCGCGCCGGAATTCTTCTCGACCGAGCCGCTCGCCGCGGACCACGCGGGGGTGACGGAGCTGTTCGCGGTCCTCGCCTACGGCGAGCTGTCCGCGTTCTACCGGCTCGCCGAAGAGGCGAAGCAGGCGCCGTCGCTGCGCGGCCGGATCGGCGTCGCCAAGATGGCCGCCGCCGAGCTCGCGCACTTCGAGACCCTGGAAGCGGCGCTCACCGAGCGCGGCGCCGACGCCGAGGCCGCGATGGCGCAGTACCAGGGCGCGCTGGACTCGTACCACGCCTCCACCGACCCGTCGACCTGGCTCGAGTCGATGGTGAAGTTCTACGTCGCCGACGGCCTGGCCGCCGACTTCTACACCGAGATCGCGGGCGCGCTACCCACCGAGGTCTCCGATGTGGTGCGCGATGTCCTCGCCGAGACCGGTCACTCGCAGTTCGTGGTCGACGAGGTCCGCAGCGCGGTGGCGGCCAGCCGCTCCGAGCGCGACCGCCTCACGCTGTGGGGGCGCAGGCTGCTCGGCGAGGCGATCACCCAGGCGCAGTTCGTGATGGCCCAGCGCGACGAGCTGGCCGAACTGGTCCTCGCCGCCACCGGCGATCTCAACGGCATCGCGACCCTGTTCGACCGCATGCAGCAGCGGCACGCGGCCCGCATGGCAGAACTCGGGCTGTAGCTGTTCGGCACTCGGGTACCCGGCCGATCGGGGGTGATCAGCCGCCGATCGCGTGGTGCTGGACGAGGCGCAATTCCGGTGTGCGGGAGACGGTTTCGCGGGGCAGCCAGATCACGACCTGTTGATCGTTGTCGGCCGCCAGCGTCTGCACCGTGTAGGTGATGGTGCCTCGGGTGGGATGTTCGAAGCCGAGCAGGGTGGGCAGATCCTCCGCGAGACGGTGGGGTTGCCAGCGGCGGGCGAACTCGGGTTCCTCGCACAGGTCGGCGATGAGTTCGGCGACGCGTTCGTCATCGGGGCGACGCAGGCGCGTTCTGGCGAGCTGGTCGGCGAGTTGGTCGGCGAACTGGGCCCAGTCGGTGACCGTGGTGCGGGCGAGCGGATGGCGGAACGTCCACAGGGCCAGGTTGACCAGGTCGGGATTGTCGAGCAGGCCGAGCGGGGCGGCCAGGTCCGACCACGCGTTGTTCCAGGCGAGCACGGTGGCCCGGGGGCCGAGAGCGAACGCCGGGGTGGGGTCGAGCGAGTCGAGCACGCCGCGCAGGGCGGGGGGCACCTGATCGAGGGCGGGATCGAAAGCGGTACTCGGGCACCGGGCGTCGCTGCTGGTGGTCAGGGCCAGCCAGGCGAAATGGCCACGCTCGGTGTCGTTGAACCGCAGGGCGGTGGCGAGTGCGTCGACGACCGCCATCGACGGATTGGTGTCGCGGCCCTGCTCGAGCCGGGCCAGATAGTCGGCACTGACACCGGCCAGTACCGCGACCTCTTCACGGCGAAGACCAGGGGTGCGACGCCTGCCGCCGCCGGGCAGGCCCACGTCGGCCGGATTCAGCTCGGCTCGACGGGCGACGAGAAGTTCCGCGAATGCCGAACGAGCGCCGGGATGATCTGCCATATCTGCGCCTACCATGTCTCGATGGTGCCCGGTCATGGCGCTGTCAGCCACGCCCTGCCAGGACCAGGATAACCGCGGTCTGGTTAACGGACCGCAGTCCGGTCAGGGTGGAGGTATGACTTCCTCGACACAGACCCAGCAGCTGAAGACCGGGTCCTGGGCCCTCGACACCGCCCACTCCTCGGTCGCGTTCACCATTCGCCACCTCGGGATCGCCAAGGTGCGCGGCGGATTCACCCGCTTCCAGACCGAGTTCGTCGTGGATGAAACGGGCGCGGCCACCCTCGGCGCCACCATCGAACTCGATTCCTTCGACACCAGCAACGCCGACCGCGACGCTCACATCCGCCAGGCCGACTTCCTCGACGTCGCCAACCGCCCGACCCTGAGCTTCCGTGCCACCCAGCCGGTCCGGGTCGCCGAAACCTTCACCGTCACCGGCGAGGCCACCCTGGGCGCGATCACCCAGCCGCTGACCCTCGACGTCGAATGGGGCGGCATCGCCGACTTCCCCGACGGCACCCGGCACGCGGGTTTCTCCGCCACCGGCGCCATCAAGCGCACCGACTTCGGCGTCGGCGTCGCTATGCCGGGCATGCTGTCGGACACCGTGAAGATCGAACTCGAGATCGAACTGATCGAGCCCGCCTGATCCCGTTCGCTGACAGCGCACCAGGTGTGGGAGCGGTGGTGTTCGGGCTGCACTAGCCTGGGACCTGACAACACAGGACTCTTACGTTCGGAGGTTGGCCGTGGAGGTCAAGATCGGTATTTCGGATAGCCCGCGCGAGCTCGTGATCAACAGTGCGCAGAGCCCTGATGAGATCGAGGCGCTGGTGTCCGATGCGCTGAGCGGCTCCGCCGGTGTCGTGTCACTCACCGACGAGAAGGGCCGCAAGTTCCTGATCCAGGCCGCGAAGGTCGCCTACGTGGAAATCGGTTCCCCGGCCGTCGGCCGAGTCGGCTTCGCCACGATCTGAGCTGCGAACACAAAAATGCCCCGCCATTTCCGATGGCGGGGCATTTTTCGTCGTTGCGGACTCAGAGGTCCTGGGAGTAGGCACGCTGGGCGGCGGTCAGCGGCACGTGCTTGAGGCCACCCCAGGCCAGCGACACCGTGGTGTCGACGGCTTCGTCCTTGGGGACCGGGCGGTCGGCTTCGAGCCAGTAGCGCGCCGAGAACTGGCTGGCGCCGACGAGGCCGACGGCAAGGATGCGCGCGCGGTACGGGTCGAGACCCGAGTCGTGGGCGACCAGATCGAACACCGCGTCGACACAGGCTTCGGTGGCCTGCTCGACCCGGCGCTGCACCTGCGGTTCGCTGGTGAGGTCGGATTCGAAGACGAGGCGGAAGCCCTGCATCTCGTTGTCGACGAAATCGAAGTACGCGGCGACCGCGGCCCGCACGCGCTGCTTGTTGTCGGTGGTGGAGCGCAGCGCCTGGCGCACGCTCGACACCAGGATGTCGACGTAGTTCTGCAGCACCGCCAGGTACAGCTCCAGCTTGCTGGCGAAGTGCTGGTACAGCACCGGCTTGCTGACCCCGGCTACCTGGGAGATCTCGTCCATGCCCGCCGCGTGGTAGCCGCGCTGGACGAAGACCTCGCTGGCGGCGAGCAGCAGCTGCTGGCGGCGCTCGTCGCGAGGCAGGCGGGTGCCGCGTTTGGCCGGGACCGTCTCCGGCACCGATCGGCGCGAGGGCATGCGGTCCACGAGGTCAGTCATCTCGGCTCTCTATAGTCGATTCCCCGGGCCGCCGGGTGTGCGGTCGGGTATCCCACGAACGATACTCGCACGGTGTTCGCCCTGCGTCTCGCCCTGGAAATGTAGTACCAGTCCACGGAGTTCGCCGGGCCGTAACCGCGCGATCTCCTCCGGCCGCCCGTACGGCGGATTTGCGCACTGTGAGAATCTGATGGGGTGACCGACCGGACGGATGACCATGCCGACGGCGGGCGCGATGTCGCTCGCTCCACGCAACCCTCCGAGTCCGGTGCTGTCACGTCGGCGCAGGAGGGGCGGGAGTTGCAGGTCTACGACCCGCTCGGGCTCTATCAGCCCGCCGACCGATCCCGCCAGCCGCTGCGTGCCCGCTGGGATCCCACCGACCACGACAACGGCCGCCCGCGCAGCCCGCAGCGGGAGGCGAAGAAGCAGAGCGCGCTCGGTCGATTCGTGTCCGCCTACGGGTGGCGTGCCTACGCGCTGCCGGTGCTGCTCGCCATCACCGTGCTGGTCGTCGTCGACGCGGTGCGCACCGGGCCGATCCCGCCGCCGAGCGATCCCGGCTTCGGCGCGCTGAGTCCCAAGGTGGCGCAGTCCGGCATCATCGGGGCACCTCCCGGCGACGGCAAGTTCCCCGCCGATCTGCCGCTGGGCGCGCTGCCGGAGGGCGGCGACTACGTCGAGCGCGCGGCGGGCACCTGGCATGTGGTGCCGGGCACCAGCGCCCAGGTCGGCGCCGGCACCGAGCGCGTGTTCCGCTACACCGTCGAAGTCGAGGACGGCATCGACACCGCACCGTTCGGTGGCGACGCCGCCGTGGCGAAGATGGTGGAGACCACCCTGGCCAACCCGAAGAGCTGGACCAACGACCCCAAGTTCGGCTTCCAGCGCATCGACGCGGGCCCGGCCGACTTCCGGCTCTCGCTCACCTCTCGCGAAAGCACCCGCGCCGCGTGCGGCTTCGAGATTCCGATCGACTCGTCGTGCTACAACGCCGACCTCGACCGGGTCGTGCTCTCGGAGGTCCGCTGGGTCCGCGGCGCGCTGGCCTTCGACGGCGACATCGGTTCCTACCGGCAATACCAGATCAACCACGAGGTCGGCCACGCCATCGGCTATCACGGCCATCAGCCGTGCGAGACCGACGGCGGCCTCGCGCCGATCATGATGCAGCAGACCTTCGGCACCAAGAACAACGACATCGCCCTGCTCGACCCCCACGGCGTGGTCCCCGCCGACGGCAAGACCTGCCGCTTCAACCCCTGGCCGTACCCGCGCGGCTAGTGGCCTCGCCCATGCGGGACCATGGACGGGAAGAACAGCGCGGCGGGTCTTGTTGTAGACAGCAGAACGGCCACCAGGCCCAGCCGCCTTCAGATACAGGAGTTCTCACGTGTCTCTCACAGGGACGTTGCCGCCGCTGGTTGAACCGGCCGCGGAACTGACCAAGGACGAAATCGCTCGCTACAGCAGGCACCTGATCATCCCCGATCTCGGTGTCGACGGTCAGAAGCGGTTGAAGAACGCCAAGGTCCTCGTGATCGGCGCGGGCGGCCTCGGCTCGCCTGCCCTGCTCTATCTGGCCGCGGCCGGTGTCGGCACGCTCGGCATCGTCGAGTTCGACGAGGTCGACGCCTCCAACCTGCAGCGCCAGATCATCCACGGTGAATCCGACATCGGCCGTCCCAAGGCCGACAGCGCCCGCGATTCCATCCTGGAGATCAACTCCGGGATCGACGTGCGGCTGCACAAGATCCGCCTGGAGCCCGAGAACGCCGTGGAGCTGTTCGCCGAGTACGACCTGATCGTCGACGGCACCGACAACTTCGCCACCCGCTACCTCGTCAACGACGCCGCCGTCCTCGCGGGCAAGCCCTACGTGTGGGGCTCGATCTACCGCTTCGAGGGCCAGGTCTCGGTGTTCTGGGAAGACGCCCCCGACGGGCGCGGCATCAACTACCGCGACCTGTACCCGGAGGCCCCGCCGCCGGGAATGGTCCCCTCCTGCGCCGAGGGTGGCGTGCTGGGCGTGCTGTGCGCGTCGATCGGATCGGTGATGGTGACCGAGGCGATCAAGCTGATCACCGGCATCGGTGAGACGCTGCTCGGTCGCCTGATGGTCTACGACGCACTGGACATGAACTACCGCACCATCAAGCTGCGCCGCGATCCGCAGCGTGAGCCGATCACCGAACTGATCGACTACGACGCGTTCTGCGGTGTGGTGTCGGAGGAAGGCACCGCGGCCGCGGCCGGGTCGACCATCACCGCCGCCGAGCTCAAGGATCTCCTCGATGCCGACAAGGTCGAGCTGATCGACGTGCGCGAGCCGGTGGAGTGGGACATCGTCCACATCGCGGGCGCGACCCTGATCCCCAAGGACCGCATCCTGTCCGGCGAGGCCCTGTCCGAACTGCCGCAGAACAAGCCGATCGTGCTGCACTGCAAGACCGGCATCCGGTCGGCGGAGGCGCTGGCCGCGTTGAAGCGCGCCGGTTTCGCCGACGCGACGCATCTGCAGGGCGGCGTGGTGGCCTGGGCCAAGCAGGTGGATCCGTCGCTTCCGGTCTACTGACCCGATAGCTGCCGGTTTGCGACCTCATCGCATATTGCGGTGAGGTCGCAAAGTGGACTATCACAGCGTGCCTTGGGTCGCCTGCGGTGATCGCGGGGTTACGGTACGGCCGTGACCTCAGTCGAACCTCCCGAGCATGTGCGAGCCACATTCGGGCTTCGCGAAGTGACGCCGGTTTCCCTCGGAGACTGGGACGGTGGCTGGCGCATGGGCGACGTGGTGCTCAGCCCCGTCGCCGATCACGCCAGGGCCGCGTGGTCGGCGAAAGTACGTGAACACCTGGCGGTCGACGGGCTGCGGGTGGCCCGCCCCGTCCGCGCCACCGACGGACGCTATGTAGTCTCCGGTTGGCGTGCCGACACCTTCGTGGACGGTGCCCCCGAGCCCCGCCACGACGAGGTCGTCTCGGTCTCCCTGCGGTTGCACAAGGCGACAGCGGAATTGGAACGCCCCCGCTTCCTGGTCCAGCCGCCCGTCGCCCCGTGGGTCGACGTGGACGTGTTCGTCGCCGCCGACCGGGCCGCCTGGGAATCGGTCCCGCTGCGCACCCTGCGCGCGGGCGGCGTCCCCATCGCCGCCACCCCCGACGGCCAGCGTTCCCTCGAACTGATCGGCCAGCTCGCCACGCTGCGCAAACCCGTCCGCAGCCCCGACCAACTCGTCCACGGCGACCTCTTCGGCACGGTTCTGTTCACCGGCGCCCACACCCCCGGCCTCACCGACATCACCCCCTACTGGCGCCCCGCCACCTGGGCCGCGGGGGTCGTCGTGGTCGACGCGCTGGCGTGGGGTGGGGGCGATGACGGTTTACTCGACCGCTGGGCCACCCTGCCCGAATGGCCCCAGATGTTGTTACGGGCGTTGATGTTCCGGCTGGCAGTCCACGCCCTGCACCCGCGTTCGACCCCCGAAGCGTTCCCTGGGTTGGCGAGAACAGCGGATATGGTGCGACTCGCATTGTGATGTCGGATTTATCCCACCGACCATCCGGTTGAGATGTAGTGCCGGACAATCGGATTCGGTAGCTTCTCGCTTCCGGTCGAGGTAAATTCAAGCCGCTACCTGTGGGGATCTCCCATGGGCCAGGGGGCTTCGATGACTGAATGAGGTCGGCGGCAGATGAGGATTCAGCCCAGGAAACAGATTCTGGAGATCTGGCGTGCGCTTGTCGGGTCGTGCTACGACGACGGTGCCTGGCAGTGGGGCGGTATTCGTGGCGCCAATTCGATCAGCGACTCCGAACAGTTGCTCTGCCTGCTGTATCCGGCCACTGAGATCGTCGGATTCACGCTCGATCGCCCCGACGACATGTCCGACGATGTCAAGGGGGTGCTCTCGCCGCTGGGTGGACCGAAGGTGATCGGGCTGAAAGTCCTCGAGGTGATGGAGGACTACCTGATTCGCAACACCGACGTGACGACCGGTGAACCGCTCTTCGACGCAGGGAGTTATCTGCAGTCCACCGAACCCGATCGACCGCCCACCGACGATCAGCAGAAGATCGAAGTGGTGGACGGATACTCCATGTCGGTGACGCTGTGCATCGCGGGCCTGGGCTTTCTTCGGGTCTTCGAGAATTGGATCCGCGCGGAGCGGCGTGGCGAGATCGACCGCGTCACGGCGACTACCGAGAAGTTGAGCGCTCGCTTGACGGCCGCGATGACCGGACTGGTGCGCAGCTTCGTCGTCAATGCCGTGGCACCGACCTCAGACGAGGGCAAGGCCATGCTCAGAATGCTCAACCAGCAGGACCTGCCGGATCGGGCCGTAGTCGAGGAGTTCGCGACGAGCCTGGAGCGGGTTCGGACCAGGCTGCGCACCGATGTCAAGCTCGGCAAAGCCCCGGGCGCCGCGCTGGACGACGAGGGAATGTTGTTCGAATGCGGCTGGAGCTGGGGAATCGTGGCCGGCGCCGACGACGTCGAATTCATCGACGCGGCGAACGGCACAGGTGATGGTGTCGCCGAGGCCCGCCCGTACCTGTATTTCACCGTGATCGCGTTGGACGGCATCAACGACGTCCTCTCACAGCGCACCCGTGAACTCGACCTCTTCAACGACGACCAGTATCGACTGGCCGAGGCGTTGCGGATCCGCTGGGATCTGACCCAGCGCTATTGGGCAACGGTCGCTCGATTCGGTTCCGGCCGTTGGCCATTGGAAGACATTCCGTGGCGGACCTCCGACGGTGAGGAATCGGACTACTTCAGTCTCATCGTCTCGGCGGTGCTGATCCAGGAACTCGTCGCCCGCACAGCATCCGACGACGATCTCACCCGGGCTGTAGACATCTTCGACGAGCTGGCCAGACGTGGACGGATCCTTCGGCGCGCGACCAGTGGCGATCCCGCTGTCGAACTGCACGATCCCGGCGTTCGGATGGTGCTGCGCGGCAGTGAAAAGGTCGACAACGGTCCGAGATTGGCGTGGGCGGTCTCGGATTTCGCCGCGGTGTTGCTGAAAAGAAGTCTCCAGGCGGCTCGGTTGTCCGGCAACATCACCGCACGTGATCAGCTGATGGAATTGGCCAAGGCGATCATGGACCACCTCGACCGGAGGATGATCCAGGAAGGTCCGGCGACAGGGCTGTGGGACGACCCCGGTGCCGTATTCGGTACGGACACAACGAAACCGGTGACCGCACCCTCCTGGTACATGACTGAGCGCATCGTGGAATGTCTGGTCGCGGCCGACAGGACCTATCGGGAAGCGCCACTGCGTTCACCCGCGATGGTGACTCGCGCTGTCGAGTTGCTCAACGAGGCCGAACATCTGCTCAACCAGGGAATGCTCAACGTCAGCATCGAGGACAAATCACCCAACCGGATCGAACTCGATGACGTCGAGGACAAGCTCGAACGCGCCAGGAAACTGGTGAACGTGCAGCCCGGTACCGCGTTCACACTCGCCTCGGCGGCGCTGGTAGCGCTGAACCGGTTGGCGTTCGCGACCCAAGACGCGACCAGGAGCAGCTGACCGATGATCGTGTTCGCGACTTCAGACAAAGGCGGAACAGGGCGGTCCGTCACCAGTTGCAATATCGCCCATCGCCTGTGTGCCAGTGGACGGAGCACCGTGTATGTCGATTTCGACTTCGGATCGCCGACTGCGGGCGCGGTGTTCGAGATCGGCACCATCGAGCGGGGAACAGCGCCGGGTACCGGGACCCATTCCTTTTTGACCGGGCGTAACAGCGTTGTGCACAGCGTCGATGTGCACAAGCAGACCGATCGTCAGGACCTCCGCAAACACCGGACCAGGTTGGCGAAGCTGACATTGCTGCCCGGCGACGAGGGTGGCGGTGAGCTGACCAAGTTGGCGGACTACCCCGGGATCGTCACCCGGTGCGTCGAATTGTTGCTCGGGCTCGCCGCCGCCAACAAGGTAGTGATCGTGGATCTGAGCGCAGGCAGATCGGTGGCGCTCGAGCTGGCGCTGCGAGCCGCCGCTACGCCGCAGATGCGGGCGACAACGGTGCGGTGGTTGGTCTTTCATCGGTGGACACGCCAGCACATTCTCGCTGCGGGCGGCTTGATGCTCGGTCCGAACGGGTTGCTGCGCGGCGGTGCGGCCGCCGGTCACGACGCGGAGGAATTGCGCCGCAATATGCGCTTCGTTCGCACGGCGGTACCACAGTTGAACACCCCGACCTCGGCTGCTACCGCACCGCAGGCAGCGTGGCAGAACAAGCAGGAATCCGCGCTGCGTGCGCTGGCGTCGACGGAGCGGATCGGTGAGACGGTGCTGATCGGCGCCACCCCGGTCGAACCCGTGCTGCAGTGGCGCGAGCAGCTGATTCTCGACGTCGACGTCAGCGCCGGGATCGCCAATGCCGCCACGGTGACCGCGTTCCAGGAACTGGCGCGAAAGCTGGTGAGTAGAGACGAATGGCAGGAGGTCTGATGCACACGAGCGAGGAATTCACAGGCTACGTCGAGGCCGGGGAGATGGCCACGGTGCCAGGCACCGATATGTCTCACCTGTCGATCGAAGTCGGGCACTTCTATATGGAGGATCTGCTCAACGGAGTCGAGCGGATCGAAGCCCAATTCGAACGGGTCAGGGCGATGCTCGATGCCTTGGTGGCTCTCGAATCCGTGGCATGGTCGCGCAAGGGAGGGGAGGTTCCGTTTCGGGTGAGCACATGTTTCCTGCTGGATGACTACTTTCGCGCCGATACCGACCCACGGGAGATTATCCCCAAGCTGCGAAGCGCGGCCGCCGGATGTGGTGTGCCGATCGACTACCTCGCGCGCGAGGCCGGCTGCCATGAGGCACCGCGGGTGGGTGAAGTGATCCCGCTGGCGAAGGCTGTTGCCGACATGTTGGTGGAGGAGCCGATCGAGCACACCACCGGTCAGCGTCCCCCTGCGCAAGATCTCGGCTGGCTGGCCAATGGTCGCCGTTCCAGTGAGAGTGAAGCGGGTCCTGCGATGGATATCCGCCCTTACATGCCACCGCGGGAATTCGGGCGGCAGCGAAGTCTGTCTATTTTCGCCGATATCGAGATGTGGCGTGCGGATTCGGATTCGGCGGATGGGCGACTCTGGTCCTGTCCGTTCCTGGCCTCTGTGTGGCATCTGCTTCGTCTCGGCATGCTTCGGTATCAGGACGAGGTAGCGGTGACGCCGGTCGCCGTGCATCCCGACGTCGAAGGATTCGTGTGGCCGAGCGACTGGCGGGACTTGCCCGCGGTGATGCAACTGAATCCGAACGCGCAGCCGTTCACCGCGTATCGCTCCTTGTCGCTGATGCCGCAGCGGTATATCGGCATCGAACACGCGGTTCGGGTGATTCTCGATCACCTCGATCTCGATGAGCGAGTGGTGAGTTCGGTTGTCGATCGGGCGCGCGGCGAAGGCCTCGCCCTGCCCGGGCGGGTGAGCGAACGGATCGGGCACGTGCTGTTCGACGGGTCCTGATGGGTAACTGACACAAGACATTCAGGTGTCAATGGCGTATAATGTCCTCCGGTTGCCTACACTTTTCCCATGCCGATAGACGGGCGCCCCTTGGTGGCGTTGGGTGAAGTGCGCACCTGCCTGCTGCCGAACTCCGCCGCGCTGAGCCGCGATGCGGCGGTCGACCTTCTCGACGTGGTGTTGGGTCGACCGGGTCTGTCTCGCGAACGTCCCTTGGATTGGGCCGAATCTCCGCGTCTCGCGGTCGGCATCGACTGTCAGTTGGTACCGCATGTCCGATCCCGCGGTGTCGGTACGGTCGCCACGAACGCGCTGGTCATCGGCGGCCGGGTGCTGCAGAGCTCGGCGCACGCCATTGTCGCGCCTGCCGCGACGTCGTCGGGGCGGCGGCAGACGTGGGCGCACTATCTAGGTCGTGTGGGCACCGTCGAACTGTTGACGGGGGCATCGGCCACGATTGCCGATCGTCTGGTGGTCGGCTTTCTCAGCACTGCCCGCGCCGCCGACCCGGTCCTGGATATCACTGCCATCAGCACTCGACTGCTGACGAAGGTGCATAGCGATGTTCGGCTCGACCGGCAGCCACCGCTGTTGGTCGAACCCACACGGCTGCGGTGGGCCGCCCGCGTCGTCCCCGGTGCGCAGGCATCGGTGCTCTTCGGCTTGCATCAGGATCGAACCCGCACCGCGTTGGTGACGGTCGGTTCCGCCGACGACCTGCCCGAGGTTCGTCGATACTGCCAGGATCTGGCAGTGCACGATTGGTTGCTCACCGCTGTCATCGATGTCATCGAGGATGCTGAATTCGCCCAAACCTCAGGCAGCACACCGGAATCGGTGCTGGCGCCGGCACTGCAGCATCTCGCCCATCTGTGGATGCCCAGTGCTCACACCCCACCGTTGCTCCGCTGTCTGTGGGAGCAACTGGAGAATGATCCCGGCTTCTCCCGTCAATGGAATGCCAGGATCGGACAATTGCGCGACCGCGTCGCCGTCGCGACCTTGGCCGCGCTGCACCGAACCTCCGCGCAAGTGCGTCAGTGGTAGCGACTAGAGCCGGAACCATCGTCGCACGAGCAGAGCGAAGAAGACCGAGGTTGTCACGCTGCCGAGGTAGGACTCGACGATCAACAGCACCCGCGCCGTTGGTTCGAGGTCCATGGCGTCGAGGTCACCGAGTCCGAGTGGGTTGAGGAATTCGATCAGGGACAGATGTGCCGCTGTGGTAGCCGCAACATCGGTCACCAGCATCAGGGCGCCCGCGAACAGCGCCAGTTCGCAGGCGATCCAGCCCAGCAGCCTGAATGGTCGATACCCATAGCCGCACAGAATGTTTGCGACGAAGCCCGGCGTGCGACGCATTCCCCGACGTTGCGCTCGAGTGCGGGCTCGGGCCAATGCGAGCCCGCACCGGTCCTGATCGTCGAGGTCGGCATTGATCGCATGAAGATCACGTGCCTGCCGAAAGGCTACGCAGGCATGGGCGGGCAGGTCGACGTCGAGTAATCGCGCTCCGAGATCCTCGTAGATCAATGCCAGCATGCGGTTCTGCCTTCGGCTCAGCCGAAGCGGTCCTCTTGCCTCGATTTCCGCGGCCAGCATCGCCATCGCCAGCACCCGCAGCGTGTGGTCCGAGGGGGTCGGGTGCTCGAGAATATCGTCGATCGGTGCGTATACACGAGCGAAAACCAGACTGTCGCCCGCACGCCGAGTCGAAGGGGGATCGTATTCGGCCAGGACACGTTCGACCCGGCGATCGAGCTGATCCAGATTGTCCTGCTCGCTGCCGCTCTCCGGCGCTGCCAGGGTCTCCAGATAGGCATCGGCGTGGCGTTCGATGAGAGTGATCTTCGAGGCGACGAACGGTGACAGCTGGTCAGTAGGGTCATCCTCCCTGAACACAAGCTATCCCCGCGGCCCGTCACCCTTGGACCATCGACGGTCCTGCGGTCCGGCATCCCACCAATACCCCGCGGAATCGTCCAGTCGATGCACGAGGAGGTCTCGCGGTTCTTCTGGGCCGAAGTAGTGTTCGTCGTGGTCGACCCAGACGAATCCAGACTTCTTGTACAGGTTGACCGCAGGGGTGTTCGAGGGGCGCACCGTGATGAAGACCGTGTCGATCCGCGCACCACGGCAGCGCTCGACCGCGCGCACCAGCAACTCTCTACCCAGTCCGAGACCCTGATGGCTACCCGCGACCGCGAGGCCGATCACCCAGGCGGACCCTTCCTGATCGACCGCGACGAGCGCGTATCCGCAGATCTCGCGTTCGATTTCCGCTACTACCCAGTGTGATCCGTGCACCTCGAACAATTGCCGTAACACGAAGTACGGGTAGGACAGCGAGGAGAACTCCTGGGATTCCAGCGCTGCGATCGCCGTCAGATCATCGACGTCGGCGGGGCGGAAATCGGGCTCGGCGGCGCCGTTCTCGCTCGAACTGTCCAAAACGCGACCCCCGTTGCCTGATGCGCCCACCATCCAGAGTAGAGCAACTCCCTTGCAGCGGAAGACATATGGAGTCCGCACCCGACTGCGGCGCAGACGGCATACGAAATAGTGTGTTGCGCACCGAGACTCGCGGGAGATCAGTGATCTGGTGTGGACGACGGTCCACGGGCGGATCGGCACGGCGCCGCGGGGACGGGCCCTTTCGCAGCCGAGGCGTGGTTGGGCGCAATGCCGATGTCGGTGTTCTATGCGCTGCTGGTCCCGGGTTGTCACCAGTGACGAGGCAGGTTTTCGGCCCGCGCGGCGTAGTACGTTGCCACATCGATCCGGCGCTTCACTTGCTCGACGCGGGCGGCCCACTGTTTGGAGAAGCCGGCCGCTGCCTGCAGATCCCGCCACGGTGCTCGCATCGCGGCGGGAACCTGGGCGCCCGGCATCCATAGGTGCGCGAGATGTTCGAACACGGGCGCGAGCACTGCGACCTGCCGTCCGTTATCGAATCCTTCGGCCGCCCGCACTTTCGCATCGATGACGGTCAGCAACCAGTCGTGTACGGCTACGTCCTGGCAGAAGCGCAGGGCATCAGGCAGATTCGTAGCTTCCCGCACGGTGACCTGTAGGGCTCTGTTCAGGTCGTCCCAGAACCGCGGTCGACTCGACCGTCCCCACCGCGCGTACAGTCGCGGTCGTACCCCAACCGAGGTGACAGTCGACGCCAGTCGCGCGACGCGGTGAAAAGGCTAGTGGCCCAGGACGTTCACGGCGCAGTACGGTCGCGCCGATGACTGTGGCCAGTAGTTCCTCGGTGGCCTGGCCGTGCAGCGTCACTGAATGCGGTAGCAGGCAGGTGCGGATCTCGCCGAGCGCCACAATTGGCGTCGGTGGTCGTGACACACTGCGCGGCGGCCTTCGGGATGATGCCGCGACCGGGGTGCCCGACTCAGGGTTCGTCATGGTCATGTCCCGTCGAGCAGCAGATGTCCTACGCGTTCAGCAATTTTGGGTGGCACCAGCAACTGCTCGGCAGCGCCTTGGGCTGCCACCTGGGCGGCGACATCGTCATCCGGTGCGAGATGGTCGAGAATTACCCGTACAGCCGACTCGATCAGCAGATACCGCTTGGGCAGCATCGACAGCGTCCGGTACGCAGTGAACGGAGCCGCATCCGCATTGAGCTGCAGGACAGGTGGAAGGTCGTGCCATTGATCGGGCCGATCTCGGTCGGCGGACCACAGCTGTGGAACAACCACGGGCGCACCCTTATAGCGCAACATGCCCAGCCGCAACAACTGCCACACCGCAGCCAGGAATGGACAGGACCAGCGTCGCGCCGCATCGCGGTCGTGCCACAGTTCTACGTCGAGGAAGATCGAGTGCTCGCCGCGGCCGTACTCCTGAGGTGGCCGACAAGGTTGCGGATGCATGGTCGCACGCGACGAGCCGTTCTGTTGCCGACGTCCGTTGCACAGCCAACCGAGTTCGGTCGTCGGCGGTCGGCCACCGGTGGCGACCTCCTCGTCCTCCGGCTGGTTGATGAGCCGGGCCACCACCATCTCAGCGATCGGTATCGGCGCTCCGAGGGCGATCCCGCCCGAAAACACCGGTGCTTGGTGGCAGCCCGACTGCCTGGCCAGGTAGTCGATGGTCAGGCCTGCATCGTCGGCGGCACCCAACAGCCGGTCGAGCACCTTTGTGGGTTCGAAACGGGGTTGGAAGTAGTCGTCGGTGAGATAGCAGGTACTCACTCGCGTGTCCGGGCCGAACTCGACCTTCGCCGACTCGATGAACGCGGCGACCAGCGGGACTGCGCGCCGGAATTGCGCTCGGACCATGTCGGTGTCGTCGATGATCTCCTCGTGCCGGAAGTGACAGACCTCGATCGACAGGTGGGCCATGGGCAGCGGCGTGATAGAGGCATCCTCGGAAGCTTCCCGATAGATCGGTGAACTCATCTGCTCGTGTCCCACGTCGCCGAATCGGTCAGCCGCCGAGCCAGATTCGTATACGCCTCGACGACATCGAATATGAGTCGACCACCTCGAGCTCACGTTGCGCCGCCGACGGTTCCCCGAAGCCTACGTCGCGAAAGTAGCTGCCGCCCGCAAACATCGGCTCCCCGTCGGCATCGGTATAGGCGTCGAAGAACTCCTCGATCTTCGTCACCAGGGTGCCGCCGACCCAAATGTCTTCGCCGAGCACTGCCATCACCGCGGCGATATCATCGGCGGTCGCGATGCTGTCCGGGTCGAGGGCGAAACTCGCCAGCTCGGTCGACGGATACAGCAGGCACATCAGCTGTTCGGCGTCGCTGATCGAATTGCGTCCGTCACGTCCGCCCCAGACCCACCGGTCATCGCGGAACGAGGTGCGCAGGTGTGCGCGCCAGAGATCCAGAAGTTGTTGCCGCGGTCGGATTCTCATCGTTGCCCCTCCGTACAACTGCACCTCAGTGTGAACGGTGGACCGCGTCCTTGTCCTCGGTTGAGCCGTAATATGTTTCGAGCAACGCTCGACGATGTGTATTGCGAACTGGCGCAGCATCTTTCGGTTCGTCGGCAAGACGACCCGCTGCAGCCGAAAGCCACGTTCGGGAGGGGACCGAACGTGGCTTTCGGGTGGGTGGGGATGGATCAGACGCTGGCGTAGGCCAGGGAGGGAACCTTGTCGGTGGCGAAGGAGGTGCGCAGGTAGCACCACCAGGTGACGGCGGCCATCACGAGGAAGACGGCGGCGTAGGCCCAGAAGGCGGGGGCCATGGTCTTCAGGTGGACGTTGGACAGGCGAAGGGCCTGCTGGACGACGAATCCACCCGCGGCGCCGACCGCGCCGATGACGCCGATCGCGGCGCCGGCCTGGCGCTTGGCGGAGGTGGCCGCCTCGGTCAGGTCCATGCCGTGCTCGGAGGCGTACTTCTTGGCGGTGGCGTTGAAGATCGACGGGATCATCCGGTAGGTGGAGCCGTTGCCGATACCGGCCAGGATGAACAGGGCCAGGAATGCGGTCAGGTAGAGCGGGAAGCTCTTCATGTCGACGGCGGCCACGATGCAGGCCACCGCGATCGACATTCCGCCGAAGACGAACACCGTGATCTTGGCGCCGCCGCCGATCTTGTCGGAGACCCAACCACCGAACGGGCGGCTGAACGAACCGACCAGGGCGCCGAGGAAGGCCAGGTTACCCAGGGTGGTGATCCAGCCGATCTTGGCGAGGTCGGGGAAGGTGGCCTTGATCAGTGTCGGGAAGGCGAACGAGAAGCCGATGAACGAGCCGAACGTGCCGATGTAGAGGAACGACATGATCCACGTGTGCCGGTTGGTCAGCGCCAGCTTGTAGGACTTGCCGTCGGACTTGGCCTCGGCCAGCGAGTCCATGAAGTACAGCGCGCCGAGGGTCGCGACCGCGATGAACGGCAGCCAGAACAGCACGGCGAGGGTGATGCCGAAGCGATAGCCGCCCGCGTCCTTGGCCATGATGTGGGTGCCGAAGGTGATCAGCAGCGGCACGATCAGCTGGGTCTGCGCGACACCGAGGTTGCCGCCCGCGGCGTTGAGGCCGAGCGCGGCGCCCTTCTTGCCCTCGGGGAAGAAGAACGAGATGTTCGACATCGACGAGGAGAAGTTGCCGCCACCGACACCGGCGAGGGAGGCCAGCACCAGGAACACCCACATGGGTGTGCTCGGCTGGTTGACGAAGTAGATGATGCCGAGCGCGGGCAGGAACAGCAACGCGGCGCTGAACGCGGTGAACGCGCGCCCACCGAACCGCGGAACCGCGAAGGTGTACGGAACTCGCAGGGCCGCGCCGACCAAGGTCGGGATCGAGGTGAGCAGCAGCGCGTTGCTCACGGCGACCGCGTTGCCCTTGCCGAGACCCTGCAGGAACTCGAAGCCGGCCGGGCCCATCGCGGTGACGATGGAGCCCCAGATGACCCACATGCTGAAGCCGAGATTTTCGGCGAATACGGAGAAGTACAGATTCTTCTTGGCGGTCTTCGCGCCGCCGGATTCCCAGAACCCCTTGTTGTCGGGATCCCAATGGGAGATCCAGCGGCCCTTCTTCTGGTATTCGAAGGACGGGGCTTCCGTCTCATGGCCGGTGGCGGCTATCGCGGTCATCGGCTTCCTCTCGATCGGGCTCGATAGGAGCAGCTCGCCTGGTGTTCGACGATGCTCCCTGCGGTGTCGAGATAAAGGTAGGAGCCGGTTGTTGCGTGACAATGGCCTCAGGTGACGTTCCAGGCAACTAGGGCTCACCGTGCGAATTCGCTGGTGGTGACAGCCCGGTTACCTGGATTTAGGAAGCGTCTCTCTGCGCTGCTCAGCGGTCCGGATATTCGGCGATGAGCGAGCCGAGGAAGCAGTTGGCCGCCTGCACGGCCCGCTCGGCGTCACCGTCGATGACGGCCTGGACAAGTTCGGCGTGCTCGGTGTCGTACGCGTCGTCGGATTTCGCGGTCCGCGCGTGGATCACCTGCTCGATGATCGGCAGCAGCGAATCGTAGAACTCCAGATATACCGCGTTGTGGCTGGCGACGACGATCGCGCGGTGCAATTCGACGTCGGCGGCGATGGCCACCGGGTCGGCCTCGGCCCAATTCCGGTTGCTGCGTTCGGCGAGCAAGCGCTGGAGAGTGGCGATATCGGCGTCGTCGCGGCGGCGCGCGGCCAGGCCCGCCGCGGTGGTGTCGAGAGCTTGGCGCAGTTCGAGGATGTCGCGTTCGTGCGCGTCGGCGAAGTACTTGCCCAGCGTGCCGCCGACCTCGGAGGTGGCGATCACATAGGTGCCCGAGCCCTGGCGGCGTTCGAGCATGCCCGCGTGCACGAGCGCCTGGACGGCTTCGCGGACGGTATTGCGGCCGGTCCCGGTGAGCTCGGTGAGCTCTGGTTCGGTGGGGATCCGTTGGCCCACTGGCCAACGGCCGGAACGGATCTCGGCCCGAAGCTGTTCGGTGACCTGGGCGATGAGGCTGGTACGCCGGACGGGTTGCACGTCAGCAAGGGTACTGGGCTGTTCCGCCTCGCCGGGACTTCAGGCCGGACTCGACCAGCGCGGGCGGCCGGCGGTGCGTCAGCCCGTTCCGGCGAGTTCCCGTGTTCTCGCGGGAGATCGCTCACAGTCGCTTGGCAGTAGTCATCGGGTCATCCTATGATTTCCGGGTGCCGCCGCTCCGTGATTTCCAGCCAGCTTCCGGCGCCGGGTCGACCCTCGAGGACGACCGGCGTGGTCGCGTCGACCCGTCCCCCGAGATCACCGAGCGGTCGCTGATCGAAGGTCGGCTGCTCGTTCTGGCGGCCATCATCATGTCGGCGCTCACCTTGCGCGCCGCTGTCACCGCGTTCAGTCCGCTCGCCGAGACGATCGGCGCCGAGGTCGGGTACGGGACGGGGATCGTCGGGGTGTTCGGCATGTTGCCGACCGCGATGTTCGGTCTCGCCGGGCTCATCGCGCCGCTGTTCGTGCGCCGGTTCGGGCTCGAGCGGACCGTGTTCGTGGCGATGCTGCTGGCCGGCGCCGGGTCGCTGGTGCGGGTGTTCGCCACCGGGACCGGTGGACTGCTGGCGTTCTCCGGGGTGGCGCTGCTCGGTATGGGCATCGGCAATGTGGTGATTCCGCCGCTGGTGAAGCGGTATTTCGGCGATCATCTGGCCGCGATCAGCTCGCTCTACATCGTGATGGTGCAGCTCAGCACCGTCATTCCGGCGTTCATCGCCGTGCCGGTGGCGCAGGCGCACGGCTGGCGGATCTCGATGGGGGTGTGGGCGCTGGTCGGTTTCGCCGCCGCGATCCCGTGGTTCGTCGTGCTGCGTGATCGGCGTGGTCGCGACACGGTCGACACCACCGCGCTGCCCGCCGAGGCGCCCGAGACCGGCAGAGTCTGGCGTTCGCCGGTGGCGTGGGGGATGGCGGGCATGTTCGGCATGACCTCGCTGACCACCTACGCCATGTTCGCCTGGCTGCCCAAGATCCTGTCCGACGCGGGCGCGAGCGCCGGTTTCGGCGGCAGCATGGTCGGCTTGTTCGCGCTGATCGGGCTGATCCCGGCGCTGGGCGCGCCCACCGTGGTCTCGCGGATGCGCAATCCGTTCCCCGTCGTCGTCGGCTGCATGGTGCTGTTCGCGACCGCTTTCATCGGCCTGCTGGTGGCGCCGATGCAGGCGCCCCTGCTGTGGGTTGTGCTGCTGGGTCTCGGCCCGTCCACCTTCCCGATGGCGCTGACGCTGATCAACCTGCGCACCCGCACCCCCCATGGCTCGGCGGCCCTGTCCGGCTTCACTCAGGGCGTCGGGTACGCGATCGCCTGCACCGGCCCGCTGCTGTTCGGCATGCTGCACACCTGGACCGGCGGCTGGCTCGTCCCGTTCGCCATGCTCTTCGTCGCCCTCGGTGTGCTCCTCGCGGGCGCCTGGCAAGCCTGCAAGCCGCGCATGCTCGAAGACAGCTGGAATTGATCTCACCGTTCGAGTTGCGAACCGGTGCGTTCGGAGTAATGCTGTGTAGATCACACCCTCACGGGCGTTTCCGATGATTTCTTGCTGCTTCCTTACGCGCGGAAATCGTTGCGACACATGCCGGAAACAAAAGGGCTGATCTCACCTCCCTGATCGGGGGAAGGTGAGAAACCGTTGATTCAAGCGACATTTCCCGCAGCATTTCGGCAATACCCATTTCCTACCGTTGGGCCATCGCACTTTTGGGAGGCCCAATCTTGAGCACGCTGAAGCGGAACCACGACATCGATGACTGGGATGCCGAGGACGTCGCGGCCTGGGAAGCCGGTGGCAAGGATGTCGCCAAGCGCAACCTGATCTGGTCTGTGATCGCCGAGCACATCGGATTCTCGGTGTGGTCGATCTGGTCGGTGATGGTGCTGTTCATGCCCACCGACAAGTACGGCATCGACGCGGCGGGCAAGTTCTTCCTCGTCGCCATGCCCACCCTGGTCGGCGCGTTCCTTCGCATCCCCTACACCGTCGCCACCGCCCGCTTCGGCGGCCGCAACTGGACAATCTTCTCCGCGTTCATGCTGCTCGTCCCGCTGGCGCTGACCGCGTACTTCGTCAACCAGCCCGGCACGTCGTACACCACGTTCCTGATCGTGGCCGCGTTCGCCGGCTTCGGTGGCGGCAACTTCGCGTCGTCGATGACCAACATCAACGCCTTCTACCCGCAGCGCCTCAAGGGCTGGGCACTGGGCATGAACGCCGGTGGCGGCAACATCGGCGTCCCGGTGATCCAGCTGCTCGGCCTGCTGGTGCTGGTCACCCTCGGCGGCGACTACGCCACGGTGATCTGTGCCGTCTACCTCGTCCTGGTCGGTGTCACCGCCGTGGGCGCCGCGTTCTACATGGACAACCTGACCAACCAGAAGGCCGACCTGTCCTACATGGTCAAGGCCCTGCGGGTGCCGCAGTCCTGGGCGATCGCCTTCCTCTACATCGGCACGTTCGGTTCGTTCATCGGTTACAGCTTCGCCTTCGCCCAGATCCTGCAGATCAGCTTCAAGGCCGGTGGCGACACCGCCGCTCAGGCCGCCATCCACGCCGCGTCGATCGCCTTCATCGGCCCGCTGCTCGGTTCGCTGGCCCGCCCCTACGGCGGCAAGATGGCCGACCGGATCGGTGGCAGCAAGGTCACCATCGCCACCTTCAGCGCCATGATGCTCGCGGCGCTGCTCGTGATCACCGCCTCGACGATGGCCGACGGCAACAAGGGCGTTGCCACCGGTGCCACCATGACCCTGCTGGTCGCGGGCTTCATCGCCCTGTTCGTCCTGTCCGGTTTCGGCAACGGAGCCGTCACCAAGATCATCCCGTCGGTGTTCGAGGCCAAGTCCAAGAGCCTGCCGGTCTCGCGGGTCGAGCAGGCGGCCTGGTCGCAGAACACCTCCGGCGCCCTGATCGGCTTCGTCGGCGCCATCGGCGCCCTCGGCGGCGTCGGCATCAACATGGTGCTGCGCAGCTCCTACGCCAGCACCGCTTCGGCCACCACCGCGTTCTGGGTGTTCCTCGCCTTCTACGTGGTCTGCGCCGCCGTTACCTGGACGGTCTTCCTGCGCCGTCCCCGTCTCACCTCCGACTCCGCAGTGGTGGTCGAGGCCGAGCACATGGTCCTCGAGGCCGAAACCAACGCTTCGTCGGCCAATTCGTCGGCTCGCTGACAACCGACCACTACCAAGGAGGTCACTCTCATGAACAGCACTCGTAAAACAGCGGTCGTGGTCGGCCACGGCATGGTCGGACACCGTTTCGTCGAAGCCCTTCGTTCGCGCGACGAGGCAGGCCAGTGGCAGGTCATCATCCTGTCGGAGGAGAAGCTGCCCGCGTACGACCGCGTCGGCCTGTCCTACTACGTCGGCAACTGGAACGCCGACGACCTGGCCCTGCCCGGCAACATGTACGACGGCGACGACCTGGTCGACCTGCGACTGGGCCAGCGCGGCGAGGCTATCGACCTCGAAGCCAAGACCGTCACCAGCACCAGCGGCGACGTCATTTCCTACGACGCCCTGGTCATGGCGACCGGTTCCTACCCGTTCGTGCCGCCGGTCCCCGGCCACGACCTGCCCGAGTGCTTCGTCTACCGCACCATCGACGACCTCGACGGCATCCGCGCCGCCGCCGAAGCGGCCGGTCCCGGCGCGCACGGTGTGGTCGTCGGCGGCGGTCTGCTCGGCCTGGAAGCGGCCAACGCGCTGCGCCTGCTCGGCATGACCCCGCACGTCATCGAATACAACGGTCGCCTGATGCCCGCCCAGGTCGACGCCGGTGGTGGCGCGATCCTGGAGAAGCTTGTCACCGATATCGGCCTCAACGTGCACACCGGTGTCGGCACCGCCAAGATCGTCTCGATCGAGGAAGAGGGCGCCGACAAGGTCACCGTGCACCTGTCCGACGATGCCGAGATCAAGGCCTCGCTGGTGGTGTTCTCCGCCGGTGTCCGCCCGCAGGACGCCCTCGCCAAGGCCTCCGGCCTCGAGATCGGCGCCCGCGGCGGCATCCTCACCGACCTCACCCTGCAGACCTCCGACCCGAGCGTCTACGCGATCGGTGAGTGCGCCGCGATCGAGGGCGTCTGCTACGGCCTCGTCGCCCCCGGTTACACCACCGCCGAGATCGTCGCCGACCGGCTGCTGGGCGGGGCGGGCGAGTTCCCCGGTGCCGACATGTCCACCAAGCTGAAGCTGATGGGCGTCGACGTGGCGTCCTTCGGTGACGCGCACGGCACCACCGAGGGCGCCCTCGAGGTCGTGCTGCACGACGCGGCCAAGGGCACCTACGCCAAGCTGGTCGTCTCCGACGACGCGCAGACCCTGCTCGGCGGCATCCTGGTCGGTGACGCCAGCCAGTACGCGGCCCTGCGCCCGCTGGTCGGGCGCCCGCTGCCCGCCGACGCCGCCGCGCTGATCTCCCCGGCCGGCGCCGAACTCGGTGCCGACGCACTGCCCGACGACGCCCAGATCTGCTCCTGCAACAACGTCAGCAAGGGCGCCATCTGCGGCGCGATCGCCGAGGGCGCCTGCGACATCCCGGCCGTCAAGAGCTGCACCAACGCGGGTACCTCCTGCGGTGGCTGTGTGCCGATGATCAAGAAGCTGCTCGAGCAGTCCGGCGTGGCGCTGTCGAAGTCGCTGTGTGAGCACTTCACCCAGTCGCGGGCCGAGCTCTACGACGTGGTCGCCGTCACCGGCATCCGCACCTTCTCCGAGCTGATCGCCAAGCACGGCAAGGGCTCGGGCTGCGATATCTGCAAGCCGACCGTCGCCTCGATCCTGGCCTCGACCTCGAGCGAGCACATCCTCGAGGGCGAGCAGGCCGCGCTGCAGGACACCAACGACCACTTCCTGGCCAACCTGCAGAAGAACGGCACCTACTCGGTCGTCCCGCGGATGCCCGGTGGCGAGGTCACCGCCGACCAGCTGATCGTGATCGGCGAGGTGGCCAAGGAGTTCGGCCTCTACGTCAAGGTCACCGGTGGTCAGCGCATCGACCTGTTCGGCGCCCGCGTGGAGCAGCTGCCGCTGATCTGGAAGCGCCTGGTCGACGTCGGCATGGAGTCCGGCCACGCCTACGGCAAGTCGCTGCGCACCGTGAAGAGCTGCGTCGGTTCCACCTGGTGCCGCTACGGCCAGCAGGACTCGGTCGGCATGGCCGTGCTGCTGGAGAAGCGCTACCGCGGCCTTCGTTCGCCGCACAAGATCAAGCTGGCCGTGTCGGGTTGCGCGCGTGAGTGCGCCGAGGCCCGTGGCAAGGACGTCGGAGTGATCGCCACCGAGCACGGCTGGAACCTCTACGTCGGCGGCAACGGCGGTCTGACCCCCAAGCACGCGGTGCTGCTGGCCGGTGACCTCGACGACGAGACCCTGATCAGCTACATCGACCGCTACCTGATGTTCTACATCCGCACCGCCGACCGCCTGCAGCGCACCGCGCCGTGGCAGGAGGCCCTCGAGGGTGGCTTCGACTACCTCAAGGCCGTCGTTTGTGACGACAGCCTCGGCATCGCCGGTGACCTCGAGGCCGCCATGGCCAAGCACGTCGAGGGCTACAAGGACGAGTGGGCGGCCGTGCTCGAGGACGAGAACAAGCTTTCGCGCTTCGTCTCCTTCGTCAATGCCCCTGACGAAGCCGATCCGACGATTTCGTTCGACGACAGCGGCGAACGCAAGGTACCAGTGCTCCTCGGTCTTCCCGGCATGCCCGTCGGTGTTGCTTCGGACACAGCACCGGCCGGGAAATAAGCCCTTAACGCTGCGGAAACAGGGCGCCTGTACCAATAGGTAAGGCGTTCGGAGGAGGAACCGATGACCGTTATCGACACACCCACCATCACCACTGAGACCGTGACCTGGACCCAGGCTTGCCGGCTCGATTTCCTGATCCCGGGGCGCGGCGTGGCTGTCCTGTTGAAGGGCGGCCGTCAGGCGGCTCTGTTCCTACTCACCGACGGCACGCTCGCCGCCGTCGGCAACATCGATCCGTTCGGCCGGGCCGCGGTGATGTCTCGCGGCATCATCGGTGATCGCGGCGGTGTTCCTGTCGTCGCGTCGCCGCTGCTCAAGCAGGCCTTCTCGCTGATCGACGGCCGTTGTCTCGACGACGAGTCCCAGTCCCTGCCGGTGTACGCCGTCCAACTCGACGGCGGCGTCGTCGCGGTCTCCAACGAGCCGGTGCAGACCCCATGACCTCTCCCACCGACAGTGGCCCGTGCCTTGCCGGCTTCACCATCGGCGTCACCGCGGCCCGCCGCGCCGAGGAATTCAGCACCCTGCTCACCCGCAAGGGCGCGAGCGTGGTGTCCGCCCCCGCCATTCGCATCATCCCGCTGGCCGATGACACCGAGCTCGAACGGGTCACCGAACTGCTGATCGCCGATCCCCCGCAGATCACCGTCGCCACCACCGGCATCGGTTTCCGCGGCTGGATGGAAGCGGCGGAGGGCTGGGGCCTGGCCGAGGTCCTGCGCGACACCCTCGCGTCCACCCGGATGCTGGCCCGCGGCCCCAAGGCCAAGGGCGCGATCCGCGCCGCCGAACTGCGTGAGGAATGGTCGCCTGCCTCGGAGTCCTCGGCCGAGGTGCTCGACCATCTGCTCGCCGAGGGCGTCGAAGGCGTCCGCATCGCGGTGCAGCTGCACGGCGCGACCACCGAATGGGAGCCGGTTCCCGACTTCTGTGAGGTGCTGCGCTGCGCGGGCGCCGACGTGGTCCCGGTCCCGGTGTACCGCTGGGAGCCGCCGGCCGATCGTGGGCCGATGGACAACATGATCGAATCGATCATCTCCGGCAGCCTGGACTGCGTCACCTTCACCAGTGCGCCCGCCGTGGCGTCACTGCTGATGCGCGCCAAGGAAACCGGACTCCTGGAGTCGGTGCTGCACGCGTTCCGCGGCCGGGTGCTCGCCGCCTGTGTCGGGCCGATCACCGCGGCCCCGCTGGAAGAACTCGGCGTGCCGACGACGATGCCCGGTCGCGCCCGGCTGGGCGCGCTGGCTCGCCATGTGGCAGAGGAACTTCCGCGTCGCGCCAGCCGCATCTACGCGGCCGGTCATCTGATCAGCGTGCGTGGTGGATGTGTTGTCGTCGACGGTGAGGTGCGCCAGCTGGCGCCCGCCCCGATGGCGTTGATGCGATCGCTGGCTCGTCAGCCCGGTCGGGTCGTGTCGCGCGAAGACCTGCTGGCCGCGTTGCCGGGTGGCGGTGACGACACCCATGCGGTGGAGACCGCGATCGCGCGATTGCGGGCCGGTTTGGGCACTCCCAAGGCGATTCAGACCGTGGTGAAGCGCGGGTACCGGCTGGCGCTGGACGCGGCCGACTGCTCCGATACGCCGCCCGTGCGCGCGGCTGTTCAGGCACCGCACGCCGCGGGGATCGGAACGCCCGCCCGCTCGCCCCGGCCGGCTCAAGCGATCGGAGTGTGGTGAGCGCCGGGCAGCCGGGTGATCCGGCTCTGGTGCTGGTCGCGCACGGCACTCGCAGTGCGCGCGGGGTGGAGATGATCGCGGCGCTGGCCGACGCGGTGGCCGCCGAACTCGGCGTCTCGGCGCCGAATACCGCGCTGCGGACAGCGTTCGTCGACGTGCTCGGTCCGTCGCCGTCGGAGGTGCTGCGGGATCTCGATGGGCCCGCTGTCGTTGTTCCGGCGTTCCTCGCTTCCGGCTATCACGTGTACCAGGACGTTCCGCGTGAGGTTGCCGAGAGTGGGCACTGCGCGGTGGCCGTGACCGAGGCGATGGGACCGGATCCGGCGCTGACCCGGATCATGGCGGTGCGGTTGCGCGCGGCCGGGTGGAAGCCCGGTGACGCGGTGGTGTTCGCGGCCGCGGGTTCTTCGGATTCGCGTGCGCGCCAGGATGTTCGGCGGGCTGCGGGCATGATGGCCGAGCAGCTGGACGCGCCGGTGAAGATCGCGTACGTGGCGACCGGGACTCCGCGTGTGCCCGAAGTCGTTGCCGCGCTGCGCGAATCGGGTGCGCACCGGGTGTTCATCGCGTCGTATCTGCTGGCGCACGGGCTGTTTCATCAGCGGTTGCACGAGGCCGGTGCCGATGGGGTGGCCGAGCCGATCGGTGTGCACCCGGGGGTTGTCCGGTTGATCGTCGATCGGTACCGGAGCGCGGCCAGGGAGCTGGTCGGCGTTCGCTGACGCCGATCGCACAGGCAGCCGGTGCGGGCGGCTGCGACTAGAGTTGGGCCGACTTCACAACAAGGGGGCACCGCTCGATGTCAGATTCGTCCGCAGGTCAGGGCTATTCATCGCAGGATGACGGGCTGACGGCGTATCCGGACGAGTCGGCGGCACGTGGGCCCGTGAATCCACTGGTTCCCGGCACCTATCCGCCACCGCCGAGCTCGGCCGTTCCGCACCCGCCGACGCACGGCCCGGTGCCGGGTGCGGTGGGATCGCCACCGCCCTACGCGCCGCCGCCGCCCTATGGGCCGGGTGCTCCGTATCCCGGGCCGGGTAGTGCGCCGGTGGACGCCGGGCCTCGGGTCGTTCCGCAGAGTGTGCAGATCGCGTTCTACGTGATGCTGGCGGGGGCGGTGGTCACGCTGCTCGGCATGGCCTACTCGCTCACCATGCTCGACGAGACACGCAGTGCCGCGCTCGACGCTTCGGGTGGGGTGTTGCGGGGCGACGACCTCGATCTTCTGGTGTACGCGAGCGTCGGCGGGGCCCTCCTGAGCTCGCTGGTGACGGTGGGGCTGTGGGTGTGGATGGCGTTCGTCTGCCGGGCCGGAAAGAACTGGGGCCGGATCACGGGGACGGTCTTGTTCGGGATCAACGCGCTGCTCTATGCCGCAGGCACGGTGACGGCGTTCGTCACCTCGACGGCGGGGATCGCGCTGGTGTTCAGCACGGTCACCCTGGCGATCGGGCTCGCCGCGGTGATCCTGCTGTGGAACCGGACGTCCTCGCCCTTCTTCGCGGCTCCGGCGCCGCAGGGCTACCAGCCCTACCCCGGCTATCCGCCTATCGCGCCGTACTGAAATTCGCGCGGTAGGTACTGGGGGAGACGCCGACCTGGCGAACCATGTGCTGGCGCAACGACTCCGCCGAGCCGATGCCGCTGTGCCGCGCGACCTGTTCGATCGGCAAGGTAGTCGATTCCAGTAGTTCCCTGGCGCGGTGGATGCGCTGACTCAGCAGCCATTTCTGCGGGCTGAGGCCGGTCTCCTCGTGGAATCGGCGGCTCAGGGTGCGCACGCTGATTCGCGCGTGTTCGGCCAGCTCGCGCAGGGACACAGGGGTGTCGAGGCGTTGTAGCGCCCACGTCCGGGTAGCGGAGAGGGACAGGTCGTCGTCGGCGGGTAGTGGCGTGTCGACGAACTGGGCCTGTCCGCCGGGCCGCACGGGCGTCACCACCGCGGCCCGCGCGGCGGCGTTCGCCGCGGTGGCGCCGTAGTCGGCGCGAATCAGGTGCAGGCACAGGTCGATTCCGGCTGCCGCGCCTGCCGCGGTGGTCACCGGTCCGTCCTCGATGAACAGTGCGTCGCTGCGCACCTGGACGAGCGGATGGTCGCGGGCCAGTTCCTCGGCCAGTGCCCAGTGCGTGGTCGCGGTGCGCCCGTCGAGCAGTCCGGCTTGGGCGAGCACGAACGCGCCGCTGCAGATCGAGGTGACCAGGATGCCGCGGTCGACGGCCGCGCGCAGCGCCTTCAGCGTCACCGGATCCGCGTCGGCGCGACTGCCGGTGCTCGGCACGATCACCGCGTCGGCGGTGTCGAGTACCTCGAGCCCGTGCCGGATCACGACGTCGAACCCACCGGGCGACATCGAGGGCAGCGCCCCCGGCGCGGCGGTGCAGACCACCACGCGATAACCGGGCTCGCCGTCGACCGTGATCGAGCCCATCAGCGTTTCCGGCATCGACAGATCGAAGGACTTCACCGGTGGGACAGCAACCACGGCAATGGTCTTCATGGCCTGATCCTTGGGATAGCTGGCAGTGCGGCCACTAGTTTAGCCGTCTCGCGAGCGGCATCGTGGAAGGCGCGGGCGCGACCACGTCGCTCGCATCGAAATATGTTGTTGTGAAAGGGAATTCACATGTCCACTCATGTTGTGATCGGCCATGGCGGCACCGCCACCGCCACCGCGCTGTCGCTGGTCGACGCCGGGGATCGCGTACGGATGGTGAGCCGGACCGGGCTCGGCCCCACCCATCCCGACGTGGAACTGATCGCCCTCGACGCGCTCGATACCACCGCTCTGATCGAGATCGCGACCGGTGCGAGCACCGTCTTCAACATGGCGATGCCCGCGTATCACACCTGGCCGGAAACGGTTCCGCCCCTGTTCGGCTCGATCCTGTCGGCCACCGAAACCGTCGGCGCCGACCTGGTCATGCTGGGGAACCTGTACGGCTACGGTCCGGTCGACGGTGTGGTGTCCGAGCACACCCCGCTCGCCGCGACCGGCAGTAAGGGCGCGGTCAGGGCCAGGATGTGGGCCGATGCGCTCGCCGCGCACGAGGCAGGCCGGCTGCGCGTCACCGAAGTGCGCGCGGGCCAATTCCTCGGCGCGGCCGCTGTCTCGGTCTTCACCCTGTTCGTCCAGGCCGCGGTTCTGGCGAAAACCCCGGCCAAGGTCCCGCAGGAACTCGACCTCCCGCACTCCTACACCGCGATCGGTGATGCCGCGGCCGCGCTGGTGGCGGTCGCGCGTGACGACCGATCGTGGGGGAGGGCCTGGCACGCCCCGGTGATCACCACGACCGTGCGCGAGATCGCGAACCGGCTCGCCGAGCTGGCCGGCGTCGCGACACCCGAACTCGCGGTGCTCACCGACGCGGAGATCACCGAATTCGCTCAGCAGGACCCGTTCTGGACCGAACTGTTCGAGACGAAACACATGTCCCATCGCGAGTTCGTCGTCGACGATTCGGCGCTGCGGACCACCTTCGGCACCACCGCGTCGAAGCTGGACGAGGTGCTCGCCGAGGTGGTCGCCGCCGACGCGGCCGCACGGCTATCCGTGCCCGACGCGGGGTAGATGCCGTAGGTTTGCCGGGGAACCAGTCAACGGTTGCTCCGAATCCCGGGAGGCCCGGTGCGGCAAGGCGAGGATGGTATCGGCGCGGTAGATGCCGTGATGGCGGCAGAAGCTGTGCCGATTCCCCTGTCTCCCGGGCAATTACGCTGGTGGGTAGCTCATCAGCTCGCACCCGGTGTGCCCGCCACGATCGCCCTGTATCTGGATCTGCGTGGGCCACTGGACATCGCGCGCCTGCGCACCGCGATCCGCTCGGCGGCGGTGCGGCTGGAGTCACCGCATGTGCGCATACGCCTCGTCGACGGCACACCGCACCAACTCCTCGACCCGGCCGTCTTCGGCGAACTCGCCGAGGTCGATCTCACCGCTGCTGCGAAGGGGCCGCCGGGTGGCGGTGTGGATCATGGTGCGGCGGTGGTCGAAGCGCTGTCGCGGATGGAGGCGGATCGGCGGGCTCGGCTGGATCTGTGCACGGACGCGATCACTGTCGCGACGTTGTACCGGGTGGGACCCGAGCGGTGTTTTCTCTACCTGCGCAGTCATCATCTGGTGCTCGATGGTGTCGGTGCGGCGGCGCTGCTCCGGCTGGCTGCCGAAAACTATTCGCGGGAAAGAGATCTCGACCGGACCGAGGTGTTGTCGATCGAGGACCTGGTCGAGGCGGACCGGGTCTATCGGCATTCCTCTCGCGCGGTGGCGGATCGGGCGTTCTGGGCGAAAGAGACTGCGGGGCTGCCGGATCCGATCGGGATGGCCGGTGTCGCCGCGCCCGCGTCGGCCTGTCCGCACCGGGTGTCGGCCTGCCTCGACGAGCGCACCGCGAATCTGCTGGCCGTCGCGCGCCGGCGTTACGCGGCCAGCTTTCCGGAGCTGACCGCCGCTGCCTTCGCCGCGTTCCTCGCCAGAATGTCGGGCTCCGATCAGATCGTCCTCTCACTGCCCGTGGCCGCTCGGCCCACCGCTGCCCTGCGACGCTCGGCCGGGTCGGTCTCCAATGTCGTGCCCTTGCGGCTGCGCGACCTCGGTACGGCGACAGTCGAAGAACTGATCGATCAGGTGCGCCTGCGGGTGATCGGGGCCCTGCGTCACCAGTGCTACCGCTATGAGGACATTCAACGCGACCGTGGCGAAACCCACTTGGCCCGAGGCGGATTCGGCCCCGTGATCAATCTCCTCGGTTTCACCGCTCCGCTGACCCTCGGTGCGGCTGACGGCCGGGCCCACCTGCTGAGCCTCGGCCCCGTCGAAGACCTCCTCGTCAACGGCTATCAACTCGGTCCCGACGACACCACCGCGACGATCGACTTCCAAGCCAACCCGGCCCGCTACGACGCCGCCACCCTGTCCTGGTACCACCGCCTGTTCCTCGACTGGTTCGCCAGCTTCCTGGCCGCCGAACCCGCCCGGCAGATCCACGACCTGACTACTGAATTCACCACCCCGCGCCCTGCGCGATCCCCCGCCGAGGACGCAGCCGTGAAACCAGGCGACAGCGAGGACGTGGGTGACCTCGCGCAGCGACCGCTGCTCCGGCCTGTCGCGGAATCGGTCCCGACCCTCTCGCACCGAGTCGTCTGCGCGGCAACGACTTCGACGTTGCCGGAACTGTTCGGCGGATTCGATGAGGCAGGCGCCGTCGCGGTGGTGGACGGTGGCCGGTCGATGACCTACCGGGAGCTCGGCGAGTCGGTGGCGCGTTGGGCCAGGGTACTCATCGCGTACGGGGCCACGCCGGGGAGTCCGGTACTGACCGCGATTCCGAGGTCGCTCGAGTCGGTGCTGGCAGTGCGCGCGATCGCGGCGGCCGGTGCCTGCCTGACACCGATCGATGTGGGTGATCCGGGTGAGCGGGTCGCCCGGATCATCGCCGGATCCGGTGCGGTGCTGGGGTTGACGACACGGGCTGCTCGCCCCGGGCGATCCGGCGATTCCGCCGGGGTCACCTGGCTGCTGCTCGATGACGCGGAAACCCTGGCCCACGTGGCCGATCAGCGATCGGACCCGGTCACCGACGCGGATCGTCGCGACCGGCTGACCTGCGCGCACCTCGCCTACCTGATCCATACTTCGGGGACAACCGGGGCACCCAAAGGCGTCGCGGTGACGCATCGCGGCCTCGCTCCCTTGACCGGCCACCTGCTCGACCGCTACCGCACCACGCCGGATTCGGTAGTGCTGCACGCGCATTCACCCGCCTTCGACGCGCACCTGCTCGAACTCCTCGCCGCGTTCGCCGCGGGCGCGCGTCTGGTGATCGAACCGCCCACGGTGGTGGCGGGCGCGGAGCTGACCGGGCTGATCGCCCAGCATCGCGTCACACATCTGCTCACCACGCCCGCCGTGCTGGCGACACTGCGCCCCGCCGATGTGCCGAGTCTGACGGTGGTGGTCGTCGGCGGCGAGGCCTGCCCGCCGGAACTGGTCGCCACCTGGGCATCCCGAGTCCGCTTGCACAACGGCTACGGCCCCACCGAGGCCACGGTGATGGCCACCCAATCGGCGCCCCTGGTAGCGGGGGAGCCCGTGACGATCGGCGCACCGCTACCGACAGTGGTCGCGCTGCTCCTGGATCCACGCCTGCGAGCTGTCCCCGCCGGTGCGCGGGCCGAGCTGTACCTCGGTGGACCGTGCGTAGCGCAGGGCTACCTCGGCGATCCCGCGACCACCGCGGCCCGTTTCGTGGCAGATCCCAGAGGTAGCGGCGAACGTGTCTACCGCACCGGCGATCTCGTCGGACCACGCCCCGGCGGCGGCTACGAGTTCCTCGGCCGCATCGATTCCCAGCTGGCCGTCCGCGGCCGCCGCATCGAACCGGCCGAAGTCGAAGCAGCCCTGCTCACCGACCCTGCCATCGCCCACGCCGCAGTCGACATCGCCGACGCGGGCACCCCAGCCGCCCGTCTCATCGGCTACGTCGTCCCGACCCGAGCGTCCGTCCGCGCCGGTCCGCAGCACCCCTTCGCGCCGAACACCGCGGCCGACAGTGCCTCCGTCCCGGTCCGTGGCTCGGCCGATCTCTCCGCGTCGGGCACCGCAGCCGACGGTGCCTCGGTCCCGGTCTGGGGCTCGGCCGATCCGTCGGCGCCGGACGCCACCTTCGACAGTGCCCCGGCCCTGGCCCGCCGTGGGCCGGAACATGTGTTCTCCTCGGGTATCACATTCGATGCCACCGCAACCCTCGCTCGTTTACGCACGGTCCTGCCCGCGGCCATGGTCCCCGCCGCGTTGGTCACCCTCGACCGCCTCCCACTGACAGCCAACGGCAAACTCGACCGCGCGGCACTTCCCACGCCGTCCTCCACTCCTTACCGATCGCCACAAACCTCGCTCCAACACCTGATCGCCACCACTTTCGCCACCGCCTGCCATCTCGACACGGTCGGCGCCGACGACGACTTCTTCGCGATCGGCGGCAATTCGCTGACCGGCGTGAGTGTTTCGGCGCAGCTGGCCCAGTCGACGGACACCCCGATCACGGTCCGCTGGCTCTACACCGCACCGACCGTCGCCGCCCTGGCCCACCGCATCGAGACCTACCGCGCCGACGCCGACCCGGGCGCCGACGCCCTCGCCACCGTGCTGCCCTTGCGCACCGGCGGAACCCGTCCACCGCTGTTCTGTGTCCACTCCGCCGTCCCGCTCGCCTGGTGCTACACCGGCCTGGCACGCCACATCACGGACCGTCCTGTGTACGGATTGCAGGCACCGACCTTGTCCGGAACACGGTCGGGCCAGGCCGCGTCAGGTGCGCACGTGACCGCGCGACCCGACGCCCTGACCGTCGACTTCCTCGCGAGGACCTACGCCACCGAGATCACCCGCCTGCAACCCGACGGCCCCCTCCACCTCCTCGGCTGGTCCCTCGGCGGCCAACTCGCCCACGCCACCGCCGTCCGGCTGCGCGCCGGAGGTCGTGACGTGGCCACCCTCGCCATGCTCGACAGTGTCGTCATCCCCGATCACGCCGACCCACCCCCGCGCCCCCGCATGCGCGACCTCCTCACCCACCTGCTCGGCGACGAACCCGACGACGCAGACGCCCTTCCCGACCTCTCGGCGGAGCAAGCCGCCGCCGAATTGGCCGCCGCCGGAGCATCTCTCGGGTCCGGACTCGCCGCTGCCCAGCTGACCCGACTGCACGAGGCCTACGCCGACGGTGTTCGTCTCTCACACGGCTACCGCCCCGACCGGTTCGACGGCGACCTCCTCTACTTCTGCGCCACCCAGGGCATGACCGCCTTCCTCGACGCCCAGATGTGGCGTCCTTTCGTCACGGGTCGTCTCATCGAACATCCGGTCGACACCACCCACGCCCAGCTCACCAACGCCGACGTCGTCGCCCACATCGGCCCGATCCTCGACCGCCACCTGCGTGCGGCCGAAACCGCGACGGCCACACCATGACCACCCTGCGCTCGACGACCGGCAGGCGTACCACCGCCACCTGGTGGTGCGTTTACGACGACCCCGTCCGCTGGTCCGCCGAACATCCTCGAACGGCGCCGTTGCTGGAGTGGTTCGCCGACACCCTGATGCGACCGGATCCCGTGCAGGGCAGGCCGGGCCCCGTCTGCCCGTTCGTCAAACCCGCTGCCGCACAACACACCCTGTGGATCGCCGAACTGGCCGACACCGGCTCGATCGCCGAGGCCGTCGACGACGCCTTCGACCTCTACCGCACCCTCGACCACACCCCAGCCGTCCTGACCGTCTTCCCCGACCTCGACGACACCACCCGCATCGACGCCGCCCACGCCACGCGAAAGAGCGACATCGTGCGCGCGGGCGCCATGCTCGGCCAGTTCTATCCCGGCTGCCCGGTGGCGGGCCTGTGGAATCGCGACTACCGCCCGCTGCACGCCCCGCTGCCGATGCTGGTGATCCGCCCGATGATGAACACCGATTTCCCGTTCCTCGTCGGCGAACCGCAATGGCTCTCGGCCTACCTCGCCCGGCACGCGCCCGGACTCCCGCGCAAGCTCCGTGCCGCGATTGCGGACCGGATGCACGTCCCCGACGCGGGACCCGCCTCGATCACCGGGCTGCGGGCGCATTTTCCGGATGAACACGCACAATAGGGACACGAACCGCCCAATGCCGGACATTAGCGGGGTCATGCGGCACACTACGTCGCATGCGTCGGCTTGTGTGCTGTCTGCTCGTCCTGCTCGGCTGTGGAATCGTCGTCTCGCCCGCGGCGTCGGCGGAATCGGGGATCCTCGATGTTCGCCCGCTCGGCGGCCGGCAATTCGAGGTGGTCGTGTACTCCGCGGCGATGAACCGCCCGATCACCCTCTGGATGTCGCATCCCGGGTCCGGTGCGCCCGCGCTGTATCTGCTGAACGCGGTCGACGGTGGCGAGGGCGGCGGGCCGTGGATGCGGCGCACCGATGTGGTCGACTTCTTCGCCGACAAGCCGGTGAACGTGATCGTCCCGATCGGTGGCCGCGCCAGCATGTACACCGACTGGCAGCGCGACGACGGTGCGCTGGGTCGCAACAAGTGGTCCACCTTCCTGACCGACGAACTTCCCCCGCTGCTCAACGATCGCTTCGGCATGACCGGCGCCAACGGCGTCGCGGGCCTGTCGATGTCGGCCACCTCGGCCTTGAACCTGGCGATCGCGGCGCCCGGCCTGTATCGCGCGGTCGGCGCCTTCAGCGGGTGCACGCAGACCAGCAATCCGCTCGCCGAGACGCTGGTCCGGTCCCAGCTGGCCACGTTCGGCGCCGACGCGACCAACATGTGGGGCGCCCCCGGCGACCCGGCGTGGGCGGCCAACGACCCGACCCTGCACGCCGACCGCCTGCGCGGCACCGCCATCTACCTGTCCTCGGGCAACGGCGCCCCCGGCCCGCACGAGGCGTTCAACGATCCGAGCATCGCGGGCAACGTCGGCGTCCTGCTCGACCGGCTGCTGGTCGGCGGCACCATGGAAGCCGTGGTCGGCAGCTGCTCGAGCCCACTCGCGGGACGCCTGGCCCAGCTCGGCATCCCTGCGGACGTCCGCTTCCGCGCCGGGGGCACCCATGCCTGGCCGTACTGGCAGGACGACGTTCACGATTCCTGGCCGATGTTCGCCGCCGCCCTCGGCATCTGAGCCTTCTTGTCGGTGGCTCGGCGCACACTGAGTCGATGGCATACGACGAGGAGCTCGCCGAGCGGATCCGGGAGATCGTCTACCCACGGCCCGATCTCGACGAGCGGAAGATGTTCGGCGGTCTCGCCTTTCTGATCGGCGGCAACATGGCCGTGGCCGCCAGCGGCAAGGGCGGGCTGCTGGTGCGGGTCGCCCCGGCCGAAGGCGATGCCCTGCTCGACGGATCGACGATCACGCCGATGGTGATGGGCGGGCGCGAACTGCACGGCTGGCTGCGCGTGGCCCCCGAGACGGTCGACGACGACACCGCACTGCGGGAATGGGTCGAACGCGGAGTGGGGTTCGCGCAGACCTTGCCGCGAAAATAAGTTCGGTGGATGTGTCGAAGGGTGGTGTGCGGCTCCGACCAGTGGGTGAAGCAAGCCACTCACCCCAAGGAGCACATCATGTCCGTCAACACATTCCTCTGGTTCGATGCCGACGCCGAAGCGGCGGGCGAACTCTATGCCGCGACCGTCCCGAACTCGCGCGTCGTCGAGGTCACCCGCCAGGGCGACGGTTCGGCCTTCATCGTGACCCTTGACCTCGACGGCCAGGCCGTCACGCTGATGAACGGCGGCCCGGGCCACCCGCACAGTGATGCCGCCTCGCTGCAGGTGATCGTGGATACCCAGGACGAGATCGATCGGCTCTGGGAGGCGTTGACGAGTGGCGGCGGCGCGCCCGGCCCGTGCGGGTGGCTCACCGACCGCTTCGGGGTGTCCTGGCAGGTCGTCCCGGCGGTGCTGCCCAAGTTGATGGGTGGCGAGACCGATCGCGTCATCGCCGTCGGCACGGCGCTGCGCTCGATGTCCAAGCTCGACATCGCCGCTCTGCAACAGGCCTACGACCAGGCCTGAACGCGCGAACGGCCGCCGCGGGGAGAGGTTCGCGGCGGCCGTCGTCGCGGGTGGGCTAGCCGGCCGAGCCCGACAGCAGCCCACCCAGATCAGCGGACCCGGTACTCGTGCCGCCGCCGGGGTTGGTCGGCTTCGGGGCGACGGTGATCGTGACGGTCTTCGAGCTGATGAGCTCCTGCACCGCCTTGATCTCGTGCGCGCCGGTGGTCTTCGGCGTCCAGGTGATGGTGGCCTTGCCGTCGGCCACCGAGACCGGCTCGCCGATCTGGGTGCCGTTGTCGGTGAAGGTCACCTTGAACAGGAACGAGGTGGCCGTGACATCGGCGGTCACGGTGTAGGCGGTATCCACGTAGTGCGTGCTGCCGCTCACCGCGATCCCCTGCACGAGCGCGGATGCCTGGGGTGCTGCCAGCACGGCGGCCGCGGCCACCGCGGTGAATGCCGTGAGTCCGAAACCGGCACGCCGCGCCTGGTAGATCTTCATGATGTTCTCCTGTTCGCGCTGATGTTGAGCGCGACATTAGCCACCGGAGCGGCACCGCGTCCCAGAAACTGAAATAACCATGTTTAAAAATGTTTCGGCCGGTGACGTCGCAGGTGGCGACCGAATTCACCCGGAGCGGATGAGGCGCCCTCGGCGACCGGCCGCGACGCTGGAACCATGTCGACGTCGGGCCCGCTGCGCTATCAGTTCGTCATCGAGGGCGAGCTGTCCGAGCGTGTCCTCGCGGCCTTCCCCGAGCTGCGCCCCAGCTCGCATTCGCCCACCGGAACCACCACCCTCTTCGGTCTGGTCGCCGACAGTACGGCCATGCGTGGCGTGATGGCCCGCATCGACACCCTCGGCCTCACGCTGCTGAGTATGTCCCAGTTGCCCGACTGAGCATCCGCCGACGAGTCGACGTCGATCTGATAACGAGCGCCCTCACTTCCCCTCGCCAGCAACCGCGCAGCCGCTGATTCGCCTACCGTCGATCTCGGCGGAGGTCGGCCGCCGCGCGGTGAACAGCGTGTTCAGGAGGGTGAAGATGGCTTCGTCGTCGGGTTCTCTGGACTTTCACGGTGGCGGCTCGGTGATAGCTGTGTCGGGTCGGCCTGCCGGTCTCCCCGAGCTGTCCTTCGCCCCGGTTCGATGCAACGAGGCGTTCGCGCGCCTGGATCGGGCGCAGGCCGCCGCCGGGCAGACGGTGCTGCTGTGCGGGCCCGCGGGCAGTGGGAAAACCGTCGTGCTGGTCGACTGGGTGCGCCGGCGGTGTTCGGCACGCGTCGCGTGGTCCACCGTCGCCGAACAGCACGGATCCGATCTGCTTGCCGACATCGCCCGAACACTCGAGCCGATCGCGGATTTCGTCCCGACCGGGATGCTGCACACGCCGATGGACCGCGCCGTGGACCTCGTCGCCGCGCTGGCCGGCGTCGAGCCGACCGTGCTGGTGATCGACAACGCCCACCTGCTCACCGACCCGCTGCAACTCGCCGGCCTCGAATACCTGCTCACACACCTGCCCGGCCAGGTCACCGCGGTGATCGCGAGCCGATTCGACCCGCCGCTGCGGTGGCACGCCCTCGACCTGGCGGGCAGGCTCACCCGGATCGGAGTGCCCGAACTCGCGTTGTCCCCGGATCGGGTCGCTCAACTGCTCGCCCAGCACGGGTGCCGGCTCGACGACGCCGAACTCGCCGTGGTCCAGAACCTGACCCGTGGCTGGGCCGCGCTGGTCCGCATCGCGGCGATCTGCCTGTCGGCCGGCGGCACCGACCGCGACACCGCCCTCGCCGCGCTGGCCCGCCCCTCACACGCCGTCGCCGACTTCCTGGTCGCCGAACTGCTCGCCGCCCTGCCCGCGCCCACGCTCGAATTCCTGCTCGCCACCGCGGTTCCCGAGCAATTCTGCCTGCCGATGGCCGAGGATCTGGTCGGTGACGACGCCGCCCGCATCCTCGACGAACTGCTGCGCGCGAACTTCCCGCTGCACACCGTCGCCCACGCGGGCGAACTCTGGCACACCTACCATCCGCTCCTGCGCGCCTACCTGCTCGCCGAGGCCGCGTACACCAGGCCGGAGCGCCTGCCCGACTGTCATCGCCGGGTGGCGGCTTGGTTCACCGCGGCCGCGATGCCGGGGCCCGCGCTCGGCCATGTCCTGGCCGAGCCCGGCACCCCCGGGCTGGTGCCCTTCCTGCGCGACTGGGGGTTGCGCATGGTCTTGGACGGCACGGGTCACGCCCTGCTCGCCGCCCTTGAAAACCTCCCCGAACACGACACTTTCGTTCGCCTGCTGCGCGCGGCCGTCGCGGTGGAGTCGGGCGATATCGCCGCCGCGGAGGTCTATCTCGAAGCCGCCCATGTGGGCCCCGAATCGGCCGCGCCGGTGGTGCCCGCCGAGTGGGTGGCCGCTCTCGACCGCGCTGTGAGCGCGGGAGTGGCTGTCCTGGTGGGTGATTCGTCCTCGATGCGCTGGCCGCTGCCGCCGGTGACCGGTCAGCCCGACCTCGACTGCTATGCCGCGCTGCACTGCGGCATCGCCGAGATCTACGGGGGCGAGATCGACAGCGGCGCGGCGTCTGTGCGCCACGCGATCGTGCACTCCGAGCAGGCCGGACTGGGTCGCGTCGCGGTCCGTGCCAGAACCGCGACGGCCGGGGCGGCCGGGATGGCGGGCCGGCTCGGTGAATTACGCGCGCTGGCGGTCCAGGCGATCGACTGCGCCGAACGCTACGAACTGGCAGGCTCGGCCGATGCCGCTCCGGCCAGGGTGCTCGCGGCCTACGGCGCATACCAGCAGGGCGCGGATTTCGAGCGGCCGCTGCCGGGTCTGCCCTGGGTCGCGGCCGACGAGACCGTGGTGCCCGCGCCGGTGCGTCAGGTAGCGATCATGACCGGGGTGCTGATGTTCGCCGACGCCGCGGATCGGTCGGCCGCCGGGGTCGCACTCGCCAAGCAACTGCACCGCCTGCTCGACGAATCGCCGACGCTGTACGGCACCGGTGAACTGGTCACCGACGTGCTGTGGCTGCTGCTGCGCGTGCAGGCCAGGGCCGACGCGCAGCAGTTGGTCGACCACGCAACGCGCGTGCTCGGCCGGACTCCCGAGATGGCTGTCGCCGAAGCGGGACTGGCGCTCTACGCCCATCGCCCGGCCGTCGTGCTGACGGTGCTGGAACCCCTGCTCGCCACCCCGCGCTGTTCCTCGCGCTCGCTGGTCGCGGCGTGGCTGCTGGTCGCGGTCGCCGCCGACCGCCTCGATCGTCCCCGCAAGGTCGACGATGCCTGCGAACAGGCTCTCGCGCAGGCGGCGGCCGAACAACTGACGCGCCCGTTCCTCGACGTGCCGGAGGCGGCCGAACTGCTCGCCCGGATCGGCGCGCGCTTCGGCCAGTACGCGGCGCTCGTGGACCGGATCCGTGCCCACCGCGGCGCCACCGCGGGCGCACCGCAGCTCACCGACACCGAACTGGTGGTGCTGCGCCAACTTCCCTCTGGCATGACCGCGGGCAATATCGCCACCGACCTCGGCGTCTCGGTGAACACCGTCAAAACGCACCTGCGCGGCATCTACCAGAAGCTCGCGGTGAACGCGCGCGCCGAAGCGATCGCCCAGGCTCGCGTGCTCGGCCTGCTCTGATCTCAGTCCGGCGCCTGGAGGGCCGGAAACCAGACATCGGTGAGCACCGCCGCGGCCTGCGTGGCCGAGACGTCGATGGTGCCCTGCATCGCCCAGCGGGTGAAGAACCGCTCGAGCTGGGCGACGAGCAGTTCGATCCGCAGCCGGGCCTCGTCGCGGCGGTGCTCGGGCCAGCGGGCGAGATAGGCGGGCATGGTGTCGGCCAGGGTCATGATGCCCTCGCGCGCCACCGCGCGGAATTCCGGTTCGAGCGCGGTGGCTTCGTCCCAGGCCGGGAGCATGTCCTTGTTAGTGAAGAACCAGTCGATCGCGCGAGTCATCCAGTCCGCGAACGACTCTCGGGAGCCGATGGTGAGTACTCGGTCCAGGTCGGCGTAGAAATCCCGGACGCTGGCGAGGGTGCCTTCCTGGGCGATGGCGCGCAGCACCTCGCCTTTGCTCGTGAAGTGCAGGTAGAAGGTCGCCCGGCTGCAGCCGACGGCGGCGGCGATGTCGTCGACGCGGACATCGGAGTAGCCCTGCGTCTCGAACAGGGTGCGTGCGGTCTCGACGATCCGGGCCTTCGTCAGGCGCTTCTGTTCCTCGCGGAGCGAGCCACGGCGGGCGGGTTCGGTCGTCATGAGGTCATCTTAGACGATCAGCCCATTCACTGGACATCATGTCTAGTGAGACGTTATCCTGTGGTCCACGTCACGGCATGGTCATCGATGACCGAGGCCGCTGGAGGAGTTGTGCATGGATACACGCGAATTACCCAAGGTCTGCGTCATCGGCGCCGGACCTTCGGGTATCACCGCCGCCAAACGGCTTGCCGAGAAAGGAATTCCGTTCGACTGCTACGAGGCGTCCGACGAGGTCGGTGGCAACTGGTACTTCAAGAATCCCAACGGCATGTCGGCGTGCTATCAGAGCCTGCACATCGATACCTCGAAGTACCGCCTGCAGTTCGAGGACTTCCCGGCCCCGGCGGATTGGCCACACTTCCCGCATCACTCGCAGCTGCTGCAGTACTTCAAGGACTACGTCGACCACTTCGGCCTGCGCGACAGTATTCGGTTCAACAGCCTGGTCACCTCGGCCGAGCGTGACGACGCGGGCCTGTGGCGGGTCACGACAGCGGCGGGCGACACCGAAATCTACGACGCGCTGATCGTGTGCAACGGCCACCACTGGAACCCCCGATTCCCGGACTACCCCGGCGAATTCGACGGCGTGCTCATGCACAGCCACGCCTACAACGACCCGTTCGACCCGATCGACATGCGCGGCAAGCGGATCGTCGTGGTGGGCATGGGCAACTCCGGGCTCGATATCGCCTCGGAACTGTCCCAGCGATTCATCGCCTCGAAGCTGTTCGTCTCCGCCCGTCGCGGCGTGTGGGTGCTGCCCAAGTACGTCAACGGGCAAGTGGGCGACCGTGCGTCGATGCCCGCGTGGATTCCCGACAGGATCGCGCTCAAACTCAAACAGCGCTTCGTGCGCAAGAACCGCGGCGAGATGTCGACCTATGGACTGCCGACGCCGGATCACGAGCCGTTCGAGGCGCATCCGTCGGCGAGTGAGGAATTCCTGCACCGGGCCGGCTGCGGTGACGTGGAGTGCAAGCCCGCGATCACCCGATTGGACGGCGACACCGTGTATTTCGCCGACGGCACCAGCGAGCAGGCCGACGTGATCGTGTGTGCCACCGGCTACCACATCAGTTTTCCGTTCTTCGCCGACGCCGAGTTGGTGCCCGATGCGGCCAATCGGTTCCCGCTGTACCAGATGATGATGAAGCCCGGCGTGGACAACCTGTTCTATCTCGGTCTGGCCCAGCCGATGCCGACGCTGGTGAACTTCGCCGAGCAACAGAGCAAGCTGGTGGCGGCTTACCTGACCGGCCGCTATCACCTTCCCCCGCGCGAGCAGATCGACGAGGTGCTCGGCGCGCAGGAGGCCAAACGCACCGGACGCTATTACGATTCGCCCCGCCACACCATCCAGACCGAATTCGAGCCGTACGTGCGCTCGATGACCAAGGAGCTCGAGCGCGGCGCGAAACGTGCCGCCGCCGCGGGCAATACGTTGCCGGTGCCCGCTCGGGTGAGCGCCGAGGTGGCGCGATGAGCACTTCTTCGGGCTTCTGCCGTGACGAATTCGCCGGTGTGCGTGCGGCCTTCGACGAACACCTCGCCTCCGGCGCCGAACTGGGCGCCGCCCTGTGCGTCACCGTCGACGGTGATCCGGTGCTCGACCTGTGGGGTGGCTACGCCGACCCGGAGCAGACCACCGCGTGGGCGGCCGACACCCTGGTGAACGTCTTCTCGGTCACCAAGACGATGACGGCGCTGTGTGCCCTGCTGCTGGTCGACCGTGGTGAACTCGATGTCGACCAGCGGGTGGCCCACTACTGGCCCGAATTCGCGGCGAACGGCAAGGCCGACATCGAAGTTCGCCACCTGCTCTCGCACACCTCCGGCGTCTCGGGCTGGGACAAGCCGATCGAACTGTCCGACATCTACGACACCGATGCCGCCGCCGCCCGGCTGGCGACGCAGGCGCCCTGGTGGGAGCCGGGCACCGCCTCGGGCTATCACGCCATCAACTACGGCCATCTCGTCGGCGAACTCGTGCGCCGCATCACCGGTCGTTCACTGGGCACGTTCTTCGCCGACGAGCTGGCCGGGCCCTTGGGCGCCGATTTCCACATCGGCACCGGTCCCGAGCACGCCGACCGGATCGCCACCCTGGTCCCGCCGGAGCTGCCGGACTTCGACCTGTCGATCCTCGATCAGGACAGTGTCCTGATCAAGACGCTCACCAGTCCCTGGCTCGAGGTTTCCGAAACCGCCACGCCGGCCTGGCGAGAGGCCGAGATCGGCGGCACCAACGGGCACGGCAACGCGCGCTCGGTGGCCCGCATCCAGTCGCTGATCGCCAACGGCGGCGAGCTGAGCGGCAGGCAGTTCCTCTCGCCCGCGACGATCGAGCTGATCTTCCGCGAGCAGGCCGACGGCATCGACCTGGCGCTGCTGGCTCCGCTGCGTTTCGGCATCGGCTACGGGCTGCCACGACCGGAGACGTTCCCGCACATCCCCGACGGGCGGGTCTGCTGGTGGGCCGGGTACGGCGGCTCGATGGTCGTCAACGACCTGGATCGCCGAATCACCTTCGCCTACACCATGAATCGCATGGCGACCGGACTGATCGGTTCCGATCGGTGCGACAGTTATCTGAAGGCCACGTTCGACGCGGTAGGAGACGCCCGATGACCATGCGCGCGATGCAGTTGACGGCGCCGGGCACTCTCGAACTACGGACGGTGCCCGTACCCGAACTCGGCCCCGACGATCTGCTGCTGCGGGTCGGCGCGGCGGGGATCTGCCACTCGGATTCGTTCGTGCTGAGCCTGCTGTTCCCGATGAGTGAGAAACCCCTGACGTTGGGCCACGAGATCGCGGGCACGATCGAGGCCGTCGGCTCGGCGGTGGAAGGTCGTAGCGTCGGCGACCGCGGGATCGTGTACCTGTGCTGGTCGTGCGGTGAATGCCGGGAGTGCCTGCGCGGCAACGAGAATGTCTGCCTGGCTGCCGGTCGCACCGCGATGCCGCCGTGCCCCGGCCTCGGCCCCGACGGTGGCATGGCCGAGTACGTCCGCATCCCGGTGCGCTCGTTCGTGCCGATCGCCGACGAACTCGACTTCGCCCACGCCGCGCCGCTCGCTGACGCGGCCCTGACGCCGATGCACGCCATTCGCGGCGCCATGGACCAGCTGTGGCCCGGCGCCACCGCGGTCGCCATCGGGATCGGTGGACTGGGTCACGTGGCGGTGCAGTTGTTGAAGGCACTCACCGAAACCACCGTGATCGCCGTCGACGTGGACGCCGACAAGCTCGCCCTGGCCACCGAATGCGGCGCCGACATCGTGCTCAAGGCCGACGAGAACACCGCGGCCACGATCTTGGAGCTCACCGGCGGACGCGGTGCGGAGGCGGTGTTCGACTTCGTCGGCGCCGACCCCACCGTCAAGGTCGCCGTCGAATCCGTAGCCCCCAACGGTGCTGTCCGGCTGGTGGGTCTCGGCGGCGGCGCCACCGGCATCGACTCGGGCCCGGCGGGCGGACCCGGTCTGCCCTGGGGTGCCACGGTACGAAAGTCCTACGGCGGCACCAGGTCCGACCTCATAGATTCTGTGGCCTTGGCCGCCGCGGGCAAGCTCCGCGCCCAGGTCGAGCGGTTCGACCTGGCCGATGCCCGCACCGCCTTCGACCGACTCGACTCCGGCGCGATCCGCGGCCGCGCCGTCCTCATTCCTTGATGGAGAAGAACATGACCAACGCTGTAGACCCACAGGAATTCGTGGCCAAGGTGGCTGCGGGCCTGACCGCGCCGGGCGCGCCGTTCGAGATGACCGTCGAACCCGTTCTCGGCGTGCCGATTCCGGTCCTCGCCCATCGCCGTGCCAACCTGCGCGAACTCTTGGAGCACTCGCGCAAGTGGGGCGAGCGCGACTACCTCGTCACCGAGGACCGCCGGATCTCCTTCACCGAGCACGCCGCGGCCGCGGGCGCGCTGGCCACCGCCCTGGCCGCCAGGTACGGCGTCGGCAAGGGCGATCGCGTGGGCATCCTGGCCGCCAACGGCCCGGACTGGGTGATCGCGTTCTGGGCCGCGCAGTGTCTCGGCGCGATCCCGGTCGGCTACAACGCCTGGTGGGCGCCGCCGGAGATCGCCTACGGGCTCGGCCACACCACTCCGACCGTCGTCATCGCCGACGCGAAAAGGGCTGCGCTGCTGGCCGAGACCGGCACCGACCTGCCCGTCCTGACCATGGACGAGGATCTGCCCGCCCTGATCGCCGAGTTCGGCGGCGGCGAGATCCCCAGCACACCGGTCGACGAAGACGATCCGGCCGTGATCCTCTACACCAGCGGGACCAGCGGCAGGCCCAAGGGTGTTGTCCATTCGCAGCGAAACATGGTGGCGATCAGTGACTACCACCGTTTCACCGACGCCATGATGGCCGCGTTCATGGGTCAGGAGCCCGGGGATGCTCCCAGCGATCGCCGCTACCTGGTCACCGCGCCGCTGTTCCACATCGCCAGCCTGCACAACCTCGTCATCCCGCGCCTGCTGACCGGTGCGGCGGCGGTGTTCCCCCACGGGGCGTTCGAGGTCGGCCGCGTCCTGAGCCTGGTCGAGCGCGAGAAGGTCACCAACTGGGCCGCGGTGCCGACCATGGCGTCGCGCCTGCTGGAACACGATGTGGCCCAGCACGATCTGTCCTCGCTGAGCGCGCTCTCGCTGAACTCCGCGCCGTCCTCGCCCGCGCTGCTCGCCAGCCTGCGCGAGAAGATCCCGGCCCTGCAGTTCTCGCTGACCACCAGCTACGGCCTCACCGAGAGCGGCACCGCGGCGACGGTCGCCACCCCGCTGGACCTGGCCGCGGACGACGCCTCGGTCGGCAGGCCGATCATCGGGGTGGCAGTGGAGATCCGCGACGCCGAGGGCAACGCGCTAGGCGAGGGTGCGGAGGGCGAGATCTGCATCCGCAGTCCCTACGTCATGCTCGGCTACTGGAACGACGACGCGGCGACAGCGGCCTCGATCGACGACCAACGCTGGTTGCGCTCCGGTGATTTCGGCACGATGGACAACGGCAGACTCACCGTGTCGGGCAGGCGCACCGACCTGATCCTGCGCGGCGGCGAGAACGTGTATCCCACCGAGATCGAGAACGTGCTCGTCGAACATCCGGCCGTCAGCGACTGCGCGGTCTTCGGCGTCGCCCACCCCGATCTCGGCCAGGAAGTGGCGGCGATCGTCGTCGCCGAACCCGGGGCGGTGGACCCGGCGGAACTGAGCGCCTTCGTCGCCGATCGCCTCGCCTATTTCAAGGTGCCCGCCCGGTGGCGGATCACTTCGGACGCGCTGCCGCGCAACGCGACCGGTAAAGTCACCAGGCGCGAGCTCGCGATCTAAGAGGGGTCACACCATGTTCGACAGCATCATCAAGGGTGCCCGTTGGTTCGACGGCACCGGCGCCCCGTCCGCGGTTCGTCACCTCGGCATCACCGACGGCAAGATCGCCGAGATCTCGGAGACCCCGCTCGACGAGACCGGCTGCTCCCGCGTCGTCGACGCGACCGGCAAATGGGTGATCCCCGGCATCATCGACATCCACACCCACTACGACGTCGAAGTCCTGCTCGACCCGTCGCTGTCGGAGTCGGTGCGGCACGGCGTCACCACCGTGCTGCTCGGTTCGTGTTCGCTCTCGACCGTGCACGTCGACGGCGAGACCGCGGGCGACCTGTTCGGCAGGGTCGAGGCCATCCCGCGCCAGTACGTGGTCGGCGCGATGAACGACGTCCAGACCTGGAGTACCGCAGGCGAATACGTCGACGCGCTCGAACAGTTGCCGCTCGGGCCCAACCTGGCCGGCTTCATCGGCCACTCCGATATCCGGGCCGCGGTGATGGGGCTGGACCGCTCCACCCGCAAGGACGTGAAACCGTCCGAGGCGGAGCTGGCCGAGATCGAGCGCATGCTCACCGACGCGCTCGACGTCGGCTTCGTCGGAATGTCCTCGCAGCAGCTGCTTTTCGACAAGCTCGACGGCGAGACCTGCCGTTCGCGGACGTTGCCGTCCACCTACGCCAAGAGCAAGGAACGCCACCGGCTCAACACGATCCTGCGCAAGCGCGGTCGCGCGTTGCAGGGCGGACCCGACATCACCAACCCCAAGAGCCTGGTGTCGATGGCGGTGTCGAGCATCGGTCTGTGGCGCAACGCGCTCAAGGTGAGCCTGCTGTCGGCGGCCGATGTGAAGGCGGTGCCGGGCGCGTCCAAGATGTTCCCGGCCGTCGGCAAGATCATCAACGGGCTCGACGGCAATTTCCGCTGGCAGCATCTGCCGGTGCCGTTCGAGGTGTACTCCGACGGCATCTCGCTGCCGGTGTTCGAGGAGTTCGGTTCCGGCGCGGCGGCTCTGCACCTGTCCGACCACATCGACGAGCAGCGTCACCTCATGCAGGACGAGGAGTACCGCCGCACCTTCCGCAAGGACTACGACAACAAGTACGGCCCGCGCGCGTGGCACCGCGACTTCTTCGACGCCGACATCGTCGAATGCCCCGACGAGACCGTCATCGGCAAGACCTTCGGTGAGGTCGGTGTCGACCGTGGGGGTCTGCATCCGGTCGACGCGTTCCTCGACCTCGTCGTCGAACACGGCGACAAGCTGCGCTGGCGCACCACCATCTCCAACCACCGACCCGAGGTGGCCGACGTCCTGGCCGCCGACCCGTCGGTCCAGCTCGGCTTCTCCGACGCGGGCGCGCACCTGCGCAATATGGCCTTCTACAACTTCGGTCTGCGCCTGCTCCGTCGCGTCAACGACGCCGCGACCAGCGGCAAGCCGTTCATGACGGTCGAGCACGCGGTGCACCGCCTCACCGGCGAACTGGCCGACTGGTACGGCCTGGACACCGGCCACCTGCGCGTGGGTGATCGCGCCGACGCGGTCGTCATCGACCCCGCCCACCTCGACGAAACCCTGGACGCCTACGCGGAGAGTCCCCTCGCGATCTTCGGCAACCTGTCGCGCATGGTCAACCGCAACGACGACACGGTCACCGCGGTCTTCGTCAACGGCCGCTACGTCTTCGGCGAGGGCGAAGCGGATCCCGTACTCGGCACCGAACGAGTGGGAGCCTTCCTGCGCGCGGAGTAGGACCGCCGCCCGGCGCTCGCCGCGCGTCCGGGTACTCGCCGCTGGGTCGTCGCGCATCCTGACCCGGTGCGCGACGACCCAGCCCCGATCTGCGACCCTCACCTGATGACCGGGCGGCGGTCGACCCGAACCCGGTCGTCGCCGCTGGACTACCTCACATCAGCGAGAGGACTCGATATGTCGGACGCGAAACGGATCGCCTGGGGTAAACCGCGTCATCCCACCGACGCCGACCGCGACGCCCTCCGCGAGGACCTGCTCGCCAAAGCACGCGCGGTGCGCGGCGACGGCTGGGCCGACCACCGCGCCGAATGGCCCGCCGGTCAGGTGGCTGTGGTCGCCTATGTGCTGGGCGACGCCGACGTTCTCGCCGAACTCGAAGAGAACGAGAGCACCGTCCTGAGCCGCTACGCCGCCGACCTGTTCGGCTTCGTCGGTGGCCGCAAGGACAACGAGAAGGGCCTCGTCGACACCCAGGCCTGGTTCGACGCGGTGCGCAAAGCCCTCGCCTAGCTCGCGTCGTGGGCTAGGTGCGGAGCACGCATTCCGTGCGCGAGTAGATGGTCGGCACGCATTCGTTGCAGTGCGTGCACAGGGACCGGGTCGTCGCGTCGGTGTGCCAGCGGCGGATCAGGTCCGGTTCGCGCAGGAGCGCGCGGCCCATGGCGACGAAATCGAAACCGTCGTCGATGGCCTGCTGTGCGGTCGGGCGGTCGGTGATGCCGCCGAGCAGGATGATCGGCAGCGTCAGCTCCTCGCGGAACCGGCGCGCCTTGTCGGCGAGATAGGCCGGGCGATACGGGTATTCGCGCAGGAAGCCCTTGCCGACGAGCTGGAATCCCCACCGGGTCGGCACCGGCAGCGTCTTCGCGAAGTTCTTGCGCGGCGCGTCACCGCGGAAGATCGCCATCGGATTGAGCAGGGAGCTGCCCGCGGTGAGTTCGAGGGCGTCGATCGCGCCGTCGTCCTGCAACCAGGTCGCCACCTGTAGCGACTCCTCGATCGAGAACCCGCCGCGCACACCGTCTTCCATGGTGAGCTTGGCCGTCACGGCCATCGTGTCGCCGACGGCGTCACGCACGGCCTTGACCAGTTCCCTGGCCACCCGCGCCCGGTTGACCAGCGACCCACCGTAATCGTCCTTGCGCCGATTGAGCATCGGACTCAGGAACGAGCTCGCCAGATAGTTGTGTCCGAGATGCACCTCGACGGCGTCGAACCCGGACTCGCGCGCGAATCGCGCCGCCCGCGCGTGCGCCGCGACGACCTCGGCGATCCCGAGCGCGTCCGGCACCTTCGTGAACCGCATCCCGAGCGGATTGAACATCCGGCTCGGCGCCAGCGCGGGCGCCTGATTCGATTTGGCGTTCGCGACCGGTCCAGCGTGCCCCAGTTGCGCGCTCACCGCCGCGCCCTCGGCGTGCACCGCGTCGGTGAGCCTGCGCAGGCCGGGAACGGCCTCGTCGCGCATCCAGATCTGATGCCGGTCGGTTCGCCCGCCCGGCGCGACCGCGCAGTAGGCGACCGTCGTCATCCCCACCCCGCCTTCGGCGACCTCCCGGTGGAACTCCACCAGGTCGTCGGTGACGAGTGCGTCGGGTGTCCGCCCCTCGAAGGTGGCGGCTTTGATCACCCGGTTACGCAGGGTGAGCGGACCGAGAGTGGCGGGTGCGAGGACATCGCTCATGTGCAAAAGTGAAACACGTTACAGTCCTGCGGGCAATGGGGGATCTCCCGCTGAATGGGCCGAAACGGCAAACGGCCCGCCTGCGTGGAGAGCGGGCGGGCCGGTGACACGGGCACTGTGAACTACCAGCGGTCGGGTGTGACCGGGGCGTCCCAAGCCTTCGCGAAGCGGGTCTTGTCCTTGGTGTCCACTTCCTTGCGGCGGTAGACGATGTAGGGGCGGGTGAGGTAGCCGATGGGGGCGCTGAACATGTGGACCAGCCGGGTGTAGGGCCACGCCGCGATCAGTGCGAGAACGACGAGGCCGTGGAGTTGGAAGGTCCAGGGGACGCCGACCATCAGACCCGGTTCGGGGTTGATCGAGAACAGCCTGCGGAACCAGGGGGAGACCGTGGTGCGGTAGTTGTAGGTGCCCCACAGCAGGTTGGAACCCCAGGTATTGAGCAGCCCGGTGACCAGGGCCAAGGTCAGCAGCGTGTACATCATGACGTCGTTGCGGCTGGTGTTCTTGCGCACGGCGGGGATGGCGATGCGGCGGTAGCACAGGATGGCCACGCCGAGCACGACCATCAGGCCCGCGATCGACCCCGCGCCGACCGCGACGATGTGGTAGGCGTGCTCGGAGATGCCGATCGCCGAGGTCCAGGATTCGGGAATCAGCAGACCCATCACGTGCCCGCCGAACACCCCGAGCATGCCGAAGTGGAACAGCGGGCTGCCCAGTTGCAGCAGCTTGGACTCATAGATCTGCGAGGACCGGGTGGTCCAGCCGAACTGGTCGAAGCGGTAGCGCCAGACATGGCCCAGCACAAAGGACGTCGCCGCGATATAGGGCAGGATCAGCCACAGGCCTTCGGGCAGGGGGATGGTTGCGTTCATCGGCGGCCTTCTGTTGCTTCGAAGAGGGCGGGGTCCATGGCGAAGGGTTCTAGGCCGACCTCTTCCTCGGGCGGACCCTGGGCGGCGAGTTCGGCGATGCGCCTGCGGTCGGCGGTGGTCACCGGCGGCAAGGTGGTGAGCACCGCGGCGAGGACGCCGCTGTAGGGAGAGTTGTTGTCGCCCAGCGACAGTCGCAGCAGCTCCATGACCGGGACGTGCTCGCCGAGCAGGCGTTCGCCGCCGATCGGGTCGATGGTGGCGGCGAATTCCAGCAGCACCGGCAGGTGGTCGGGCAGTTCCTCGTCGCCGAGTTCCACCCCGGCCTGGCGGTAGGCGTGCTTGAACCGCAGCAGTGCCATGCCGCGTTTGCGGGTGTCGCCGAAGGCGTAGAACGTCAGGTGCAGGCTGGCGCGGCGGCGCATGTCGAAGGTCTCGACGTAGCTCTGCGCCACCTCGATCGCCGGGGTATCGCGCAGATAGGCCAGCAGCGCGGCGAAGTGCGCCTGCACCTCGTCGGGCAATTGCGCTGCGGCGCCGGACAATTGGTCGAGCATCGCGAAGGTCTGCTCGCCCGGGTAGTCCAGCAGCAGCGCGGCCAGCCGCCACACGACCCTGCGGTCGTGCTCGGGCATCGCCGTCACCGGTTCGGGCCGTTTGCGGATGGAGAGCAGACTCATGGCGCGACACCGCTCACGGGCGAGTCGGCGACGGCAGCGCCGTTGCTGCCGTTGCCGTTACCGGCGCCGTTGCCGGTACCCCCGTTGCCGTTCGTGGTCGGCACGAGTCCACTGGTGCTGCGCCCGTCCCAGTTGAGCAGGTTGATCCGGCCCGACTTCTCCTCTGGCGCGGCCTGATTGGTGTCGGAGAGCGAGAACTTCTCGACGACCTGGTCGAACGCGGTCATGCCCGGTCCGCCGTCGGTGTCGAGACTGCACCCGGTGGCCAGCGAATCCAGTTCGTGCGCCTTGGATGTCGCGCCCATCGGGATCACGTACCGGTGCTCGTACTTGGCGATGGCGAGCAGCCGGTACATGGCCTCGATCTCCTCGGGCTCGAGCCCGATCGACGGCGCGATACCGGCCTCGGGTTCCTCGCCGAGGTTGACCGACCGCATGAACGCCCGCATCCCGGCCAGCCGTTGCAGCGACGAGCGCACCGGGCCGATCTCACCGGCGGTGAACAGCTCGGCCAGGTACTCGATCGGGATGCGCAGCGCGTCGATGGCGCCGAACAGGTTGCCCGCGTCCTCGCCGTCGTGGCCGGTCTCGCTGAGCACGTCCACCACCGGCGACAGCGGCGGCACGTACCAGACCATCGGCATGGTGCGGTATTCCGGATGCAGCGGCAGCGCCAGCTGGTAGTCCACGATCAGCTTGTAGACCGGCGAATCCTGGGCGGCCTGAATCCATTCCGGGGAGATCCCGGCCTTCTCGGCTTCGGCGATCACGCGCGGGTCGTGCGGGTTGAGGAACACGCCCAGCTGCGAGGTGTAGAGGTCCTGCGGATCGGTGACCTGGGCCGCTTCGAGCACCGCGTCGGCGTCGTAGAGCATCACGCCGATGTAGCGCAGCCGCCCGACGCAGGTCTCCGAGCACACGGTCGGGATGCCGACCTCCACGCGCGGGTAGCAGAAGGTGCACTTCTCCGCCTTGCCCGTCTTGTGGTTGAAGTAGATCTTCTTGTACGGGCAGCCGGTGATGCACTGGCGCCAACCACGGCACTTGTCCTGGTCGACGAGCACGATGCCGTCTTCCTCGCGCTTGTAGATCGCGCCCGAGGGGCACGACGCGGCGCACGAGGGGTTCAGGCAGTGCTCGCAGATGCGCGGCAGGTAGAACATGAAGGTCTCTTCGAACTCCAGTTTCACCTTGGTCTCGAGCTTGCCGAGCAAGGGGTCCTTGGCGACCTGCTCCGGACCCGAACCCAGATCGTCGTCCCAGTTCGCGCCCCAGGTGACCTTGGTGTCCTCACCGGTGATCAGCGACTTGGGCCGCGCCACCGGGGTGGTGTCCATGGGCGGCGACGACAGCAGGTTGTCGTAGTCGTAGCTCCACGGCTCGTAGTAGTCGGCGACCGTGGGCAGATCCGGGTTGGCGAAGATGTTCATCAGGCGCTTGAACCGCGAGCCCGACTTCAGGGTCAGCTTGCCGCGCTTGTTGAGCGTCCAGCCGCCCTTCCACTTCTCCTGGTCCTCGTACTGGCGCGGATAACCCTGTCCCGGCCGGGTTTCCACATTGTTGAACCAGACGTACTCGGTACCGCCACGGTTGGTCCACGCCTGCTTGCAGGTGACCGAACAGGTGTGGCAGCCGATGCACTTGTCCAGGTTCATGACCATGGCGAGCTGTGCCATTACGCGCATGTCAGTACTCCACGTTCTGGTTGCGGCGACGGATCGTGGTTACTTCGTCACGCTGGTTTCCGGTGGGGCCGTGGTAGTTCAGGGCGAACGACTGCTGGGCGTAGCCGCCGATCAGGTGCGAGGGCTTGATCAGCACCCGGGTGAGCGCGTTGTGGATACCGCCGCGCTTGCCCTTGGCCTCCTTGGTGGTGTCCTCGGCGCCTTCGATGCGCGGCACGTCGACCGCGCGGTCCTGGGCGTGGTACATGAAGATCGTGCCCTCGGGCATGCGGTGCGAGACGATCGCGCGGGCCACGACCACGCCGTTGCGGTTGATCGCCTCGATCCAGTCGTTGTCGGCCACCCCGATCTTCTTGGCGTCGACGTCCGACATCCAGATCGTCTGACCGCCGCGCGAGAGCGTCAGCATGTGCAGGTTGTCCTGGTAGGCGGAGTGGATCGACCACTTGGAGTGCGGGGTCAGGTACCGCACCGTCAGTCCGTTGCCGCTCACGTTGCCGATGCTCGGCTCCGCGAACAGCGCCGACATGTCGAGCGGTGGACGGAAGATCGGCAGTTGCTCGCCGAGTTCGATCATCCAGTCGTGGTCGAGGTAGAAGTGCTGGCGACCGGTGAGGGTGTGCCACGGCTTGTGCCGCTCGACGTTGATGGTGAACGGCGAGTACCGGCGTCCCCCGGATTCCGAGCCCGACCATTCCGCCGAGGTGATCACCGGCACCGGGCGAGCCTGGGTGTCGGCGAAGGTGATCCGCTTGCCCTCGGCCTCTTTCGCGAGGTCGACCAGTTCGGTGCCGGTACGCCGCTCGAGCGCCTCGAATCCTTCGACGGCCAGGCGGCCGTTGGTGGTGCCCGACAGCGACAGGATGGCCTCGGCGGCGTGGGTGTCCTTGGCCAGCGACGGCCTGCCCGCGGCGATGCCGGAGACGATGGTGCCGTTCTGTCCGGCCAGGTACGCCACTTCTTCCTCGGGGAAGGTGGTGACGCCCTTGGTCGTCAGACCGAGCTTCTCCACCAGCGGCCCGAGCGCGGCCAGCTTCTCCGCGATCTTGGTGTAGTCGCGTTCGATCTCCACGATCTTGGGCATGGTCTTGCCCGGAATCGGTTCGCACTCACCGGCTTTCCAGTCCAGCACCTTGCCGCCGGCCTGCGCGAGCGCATCGGGGGAGTCGTGCTGCAACGGCACCGCGACGATGTCCTTGCGGGTGCCGAGGTGCTTCTCGGCCAGCCAGGAGAAACCACGCGCGATCCGGTGGAACGCCTCGAAGTCGGTCTTGGCCTCCCACGGCGGGGAGATGGCGGGGGAGAACGCGTGCACGAACGGGTGCATGTCGGTCGAGGACAGGTCGTGCTTCTCGTACCAGGTGGCGGCGGGGAGCACGATGTCGGCGAACAGCGTGGTGCTGGTCATCCGGAAGTCCAGTGCGAGCAGCAGATCCAGCTTGCCCTCGGCGCCTTCCTCGCGCCATTCCAGTTCCTGCGGGCGCACCCCGGTCGCGTCGGTGGTCTGCAGGTTGGAGCCGCAGCCGAGCAGATGCTTCTGGAAGTACTCGTTGCCCTTGCCCGAGGAACCGAGCAGGTTCGCGCGCCACACGGTGAGCACGCGCGGGAAGTTCTCCGGTGCGTCGGGGTCCTCACAGGCGAAGCGCAGGTCGCCGGATTTCAAACCGTCGACGACGTGCTCGGCGGGGGTCTTGCCCGCTTCGGCAGCCTCGTCGGCGAGGTCGAGGGGGTTGCGGTTGAACGTCGGGTAGCTGGGCATCCAGCCGAGACGACTCGCCAGGGCGATGTTGTCGGCCGCGGTGCGACCGGCGAACTTGCCCTTGCCCAGCGGCGAGGCGAACGAGTCCGAGGTGAACGGGTCGTAGCGCCACTGATCATTGGTGAGGTACCAGAACACGGTGCCCTGCATCTGACGCGGCGGGCGCTGCCAGTCACTCGCCGACGCCAAAGTGGCCCAACCGGTGACGGGACGGCACTTCTCCTGGCCGACGTAGTGGGCCCAGCCACCACCGTTCTTACCCTGACAGCCGGTGAGCAGCGTCAGGGTGAAGAAGGCGCGGTAGATCTGATCGGAGTGGAACCAGTGGTTGGTGCCCGCGCCCATCAGGATCATCGAGCGACCGCCGGAACGTTCGGCGTTGTCGGCGAATTCGCGGCCGATGCGAGCGGCCTGCACGGCGGGAACGCCGGTGATGGCCTCCTGCCAGGCCGGGGTGTACGGCGACTCGGCGTCGTCATAACCCTTCGCCCACTCGCCCGGCAGACCGTCGCGGCCGACACCGTACTGGGCGAGCAGCAGGTCGAAGACCGTGGTGACGCGCTTGCCCGCGACGATCTTCGTCGGAACCCCACGAATGATCGACCCGGCGACGTCGGTGTCGAAACGCGGCAGCGCGATCGTGGCCGGTGCGTCGTCGGAATGACCGAGCAGCGTGAGCAGTGGGTCGACACCCTCGAGGTCGAGGTTCCACTTGCCCGCGTCGCCCTCGCCGAAGCGGTGCCCCAGCGAGCCGTTGGGCACCACCGGGTTGCCCGCCTGGTCGAGCAGGACCGGCTTGTGTTCGACGCCTTCGCCGGTATGCCCGAGATCGGCGGCGGTGAGGAACTTGCCGGGAAGGGCGCCGTCCTGATCCGCCGCCTCGTCGAGGCAGATCAGGTACGGCAGATCGGTGAAGGACTTGATGTAGTCGGTGAACATCGGAGTCTGCTTCTCGATGAAGAACTCCTTGAGCACCACGTGGCCCATCGACATCGCCAGCGCGGCATCGGTACCGGGCCGCGCGGCCACCCATTCGTCGGCGAACTTGGTGTTGTCGGCGTAGTCGGGGGAGACCACCACGACCTTCTGGCCGCGGTAGCGCGCCTCGGTCATGTAGTGCGCGTCGGGGGTTCGGGTCACCGGGACGTTGGAGCCCCACATGATGAGGTAGCCCGCGTCGAACCAGTCGGCCGACTCCGGCACGTCGGTCTGGTCACCGAAGACCTGCGGCGAGGCCACCGGCAGGTCGGCGTACCAGTCGTAGAACGACAGCATGTAGCCGCCGATCAGCGACACGAAGCGCGCGCCCGTGGCATGGCTGACCATCGACATCGCCGGGATCGGCGAGAAGCCGGCCACCCGGTCGGGGCCGTACTGCTTGATCGTGTAAACATGCGCGGCGGCGGCGATTTCGGCGGCTTCCCACCATTCGGCGCGGACGAAACCACCCTTGCCGCGCGCGGTCTTGTAGGCCTTGGCCTTGGCCGGGTCCTCGACGATGGACTCCCACGCCAGCACCGGGTCCTTGAGCTCGGCCTTGGCCTTGCGGTACAGGTCGAGCAGTGTGCCACGCACATACGGGTAGCGCACGCGGGCCGGGGAGTAGGTGTACCAGGAGAAGGAGGCGCCACGGGGGCAGCCGCGCGGCTCGTACTCGGGCTTGTCCGAACCCACCGACGGGTAGTCGGTCTGCTGGGACTCCCAGGTGATCACGCCGTCCTTGACGTAGATCTTCCAGGAGCACGAGCCGGTGCAGTTCACGCCGTGGGTGGAGCGCACCACCTTGTCGTGCGACCAGCGGTCGCGGTAGAACTCGTCGGCATCGCGACCACCGACCTTGTAGACGGACCGGTTGTCGGGCGATACCTCGCCCCGCTGGAAATACTTACCGAGGTTCAGCAATGTGTCGCCGAAATCGGCGGGCGACGGACCTTGCGTGCGCGAATTAACCACGACGCCCCCTTCGAGCTGTGAAATCGGGCTGTTGGGGAAAACTGTAAGGAGGCAGGCTCCTTCGGCAAAACGAACTTTTCACATCCGGATTCGGGCCGCGGTGAGCTGTGAGGTCGGCGCAATGTCGTGGTCACGGGGGAGGTTCGCGACGACGCCCGCGATCGAGGGCTCACCAGGGTGAACGGGCCGCGAGCTGGCCGAACGCGGTGATCGGGGGGTGCGTCGACAGGCGGGCGGTGATGCTTCGGAAACGACTGGTTCTCCCGCGGTTTACATTTGTTTACACACCCGGTGTGCCCGCTGAACAGCGCTGATGTGACGCCACACACAACTATGGCCGGGTCGGGCCCACCTCGACGCGGTGCTCGGGACGGTCGACGGTGGCGGCTGAATCCACCGGTGCCCTACGGGCGCCGCGCTCGGCGGGAGGCGTTTCCGGGGCGATCCGCGGTGACCGGGGCCGTCCGGTCGGAGGCGGGGTGGGGATCGTGACGGTCGTGGTCGAGCGGTGCGGAATCTTATAGCACTGCTGAACGGAACGAATCAGAATCCTTTTAATTCGGTTCGGCACACCGCGTTTCGTGACCACGCGCACAGTTGCCCGCCGGTAACTACCCAAATGACGGGGCGCCAATATAAAGAAACGGCATCTTTTCCGGTCGGCGGTTGGCTCGAGGTTGAATAGTCATCCAGGATGAGCCCGTGCAGACAGGGAGGGTTGGGGTGATACCGAAGCCATCGTTCGACGGGCCTGACGGGCCGCCGAAACCGCCGACGCTCGGCGGGTTGCTGCGGCGACTTCGCGACGATCGGCGGATTTCGAGGGAAAAGCTCGCCTTCGCGGCGGGAGTCAGCTCCAGTTACATCACCCATTTGGAGAGTGGGGACCGGGACCGGCCCACGCACGCGGTGATCGAGGCGCTCGTGCGCTACCTCGACCGGATCGCGCCGGTGACCGATATCGAGCGCAGGCATCTTTTCGATCTTGCCGGGCTCGCCCCGGTCGACAACCCGACCGTCGAGGATCTGCGAGCCGAGATCAGCACCGAGATGCGCCGAACATTGGCGCTCCAGGAACCCGATCTCGCGGCGTACGTCGACACCCGCTGGAACGTGCTGGCGGTCAACGAATCCTATGATCGCGCGTTTCCCGGACTGGTCGAGGACGTCAATATTCTGCGCTGGTTCTTCGGCAACCCGTTGTCGCGCAAAGTAATGGTCGAATGGGAGACGGAGTCCACGCTCACCGTGCACTGGCTGCGCGGTCTGATCGGCCAGCAGGGCGGCGGCGACTGGGCCACCGAACTGCTCGACGAATTGGCGCAGTATCGAGACTTCCGCCGCATCTGGGACGATGGCGACACCGTCTACGGCCGCGAGCACACCGCCATGCGGCTGTGCGATCTGCACACCGGCGAGAACTACACCGTCGACGTCCAGCTGTTCCGGCTCGACTCCGTCGCCTACCCCGGCCGCATTCAGTACTACCTGGGTGTTCGCGGTCCCGACCGTTAGATCCCGGCGGCCGCCACCGACTCGACGGCGTACGGGGTGCAGGCCGTGACCAGTCCGGCCAGCGCCGCGGCGACCTGCTCGGGATGGGTCAGCGCGCAGCCGTGTCCCGCGCCTGCCACCGTGCGTACCTCGCCCGCCCCCGACAGCCCGGCCGCCAACCGCGCGCACTTGTCCGCGGTGCTGTTGTGGTCGTGTTCGCCGCGCAGCACGAGCGCGGGCACGGTGATCTCCCCGAGCCGCCCATGGACCGAATCGCGGCCGATCAGGCAGTCTGCCGCCGGGCGAATGGCGCTGCGATCGCCGGCCAGCCAGCGGGTGATCCAGGTCTGCCAGATCTGCGGGTCGGTGCCGCCGATCAATCGTGGTGCGAGGTCTTCGGCCAGCGGCCGCAATGGACCCGCCCCACACCATTCGTCGAAGAAGTTCTCGTAATAGGTTTCCTCGTCCCTGGTGCACGCGTCGGCCTCGGTATCGAGCAGTGCCAGTCCGGTCACGCGTTCGGGAGCCAGCAAAGCCATTCGCAATGCGGTGTATCCGCCCTGGCTCATGCCGCCGACAATCGCGTGCTCGATGCCCAGCGCGTCGAGAACACGCAGGCCGTCGGTGGCCAGATCCCAGTAGTCGAAGCGCGGGTCGTCGCCGTATCCGGTGCGGCCGTGACCCCGGGCATCCCAGGCCACGACATTGATATCGGTGTGCGCCAAGACTTTCCGGATCGCGTCGAACATCGATTCGTCCATGAGGAATCCATGGGCCAGCAGCAGCGTCGGCCCGTGGACGGCATCGGTGCGGAAATGGACGTTCACAGAATCGGAGTGTACGAAGGGCATTGTCGAAACATACAAGCCATCCGGTCGTTTTCGCCTGGTTGCGGACTGAATGCGGTACTCCCGTCCGGGGTAGCGCCGGTCCTGTGAATTCACTGGCGAGTGTATGTACCTCACCGGGGACAAATATTTGTGCGCGCCCTGTGGACATGTGTGTTCATGGCCGATTGGATAGGGGGCGTACCGATATTCGGCTCGAATCGGAAAATGGGGATTTTGATGAGGGTGACGGAGCAGGGGCTGGACGCTCATATAAGTCTGGCCGCCGCGGGCGACAGTGTCTCGGCGACATTCGCGGTCTGCGATGCGGAGGGCAGGGCGATCTGGTACGGCCCGTTCATCGACGCCGACGCCGACCATCCGCGCGGCGACCAACTAGCGGCCACGATGGGGGCCGCGGGCCGCGCGATCTGGCTCGCGGGGCGAGCACGCGAGGACACCGGGGTCGAGAAGGTGACGTTGCACCTGGCGGTCAGCGAAGAGGGGCTCGACGCCATCACCCTGGCCTGCACCGCGTCGATGGCCGGGCTCGCACTGGATCTGGTTGTCACCGACGACAATCCGGCACTGGACTGGTGCCAGGCGTTCGGCAGGCTCGACTGGTCGTCGGAGCCGTTGACCGGTCTGGTCGATCCGGAAACGCCACAGACGATTCCGGCACTTCGGGCGATCACCGGCGGCCTCGACCAGCAGACCGAACCACAGGAAAGGCTCGTCATGCACGAACTAGCACTCGATCCCTCGATGGAACTGCGCTCGGCACTGGAAAGTCTGCTGCTGCACGACGCTATCGGCATGGATGCCAAGATGCGCCACGCCATCGCCGCCGTCGTCCACCTCGCCGTCGACACCCCCCATGGCCCGCCCGAGGACGCCGAGGAATTCCTCGGCCGCCTCGATGCCTCCTGGCTGGTCGCGGCCTGGCTCGGCCACGACACCGAACTCTCCCTCATCGCCACCCTCGCCGCCGGCGAGATCCCCGCCCTGTCCTGGTGCGAACTGATGTTCACCACCACGCTGGCACCATGGTCGACCAGTCCGGTCGCGGTCCACGCGCGACGGGTGTTCGGGGCGGTGCAGCGGGGGTCGTTAGGGGCGCTTCGAGCTCAGGTCGGCTGAGTCAGCGCTCGACGACGGTGACGCCGAGCTCGCGTAGGCGGTGCCAGATTTCCGGCGGGAACAAATGCCGGCAGCGCACCGTGTATGCCGACTAGTCGGTCGGGAGCTGTGGATCTATGTCAGCGAAGGAACTCACCCAGCGGTGGGGTGGGCGTGCGGGGTTGGGCTCGTCGGGGCGGTGTACGCCGACGACTTGCCAGCCCGCGGCGACGGCGGCGTCGAGTTCGTCCGGGTGGTCGGAGAGGAACAGAATGTCCTGTGGGGGGACCCCGATGCGGTCGGCGATGGATTCGTAGGAGGCGGGTGCGCGTTTGGGGCCCGCGGTCACCAGGTCGAAGTGGTCGGTGATGAGGCCGGACAGATCGCCCGCGTCGGCGAAGGTGAACCAATCGCGTTGGTTGCGTTCGGATCCCGAGGAGTAGACGAAGAGCTGGCAGCCGTTGGCGTGCCATGCTTTCAAGGCGGGTGCCACATCGCCGAAGAAGCGGCCGCGCAGTGCGCCCGCGCGGAAGCCCTGGGCGCAGATCGCGCCCTGTGCTGTCTTGAGCGGCTCGGCTTTGACGTCGGATTCCAGCCAGCCGCGCAGGATCTCGGCGACGCGGTCGGGCCCCGCATCGGGTTCACCGGCGAGCTCGCGGGTCGCGGTGAGCACCGATTCGGCTGTGCCATCGGTGTTCTCGGACAGCCAGGCGGGCAGGTGAGCGGAGGTGTAGCCGTAGAGGTCGGTGCGGACCGCGTCGGTGGGGCTGGTGGTGCCCTCGATGTCGAGGACGATCGCGCGGGTCACGCGAGCAGTTCGTCGAGCGTCGGGAAGCCCGCGCTGATCTTGTCGCCGGTGAAGTCGCCCACCCAGCCGTCGGCCTCCTCGAAGAAGCGCAGGGCGATGAAGTCGGGGGTGGTGCCCATGTCGAACCAGTGCAGCGTGCCCGCGGGGACCGAGAGCAGGTCGCCCGCTTCGCAGACGGTCGCGAGCACCGCGTCGCCCACGTGCAGGTAGAAGCAGCCACGGCCCGCGGCGAAGAAGCGCACCTCGTCCTCGGCGTGGCGGTGCTCGTCGAGGAACTTCGCGCGCGCACCGGCGGCCGTGGCAGGCCACTCCGGGTTGTCGGCGTCCGGGTGGATGCGGGCGACATCGATGTGCTGGTAGCGGCCCGAGGCGTTGAGTTCGGCGATCTGCGGGCCGTAGTGGGCGAGCAGGGTATCGGAGTCCGTGGCGGCGGCGTCGGCGAGCACCTCCCAGTGCGAGTACGCGATGCCGTGCTGAGCGAGCTCGGCGCCGATCTCGGTGGGGTCGGTGGTGCGCACCCGGACGTCGGCGGCGTTGTCGGCGGCCATCACTTGCAGCAGGGTCATGTCGGTCCGATCTCGAGGGGCGTGGCGTCGGTTCGTCCGGTGCGGGCGATCAACTCGCACAGGGCTTCCAGGCATTCGGCGCGATCGCGCGCCTGGGCAAGAGTGTCACCCCAGGTGGTGATCCCGTGCCCGGTGATGAACAGAATCGGTGGCGCAGAGGGGTTTTCGCGGAGGTGGAGCTCGATGTCGGCGCCGATCCGTGCTACATCGGGCCAGTTCGCGAACACCGGGACCACCACAGTCGACGGGTCCGCGAGGCCGAACCCCTTGAGCAGCTCGAAACCGCTGATCCGCAACGGGGTCACCGTCTCGCCGGGTCGCGCGGCAGTGGTTGCCAGCGCGGTGGCGAAAGGGGAATGCACGTGCACGACCGCGCCTGCGGGGCGGGTGCGGTACACGGCGGTGTGAATGCTGGTCTCCGCGGACGGTTTCCGGCTCTGGCCCGAATGCGCGGTGGTGTCCGAGATCCCGACGAGCACGCAATCGTCGGCGCTCAGTTCACCTTTGGACAATCCGCTGGCGGTGATGAGCAACGCGGGCCATGTGCCGAGGCTGTCGAGGGCAGCGCCGGCCGCCACGGGCCCCGATGGTGACGTGGGCGCCTCGATCCGCACCGAGATGTTGCCGGCCGTCCCCGGCATCCACCCCCGGCCATAGAGCTGACGCGCGGTGCCGGCGATCGCCAGGCCTTGTTCGGTGAAAGCCACGGTGCTCCCGGCGTCCGACGGATCGTCGCGATCCGCGATCCGCGATCCGCTGCCGGGTCCGTCCGTGGCGATCGCCCGGCCCTGCTCGTCGAAGGAATCCGAATTGCGGTAGACCACACCGTTTTCCGTGACCACGGCGGTGACGAGGTCGGTGGGTGTCACATCGAAGGCGGGGTTGAATACCGCGGTGTCCGTCGGTGCGGTGGCGACGCCACCGAATCCGGTGACCTCGGCCGCGGCCCGCTGTTCCACCACGATCTGCGCGCCGGTCGCCATCGCGGTGTCGCGGGTGGACTCCGGCGCGACCACGATGAACGGAATGCCGTGGTGGCGGGCGGCCAGCGCCAGAGTGAAGGTGCCGATCTTGTTGGCGACGTCGCCGTTGGCGGTGATCCGGTCCGCGCCGACCAGCACGGCGTCGACCTGACCGGTCGCCATCGCCCAGGCGGCGGCGGAGTCGATGGTCAGGCGATGTGGAATGCCCGCCTCGGCCAGTTCCCACGCGGTGAGCCGCGCGCCCTGCAGCAGCGGGCGGGTCTCGTCGACGATCACGTCCGCGACGGCGCCGCGCTCGTGCAGCACCCGCAAGGCGCCGATCGCGGTCCCCACCGCGCTGGTGGCCAGGCGCCCGGTATTGCAGTGGGTGAGCAAGCGCAGCGGCTGCCCACCGCACAGGCGTTGCACCAGATCGGCGGCGTGGGTGGCGGCGGCCAGGTTGACCCGCCCGTCCTCGGCGAGCATGTCGAGGGTCTCGGCCAGCACCGCGTCGGCGCCCTCGGCGATCCGGGCTCGCACCCGGTCGACCGCCCATGCCAGGTTGACAGCGGTCGGCCGGGCCGCGGCGATCCGGTCGGCCTCGGCCTGCACAGCCGCCACGTCGACCACGTCACCGGCGCGACCACCTGCCTCGCCGGGCGAATGACTCGGCGAGTCCACCGAGCCGCCGTGAGTGTGCGCCCTGGTGGCGATGACCACGCCGAACGCGCCCGCGATCCCGATCGCCGGAGCGCCGCGAATGGCGAGGGTGGTGATCGCCTCGATGATCTCGTCGACGGTGCGCAGGCGCAGTTGCCGCACCTCGTGCGGCAGTCCGCGCTGGTCGATGGTGACGAGCGCACCGTCGTCCCAGATCAGGGAACTGTCGTCCATCTCCGGCGTCCTGTCTGCGTGGCGATTCTGGCTGATAAACGGTATCCGACCTGGTCGCGACTCGATCCTCGGGGCCCGCGCGCAGCGGCGCCCGGCGAATGGGCGGCGGTCCGTTACTCCGCGGCGTACTCGGCCTCGCGCTCCACCGCGTCGATCGTGCGCTGCGGGACCTGCACGGGGCCGGGCGTGTAGGTGATCGCGCGCAGGCTCCCGGTATAGCGGAACGGTCCGCGGCGCTCGCGCAGATCCCACGAGACCGGACCGCGCGCGTCGACGCCGACGGAGATCCCGGTCCACGGTGCCATGCCGACCAGTTGCACCTGATCGGTGAGCTCCGCGAGCGGCGTGCCGTCGACCTGGATGGTGAAGTCCCAGCGCAGACGCGGCTCGATGGTGGCTCGTACGGTGATCTCGCGCGTCCCGATGGGCAGCGGCACGCCCACCGACGCGTACCGCCCATAGCTGTTCACGCCGAGCACTACTTCGCCGTCCTCGATGTAGAGCAGGTACCCGCCGAGCGGGTCACCGTGCGCCACGAGTACGCCCTCGTCACCGAGCCGGAATCCGGCCACCTCGGCCCGCTCCGCGACATCGGGCGCTGCGTCCGAAGCTCGCGATGTCGTGGGCGCCGTCGCGGCGGCGGGCGGTCGGGCCCCCGTCAGGTCGGCGGTGATGGTGAAGTCGCGGTAGGCGATGAGGCGCTGGGAGCGGTAGCGCTCGAGGGTGGGGGTGCCAGGGAGGAGGCGGACCGGCGCGGCGAACCGGGCTTCCTCGGGGCGGCGGTGATGCAGGTCGGCGCGCGTCAGCAGTGGAAAGACTGTGTTGGCCCAGGCCGACTCGTCCCATGCGGTGGCGAGTTCGGCGGCCTTGTCCGGGTACTGCGCCGAAAGATCGTGCAGCTCTGTGGGATCGGCGCGCACATCGAACAGTTGCCAGTTCGGCGCGTCGATGTCGGCGTCGGCCTCGTGCAGCGACAGCAGCTTCCAGCCGTCGCGGTAGAAGCCACGATGACCGGTCATCTCCGAGTACTGCTCGGTGTGGCGCGTCGGGGCTGCCGGATCGCGCAGCAGCTCGGCCGCCGAGATTCCGTCGAAGTCCTTGGCGGGCAGCCCGTTACGCACAGAAGGGCGGTCCAGGCCCGCCAGGTCGAGCAGGGTCGGCGCGAGATCGGTGACGTAGGCGTATTCGTGGCGGATACCGGAATCGGTGCCGGTGCGCGGCAACCCCTTCGGCCACGACACCACCAGTGGCACTCGCACGCCACCGGCGAAGGTCTGGCCCTTGTAGAACCGGAACGGCGTGTTGGACGCCTGACCCCAGCCGCGCGGGTAGTGCACGCCCAGCTTCGCGGTGCCGATCAGGTCCTCGTCGTGCGGGACATCGCCCACCCAGTCGGGATCGTCGACGTGGGCGAACTCGGCGAAATAGGAGCGCGTGCCCTCCGGTCCGCCCTCGGCGGTGCCGCCGTTGTCGGAGGTGAACACGATGATGGTGTTGTCCAGTTCGCCGAGATCGTCGAGCAGGTCGACGATCCGACCCAGGCTCTGGTCGATGCTGTCGACCATGCCCGCGTACACCTCCATGTACTTGGCGTAGCGCCGCTGCTCGTCGGCCGACAGCGAATCCCACTCCGCCGCTTCGTAACCCGGCTCGGTGTTGCGCGGCTTCTGCTCGGTGCCCGGCGGGAACAAGCCCTGGGCCAGCTGTTCGGCGAAGCGTCGCCTGCGCAGTTCGTCCCAGCCCTGGTCGTAGCGACCCCGATACTTGGCCTGATCCTCGGCCTTGGCCTGCAACGGCCCGTGCATCGCCACGTGCGCGAAGTACAGGAAGAACGGTTTCTCCGCATCGTGCGCGCGCAGATCCTTGATGTAGGACAGCGCCTTGTCGGTGAGATCGTCGGTGAGGTAATAACCCTCCGGGTACTCCTCCACGTCGACCACCGAGCTGTCCGAGACCAGCTGGTTGGGATAGTAGAAGGAGTTCAGACCCTCCAAAGACCCGTAGTAGCGGTCGAATCCGCGCTGGGTCGGCCAGGAGTCCCGATGCGCCGACGGGTTCATCGTGGCGTCGCGCACCAGATGCCATTTGCCCACCGCGTAGGTGGCGTAGCCGTTGCCGCGCAGGATCTCCGGGAGTGTGAGCACATCGTCGGCCAGTTCCAGGCGCAGGCCGGGGTAGCCGGGGTCGGCGTTGGCCACGAAGCCGAAACCCGCTCGGTGGCTGTTGATTCCGGTCAGCAGCGCCGCGCGTGAGGGCGAGCACAGTGGCGTGGTGTGGTAGTTCGAGAGTCGAACACCCCGGGCCGCGAGCCGGTCCAGGGTCGGCGTCTCGATCTCGGAACCGAACGGGCCGATATCGCTGTAACCCATGTCGTCCACGAGCACGACGATGATGTTCGGCGCGCCGGCGGGCGCGGTGGGGGGATACGTCCAATCGGGGGTCGACTCCGCGGACGTGCGACCGGCCGAGCCGCCGAAGGATGCGTAACCGCGAGCATGGGGTGGAACAGGCATTCTGGCAGTAAAGGCGACGTATCCGCTGGTCACCATGGTTATGTGCAGTGTGCGTGGAATCGGTGACCGGTCCGCCGCAACTTGTTAGCGTCACTGCCGTGCCCACGAATCAGCCACCCTGCTGCTGTTCGTGTCGCGTCCTGCGCGGCTGACGAACGCCCACGACGTTCGCGGCCGATCCGATGTGTTCCCTTTCCCGCGGTGCGCTGTGCACCCTCCTCGGCCCGCCGCGCGGGTCGATGCGTCTTCGAGGATCTTCACGATGAGTTCAACGCCCAGTGGCTTCGGCCGCCGAAACTTTCTGCGCACCAGCGGCATCGCCGCCGCGGCCATCTTCGGCGGTGCCGCGCTGGCGGCCTGCACCTCGGCGGTCTCGGAACAGAAAGCGGGCGGGGACGGCGCGACACCGGTGCGTGGCGGCACCCTGAAGGTCGGCATCCGTGAGGACCTGGTGCCGGCGAACCTGCTCACCAACACCGCCGCGACCCCGGTCGTGATCGGCCTGGTCTACGAGTCGCTGATCCGCTACCCGAACGACAAGCTGGAACCGCAACCATTACTGGCCACGTCGTGGCAGCTCGCCGCCGACGGCCGTTCGCTGAGCCTGGACCTGCGCGACGACGTGAAGTTCCATTCCGGGCGTCCCTTCACCGCCAAGGACGTGGAGTTCTCGCTGCGCACCTACGCCGACGCCAAATGGTCGGCGCAGCTGCGTAGTTCGGCCGCCGCCGTCACCGGGTTCGACATCGTCTCGCCGACGCGGATCGTGTTGCAGCTCGCCCATCCACTGAGCAACATCTACGACCTGCTCGACACCGTGCCGATCCTGGACAGCGAAACCGCCGACAAGCTCGGCACCGGCGACACCTATATCGGCACCGGTCCCTTCAAATATGTCCAGCGCGTGCCGAACTCGCAGTTGATCTTCGAGAAGAACCCGAACTACTGGGTGCCCGAGCGCCCGTACCTCGACCGGGTCGAGGTCTCGATCATCCCCGACCCGAACGCGCTGCTGAACGCGTTGAAGTCCGGTCAGATCGCCGCGGCGCGCGAACTCGGCTACCGCGATGCCGAAAACCTCGGCAAGAGCGGCGGATTCACGGTGCACGATCTCGAAGGCGCCGAGCTGCAAGCCTATGTCGGCGTCAATGTGACCGAACCCGCGCTGGCCGATGTCCGGGTGCGCCAGGCCATCGCCTACTCCCTCGACCGCGAACGCATCATCAACGAGGTGTTCCGGGGCGCGGGATATCCGCTGAACGTGCCGTGGCCCAAGAACTCGCCCGCCTTCGACGAATCCCGCAACACCAAGTACAACCGTGACATCGGCAAGGCCAAACAGCTCCTCGACCAGTCGGCGAGGCCGCCGAAGCTGCCGCTGACCTTCGCCCCCGGTTACGGCGAGGTCGCCCAGATCGTGCAGGCCAACCTCGCCGACGTGGGCATCGAGGTCGACCTCGACCCGGTCGACGCCGCCACCTTCGTCAAGCAGCTCACCGGCCAGCAGTTCCGTGGTCTGTGGGTCACCGACCATTCGTGGGCCCAGTTCGTCCCGTCGACTCTCACGGTGAGCGCCTACCCGTTCAACGCCCGCCGCAATGCCTCACGCTACGAATCGCCCGCCTACACCGCGGCCGCCGACACCGCCTGGCAGCTGGCACAGGGCACCGGGCCCGAAGCGGTCCGCGCCTATCAGGCCGTCACCGACCAGCTGCTCGAAGGGCTGTTCCTGATCGAGATCGGCGTGCGTTTCCAGCAGTACTCCACCGTCAACAAGGTGCACGGGTTCGCCTGGACCAAGCGGCGCGAGCCCGTCCTCACCGACACCTTCCTGTCATGACGCGCTACCTGCTGCACCGGCTCCCCTCGGCGCTGCTGGTGCTGTTCGGCGCCTCGGTGCTGATCTTCCTGCTGCTGCGGCTGGTTCCGGGCGACCCCGCCACCATCCTGGCGGGCAACGACGCGACACCGCAGACCATCGAGGTGATCCGCCACCAGCTGGGCCTCGATCGATCCATCCCGGTGCAGTATCTGCAGTGGCTCGGCGACGTGTTCACCCTCGATCTCGGTCGCTCCTACATCATCGGCGGCGAGATCACCGACCTGGTCGGCCGCGGGCTCACCAACACGCTGGTGCTCACGGTGACCGCACTGCTGCTGGCCGTGCTGGTGAGTCTGGTCGTGTCGGTGGCGTCGGTGCTGTGGCCGAGCCGCTGGCTCAATACTGTTGTCGCCGCGGCCAATACGATCGCGGTGGCGCTGCCGACGTTCGTGGTGGGGCCGCTGCTGGTGCTGGTGTTCGCCGTCGCGATTCCGGTGTTGCCCGCCGGCGGGGTGCCACCGGACGGCTTCATCGCCCGGCCCGATATCGCCGTGCAGTACCTGCTGCTACCCGCGATCTGCCTGGCGTTGCCGGTCTCGGCGGCGCTCACCCGCTTCCTCACCGAAGCGCTGCGCACCGAACTCGCGAAACAGTATGTGCTGACGGCACGTTCACTCGGGGTCGGATATCGCGAGATCGTCACCCGTGGCGCACTGCGCAACGCGCTGCCGACCATGCTCACCGTGCTCGGCATCCAGACCGGGCAGCTGCTCGGCGGTGCGGTGCTGGTGGAGGCGGCCTTCGTGTGGCCGGGGATCGGGCAGCTCATCGAGCAGGGGATCAGTCGTCGCGACTATCCGCTCGTGCAGGTGCTGTTGCTGCTGTCGGTGGCGGTGTTCGTGGTGATCCAGCTGATCACCGATGTCGCGCACGCGTGGCTGGACCCGCGGATTCGCATCGGAGGACGCTCGTGACCGTCACCAAAACCACTGTGGCTGTGGATGAATCACCACGGCACGAGGGACCTTTGCGCGCGCTGCGCCGTGGGCAGGGACTGGCCGGGGTACTGCTGGTCGCCGTGGTGGCACTGGCCGGGGTGTTCGCCGGGCTGCTCAGCTCCTACGATCCACTCACCCAGATCCCCGGCGCCAACCTGCTCGGCCCCAGCGCGCAGCACTGGCTCGGCACCGACCACCTCAACCGTGACGTGGCCGCCAGGGTGCTGGCCGGTATCCGGATCGATCTGCTGATCGCGCTGCTCGCCGTGCCGATCGGCGCCCTGGTCGGTGCGCTGGTCGGGCTGGCCGCCACCGTCCACCCGATCGCGGACGTGACCGTCCAGCGGGTGTTCGATCTGATCCTGGCCTTCCCCACCCTGATCTTGGGGATCACGCTCGCCGCGATCACCGGGCCCGGCTGGCACGCGGTGGTCATCGTGATCATCGCCGCCGAGATCCCGATCTTCGGCAGGCAGATCCGCACGGCGGTACTGGCCGTACGCGAACAACCGTTCGTGGAAGCCTCGGAGGTGATCGGCGCCGACACCTGGTGGACCCTGCGAAAGCATGTGCTGCCCAATGTGATCGAACCGCTCGGCGTGCAGTTCGCGCTGTCGCTGTCGGTGGCGGTGTTCATCGAAGGCGCGATGAGTTTCATCGGGATCGGTGTGCTGCCGCCGCAGCCATCGCTGGGTTCGCTGATCGCAGGCTCGATCGCCAACCTCGACGCCAACCCATGGATCGCGATCGGACCGCTGATCGTGGTGGCCGCGTTGACCCTGGGATTCCTGTTGATCGCCCAAGCATTGGGCCGGGCAAGGAGATTGGCATGAGCACACCATCCGACCAGCTCGACCCCGTGCTCGACATCGACGAGTTGACGGTGAGTTTCGGCGACCGGACGGTTGTCGACCGGGTGAGCTTGCGGGTTCGCCGGGGTGAAGTCGTCGCCCTCGTCGGGGAGTCCGGCTCGGGCAAGTCGCTCACCGCGCGATCGGTGCTCGGGTTGCTGCCGGAGACCGCGCGCGCAGGCGGGTCGATCCGGCTCGCGGGCACGCAGGTCGTCGGGGCCGCCGAATCGGCGTTGCGGGACCTGCGGGGAACCAAGGCCGTTATGGTCTTTCAGGAACCGCAGACCGCGCTGAACCCGGTGCAGAAGATCGGCACCCAGATCGCGCAGGCGCTGCGCGCGCACGGCGTGACCGACAAGGCCGCCGCGCGAACCCGCGCGATCGAACTGCTGACGGCCGTGGACATTCCGGAGCCGGACAAGCGCCTCGACTGGTACCCGCATCAGCTCTCCGGCGGGCAGAAACAGCGCGTGGTCATCGCGCTCGCCCTGTCCGGGGAGCCCGCACTGCTCATCGCCGACGAACCGACCACCGCACTCGATGTCACCGTGCAGGCCGAGATCCTCGCACTGCTGCGCACCCTGCAACGTCAGCGCGGGACGGCGATCCTGTTCATCACCCACAATCTCGGGGTGGTCGCGGAGATCGCCGACCGGGTCGTGGTGATGCGCGAGGGGCGGGTGGTCGAAGAGCAGACGGTGTTCGGGTTGTTCGCCGAACCGGGCGAGGACTACACGCGGACGCTGCTGGCGGCGGTGCCGCGGTTGCCCGCGGTGTCGTCGCGGGAGGGAGATCCGGAACCTGCAGCCGATGCGGATGGTGAGAATCGGGTTGCCGCAGGGAATGCTGAGGTCAGCGAGGCTGCAGTCGATGTCGATGCCGATGCCGATGCAAGTGCCGGTGCCGGTGCGACGGGTGACGGTCGGTCGACGGTTCGGCGTGCGGCCGCGGACAACGGCGAAGCTGGTGAGGTTGCCGATGTGGTCGACGCGTCCGATCGCGTCGACCCCGAGACGGAGGCTCTCGCGGACGAACCGGACGACAACGCCACGGCAGAACCTTCGGAACGCGGTGTTCGCCGGATCCTGCGGCGGGTCGTCGTGCGTGGGCCTGCCGTCGTCGCGGAAAAGGGTGGCGGGCGAGGGGAATCCGAATACCGCGACGTGCTCCGGATCGACGATCTGTCGGTGGTGTACCCGGGCCGCCACGGCGGTGCGTCTTTCCCCGCGCTACAGGATATTTCGATCACTCTCGGGCCCCGTGAAGTCCTCGGGCTGGTCGGTGAGTCCGGGTCGGGCAAGAGCACGCTGGGCCGCACTGCGCTCGGGCTCGTCCCTGCGACCTCGGGACGGGTTGAGCTGCAGGGTGTTCCGTTGGCCGGATTGTCGCGGCGCGAACTGCGTGGACTGCGCAAGCATGTCGCGCTGGTGCATCAGGATGTGAGTGCCTCCCTCGATCCGCGACGCACTGTCGCCGACTCGATCGGCGAACCGTTGCAGGTGCATCGGGCGGCATCGGGGACTCTGTTGCAGGCCAAGGTCGAGAACCTGCTCGAATCGGTGCGACTACCGAGGGATTACGCGCAGCGCAGGCCGGGGGAGTTGTCCGGCGGGCAGCGTCAGCGGGTGGCGCTGGCTCGCGCGCTGGCCTTGGCGCCGCGCCTGCTGGTGGCCGATGAGCCGACCAGCGCGCTCGATGTGTCGGTGCAGGCGCAGGTGCTCGACCTCTTCGCCGACCTCCGTGCCGAGTACGGCTTCGCCAGCTTGTTCATCAGTCACGATCTGGCCGTGGTGCACCAGGTCGCCGACCGGGTTGTGGTGCTGCGGCAGGGCCGGATCGTCGAAACCGGCGAGGCGCGCGCGGTATTCGCCGCACCGGCTCAGGAGTACACCCGCCGCCTGGTCGACGCGGTACCCGTTCCCGATCCGTCGACGGCTCGGCGTGGGCGGGACGGATCCGGGGCAGGCGCGCTACTGAGCATCGGGGCATGACGTGGACGAGCCGCCGGTAGCGATACCGGCGGCTCGTCGACTCACGTATTTCAGTGATGGCCGGGGCGGCGCTGTTCACGCCGATCGTCCTGGCCTGCTCGCGTCATCCCTTGCGAGTCCTGCCCCTGCTCCTGCCGCTGCTCCTGCTGCTGGCGCGGCATCTGCTTGGGCATTTTCTTCGGTGCTTTTTTAGACTTGTCAGCCATCTCCACACGGTCCTTTCCGAGGGATAAGTGATTAAGCCTTCAACGCACTGTCCGACGCAATCCACCTCGCGTGCGGGGCGTCCCACGCCTGACCCGTCCAACAATAAGCACCATTACGGCGCGAGGATAGACCTGCGGCAAAAATAGGTTTCTGACCTGTGTGAATGCGGCGTGTCAAGCATGTGCGGACGTGCTCCGGCCAATTAATCCGGACTTCGCCGTTCTGTGACAATGCGAGAATTGCGGCGAGTGCGCGAGATTCGACCTCGGCCATTGTCAGGAGTCGCGGTCAGGAGGGGAGCGGGATGAATTCGACGATCGAGCCGTCGGTGGCATTCGGGGGGACGATGACCAGGCCGTCGCGGTCGATCAGGCCGGCGAGGTGGGCGGTGCGGACCGTGGGGTCGCCGAGCCAGCCGCCGTCGGGGGCGTAGCGGGCGGGGGTGATGCGCTGGACCGGGGCGGTGATGTCGGCGGCGTTGTGGAGCGAGCCGAGGATTCTTCGGGGGAGGGCGGAGCCGGTGCGGGCGGCGACGATCGCGGGGGTGAGGGCGAGGAGGACGGCGATGGCGGCGAAAGGGTTGCCGGGAAGGCCGAGGACGGTCTGGCCGGTGGGGAGTTCGGCGACGACGGTGGAACCGCCTGGGCGCAGGGCGAGTCGGGGAACCAGGACGCGGGCTTCGGCTCGGGCGATGGCGGTACGGAGTTGATCGGCCGCGCCGCCGCCGGTGGCGCCGACCACGACCAGCAGGTCGAAATCCGAGGTGCCGGTGAGCATGTCGTCGAAGCCATGGGCGGTGTCGCGCAGATGGACTCGGTCGGTGACGCGAACGCCGCAGCCCGCGAGCAGATCCGGCAGGACGGGCCCGATCGAGTCGCGGGTCTGGCCGGTCTGGAGCGGGCCGGTGCTGCGAATCTCGTCGCCGGTCATGACAATTCGCGCACGCACCGGTCCGCGAACCGTACCCGTGGTGACCTCCACCGAGGCCGCTGCCGAACGCAGGGCGGCGGTGACCCGGGTGCCCGCCGGTGCCACGAGGTCGCCGATCTTCCTGTCCTCACCGCTTTTTCGGACATCGCCGCGGATCGGGCTGTCGGGCAGGCGGGCCAGCTCGTCGCCGGTGATCGCGGCGAATTCGTCGCGCACCACCGACGTGGTGCCGTCCGGAACGTGGGCGCCGGTGGCGATGCGCACCGCCTCGCCGGGGAGCAGGCCCGCCGGCCGCGCCCCACCCGCGAATCCGACGTCGCGGCGCAACTGCCACGGGCCGTCGCCACACACGGCGTAACCGTCCATCGCCGAGACATCGAAGCGGGGAAGTGGTCCCGCGGCGGTGATCGCGGCGGCCAGCGCGGCACCGGAGACCTCGTCCAGCGCGGCCTCGTAGGTGACCAGGGGTGTCAGGCCGGAACCGATACGCTCGCGCGCTTCGGTGAGATCGAGGCGGTCCGACGCGCGGTCGGTGGCCAAGGATTCGCGTGCGCGCCGGACCTCTTCCTCGGTATCGCAGTCGGCGATGTCGGGCAGCTCGACCAGGACGGTCTCGGCGGGCACGATGGCCTTCATGGGCTGGTTCACCAGTGAATCCAGTCCGGCCAGTGCCGCCACCAGCGCACTGCGTCGCCAGACACCGACGAGGTATTGCGGGCGACCGGAAGCATCGATCGCGAAAACGGCGTCAGCGGTGGACTCGGTTGCGCTGCGCAGCAGTTCGTGGACGGTCGCATCGGTCAGGAAGGGCATGTCGGCCGCGAGCACGACGACCAAGGGCGCGGTGGAGCCGAGTGCGGTGAGCCCGGTGCCGATCGCCGCGACCGGGCCGGAACCCGGTGGCACCTCACGAACCTGCCCGAACCGCGCATCGAGTTCGGGGCGATGCGGACCGACCACGACGACCTCGGCACAGTCGCGCACGGCATCCAGCGCGGCATCGAGCATCGACCGCCCACCGATCATGATCGCCGGTTTGTCGACCCCACCCATCCGACTGGCTCGCCCACCGGCGAGCACGATCGCATCGGCGGTCATCGGCTGACTCGGAATCGGGTGATCGGCACGAAAGTCATGCTAGTAGGCGCGGCCCCGATGCTCGAGACCCCGCAGCTGCGCGGGCCGCTCCCGCCGGGAAGTCCGTGGCGGATGCGGAGCAACGATCGGCGTGCTCAGAGACGCGCCGTCCGCAGAACGACCCGGCCGTCGACGATCGGCACGCCCTCCTCGCCGAGAAGCCGGAGCTGACGAGCGGCCAGGTGGGCGGCGGGACGTCCGGACGCGCCGATGACACGGTGCCACGGGAGGTCGGCGGAATCGGTGCGCATGATCCAGCCGACGGTGCGGGCCGAGGACAGCCCGGCCGCGGCGGCGATATCGCCGTAGGTGGCGACCCGGCCGGGCGGAATCGCGGCGACCAGTTCGCGGACCTTCTCCACCTGTTCCTCCGTCGTGACGGCCATCGGGCTACAGCACCGCGGCGATCAGCGCGGCCGTGTCGGCGGGGCGGGCCTGGGCGACCATGTGGTCGCAGTCCCAGACCTCGGCGGTGAACGTGTCGAGGTGGGCGGTGAGGGCGTCGAGGAACTCCGCGGTGACATACGGCGGCTGCACCTTGGCGGCGCGCACCAGCACCGTCGGCAGGTCGGCGGGCGGCAACACGAACGGTCGCGCCAGCTGACCCCAGTACGAGGTGATCGCCGGTTGGAAGATGCGCCAGCCGACCCGGCCGCCCTCGGTCGGCACGAGGTGCTCGGCCAACTCCCGTTCCAGCACCTCGGGATCGACCTCGTCGGGTCCCCACGCGCTGACCTGCTTGTCGGAGCGGGCTTCGGCGAGATCGGTGTAATCGGGGGAGGCCAGGTTGGCGAGGGCGACCTGCTCGATCAGCTTCGCGTCGATGCCGATGGCGGGATCGAGCAGGACGAGCGCCCGCACGAGGTCGGGGTGCTGCCGGGCCAGATAGATACCTGCGGCGCCGCCGAAGGAGTGGCCGACCACGACGACCGGGCCGTCGGTCTCGGCGCGCAGCAGCTGCGCGAGATCGGCGACGATCGTTTCCAGATCCCAGGGCGGCAGCGAGGTGGAGCGGCCGTGTCCGCGCAGGTCCGGGGCGATGATCCTGGCCTGGGGCAGATGCTCGGTGGCGAGGGTCTCCCACCGGTTGCCATGGCCGGTGAGACCGTGCAGGGCGAGGACGGCGGGACCGTCGGCGGGGCCGAATCGGTGCACATGAAGCGACGACACGACTGCCATTCTGGCCGGTCGCGCGCGGTCTCGCAGTACGGCCCTCGCGGTAGGGGTGCGCCGGTGTGTCGGACTGGTCTGTTGCAATAGCCGATGTGGTGCGATCGGATAGCTCGGTGCGACTCGTGCGCCGGACAACGCGGGCGCCCCGGCCGCGGGCCTGGGGCGCGTCCGTTCGCGCGCTGTTCGCCGAGCAGGCCCAGCCCGCGCCGCCGCGCCCCGGGTGGCGACCCTGGCAGGTGATGGGCGGGCCGGGGACGGGCAAGACCGCGCTGCTGGTCGACCTGGTGACCGCGCGGATCGCCGACGGTGCCGACCCGGCGTCGGTGCTGGTCCTCACACACACCAAGCACGCGGCCGCGGCGTTGCGGGATGCGATCACCCACCAGCTGGGGCCCGCCGCGGGTGGTATTCCGGGCGCGAGCCGGGAACCGATGGTGCGCACGCTGCACTCCTACGCGTTCTCGGTGCTGCGCCGGCACGCGGATCTGCACGGCAATCCGCCGCCGCGGCTGCTCACCGGCGCCGAACAGGACGCGGTGCTGCGGGAGATGCTGCGCGGCGATCTCGCCGACATCGAAGCCGGGGCGGGCGGTTTGTGGCCGCCGCGATTACAGCCCGCACTGGCACTGGGCGGGTTCGCCGAGCAACTGCGTGACCTGATGCTGCGCGCGACCGAGCGCGGGCTCGGCCCGGAAGACCTGATGGCGCTCGGTCGCGAGCACGACAACGACGCGTGGGTGGCGGCCGGGCGCTTCTTCCAGCGGTACGAACAGGCCTCGATGCTGCGGTGGTCGGTCGGTGTCGCCGCGCCGGAGGCCACCGCGCCCGCGCTCGACGCCGCGGAACTGGTCGGCGCGGCGCTCGATGCCCTGGCCGGCGACCGGAATCTGCTCGCCGCCGAACGGGATCGGATCCGCTACCTGCTCGTCGACGACGCCCAGCACCTCGACCCGCAGGCCGCGACACTCGTGCGCGCCATCGGCAGCGGCAGCGCGAGCACCGTTGTCACCGGCGACCCGGACCAGGCCGTCTTCACCTTCCGCGGCGCGGATTCGCACTTCCTCACCGACCTCGACACCGTCGCGCAGCGGCGAATCATCCTGCGTCACAACCATCGCAGTGGCGCGCCGATCCGCTTGGCGAATGCGCGCATCGCGGCGAGGTTGCCGGGGAGCGCGCGGCACCGGGTACTGCCGGGACAGGAGAACGAACCACCCGAGCCCATGGGGCAGCCCGTCGTCGGCCAGGACCCGGCACTCGAGGGCGCCGTCGATCTGTTCGCCCACGCCGGTCCGAGCGCCGAACCAGATCTGTGGCCGGTGCCGCAGGACCTGCCGCCCGAGGACGAACCGCCGCCCGAGGACGCGTGGACGCCCCCGGCCGATCTGCCTCCCGCCGACGAGTCGAGTGTGCGGGTGCGGGTGTTGTCGACGCCGGCGAAGGAGGCGGCGCTGATCGCCGACCATCTGCGCCGCGCGCACCTCACCGATGGTGTGCCGTGGTCGGCGATGGCAGTGATCGTGCGGTCGGTGCCGTTGTCGCTGGCGCCGTTACGGCGGGCCCTGCTGGCAGCCGGGGTGCCGGTGCGCAGGCCCGCGGTGGCCGAGCCGTTGGCACGCCGGCGCGGGGCGGCGTGGATGGTGCTGGCGCTGCGGGTGTTGCTGGCGGGGGATGCGTCGCGGCCGGGCTCGCGCCGGGCGATCGATGCGATGTTCTCGTCGGACGACGCGATGGATCTGCTGTCCGGGCCGCTCGGCGGGGCCGACCAGATCGCCCTGCGTCGGTTGCGGCGCGGTGTGCGGCGCAGCGTGCTCGACCTGGAACGCACGGGTGCGCTCGCCGAGCCCTTGGTCGATGGAGCCGACCAGTTCCTGCTCTGGGACGAAGCCGTGCCCGCGCCGGAAATCGCTGAACCCGAACCGGATCCGATCGACGACGAATGGTTGCCGCCCCCGGACCCCGAGGATCCGCTGCGCCCGGAACCCGAACCGGACTGGGACATCGCCGAACGGCTGCCCGACGATATCGACCTCCTCGATGCCGAAAACCCGCCCGCCGCGCACACTGTCGTGGAAACCGTGCGCCCGGAGTCGCCCGCGGTGCCGCTGGTCGATCAGTCCTCGGCCGAGGTGCTGCGCGACCTGATCGTCGGTATCGGCGAGGAACGGCTGCTCGACGGGCTCACCGAGGTCGAGGCGGCGCCACTGCGCCGCGTGTTGCGCGCGGTGGCGAAGGCGAAACAGACCCAGGCCAGGGGGCAGGGGCTCGAAGACGTGCTGTGGACGTTGTGGACGAATTCGCGGCTGGAGCGACGCTGGTTCCGGCAGTCGCGACGTGGCGGGGCGCCGGGCATGCAGGCCGACCGCGACCTCGACGCGGCTGTCGAATTGTTCGATGCCGCTGCCGCTTACGTCGACCGGTTGCCCAAGGCGAGTATCGACGGTTTCGTCGAATATCTGCTGCACCAGCAACTCGCGCAACAGGGTAGGCCGCTGACCGCCGAGGGTGAGGCGGTGACCCTGCTCAGCGCGCACGCCGCGGCGGGCCGGGAATGGGATGTGGTGGCGGTCGCGGCCGTGCAGGAGGGCATCTGGCCCAACCCGCGCTCGCGGGGCACGCTGCTGCACACCGAGGATCTCGTCGACCTGGTCGCCGGGGTCGATCCGAGCGCGACCGTGAGCCGCGCCGCGCCGATCCTGGCCGAGGAACGCAGGCTGCTGCTGGTGGCGTGCAGCCGCGCGCGACGGTCGTTGCTGGTGACCGCCGTCGAATCCGCTGCGGGAGACCAGGATCTGGTGCCCTCGCGGTTTCTCACCGAACTCGTCGGCGACGACGACAGTGGCGAACCCGGCGCGCTGCCGGTCGCCGATCCCGGACGGGCGCTGGTGATGCACGCGCTCGTCGCCGAACTGCGCGGGGTGGTGTGTGATCCCGGTGCCGACCCCGAACGGCGTGACCGCGCCGCACGGCAGCTGGCGCGGCTGGCCGACGCGGGCGTGCCAGGTACCGACCCCGGCGACTGGTACGGCACCGCCGAACTCAGCTCGCAGCGCGAACTCTGGGACGACGACGATTCCCCGATCGGGTTGTCACCGTCGACGGTCGAACTGCTGCGCACCTGCCCGCTGCGATGGGCGCTGGAACGCCACGGTGGCACCGACGGTGACAACCCGCACGCCGTGAAGGGCAATCTCGTGCACACGCTCGTGCAGGCGCTGGCGGGCGATGTCCCCGAGGCGCAGGTGCGGGCGGCGCTGGATCAGGCGTGGAAAACGGTCGACCCGGCCGACGGCTGGCATTCGCGCCAGGAACTACGCCGCACCGAGACGATGCTGGAGACCTTCCTCGCCTGGGTGCGCACCACGCGCGGCGAGCTCACCCAGGCCGGGGTGGAGGTGCCGGTGGACTGTGTGCTGCCCGCGCGCACGGAAGGCGCACGGGCCGTGCGCATTCGGGGGCGCATCGATCGGCTCGAACGAGATGCGCAGGGACGCTTCGTCATCGTCGACGTGAAGACGGGCAAGACGCCGGTCAGCGAGAAGGCGGTGGCCGATCACGCGCAGCTGGCGACCTACCAGGTGGCCGCCGCGCACGGGGCGCTGGACGAGGACGAGTCCGACGAACCTGCCCCCGTGGCCGACCCCGGTGGCGCGCGGTTGGTCTATGTCGCCAAGCCGAACCGCAAGACCGGCGCGGCCGAACGGACACAGAGCGCGCTCGACGGCGACGGCCTAGAGCAGTGGCGCACCACCATTCACGACGCGGCCGACGCGACGCGCGGGCCCGGCTATCTGGCGGTGCGCAACGACGGGTGCAGGCACTGCCCGGTCGCGGGCAGTTGCCCGGTGCAGGACACCGGACGGCAGGTGACCGACGAGTGAGCGGTGTGCGCGTCACCCCGCAACGGTTGGCCGACGCGCTCGGCCTGCCGCCCCCGACCGATGAGCAGTCGGCGGTCATCGCCGCGCCGCCGGAGCCGACGCTGGTCGTCGCGGGTGCGGGCGCGGGCAAGACCGAGACGATGGCCGCGCGCGTGGTGTGGATGGTGGCCAACCAGCTGGTCGCTCCGGACGAAGTACTCGGGTTGACCTTCACCCGAAAAGCCGCCCAGCAGTTGACCTCCCGGATCCGGACCCGGCTCGCCCGGTTGGCGGGTGCGCCGCTGCTGCGTGAGATCGATCCCAGTGGCGCGTTGCGCACGATCGTCGCCGGTGCCGAGCCCGAGATCAGCACCTACCACTCGTACGCGGGCAGGCTGCTCACCGCGCACGGACTGTTGTTGCCGGTGGAGCCCTCGGCGGCGCTGCTCACCCAGACCCAGTTGTGGCAGCTCGCGCACGAGGTGGTGCGTTCCTGGGACGGCGATCTCGACACCGATCGCACGCCGGTCTCGGTGACCGAGGCGGTGCTCGCCCTGTCCGGGCAGCTCGCCGAACATCTGGTGGAACCGGAGCAGTTGGCCGAGGCACACGCGGAGCTGGAGAAACTCGTCTACACGCTGCCCGCGGGCCCCCGGCAACGCGGCGGACCGAGCCAGGCACTGGTCGGCGTGGTGACCGCGCAACGTGAGCGCGTGGCCCTGCTCCCGCTGGTTCGCCAGCTCGCCGACGCGCTGAACCGCCGTGGCGCACTGGATTTCGGCTCCCAGATGTCGCTGGCCGCGCAATTGGCTGTCGACCATCCGGAAGTCGCCGCCGCCGAACGCGCGCGGTTCAAACTGGTCCTGCTCGACGAATACCAGGACACCGGACACGCGCAACGGGTGCTGTTGTCGGCGCTGTTCGGCAATGCCGAAGCGGTACAACGAGATCGGCAGCGAGAGCCGGTGCGGATCCGGGGTGAGGAGCACCCGCCTCGAACACGCGAAGCCGACACGTTGTTCGCGATGGATGAGCGCGAAGATGCCATCGCGGGCACCCGGTCGCCGGCCGATCACCCTGGCGCGCGGATATCGAGCGCCGGTGCGCGTGGCGGCGAACGGCCGGCCCGCGATGGCAGCAGTCGCACCGTGCCGGGGGAATCCGCCCCGCTCTCGCGTGCGCTCGCGGTGACGGCGGTGGGTGACCCGATGCAATCCATCTACGGGTGGCGTGGCGCCTCGGCGGCCAACCTGCCGCGATTCGCCACGGACTTCCCCGCTGCGCCAGGGGTGCCCGCGCCGGTGTTGCCGCTGCTGACCAGCTGGCGGAACCCGCCCGAAGCGCTGGCGCTGGCGAACCTGGTGGCCGATCCGCTGCGGGCGGTGGCGCGGGCGGCCGGTGGGGCGACCGTGGACGCGTTGCGGGCCAAGCCGCAATCGCAGACGGGGGTCGTCGAGTTCGCGCTCACCGAAACCATCGCGCAGGAGCGGGACTGGATCGCCGAGCGGATCGCGCGCGAGTGGGCGACGGCGCGGGAGAACGAGGGTCCGCCGCCCACCTCGGCGGTGCTCATCCGGCGCAATGCCGATGCGGCGCCGCTGGCAGAGGCACTGCGCGAGCAGGGATTGCCGGTGGAGATCGTCGGGCTCGGTGGGTTGCTGGCGACGCCGGAGGTCGCCGATATCGTCGCCACTCTGCGCTTGATCGCCGAGCCGGGGACCGGAAGCGCGGCGGTCCGCATTCTCACCGGGGCCCGGTGGCGGATCGGGGTGGCGGACCTGGCCGCACTGGCGCGGCGAGCGCAGATGCTGTCCATCAGCAGCGGGTCGGGTGCCACCGACACCATCACCGACGCGGCCGGACTCGCGACGGCGTTGCGCGAGGTCGCGCCCGAACCGACCGAGAAAGCCGGTCTCGCCGACGCCATCGCCGACCCCGGTGCGGCGGACCAGTATTCGGAGGCCGGGTTCGCGCGGATCGCTGCCCTGAGCGAGGAACTGGCCGCACTGCGCGAACGCAGTGGGCAGCCGCTGGTGGAACTCGTCGCCGATGTCGAACGGACGATCGGCGTCGGGGTGGAGACCCAGGCCAGGCGGGCGATCGCCGGTGGCGGCGCCGGACGCGAGCACCTCGATGCCTTCGCCGAGGTGGTCGCCGGGTACGCGGCCGATTCCCGGGCATCGCTGAGCGGCCTGCTCGCCTTCTTCACCGCGGCGGAATCGGTCGAAAACGGTTTGGAGCCAGGCGAAGTCGAGGTCGCGCGCGACCGGGTGCAGGTGCTCACCGTGCACGCCGCCAAGGGTCTGGAATGGGAAGTCGTCGCCGTGCCGCACGTGAGTGCCACGGTGTTCCCGTCGACCACCGCACTGAGCACCTGGCTCGGCGCGCTCACCGAACTCCCCACCACGCTGCGCGGCGACCGCGCCCAGCCGGACGCGTCCGAGGGCGTGCCCGTCCTGGACTTGAGCGCCGTGGGTGACCGCTCCGAACTCGAACACGCGATCGCCGACCACAAGGACGCGCTCAAGAGCCGCCGGCTCGACGAGGAACGGCGCCTGTTCTATGTGGCGCTCACCAGAACCGAACGGGTGCTGCTGGTTTCGGCCTACTACTGGCCCGAGACGGGGACCTCGCAGAAGGGTCCGTCGGATTTCCTGCTCGAGCTCAAGGAGGCGAACGAGAACCTGGGCAGCGAGGCCTACGGCGTCGCCACCGTCGCCCGCTGGGACGACAAGCCACCACCGGACGCGGTGAACCCGTTCGCCGACAACCCGCCGACCGCCCCGTGGCCACGCGACCCACTGGGCAACCGTCGCGATCCCATCGAACAGGGCGCCGCCCTCGTCCGCGAAGCACTCGACGAATTGCGCAGCGGCACATCGGTGGCCCACAGCACCGCCGACGATCAGGCCGAGATCGACGACCCCGAGGGCTGGGTCAACGATGTCGACGCCCTCCTCGCCGAATTCACCGCCGCCGAGCTCGCCGAACAGCAGGTGGAACTCCCCGGCCAACTCCCCGCCACCGCCCTCGTCGAACTCCGCGCCGACCCGACCCGGCTGGCCGCCCGTCTGCGCCGCCCGCTCCCGTACCCCCCGAACCCGATGGCCCGGCGCGGCACCGCCTTTCACGCCTGGGTGCAATCCTGGTTCGGCACCGAACAGCTGCTCGGCCTCGACGAACTGCCCGGCGCCGCCGACAGCACCACCGAAATGGGACGCGCCGACCAGGAACTCGCCGCCATGCAGTCCGCCTTCCGCCGCTCACCGTGGGCGCACCGCAATCCGGTCGACGTGGAAGTGCCCTTCGAAACCAGCATCGCGGGCACGGTGATTCGCGGTCGCATGGATGCCGTCTTCGCCGAACCCGGCGGCCGCTGGATCGTGGTCGACTGGAAGACCGGCGCCGAACCCGGCCCCGCCGACGAGCCCGCCGTCGCCGTGCAGCTGGCCGTCTACCGCCTCGCCTGGGCCCGCCTGATGGCCGCGCGCACCGGCGAGACCGAGGACCGGATGCTCCAACGTGTCGGCGCCGCATTCCATTACATCCGCTCCGGCCGCACCATCGCCCCCGCGCGACTGGCGGGCCCCGCCGAGCTGGAGCGCCTCATCCGCGACGCCGCACCGGAAAACGCCGACACCGATCCACACGAGGTTCACTGAGCCGATAGTGTTGCGGTTGCCGCCGGGTTTTCGGCCGCCTTGATCTGGACTGACCAGAGGGTGCGACGAAGGAGTGCCCGGCGGGAGGGAAGACCAAGGTACCCAGGCCGAAAACCCGCGGCGCCAGCCGCCAGAAATACAGGAGCAGGCATGTTCGGTGACACGCGCAACCCGGTCGGGTTGAGCAGCAGTCCCGACTACGCCCTGGTCGGTCTGTTGCGGATCCCGGCGGCGCAGTCCAGCCCGTGGGTTTCGCTCACCCGTCGCGTGTTGTTCGCGATCGCACTGCTGTTCACCGCCGCGACAGTGGTCTACGTCGGCCGCCACGGCTACAGCGACAACACCGGCGACGAGCTGTCGTTCCTGGACGCGATGTACTACGCCACGGTGTCGCTGTCGACCACCGGCTACGGCGATATCGCCCCGGTGACCCCGTCGGCGCGGTTGGTGAACATCATCGTCATCACCCCCCTGCGCGTCCTGTTCCTCATCGTGTTGGTCGGTACCACTCTCGGCGTGCTGACCGAACGGTCGCGGCAGGCATTCAAGATTCAGCGATGGAGGCACACCGTGCGTAATCACACCGTCGTCGTCGGCTACGGCACCAAGGGCCGGACCGCGATCGATGCGATGGTCGGTGACGGGATCCAGGTGTCCGACATCGTGGTGGTCGACACCGATCCCATCGCGCTCGAGGCCGCTGCCGCGGCGGGCCTGGTGACCGTGCACGGTTCGGCGACCAAGTCCGATGTGCTGCGACTGACCGGTGTGCAGCGTGCCGCCGCGGTCGTCGTCGCCACCAATCGCGACGACACCGCCGTGCTGGTGACGCTCACCGCGCGCGAACTGAACAAGACGGCCAAGATCTCGGTGGCCATCCGCGAAGCGGAGAACACCCACCTGGTCCGCCAGTCCGGCGCCGACTCGGTGGTGGTGTCCTCGGAGACCGCGGGCAGGCTGCTCGGTATCGCCACCACCACGCCGACGGTCGTGGAGATGATGGAGGACCTGCTCACACCCGAGCAGGGCTTCGCCGTCGCCGAACGCGAGGTGGAGACGAGCGAAGTGGGCGGATCGCCGCGCCATCTCAGCGATATCGTGCTCGGTGTGGTGCGCAACGGCGCGCTGATCAGGGTCGGCGAACCCGAGGTCGATGCCCTCGACACCGGCGACAAACTGCTCTACATCCGTCGCGCCGGAAAGTAGTCGGCCGCCCGGGCGCACCCGCACCCGCGCCTTCGCTCTATGCTCGGATCGTGTCGTTCCGGCTGAAAAACGTTCCGCTGCTGTCACGTTCCACCATCGACCGGGCCGAGCACGCCCGGCTCGATCCCGGCGCCCTGCGCGAAGGGTGGGGGAAAGCGAAGATTCTGCGTATCGACGCGCGGGGGAAAGTGCGGGTCGAGGACGGCAAGATCGTCCTCGACGCTGCCGTCTCGGTGGCGCAGGAGCCCGGTGAGGGCGCGGTGTTCCTCGGTGCCGCCGATGGCAGCCACCTGTGGGCGGTGCGAGCGAACGATCTGGACGGCACCCTGAAGGATCTGCGAACCCTCGGCGCTGTCGACGATTTCACCGCGGAACTGCTGTCCACCGCGTACGCGCTGCTCAACTGGCACGATCGGGCCGGGTATCACGGCGGCGACGGCACGGCGACCACGACGGCGCGCGGCGGTTGGTCGCGGCTGACCGCGGCAGGCGAGGAAGAGTTCCCACGGATCGACCCCGCCGTGATCTGCCTGGTCCACGACGGCGCCGATCGGGTGCTGCTGGCCCGTCAGCAGAGCTGGCCGGAGACGATGTTCTCACTGCTGGCAGGCTTCGTCGAAGCCGGTGAATCGCTGGAGCACTGCGTGGAACGCGAGGTCCGCGAGGAGGTCGGTGTCGACCTGCGCGAGATCGAGTATCTCGGCAGCCAGCCGTGGCCGTTCCCGCGCTCGCTGATGGTCGGCTTCGCCGCGGTCGGCGACCCCGCCCAGGAACTCGTGTTCTCCGATGGCGAGATCGCCGAGGCGCACTGGTTCACCCGCGAGGAGGTGCGCGCGGCACTGCGGCTCGGCGACTGGTCGGCGCGCGAACCCGGCGCCCGGCTGCTCGTCCCCGGGTCCATCTCGATCGCGCGCTCGATCATCGAGTCCTGGGCGGACTGACGCGGCGAATCAGGCCTGCTGGGCGGCCAATGCCTGCTTGACGGCGGCCAGTGACGGGTTGGTCGCGGTGGAGCCGTCGCGGTACTTGATCGTCGGCACGACGTGGTTGCCGTTGTTGACGCTGCCGACGAACTCGGCCGAAGCGGGATCGTCCTCGATATCGATCACCGAGTAGGTGATGCCCGCCTCGTCGAGCTGGGTCCGCAGGCGCCGGCAGTAGCCGCACCAGGTGGTCGAGTACATCGTCAGATCTGGGTTTGCTTCAGTCACGCGATGTGCAACGTCGCGAGGTGGCGCTGTGTTCCTTGCCCCTGCATCCGCGGGCGTCGCGGCATGTTGTCGGTGGGCGCTGTCATGATGGTGCGCGTGCCAGCACTCGATCTCACCGCCCTCGACCCGGAACAGGCCGCCGCGGTGCGGGCACCGAGGGGGCCGGTCTGTGTTCTCGCGGGGGCGGGGACCGGTAAGACCAGGACGATCACGCATCGGATCGCGCACCTGATCGCGGGCGGGCATGTGAAGGCCGACCAGGTGCTGGCGGTGACGTTCACCGCACGCGCGGCGGGGGAGATGCGCAATCGGCTGCGCACGATGGGACTCGGGGGCGATGCCGGGCAGGTGCAGGCGCGCACCTTCCACGCCGCGGCGCTGCGGCAGTTGCGGTATTTCTGGCCGCAGGTGGTGGGGGATGTGCCGTGGCGGTTGATCGACAGCAAGTTCCCCATCGTCTCGCAGGCCGCGCAGCGGGCGGGGCTGCGTGCCTCCACCGAAATGGTGCGCGACCTGCTCAGCGAGATCGAATGGGCCAAGGCGTCGCTGATCGCCCCGGAGGACTATCCGGCCGCTGCCGCCAGACATCATCGTGACGCGCCGGTCGACGTCGCCAAGGTCGCCGAGGTGTACCAGGGCTACGAATCCGCGAAAGCCTCCGCCGACGGCCTGCTGCTCGACTTCGACGACCTGCTCCTGCACACCGCGGCCGCACTCGAGGACTATCCGGCCGTCGCCGACGAATTCCGCGGTCGCTATCGCAGTTTCGTCGTCGACGAATACCAGGACGTGACGCCGCTACAGCAGCGAGTGCTCGACGCGTGGCTGGGCGAGCGCGACGACCTGACCGTGGTCGGCGACGCGAACCAGACCATCTACTCGTTCACCGGGGCCACCCCGTCCTACCTGCTCGATTTCTCCCGGCGCTTCCCCGACGCCACCGTGGTGCGGCTCGAACGCGACTACCGGTCGACACCCCAGGTGGTGTCGCTGGCCAACCAGGTCATCGGTGCGGCGCGCGGACGCATCGCGGGCACCCGCCTTGCCCTGATCGGTCAGCGGCCCGACGGGCCCGAGCCGGAATTCGCCGAGTACGCCGACGCGCAGGCCGAGGCCGTCGCGGTCGCCGGACGGATCGAGAAGCTGATCGCCGCCGGAACACCGGCGTCCGAGATCGCGGTGCTGTACCGGACCAACGCGCTGTCGGAACCGTTCGAACAGGTGCTCGGGGCGCGGGAGATCCCGTTCCAGGTGCGCGGCGGCGAGGGGTTCTTCCAGCGTCAGGAAGTGCGGCAGGCGGTGTCGGCGCTGCGCCAGGTCGACGCCCGCGACGATCTGCCCGACGCGGCGCGCAGTGGGTCGTCGCTGATCACGCTGGTGCGGGCCGCGCTGGCGCCGGTCGGGCTGACCGCGGAGGAACCGGCCGGTGCGCAGGCGAAGGAACGCTGGTCGGCGCTGCTGGCGCTGGTGCAGCTCACCGAGGAACTGGTCAGCCACGACGACGACATGGATCTCACCGCGCTGCTGCGCGAGCTCGCGACCCGCGCGGAGGCCAAGCATCCGCCGATCGTCGACGGTGTCACTCTGGCTTCGCTGCACGCGGCGAAGGGCCTGGAATGGGACGCGGTGTTCCTGGCCGGGCTCACCGACGGCACGCTGCCGATCTTCCATGTGCTCGGCCGGAAGAACGCGCCCGTCGACGAAGCGGGGCTGGAGGAGGAGCGCCGGCTGCTCTACGTCGGCGTCACGCGGGCACGCGAACATCTGAGCCTGTCGTGGACCCAAAGGCGGCTGCAAGCGAGCGGTGACTATCGGCCGGTGACCCGGTCGCGGTTCCTCAACGGGTTGATTCCGGACAGTTCGGCGGCCTCGCGGATCGCCGTGGAAGTCCCGGTCAAGGCCGACACCCCGCGTCCACTGTGCCGGGTGTGCCTCAAGCCGCTGATCGGCACCTATGCCACTATGCTCGGCCGGTGCAGGCGCTGCCCGGGCGAGGTCGACCCGCAGCTGCTCGAGGCACTGAAGGAATGGCGAGCCGAGAAGGCCGAAGCGTTGCAGCGGCGCGACTTCGTGGTGTTCACCGACACCACCCTCACCGCCATCGCCGAACAGCTGCCCGCCGACGACGCCGCGCTGGCGGCCATCGCCGGCATCGGCGCGAAGAAGATCGAACAGTACGGTGCCGATGTGCTCGCCATCGTTGCGTCACGTTTGCGGGCAACAGCACAAAACCCCAGGTAGAAAATAAGTTGTTCGGTTCTCGATCATTGCCTATGGTGGAGAACACGCACCGAGAGTGATCCCGGTGCGCGGTAATTGTTCACACACGAGTTCAGGAGGGAGGCAGACACATGAACACGAACACGAACACCACGTTCGATGCGATGAGCAATCGCGTCCTGGTGAACGGATTTGTCATGTCCGCCTCCCGGGGGGTCCTCGCTCTGCAGGGGACCGGCCTGTCCGGCGTCGATGCCAAAGCTGTGCCGATGACTGTCGTTCATCAGCACACTCCGATTCGTCTCCAGGACAAGCCCAACGTGGGTTGGCAGCCGACCGCCGTCGCGGCACCGGCAGCAATCGCCGAGGAAGCCGGTTACGCACCGGAGTTCACCGGCGCAATCCGCCTCCGCGTCCACCCAGCGACCGTGATCAGGTCTCGACAGAAATGTCGAACTAGGTAGGGAACACCTCCCAGACCTCCTGGCCACGGATCGCGAGAAGCGAAAACCGTGGCCATCTTTATTTCGGCTCCTCAGCCGTTGGCACCGGGTTCGCACACCGAACATTCGACCGCTGCAAACGAGCTGAAGGAGAACGACGTGTTCACCGCCCAGGACTGGCCGACGGCCACTACTGACGTGACATGCCGAACCGTGGCGCAGACCCCTCGCGTCCGTGAGGTCACCAAGACTCTGCCCTGTAGGGGCGGAAACCCCGATCTGTGGTTCGCCGAGAGCCCCACCGATCTCGAGCAGGCCAAGGAACTGTGCGCGGCCTGCCCGATCCGCAAGGGCTGCCTGACCGCGGCCATCGATCGTGCCGAGCCGTGGGGCGTGTGGGGCGGTGAGATCTTCGACCAGGGTGTCGTGATCGCCCGCAAGCGCCCCCGCGGTCGCCCGCGCAAGGTCGCGATCGTGGCATGAACCCGGGAAAAGGGTTGTACCGCAAGCGAACCGCTCACCTCGTCATGGTGAGCGGTTCGTTTTGCTATATGCGGGATGCGCGTTTGACGGTGCGACCGTCGGCGACGGCGAGGACCAATGTGGTGGTGTCCGGGGAGTGCGCCCACCACCTGTGCTTCTCACCCGCGCGGCAGTAATAGGTGTCACCGGCGCCGAGGTCGTGTTCGGTGCCGTCGGCGATCAGGGAGATCCGGCCGCGGATCACGTGGATGATCTCGTCGGATCGGTGGACGAAATCGCGGTCACCGCGATCGGTGCCGCCGGTGAATTCCAGGGCGCGCAGGTCGCGGTCACCGTGGACGAGGGACCGGACGGTGCCCGCACCGGGCTCGGTTTGGGGCAGGGCGGTGTCGTCGGCGGCGCGGACCACGGCCGCGGGCGCGGTGTCGTCGGCCGCGGCCAGCAGGGCAGTCGCGGTGGTCGAGAGGGCGTCGGCGATCAGCTGGAGCGAGCGCAGGCTGGTGTTGGTCCGGCCGTTCTCGAGTTGGCTCAGAAATGACTGGGACAGACCGGTTTCGGTGGCAAGGCGGGCGAGGGTGTATTCGGCGGCGAGGCGCCGATCGCGGATCACGGTGCCGAGTTGCCGATTCCGGATGTGCTCACTGGCCACTGATCGCCTCCGTGTCCTCGGTCCTGGCTGTGCGTGTGACTGTAGTGAATTTTCAGTGCCCGCAACCGGTGCTGGTCCGCTGTTTCGGTGTCCGACCAGGGGGTGAGCCGGTTTCGCGCACCATGATCGGAACGGTTCCCGTGTGCGCGATTCTACTGAATATTCAGTGGGGTCGAATATTCAGGAAGAGGCGGCATGGAACAGAACACCCTCAAGCGCCGGGGCATCGGGCTGATCGGCAGCGATGCCGAGCTGGCCTCGCCCGGCTTCACGCTCTACGCGCCGCTGGCGGGCAACGGTCGAGTCGACCTGGTCAGCCTCGACGGCGCGATCGTCCACCAGTGGCACCTGCCCTACCGCCCGGGCAGACACGCCCGCATCCTCGCCGACGGCTCCCTCGCCTACAACGGTGCGACCCTGGCCCGTGCACCCCTGTTCGCCATGTGGCGCAAGTACTCCGGCGGTTCGATGGCCCGCTACGACCACACCGGTGCCCAACTGTCCGAGATCCGCGACGATCTGGCCCACCACGACGCCCACCACTACGACGACGGGCGCATGCTCTACGCCGCCGTGCAGCCGCTCACCGGCGCCGACGCGGCACGGATCCAGGGCGGTGTGCCCGGCACCGAAGCCGACGGGATCGTCTGGTCCGATGTGATCCGCGAGGTGGGCCCCGACGGCGCGCCGATCTGGGAGTGGCGCGCGGTCGAGCATCTCGATCCCGCGCAATTCGCGCTGCAGCCGCACTATTGGCGTGAGCACTGGCCGCTGATCAACAGCGTGTACCCGCTCGACGAGCACACGGTGGTGGCCAGTCTGCGCAGTGTCTCCGCGGTGATCCTGATCGATCGGCGCACCGGCGCGGTCACCGAGCTCGCCGACCGCGGCACCGTCGCCCAACAGCATCACGCCACCCCGCTCGGCGACGGCCAGATCCTGGTGTTCGACAACGGCACCTTCCGCACCGGAGAGTCGGTCACCTACAGCCGCGTCATCGAAATAGACGTTGCTACCGGCGAAGTCGGGTGGACCTATCAGGACTCCCCGCGTGAGGCGTTCTTCACTCCCTTCATGGGTGGCGCGCAGCGGCTGCCCAACGGCAACACGCTGATCACCGAGGCGGCGTTCGGCCGGATCTTCGAGGTGACCCCGGAACGGGAGATCTGCTGGGAGTACGTGGTGCCCTCGTTCACCGAATACCCCGATCCCGATACCGCCCAGGTGTTTCCGGGCATCTCCAACGCGATCTTCCGTGCCTACCGTTACCGCGCCGAGGAACTCCCATGGCTACGGTGACCGAACCGATGGTGGCGCCGGTCGACGAGATTCCGCCCGCGGGACGGGCTTTCGCCGGTGCGCTACAGCACCTGGTGGTGATGATCGCGATGCCGCTCACCTCGGTGCTGCTGATCAGCCGCAGCCTGCACCTGGACGACGAGGCGGCCCGCGCCCTGCTCTGTGGCGCACTGCTTTTCAGCGGTATCGGCACCATCCTGCAGTCCGGGGGCCGATACGGTCTCGGAGCCGGGCTGCCGTTCGTCATGCTGCCCGGTGGCGCGGCGGTGGTGCTGTTCATCCAGACCGCGCAGACCTACGACCCCGCCACCGCCACCGGCGCGGTACTGATCACCGCGGTCGCGGGCATCGCGCTGGTGCCGATCGCGCGCAAGCTGGTGCGGTTCCTGCCGATGGTCGTGATCGCGAGCATGATCCTGGTGATCGGGGTGAACCTGGTGAAGGTCGGCGCGAATCTGATCACCTCCGCCGACGACCCCACCCCGGTCAGGTCGGTGACCATCGCCGGGGTGACGATCGCGGCGACAGTGCTGGCACACCGTTTCCTGCCTCCCGGTTGGCGACGCGTGTCGGTGCTGATCGGGATGGGGGTCGGGACCGCGGTGGCGGCCGCGCTCGGCCGATTCACGCTCGCCCCGGGTGACGCGCTGGTGCAACTGCCGGAGCCGCTGCTGTTCGGTGCACCGCATTTCGACCTGCTGGCGGCCGTGCCGCTGCTGGTGTTCAGCATCGGCTCGATGGCCGAGGCCACCGGGCAAACGGTGCTCAACGCGCAGGTCGTCGGCAAGCAGATCGACACCGCGCCGACGGTCGGGCGCACGATCCGCGGTGACGCTGTCACCTCCCTGTTCTCCGGGCTGTTCGGTGGACCGACCATGGTGACCAGCGGTGAGAACATCGGGCTGATCCGGCTCACCGGTGTTCGCAGTCGCTACGTCACCGCGCTGACCGGCCTGATGCTGATCCTGGCCGCGTTCGTCGCGCCGGTCGGCCGGATCGTGAATTCGCTACCCGGCCCTGTCGTCGGCGCGACGGCGGCCATCGTGTTCGCCACGATCATCGCTTCCGCGATCGGCCTGTTCCGCGACGTCGACCTGAACGACGACGCGGCCCTGCTCACCACCACCGCGGCCCTCACCGCGGGCCTGCTGCCGATTCTGGTTCCCGCCCTCTATCGCGGCTTCCCCGCCGATCTGAAGCTGCTACTCGGCAGCGGAGTCACCATGGCCGCCGTGGTCGGCATCGCGGTGCACGTGCTGTGCACGGTGGGCCGACGCTCGTCCAGGGCTTCCGTCGACTGAGACGCCCCGGGTGAGGGTGCGCCTACGACGCCTGTTCGGCGCGGAAGCCCGGCACCCAGGTGCGGACCAGGTTCATGAAGCCGAGTTCCGCGTCGAGCTGGGCCAGGATGCCGACCGAGCCACCGAGCACCCGGAAGACAGTGAGGTACTCGGCCGGAAGTTGCAGGGCGCGAGCGGTTTTCATCTCCGGGCTGGAGAACTCGGAGGCCTTGCCCGCCACCCGCTGCATCCACGAGCGGGTGAAGTGGAACGTGTCGGTGCGAATCGGGTCGCTGAACGGGCGCAGGTACGCCTCGATCTCCTCGTGGGTCACCACCCGGCCGGGAATGACCCAGCCGTGCTCGTAGAGCAACTCGGTGAGGGCCGCGTGCTCGTCGGCGACAGCGAGGGCCAGCATGCGGCCCAGGATCTCCGGGAAGCCGTCCGGCATCGGCGCACACGCGCCGAAGTCGAGCACGGCCAAGGTGCCGTCGGCCCGCACCAGGAAATTGCCGGGGTGCGGGTCGCCGTGCAGCAGGCCGACCAGTTCGGGCGAGCTGAAGTGGAAGGTTCCCATCAGCTCGGCGATCCGGTTGCGCTGTGCCCGGGTGCCCTCGGGATCCTCCGCGCCTGCCTTGATCAGCGCCGACACCGGAGTGCCGTCGAGCCATTCGGTGACGATCACCTTCGGCGCGCCCGCCACCACCTTCGGGATCGCGATGGTGGGGTGGCCATCGAACGCGGCGGCGAAGCGGCGCTGGTTGGCGGCCTCGATGCGGTAGTCGAGTTCTTCCTCGGTGCGTTCGGTGATCTCGGCGAGCAGCGGCTTCACATCGGCGCCGGGGATCACCGACGAGAGCAGCCCGGTCATCCGCGACAGCGTCTTCAGGTCGGCGCGCAGCGCGTCGTCGGCGCCCGGATACTGCACCTTCACCGCCACCGCGCGGCCGTCGGACCAGACCGCGCGATGCACCTGGCCGATGCTGGCCGAGGCGGCCGGGGTGTCGTCGAAGGACGCGAAGCGTTCCCGCCACTTGGTGCCCAGCTGCTGGTCGAGCACGCGGTGCACCGTCTCGGCGGGCATCGGCGGTGCGGCGGCCTGGAGCTTGGTCAGCGCCTCGCGATAGTGCTCGCCGAACTCCTCCGGGACCGCGGCCTCCATCACGCTCAGCGCCTGCCCGAACTTCATCGCGCCGCCCTTGAGCTCACCGAGCACGGTGAACAGCTGCTCGGCTGCTTTCTGGTTCAGGTTCGCGTTGATCTGCTTCTTGTCACCACCGACGAGCTTCTTGCCGAACCCGACAGCGGCTCGTCCGGCGATGCCGAGCGGAATCTTGGCCAACTTGGCATTGCGGCTGGAACTGCGGCGCACGATCTCGGACACGGTACCCATCATGGCCGAACTCGCGGGGTGTGTGCCATAAGAATGCTCACACCGGCTGATGCGACGCCCGTCACCGAGCGGTTTCCGGCGCGCGGGAGGTCATGTTCCGGCACCCGCATTCCTGATGCGGCAGCCACGGCCGGCGCTGGATCTCGTGGGTGTCGAGGTTCAATTCCACGGTGGCGTCGAGAGTGCGCGGTGGACGCCGCGGTGAACAGGCGACGATCGCCTCCAGTTCGCCGAGCGCCAGCGCGGTCGTCGCCGCGATGCCCGCCGGGGATGCGTGCCCGGTGCGGCCCAGTAGCTGGGCGGCCAGATGCGGCCAGTCGTGATCGAATCCGGCCCGGGTCAGGTCGGCACAGCGCAGGCAGCTGGTCTCGCCGGGCAGCACGAGCGGGCCGACCACGCCGACCCCGTCGCGAACTCGTACCTGCAGGTGCGGCACCCGTCGCAACACCAGATCCACCGACAGTCCGGGGTCGATCATCAACGCGTCGGTGAGTACCACCAGATCGCCCGTGGCGGTACCTGGCGGACTGTCGGGTCGGTACGCGCGCGAGCGGGTGGGGCGAAAACCCATGCGCCGCAATCCGATCGCTACGGCGTCCGAGAGCGGGCCGAGGCCGTGCACGGTGATACCGCGGATCTTGCCCAGCGCGGGTTCGGGCTCGAGCAGCAGGCCCGCACGCTCGATCGCGGTGAGCATGCCCATGGTGCGATCGGGGCTGATGCCGAATTCACCTGCCCGCCAGATGATCTGGGGCCGCGATTGCAAGCCGTCGAGCAGGCGGAGGAAGGCGAGAACGGTACCGGTGTCGTGATCGGTGGTTTCCAGCAGCAGTGCGCGTTCGGGGTCCCAGCCGAGCTGGACCGTGCCGGACGGGCGAACCAGGGTGGTCACTCGCGGGTTGAGCATCGGCCCGCGCAGTGGGGAAGTGGTCGTCATGCCAGAAGTATCGGCATCCGACAGCGGCGCGAGGTGCGCCGAAAGTGCAGTTATCCACAGGCTTTCGGCGTGTCGGCCGACGGATTCCGCAGTGTGAACAACCGCTGTACCGCGGGTCGTCGCCGCGTTTCGCGACGAACGTTAGCCTCGGAACCGTGTTGCGCCACCGAGATCGGAAGTTTCTCACCGACCTCGGCGGCGAGGTGGATCAGGCCTTGCCGGAATCCGAGTCGGAATCACCCTCGTCGCGCGGGGTTTCGTCGGAATCGGACTCTTCGGCCTCGGCTTTGCCGAGACCGGCCGCGTCGCGCTCCCGCGCCTCGGTCGCGGCCAGCTGGGCCAGCGGGTCGTCGAATGCGCCGGTGCTGCCACCGATGATGGAGTCGATGAACCCGGCGGGCGAGTCGAGATCAGTGGAATCGGGCAGCAGATCGGGGTGTTCCCACACCTTGTCGCGCCGCTCCATCCCCGCGTCGGTGGTGAGCCGCCGCCACAGCGCCGAGGCCTCACGCACCTTGCGCGGCCGCAACTCCAAGCCGACGAGCGTGGCGAATGTCTGTTCGGCGGGTCCGCCCGTCGCCCGGCGGCGGCGCAGTGTCTCCGACAGCGCGTTCGCGCCCGGCAGACGCTCACCCACCGCGTCGCTGACCACGACATCGACCCAGCCCTCGATCAGCGCGAGCAGGGTCTCCAGACGCTCGAGCGCCTGCTTCTGCTCGGGCGTGGTCTGCGGTTCGAACGTGCCCTGGGAGAGCAGTTCCTCCAGCTTGGAGGGGTCGCTCAGCGACATCGGGTCGATGCCCTGCGCGGCTTCCTCGATCGCGGAGAAGTCCATCTTGATGCCGCGCGCGTAGTCCTCCACGGCGCCGAGCACCTGCTGACGCAGCCACGGCACGTGCGCGAAGAGCCGCTGGTGGGCGGCCTCGCGGGCGGCCAGGAAGACCATGATCTCGCTCTCGGGCTGCTCGAGCCCCTCGCTGAACGCCGAGATCGCGGTCGGCAGTAGCGCGGCGGTACCGGCCGGGCCCAGCGGCAGACCGATATCGGTGGAGGTCAGCACCTCCTTGGCCAGCTGGCCGAGCGCCTGACCGAGCTGGGAGCCGAACGCCAGCCCGCCCATCTGGCCGAGCATGCCGACCATCGGCCCGGCGAACTGCTTGGCCTCCTCGGGCAACTGCGCCGTCCACATGCCCGAGATCTGCTCGGCCACCGGATCGCACAGGCGCTTCCAGGTGGGCAGCGTCTCCTCGATCCAGTCGTTCGGGGTCCACGCGACCGTCTTGGTGGCGCCCGCGGGCAGCACCGTGGCGCCGTCGAGCCACAGTTCGGCCAGGTGCGCCGCGTCGGTCACCGCGGTCGTGGTCCCCGACGCGATCGGGGCGATGGTGGAGCCGAGCTGCTGGCGGGCCAGTCGCTTGGCGACGTCGTAGTTGACCGGGCCGGACTGCGCGCCGCCGGGACCCATGCCCTGGCCCATGCCGCTGATCATCTGCCCGAGCTGGCTCAGCATCTGGCCCAGCTGCGACGGATCGAAGCCGCCCGCACCGCCGGCGCCGCCCGTTCCGAACCCGAACGGATCGTTTCCGCCGGGTCCGTTGCCCTCGTCGCGACGCTTGCCGGAATCGTCGTCGTCGCCGGTCGAGAAGCCGAAGGGGAGATCGCTCATACCTCTTACGTTACGCGGGACCCCCGGGCCCACGGTGTTCGCGCATCGCGAAATCGCGCGACGACGCCCACGCCGTAAAGCGTGCCACTGCCGTCGGTCACGGGCGTTGATCACTACTGTGGTCCGAGTGAATCGTCGGATCCTCACCCTGATCGTCGCCCTCGTCCCTGTCCTCGTGCTCGGTGTGGCAGGCAGCGTGGTCACCGTGCCGTTCGTCGCGCTGGGCCCCGGCCCCACCTTCGACACCCTCGGCCAGGTCGAGGGCAAGCAGGTGGTCGATGTCACCGGCGCGCCACTGGATCCCACGAGCGGGCACCTGAACATGACGACCGTGTCGGTGCGCGACGGGCTGAACCTGTTCGAGGCGTTCGGGTTCTGGGCCAGCGGTGAGCACGGCCTTGTCCCACGCGCCGAGGTGTACCCGCCCGGCGTGTCACGCGAGGAGGTCGACAAGTCCAACCAGCAGGACTTCAAGGATTCCGAGAGCGATGCCGAGGTCGCCGCGCTGCACTACCTGAAGATGCCGACGGTCGTGCTGGTCCGCGGACTCGGCGAGCAAGGCCCGGCCAACGGCGTGCTCGAGGTCGGTGACGAGCTGATCAGCATCGACGGCGCCCCGATCACCGCGCCCAAGGACGTGATCGACATCGTCGGCACCAAGGCGCCCGGCGCCACCATCACCGTCGTCCACCGTCGCGGCGATCTCGAGCTGACCAGTCCGATCACCCTGGCGGCTCGTCCCGGCGACGAGGCGAAGGGCTACCTCGGCATCACCCCGGGCGAAGGCGGACGTCCGCCGTTGCAGGTCGAGTTCAACCTCGCCGATATCGGCGGACCGTCGGCCGGCCTGATGTTCAGCCTCTCGCTGATCGACAAGCTCTCGCCGGGCGAACTCAACGGCGGCAAGTTCGTCGCGGGCACCGGCACCATCGACCAGGACGGCAAGGTCGGTCCGATCGGTGGCATCCAGTACAAGATGATCGCGGCGCGCGAGGCAGGCGCGGAAACCTTCCTGGTCCCCGCCGACAACTGCAACGAGGCCGGTCAGCGTGCTCCGGAGGGCCTGCGCTTGGTGAAGGTCGACACCCTCGACAGCGCGATCGCCGGACTGGCCGAGATCAACGCGGGTCGCGAGCCGATCGGCTGCAAGTAGTCACTCCAGCGTGTGATGCAGGGCCTCGACCAGGCCCGGTGCCAGGTTGGGGTAGGTGCGCAGGTCGAGGTCGCCGAAGCCGTCGTCGTCCTCGGGACGGATCTGCAGCAGGCACAGGGTGGCGCCCTGGCGCAGCACACCCGCGATGAGCCGGGCGTCGCGCCGACCCGGGTGCGCGTGCGCGGCGGCGCGCCCGGCCGCGTCGGCGGCCTCGTCATCGGCGAGCAGCGGAACCAGCGCTTCGTCGAGATCGCTCTCGGCGTCGGGCGGCAGCACCACGATCTCCTGCACCAGCACGCAGCCTTCGACCGCGGGCGGCCAGGTGGTGGTGGCCAGGAACTCGTCCAGCGCCATCGACCCGCCGGTGATGTCGTCGGGGAAGGCTTCCTGGGCCACGGGGGTCAGCTCGCTGCCGTCGTCGAGCTGGTCTTGCAGGTCCGGTTCGGCCGCGGCCAGGTCGGCGGTCGGCACCAACGCGAACATCTGCGGCGGGTTTCCCCAGCCCTCGGCGTCGGCGAACTCGACGACCTCGCGCACACAGCGGGCGAGGAGAACTTCGGCGTGCTCGTCTTCGGTCACCCGCACATCCAATCATTTTCGGCCCAGACGCTTGCACGGTGTCCGATTTCCGTAGAGTGGGCGCAAACGGTCCGGCAACGGATCACCCGCAATATTCGGACTGCGGTGACTGCGCCGATCACGGTGTGGAACCGCCGGAGCATGGAGAGTGGCACCGTGGGCATGCGGCCCCCCACCGGCTTACCTTCGTTGTCCCGACGCAGCCGTGTGCTGCTGGTGACAGCAGTCGTCCTCGCGGCGCTGCTGCTGCTCGGGCCCCGCTTCACCGATGCCTATACCAATTGGTTGTGGTTCGGTGAGGTCGGTTATCGCAGTGTGTATCTCGGCGTGTTGCGCACGAGGCTGATGCTGTTCGTGGTCGTCGCGTTGCTCGTCGGCCTGGTGGTCTGGGCGGCGCTGCTGCTGGCCTATCGGTCACGTCCGGTCTTCGTGCCGGTCGCGGGGCCCAACGATCCGATCGCGCGCTACCGCACGACCGTGATGAGCAAGCTGCGGCTGTTCGGCGTCGGTATCCCGGTGCTGCTCGGCGTACTGTCGGGTTTGGTCGCGCAGTCGAACTGGGCGACGGTGCAGCTGTTCCTGCACGGTGGCGAGTTCGGTCAGCAGGACCCGCAGTTCCATCTCGACATCGGCTTCTACACCTTCGATCTGCCGTTCTACCGGATGGTGCTGAACTGGCTGTTCGTCGCCGTGGTGATCGCGTTCTTCGCGAATCTGGTGACCCACTATGTGTTCGGTGGCCTGCGGCTGGCCGGGCGTGAAGGCACTCTCACCAGGGCCGCGCGCGTGCAGCTCGCGGTGATCGCGGGAATCTTCGTGCTGCTCAAGGCGGTGGCGTACTGGTTCGACCGGTACGACCTGTTGTCGAGTACGCGTAAGGAGCCGACGTTCGGCGGTCCGTCGTTCACCGATATCAACGCGGTGCTGCCCGCCAAGCTGATCCTGCTGTCGATCGCGGTGATCTGCGCGATGGCGTTCTTCGCCGGGATCGTGCTGCGCGATCTGCGGGTTCCCGCGATGGCGGCCGCGCTGCTGGTGCTGTCGTCGATCCTGGTCGGTGCGGTGTGGCCGATGGTGGTCGAGCAGTTCTCGGTGCGCCCCAACGCCGCGGAGAAGGAAAGTCCGTATATCGAGCGCAATATCCAGGCGACTCGCGAGGCGTACGGGATCACCGACGACAAGGTCGAGTATCAGAACTACCAGGGTGAGAGCAGGAAGAGCCCGCTCGAGGTGCCTGCCGACGCGGCCACCATCGGCAACGCCCGACTGCTCGACCCGAATATCCTCTCGCCGACCTTCACCCAGCTCCAGCAGCGCAAGAACTTCTACGGCTTCCCCGAGTCGCTCGACATCGACCGCTACAGCCTCAACGGCGACGTCCAGGACTACATCGTGGCCGCGCGCGAGCTGCATCCGGCCGCGCTGTCGGGCAACCAGAAGGACTGGATCAACCAGCACACCGTCTACACCCACGGCAACGGCTTCGTCGCCGCGCCCGCCAACCGGGTCAACAAGCCGCAGTCCGAGGCCCAGAGTGCCACGGGCGGCAGTGATTCGGGCTATCCGCTGTTCATGGTGAGCGACCTGTTCACCAAGGTCGAAGACCAGCAGATTAAGGTCGAGCAGCCGCGGATCTACTACGGCGAGCTGATCGCGCAGACCGATCCCGACTACGCCATCGTCGGCACCGCGGAGGGCCAGGCGCCGCGGGAGTACGACTCCGATCAGGCGCAGTTCACCTATGACGGCAGCGGTGGCGTGCCGATCGGGAACTGGTTCAACCGGTTGGCCTTCGCGGCCAAGTACGCCGAGCGCAACATCTTGTTCTCGTCGGCGATCAGCGAGGACTCCAAGATCCTGTTCAACCGCGGTCCGCGCGACCGGGTGCAGAAGGTCGCGCCGTGGTTGACCACCGACGGCAACGCCTACCCCGCGGTCGTCGGCGAGCGCGTGGTCTGGATCGTCGACGCCTACACCACGCTGGACAAGTACCCCTACGCCCAGCCGACGTCGCTCGACGGCGCGGTCGAGGACAGCATCGACAAGAAGACCGGGCGGGTCATCCCGCGCAAGGAGGTCAGCTACATCCGCAACTCGGTGAAGGCCACCGTCGACGCGTACGACGGCACCGTCACCCTGTACGAGACCGACACCACCGACCCGGTGCTCAAGGCCTGGCGCGGCGTGTTCCCCGATGCGGTGAAGCCGCAGAGCGAGATCTCGCCCGAGCTGCGCGCGCACTTCCGCTACCCGGAGGACCTGTTCAAGGTCCAGCGCGACATGCTCACGAAGTACCACGTGGACAACCCGCGTGAGTTCTTCACCAACAACGCGTTCTGGTCGGTGCCCAGTGATCCGACCATCGAGGGCGGCACGTTCAACCAGCCCCCGTATTACGTGTTGCTGGGTGACCCGAAGACCAACAAGCCGGTGTTCAACCTGACCTCGGCGATGGTCGGCTACAACCGGCAGTTCCTCTCGGCCTACATCTCGGTGCGGTCGGACCCCGACGGGTACGGCAAGTTCACCGTGTTGCAGCTGCCGGTGGAAACGCAGACGCAGGGCCCGCAGCAGACACAGAACTCGATGACCACCGCCGACGCGGTCTCCCGAGAGAAAACCCTGCTGTCGAACTCGAACAAGATCCGCTACGGCAACTTGCTCACGCTGCCGGTGGCCGACGGCGGCATCCTCTACGTGGAGCCGTTCTACAACGAGCGCAACACCGGTTCGTCGACCTTCCCGCAGCTGCTTCGCGTGCTGGTGAGCTATCGCGACGCGGCGGGCAGCGTGAAGGTGGGCTACGCGCCGACGCTGGCCGAGGCGCTGAACCAGGTGATGCCGGGTGCGGGTTCGCTGGCGACGCCGTTCGGTGGCGATCCGTCGGTGAAGCCGAAACCGGGGGCGATCCCGCCGGTCGACCAGGGCACGGTCACTCCGCCCGGTAACGGCAGCACGCCGCAGCCGGGGACTACGCCGCCCGCTGGATCGACGCAGGAGGCCGCGGCCGCCGAGCTGAGCCGCAAGATCGAGGCGGTGCGCACGGCGATGCGGACGGGCAACTTCACCGATTTCGGTAAGGCGCTGGAAGAGCTGGACGCCGCGGTGAAGGCGTATCAGGACGCAGGCGGCCGGTAGCCGACCGCCGCATAGCAGCAAGAAAGGCCCCGTCTGGTCGACGGGGCCTTTCTTGTGCAGGGGGAACGGTGGATCAGCCGCCGATCGAGGCGATCAGCGGAGCGTTGGCGTCGAGCAGGGCTTGGTACTGACCCGCGACACCGTACTGGTCGGCCAGCGCCTTGCCCGTGGCCTTGGCCTGGTCGACGGCAGCCTGGACGTCGGTCTTGGCCTCGGCGGGCAGTTCGACCGGCAGTTCGACGGCGGGCTCCTCGACCACCTCGGGCTCGGATGCGCCCGACTGGAGGAACTGGCCGCAGTGCGGCCAGGCGCCGACGCCCTGGCTGGCGAGCACGTTCTCCGCGACGCGGATCTGCTCTTCCTTGCTGGCGTTGTGCGCCGAACCCTGGCCGCCGTTGGCCGCCCAGGTGCTCTGCGAGAACTGCAGGCCGCCGTAGTAACCGTTGCCGGTGTTGATGCCCCAGTTGCCACCGCTCTCGCACTGGGCGACGCCGTCCCAGTTGTAGGCGGCGGCGGAGGCGGTGCCGGTGGCGAGGCCGAACGGAACGGCAACAAGGGCGCCGGCGATGGCGGCGACGCCAAGGGCGCGGGTGCTGAATTTCCGGGTCTCAGTCATGGGGGAGACGCTAACCAAAGAATCGACGCCGATCACATCTTGATAACGGGCGGATTCTATGAATGGAATAGTCGTCTTTTCGATGTTTACACTGCATAACCAGTGGGAATACCTAGATTCCGGTCAGTCTGTTATTGGGTCGTTATGTGTTCGGGATCACGAGGTGATAGTGACGCCACTCACTGAAACTCGGCCTCGCCGCGGGCGATTGCCGGAACGTGTGATGGCTGCCACAGTCGCGGGGTTCGATATGCGGTGTTGCCCGTCGATGATTGGGCTTTTTGGTGATAAAACCCGTGTTGACCTCGCGATTTGGCGCCTGCGTGAACCTGTGTGTAATGTTGTGTTCACACCGACGCGGGGTGGAGCAGCTCGGTAGCTCGCTGGGCTCATAACCCAGAGGTCGCAGGTTCAAATCCTGTCCCCGCTACAAAGAAAAGGCCCGGAACCAGTGGTTCCGGGCCTTTTCCGTTTCTCCGGGTCGGTTCAGGCGTCGAGGTCGCTGGCGACGAGCTCGGCGATCTTGTCCAGAGTCGGCTGATCGTCGCTGGTGATCACCACCTCGGCGCCCTGGCCCGCGCCGAGGGTCATGATCATCAGCGCGGAGCCCGCGTCTACCGGGTCGCCGCCCGTGACCGCGATGGTGACGGGAACGCCTGCCGCGCCGACCGCTTCGGCGATGAGGGCCGCGGGGCGGGCGTGCAGGCCGACCGAGGAGCCGACGGTGACGGTGGTGCTTGCCATGGGATATCTCCTTGTGTGCGAATGGATTACGCGGTGGTGAGAACGGGGGCGACGGACTGCTTACCGGTGAGTTCCTTGGCGAGGGTGACGCAGGCCGCGGCAACGAGCGTGCCGGCGACCAGCGACACCAGGAACCAGCCGAGGTGCCCGATCGCGAAGAACACGAAGATGCCGCCGTGCGGTGCGCTCGAGGTGACGTCGGTGGCCATGATCAGTCCGCCGGTCACCGCGCCGCCGACCATCATCGACGGCAGCACCCGCAGCGGGTCGGCGGCGGCGAACGGGATCGCGCCCTCGGAGATGAACGAGGCGCCGAGCAGCCAGGCCGCCTTGCCGTTCTCGCGTTCGGCCTCGGTGTAGAGGCGCGGGCGCAACACGGTCGACAAGGCCATCGCCAGCGGCGGCACCATGCCCGCGGCCATCACCGCGGCCATGATCCGCAGGGTCGCGGTATCGGTGACCGAGAGTCCGGCGGCGGCGAACGAGTAGGCGGCCTTGTTGACCGGACCACCCAGGTCGAAGCACATCATCACGCCCAGGATGACGCCGAGCGCGATGGCGGAGGTACCGGACAGGCCGTTGAGCCAGTCGGTGAGCCCGTTGGTCACGGCGGCCAGGGGCTTGCCGAGCAGGACGAACATCAAGATGCCGACGATCGCCGACGCCAGCAGCGGGATGACCACCACCGGCATGAGCCCGCGCGCCCACGTGGGCACCGCCAGCTTGCTCACCCACAGCGCCGCGAATCCGGCCACCAGACCGCCGACCAGACCGCCGAGGAATCCCGCGCCGACGAAGACCGCGATCGCGCCCGCGGTGAAACCCGGCGCCAGGCCGGGACGGTCGGCGATCGCGAAGGCGATGTACCCGGCCAGCGCCGGGACCAGGAAGCTGAAGGCGAGCGAGCCGATCTGGAAGAGCACGGCGCCGACATAGGTGGCCAGACCGCCGTCGGGCAGGTCGGTGATCGAGTTGTCGAGCACGATCGTCTTCGCGCTGTCGGAGATCTCGTAGCCGCCGAGCAGGAAGCTCAGGGCGATCAGCAGACCACCCGCGGCGACGAACGGGATCATGTAACTGACGCCGGTGAGCAGGATCTGGCGCAGGCGGGTGCCCCAGCCGATGCCCTTGGCCGCCGCCTGCGAGGGCGCGGGCGCGGTACCGCCGACGGTGGCGGCACTCGCGGTGGTACTCGCCGCGACGGCCTCCGCGATCATCGTGTCGGGCTCGTTGATGGCACGTTTGACGCCGGACTCGACCACCGGCTTGCCCGCGAACCGGCTTCGGTCCTTCACCCCGACATCGGTGGCGAAGATGACGGCGTCGGCGTCGGCGATCGTGGCCGGGTCGAGCGTGTCGCCCCCGCTCGAGCCCTGGGTTTCCACCGCCACGTCGACGCCGGCGCGTTCGCCCGCGGCGACCAGGGCGTCAGCGGCCATGTAGGTGTGGGCGATGCCGGTCGGGCAGGCGGTGACCGCGACGATCCTCTTCGGCGCACCGGACTTCGCCGTGCCGACGGCCGGTGCATCGCCGCCAGTTGACGCTGGGTTGTCGCCCGGGTGTCCGGTGGGGGCCGTCGTCGCGCCATCGGTTGTCGCGCCGGAACCAGCCACGCCCACTGCGGCGGTACCGGCTGCCGCCGCGCCGACTCCGGCGGCCGATGACTCGGAGACGGGAGTCGCGTCCCTCTCGCCCGCAGCGGAGGAGGTCCCCGTTCCGCCGTCGGCGGGCGAACCGGACCCGGCCGCACCAGCCGATCCCGTCGCCGCTGTGCCACCGGGGGAAGGCGTGGTCGCGGCCGGTGGGGGATTGATGACGCCGTCGACCAGGGCGACCACGTCTGCCGGTGTCGCGGCGGCGCGTAGGTCGGCGACGAAGGCAGGCCGGACCAGTGCGCGAGCCAGCGACGACAACAATTTCATGTGCTCCGCGCCCGCGCCTTCCGGAGCGGCGATCAGGAAGACCAGATCGGCGGGCCCGTCGGGAGCGCCGAAATCGACGGCGGGTGCGAGTCGGGCGAAAACCAGCGAGGCGGTGGTGACGGCGGCCGATCGGCAGTGCGGGATCGCGATGCCGCCGGGTAGCCCGGTGGCCGATTGCGACTCCCTGGCGAGGGCGGCTTCGGCCACCGCGGCGACGTCGGTCGCGCGGCCCGTGATGGCGAGCTTGTCCGCGAGCGCGGTGATCACGGTGCTCTTGTCGGCGCCGAGATCGGCGTCGAGCGCGATCAGGTCTGGGGTGATGATCGAATCGGCCATCGTCGTGTCTTTCCGGAGTGGGGGTGGAGCAGGAGCTTGTCGGGTCCAGGGGTGTCGATCGGCGCGGTTATCGGCGTCGGCCGGTGGGGTAGCGCTCGGTCATGGATGTGTGGCGGTGGTGTTCGCCGTCTGCGGCCGGATCTCGGATCAGCGGCGGACGAACGCGCAAGTCGCAGCGGTTCGAGTGCGGCGATGGGCGAAGGCGCCGGGCGCCGATCGTGGGGACGTTCATGCCGGGGCCGATGGTCGGTCGGCGGTGAGTGGGTGCGCGGTGACGGCTTCGAGGACGATGTCAGCGGGGCCGGGTAGTCCGGTGCCGGGGAGCGCGGTGGCGGCACTGCCGTAGGCGACGGCGGTGCGCAGGCGGTCGGCGGGGGATTCGCCCGCGAGGTCGGCGAGCAGGTAGCCGGCCAGGGCCGAGTCGCCCGCGCCGACAGTGCTGCGCGCGACGATCGGCGGGGCGGCGGCGAACCACGCGTCCTCGGCGGTGACCAGGACTGCGCCCGCCGCGCCCAGGGTTGCCAGCACCGCGCCGACGCCACGGTCGATCAGTTTCACGGCGGCTTCGGCTGCGGCCGTGGGGTTTTCGAGGTCGACGGCGTCGAGACCGGTGAGCTGAGCCAGCTCTTCCGAGTTGGGTTTGATGAGATCCGGTGTGGCGCCGACTGATTCGGCGAACAGGGCGAGCAGGGGAGCATCGGAGGTATCGACGGCGACGCGGGGGCCACGCGTTCTGTTCGGCGACGGGCACGCTGTGGACAACGTCGCGACGAGCTGCGCGTACCAGTCGACGGGCACGCCCGGCGGTAGTGATCCGGACAGCACGATCCACTCGGCTCCCGTGGCCACCTCCACGAGCAGCGCCGTGAGCTCGGCCAGATCGCGCGCAGTCAAGGGACGGCCGGGCTCGTTGATCTTGGTCGTGGTGCCGTCGGATTCGGCGATGGTCAGATTCACCCTCGGCCCACCGGTCACCTGCACCGCGCGGAATTCGATTCCCGCCGTGCGTAATCCGTGCAGCACGGGGTCGTCGTCGGCCCCCGGCAGCACCGCCGTGACCGCCGCCCCGCCCCCGGACACCACCCGCGCGACATTGACTCCCTTGCCGCCGGGGTGCGACGTGACACTCGCCGCGCGATGCACCTGCCCGCGCCGCAACGGCTCGGTGAGGGTGATCGTGCGGTCGACACTCGGGTTCGCGGTCAGCGTGACGATCATGCGAGCACCACCTCGATTCCTTCGGCGACCAGTTCCGCGTGTGCGGTGGCCGGGATGTCGGTATCGGTGACCAGGACGTCGACCTCGGCGGCACTGCCGAAGCGCACGAAGTCCTCGCGCCCGATCTTGCTCGCGTCGGCGACCACGACGACCCGGTCGGCGGCGGCGATCATCGCGCGTTTCACGGCGGCTTCCTCCGGATCGGGGGTGGACAGCCCGTGTCGCACGGTCAGCGCGTTGGTGCCCAGAAACGCGACGTCGACCCGCAGTTCGCCGAGCAGTCGCAAGGTCTCGGCGCCGACGGCGGCCTGGGTGACGCCGCGAACCCGCCCACCGAGCAGGTGCAACCGCACACCCGTGAACCCGGTGAGGCGCGCGGCGACCGGCAGCGAGTTGGTGACGGTGACCAGGTCGAGGTCGGCCGGCATGGCCGCGGCCACCCGCACGGTCGTCGTGCCCGCGTCGAACAGCACGCTGCCGCCCGCTCGCGGCAGGTACCGCTGCGCGAGTTCGGCGATCCGGTCCTTCTCCGCGGCGCGCGTGCTGTCGCGCTCGGCGGTGCCCGGTTCGAAGGTCGTGAGCGCGCCGGAACCGACCGCGCCCCCGTGCACCCGCCGGATCACCCCGAGTCGGTCGAGCACCGCCAGATCGCGACGCACGGTTTCGGTGGTGACCCCGTACTGGTCGGCGAGTTCGGCGACGGAGACGCGCCCGCGATGCCCGATCAGGGTCGCGATCGCCTGCTGCCGTTCCTCGGCGTACATGGAGTTCCTCCGGTCTCGGTGAATCTTTACTTATGTTGTTTTATGCCCATTTATGTGGGTTTGTCAATGGATTTTGGTGAGCCGAGTCACAACCGTTGCCCTCCGACTATCGACGCAATGGTGCCGGCAGTCACACCCGAACAGCGTGGGTGCTCGACATCACTGCGGAAATCGGTGCAGGTCAACAGCTTTGGCGCGCGCTTTCACGTCGCTGTTACGCACCTCGTCCAAGATCGACACGAAGGCCGGAGACGCTGACCCCATGTGGCGATTCGCAGTGCGACCCCGTGTCACGGTCCTGGCCTGCGAGGTATGCGGCAGACTGCCGCATCCCGGCCGGACCAGGCTCACGCTGGCCAAACTCGCGGCGGTGTTCCCGGTGGAGCTGGCGCTGCACGCGTTGGTCGTCCATGCGCACCCGCCGTACCTGCTGACCGTCGCCCTGCTCACGGTCACCACCACGATCCTGGTGATCTGGGTGGTGGAGCCGTCGGCGATGCGCATGCTCGGCGGCTGGCTGCACAGCCCGGAACTACGGCACCGCGACCGCATCGACTCCGCGCCCGCGCTCTGGCGGATCCGGGTGCGCCTGGCCGACCGTCCCGGCGCGCTCGAGACGCTGGCCAAACATCTGGCCCACCGCGACGCCAACATTCTCACCGTGCACGTGCACCAGCTGGAGGACGCCGTCCTCGACGAACTCGTCGTCGCCGCGCCCGCCGAGGTCACCGCGCACGCGATCACCTCCGCCGCGGAACACGCGGGAGGGTCCGGAGTGCGGGTCTGGCCCGCGACCGTGCTGTCGCTGATCGATGGTCAGACCAAGGCACTGGCCATCGCCGCCCGCATCGTCGGCGATCCGGACGAATTACCCTTGGCCGTCGCCGAGCTGCTGGGCGCGCGCTATCTCGCGCCCGGTACGCCCCAGGTGAGCGAACCGGGCGAGGGCACGCTGCTGGAACTGGACCGTGACGATCGTCGCTGGGGTTTCGTACGCCCCGACGAACCGTTCACCCCCGCGGAGATCGCCCGCGCGCATCGGCTCGCCGATCTGGCGGTGCTCACCGCGCGGCGACAGTGACGTTCAGTCGAAGCCGAGGTCGCTGGTGAGCGGATCGCGTAGGGCGCCCTCGGCGGCCCGCAGACGATCGGTGACCGAGGTCAGCAGATCCATCGAATCCTGGGACAGCCCGAGCGCGAGGCGGGTCAGGTGACGGATGGCATCGCAATGGAAGAGGTCGGCGAGTAGAGCGTCCGGGTCGGCGGGCGCGGCCGAGTGTTCGACGACGGTCACGGCAGGGGCACTCACAATCTCGTATTTTCGAGTATGACGCACCTTACATCCACCCTGCGGTCCGTGAACCCCGGTCGGCGTGCGAAAGTGCAGCAATGAGTCAGTTCGCCGACTATCAGAACGAGATCTACCTGGCCGCGCTCGGTGGGATCCAGCCCGAATTTCCCATGGATTACGCGACGCTCGAGCGCAAAGCCACTGCGGCACTGCCGGATTCGTTGCTGAACTATATCGCAGGCGGGGCGGGCGACGAGCTCACGCAGCGGCGCAACGCCGAAGCGTTCGCCGATTGGGGTCTGGTGCCGCGAATGCTGGTCGGCGCCACCGAGCGCGACCTCGCCGTCACCGCCTTCGGTCACACCTTCGCCAACCCGCTGTTCCTCGCGCCGGTCGGGGTGATCGGTCTGGTCGGCGAGAAGGGCCACGGTGACATCGCGGTGGCCGAGGCGTCGGCGCAGACCGGTGTGCCCGCGATGTATTCGACGCTGATGGAGGATCCGCTCGAGGACGTCCGCCCGCACGCGGGCGACACGCCCTCGTTCTTCCAGCTGTACACACCGAAGAACCGTGAGCTCGCCGAGAGCCTGGTGCACCGCGCCGAGGCCGCGGGGTACGCGGGGATCACGGTCACCCTCGACACCTGGGTGCCCGGTTGGCGTCCGCGCGACCTGGCCAGTGGGAACTTCCCGCAGCTGCGTGGGCACGTGCTGAAGAACTACACCAGCGACCCGGTCTTCCAGCAGATGGTCGGCTCCGACGATCCCAAACTGATTGTCCTGCACTGGATCGCGACCTTCGGCAATTCGCTGACCTGGGATGACCTCGGCTGGCTGCGGTCGATCACCGATCTGCCGCTGATCCTCAAAGGCATCTCCCATCCCGAGGACGCGCGCAAGGCGATCGACTTCGGCGCCGACGGCATCTACTGCTCCAATCACGGTGGGCGCCAGGCCAACGGCGGGCTGAGTGCGCTGGAGACCTTGCCCGCGGTCGTGGCCGCCTGTGACGATCGGGTGCCGGTGCTGTTCGACTCCGGGGTGCGCTCGGGCGCCGATGTAGTGAAGGCGCTCGGACTCGGCGCGACGATGGTCGGGCTCGGCAGGCCGTACGTGTACGCGCTCGCACTGGGTGGAGTGCGCGGCCTGGTGCATCTGCTGCGCAGCTACGCGGCTGAAGCGGACCTGCTGATGGCGGTCAACGGCTATCGCGATGTGGCCGCGATGCGCGAGAACATCCGGCCGACGACGCGCGGCAACGCCACTCTCGGCTGAGAGTGGCGCGGCCCGGAATCCTCGCGCAGGAGGGTGTTTCGGGCCGTGTGGGCGGCTCGGGGGAGAACTTGTCGGTGCTGTGCGGCATCATCGGTGCGAAGACCACGCTGTAGCACCAACCCCCGGAGTCCACGATGTCCTCGCCGAGCACCAAGTCCGCATCCCGCCGATCAGCACCGCCGGTACTATCCGACGCCGAGCTCGCGCGTATCGCAGGCGAGCTCGCCGAGGGCAAACCGCCGATGGTGTGGTTCACCGCCGCCGCTGTCGGTGTCGCCGAGGGGAAGTCGGGCAAGGTTGTCGCGCTCGACGATCCGTCCGCGGGCGACTTCCTGCAGGTGCGGCCCACCGGTTCCAAAGATGTGCTCTCGTTCGGCCCGAGCGAGGTGACGCTGACCAAGCCGGCCCGCGGGACTACCGTAGCGCCGGGCGGATCCGCACGGACCCGCCCGGACAGTGCCCCCGCGCCGAGCAACCGAAAGGACAACACTGTGACCCAGCCGTCGACCCTGCCGAGCGCTGCTACGCCCGCGCCGAGGTCGCTCGCCCCGGTAGCCGATGATCCCAAGCCCGCCCCGGCAGCGCCGCGGCCGGCGAAGGCTCCCGCGGTGCGCAAGGCCAAGGTGGCCGAGGTGACCGTGACCCTCACCGGAACCGCCGACGGTGAGTGGACTGTCGATGTGATCAACGGTAAGAAGCGCAGTGTGAAGGGGTTGGCGGTCAGCAGTGCGGCCGTCGCTCAGGCCGCGAAGATCCTGCACCCCGAGGTAGAGGAAGTGGTGGCCGGAATTCTGGAGGCTGCTCGGGGGGCTCAGCAGGCGAAGGTCGCGCAGTTGCAAGCCGAGCTGGAGGCGGCTCGGAAGCTGTTGGAGGAGTTGGGGGACTGACCTACTGGGCCACCCGCTGAATCCGCGGGGAGGCGGAGATGCGCCGCCGTGTCGACGGCTTTCTCAGTTCGTCGTGGAAGCTGAGACCGAGGCGATATTCCTTGGCGTGATACATGGCGGCGTCGGCGGTGCGGATCAGGTCGTAGATGGTTGTTTCGGTGGGGCGGGTGGTCAGGCAGGCGACGCCGATGCTGGCGGTGATGGGGATTTCACCGCAGCTCAGTTCGAAGGGGCGGATGAAGGCGCCGAGGATGTGTTCGGCCAGCACGGCGGCTTCGGTGCGGCTGCGTGGTGCCAGGACCACGAATTCGTCGCCGCCGTAGCGGGCCGTGAGGTCGGCGCTGGCGGTGGTGCGGCGGATGCGGGACGCGGCGTTGGCGATGAGTTCGTCGCCGACGGCGTGACCGTAGCTGTCGTTCACCATTTTGAAGCCGTCGAGGTCGATGAACAGCAGACACAGTGGTTTTCCGGCCCACTGCTCGCGATAGCGGTGTGGTGCGCGCAGCAGCGCGGCCCGGTTGAACAGCCCGGTGAGCAGGTCGTGGTCGGCCTGGTACTGGGCGCGGCGTTCGCTGCGCGTGCTGCGCGCGATGGCGCGTTCGCTGCGCACCAGGACACCGGCCAACAGCAACGTGAGCAGCGCGCAGATCACCACGCGGTCGACCACCCCGAGGTCGGCGCCGACCACACTCACCAGCGAGGCCGCCACCAGTGCCACCGCGATCATCCCGGCCCGCTGCCGCGATCGATGCGGTCCCACACTCTCGGCGTCGCGCAACCCGCCCATCGTCGGCTGCACCGCGGCCAGCCCGGCCAGCAGGTACGCCCACTGCTGCGGCACCAGCGCGACTTCGGGATCGACCGCGATCGTGCCTGCGGCAGTGAGGCTTTCGATCAACCCACCGATGAGTACGGCGATCAATGCGGCCTGCAACAACCGCAGCGATGTCTCCGAGCGGACCACCGTCGCCAGCGAATGCGCGAGCACGGTAGCCAGCAGCGCGTGGATCAGCGGATAGCTCGCGGCCAGTGCGGTATCGACGAACCCGGTGCTGTGCCGCAGGATCGGCGAGATCAGGAATGTCCACGAGGCCAGCAGCGCGCTGAGCCCGATGAGCGTCGAGTCCAGCCAGAGGTCGCGGGCATTGCGCAGTCGGTGCGGCTGCAACCAGCCGACGGCGGCCACGCCGAGGCACAGCGAGGCCGCCAACGTACACAGATCGTCGACCGGGTGCCAGCTCGGGTGCAGTCCGAGCGCGCGTATCGCGGTGCCCGTGGCGAACAGCGGCACCGACGCGGCCAGCAGGTACCAGGGCAGCCGGTGCGCGGGCCGATGGCGGTACATGCCGTACCCGATCATCGCCAGCGATCCCGCGACGATCACGATGAGCAGCAGAAACGGCAGCGCCCGGCCGCCCGCCAGCGGCGCGATCAGCACGGCCCCCGCCGCGCCGAGCGATACCGCGCACCGTCGCAGGCTCCCGTAGCGTGTCTCGCTGATGGTCATCAGCCCCCCTCGATCTTGCTGCGCACGCGACGAGCGTCGATTCGAATGTGAGGCCGGTGAATCACTCGAAGTATCGGCCGAGAGCACCGAGTGTTGTTGTCCGAGCACGATCCCCAGCCGGCAGTGCCGACGCTCAAAACCTTTACAACTCAGTCGATCATGACACGTCCACGGCCCTGCTGTCGATGCGTTGAGAGCATTGCCGCATACCGATTCGGCACCCGGTGCTCGACAGTTGCCCGCCGCGGTGTTCGGTGATGACATCGTCGCAGGAAGCGGAAGGGAAGTACGGGTGGAGAAGTGGATCGCGCCGGGCCGGGTGAACCTCATCGGCGAGCACACCGACTACAACGACGGGTTCGTCTTGCCGATCGCCCTGCCGCTCGGCGTCGTCTGCGCGGCCGGACCGCGCGGTGACGGGCTGGTGCGGCTCACCTCGGCGCAGCGGCCCGGTGAGGTCGTCGAGGTGGGCGTAGATGCTCTTGCGGCACAACGGGATCGGCTGCCCGGTTGGGCCCGCTATCCGCTCGGCGTCGTCAACGAATTCATCCGCGGTGGTCATCGCGTCAGCGGGGTGGACCTCGAACTCGACGGTGCGGTGCCGATCGGCGCGGGCCTGTCCTCGTCGGCGGCCCTGTGCTGCGCGGTGACGATCGCGCTGCGCGACCTGTTCGCGCCCGCGCTCACCGATCGGCGCATGGTCGAGATCGCCAGGGCGGCGGAGAACAGCTTCGCCGGAGTGCCGACGGGCCTGCTCGACCAGTCCGCCTCGATCCTGTGTACCGAGGGCCACGCCCTGTTCCTCGACATCCGCGCCTTCACCGCCTCGGAATCGGCTGCCGCCGAGCAGATTCCGTTCGATCTCGCCGCTGCCGGGCTGGCGTTGATCGTCGCCGACACCGGCCACCCGCACGATCTGGCAGACGGCGGATATGCCGAGCGGAGAGCCCAGTGCGAAGCCGCCGCCGCCGCGCTGAAGCTGTCCGCCCTGCGCGATGCCACCTCCGAAGACCTGCCACGCTTACAGGATCGAGTGCTGCGGCGTCGCGCGCGGCACGTGGTCACCGAGAACGCGCGGGTGCTCGCGGTCGTCGACCGGCTGCGCGCCGGTGCGGACCCGCGGTCGATCGGTGCGCTGCTCACGGCCTCGCACCACTCGCTGCGCGAGGACTTCGAGGTTTCCGCACCCGCGCTGGATCTCGCGGTCGACGCGGCACTCGACGCGGGCGCACACGGTGCGCGCATGGTCGGCGGTGGCTTCGGCGGCAGCATCATCGCCCTGGTCGAGCACGCCGACCGGGTGGCCGAGAACATCATGAACCGGTTCGCTACCACTGGGTTCGCCCCGCCCCGCGTCTTCGCCGTCGAGCCTGCCGCGGGTGCGCGCAGACTGGAGTGAACAGTTGTCCATTTTGTTCTGTGCGATTTCGCTGTGCGGCGCAGGACGGGCGCGCACAGTGGGAAGCACCCGAAACAGTTCGACGGACGACGCGACCCGCGCCGTGTGAACGACGCTCGTGTGCCGTCCGGCTCCAGGTCAGGAGGGACACGCTGTGCCGCTTGCCTTTTCGCCCGCCACCCTAGAAGCCTCGTCGACACTGCGGCTCGACGCCGCCCCCGTCGACTACGCGCTGGTCGCCCTGTACTTCGTCTTCGTCCTCGGCATCGGCCTCATCGCCCGGCGCCGGGTGTCGTCGAGTATCGACTTCTTCCTGTCGGGGCGCTCGCTGCCCGCGTGGGTCACCGGTCTCGCGTTCATCTCCGCCAATCTCGGCGCGGTGGAGATCATGGGCATGTCGGCCAACGGTGCCCAATACGGCTTCCCCACCTTCAACTACTTCTGGATCGGCGCCGTGCCCGCGATGCTGTTCCTCGGTGTGGTGATGATGCCGTTCTACTACGGCTCCAAGGTGCGGTCGGTGCCGGAATTCATGCGCAGGCGCTTCGGTACCGGCGCGCACCTGGTGAACGCGTTGAGCTTCGCGGTGGCCCAGGTGCTGATCGCGGGGGTGAACCTCTATCTGCTCGGCACCATCGTGAATGTGCTGCTGGGCTGGCCGCTGTGGATCTCGGTGGTCGTGGCCGCGGTGATCGTGCTGTCCTACGTCACCCTCGGCGGGCTCTCGGCCGCGATCTACAACGAGGTGCTGCAGTTCTTCGTGATCGTGGCCGCACTGCTGCCGCTGACCCTGGTCGGCCTGCACCGTGTCGGCGGCTGGGACGGCTTGCAGGACAAGGTGTCCGGCTCACCGGGTGGCGCCGACCAGTTGCAGACCTGGCCGGGCAACGCGATGAGCGGATTCACCGACAACTTCGCCTCGATCATCGGCATCGTGTTCGGTCTGGGATTCGTTCTCTCCTTCGGGTATTGGACAACCAACTTCGTAGAAGTGCAGCGTGCCTTGGCCACTCACTCGATCTCGGCCGCGCAGCGCACCCCCATCATCGGCGCCTATCCGAAGATGTTCATCCCGCTGATCGTGGTGATCCCCGGCATGATCAGCGCGGTCCTGGTGCCACAGATGATCGAGTACAAGCAGCAGGTCACCGCGAATCCCGATTTCGAGGGCGATGTCACCTACAACCAGGCGCTGTTGTTCTTGATGAAAGAGGTGCTGCCGAACGGCCTTCTCGGTGTCGGGCTCGCGGGTCTGCTGGCGGCGTTCATGGCCGGAATGGCGGCCAATGTCTCGGCGTTCAACACCGTGTTCAGCTTCGATCTGTGGCAGCAGTACGTCCGTAAGGGTCGTCCCGACGGGTACTACCTGAAGGTCGGCAGGTTGGCCACGGTCGGTGCGACGGTGGCGGCGATCTTCACCGCGTTCATCGCGGGCGGGTTCAGCAACATGATGGACTACCTGCAGACCCTGTTCAGTTTCTTCAACGCACCGCTGTTCGCGACGTTCATCCTCGGCATGCTGTGGAAGCGGATGTCGCCGACCGCGGGCTGGGTCGGCCTGGTCAGTGGCACGCTCGCCGCCGTGTTCGTGTTCCTGCTCAACGAGACCGGGGTGACGAACCTGTCCGGGCAGGGCGCCAGCTTCGTCGCCGCGGGCGCCGCGTTCGTGGTCGACATCGCCGTCAGCGTCGCGGTCACCCTGGTGACCAGGCCGAAGCCGCCCGCCGAACTGGTCGGCCTGGTGTATTCCGAGACACCGAAGGCGATGCGCACCGACGCCGATGCCGACTCGCTGCCCTGGTACCAGCGGCCGACCCTGCTCGCCGGGATCGCCCTCGTACTGGTGATCGCCCTCAACATCATCGTCGGATAAGGAGTCAGCACCATGCTTTTCGATATCCGCACCATTGTCGGTGCGCTGCTCGGCAGCTACGGCGTCGTCCTGGTGATCACCTCGCTGGTGCAGGACAGCGCGGCCCAGGAGGTCAAGACCGGCGGGATCGATGTGAATCTCTGGGCGGGGCTCGGCATGATCGGGTTCGCCGTCGTGTTCATCGGCTGGGCGCTGCTACGCCCGGTCCAGGTCCCCGAGGGTGCGGCGATGACGATGGAGGAATTCACCCCGGATCCGTGACGCGTGCGCGCCCGGGTCGGTGTGCGGGCGCGGGTAGCGTCGAGGCTATGGCGACCACGATGCGCGCGTTGCTGACCGGTGCCGCCGAAGGGAAAACTGTCCTCAGGCTGACCTGACCGCGCCGGGGATCCCGTCCTCGACAACGAAACTCGCCCGCGTGCTGATCGGGGCACCCGGACGGCTCACGTAGGGGATCACGCGGAAGTCGTTGCGCCACTGGCGATGGTCGAGGTCGACGCGAACATAGCCGCGTTGCCGGTTGTAGAACTTCAGGTCCGGGTTGGCGGCCAGCAGCGTACGACCCGCGTCGGTGAGATCCGCGCCGTCGCTGCCGGTGCTGATCGATGTGCCAGTGAATTCCGTTGCCACGACCGGTGATTCGGGATCGGCGTAGTCGCGGCGTAGGTCGGCGACGTAGTTCTCGTGGCGGTCGCCGGTGATCACGACCAGGTTGTCGACCGCGTGGTCGGTGGCTGCGGCCAGCACCGTATTGCGGTCTGCGACATAGCCGTCCCAGGCATCGGTGCCGAGCAGCAGGTCGGGGCCGGGGTCGTAATCGGACTGGGCCATGGCGACCTGATTGCCGAGCACCTGCCAGCGGGCGGGCGAGGTGGCGAAGCCGTCGACGAGCCAGTCACGTTGGGCCGCACCGAGAATCGTGCGGTCGGTGGCGAAGCGGTCGGCGCATCCGACGACCGCCGAGCCGTCACCGCACGCCTGCTGGGTGCGGTACTGCCTGGTGTCGATCATGGTGAATTCGGCGAGATCGCCGAACCGGTAGCGGCGGTGCAGGTGCATCGACGGGCCTGCGGGCAGCTGCGCCAAGCGCATCGGCTGATGCTCGTACATGGCCTGGAACGCAGCGGCCTTGCGGCGGCGGAACAGCGGTGCGAGGCGGTACACGTCGAAGCCGAGGCCGGGACTGTCACCGGCCCAGTTGTTGTCGAGCTCGTGATCGTCGAGGGTGACCAGCCAGGGGAACGCCGAGTGCGCGGCCTGGAGCGGCGCTTCGCCTTTGGCCTGGGCATAGCGCAGTCGGTAGCCCGCCAGATCCACTGCCTCGCCGGCGAGTTGCGGCGGCAGGTGCGCACCGTGGCGGGCCAGCACCCAGGAGGATTCGTAGATGTAGTCGCCGAGATGCACGACGAGGTCGAGATCTTCGGCGCTGAGGTGTTCGTAGGCGGTGTAGTACCCCGAACTCCACGACTGGCACGACGCGAAGGCGAACCGGAGCCGCGCGGTCGGGCTGTCGAGCGCGGGCGCGGTGCGGGTGCGCCCGACCGGCGAGATCGCCGAACCGGCCCGGAACCGGTAGTAGTACCACCGATCCGGCGCCAGCCCGGCGACCTCGGGATGCACACTGTGCCCGAGCTCGCGGGTCGCCACCGCTGAGCCGGTGACCACGACTTTCGTGAATCGTTCGTCCTCGGCGACCTCGTAGTCGACGGTCACCGGGGCGACCGTCATCCCGCCGTACCCGTCGGGTGCGAGCGGATCGGGGGCGAGTCGCGTCCACAGCACCACTCCGTCCGGGGTCGGTTCGCCGGACGCGACCCCGAGCGAGAACGGTTCGCCGAGCCGCCGTGGCGCGGCGAACCGCGCACTGCTCACCGCGGATACCCCCACGACAGCGGCGATCGAACCGCCGATGCCGCCGTGCAGGAGTTGTCGGCGAGACAGCGTCATCCGCTGATCCTTTCACCGCGGATCCGAACCAGCCACCGATCGTGTCGGGTTCGGCGTCGCGATGCGGGTGTCAGAGCCGGAAGATCCGCGAGCCGACGGCCCACCCCGCGCTGGACCAGTTCGGACCGAAGCACGCCACGGTGCCCGCCTGGCCGACCGGCAGGTCCTGGCGGATCGTGTACGGCCCGACGGCGAAGGGCGCGATGTTGTAGCCGATGCAGTCGACCTCGAGCCGGTAGGTGCCCTCGCCGCCGTAACACCCACCATTGAACGCCCACGGGCCGTTCATCGACCCCTGGCAGCCGGGATCAGCGGCGGCCGTCCCCGCGGCGACACCGGTCAAGGCGACCGCGATGGCCGGAGCGGCCAAGCACATCGCTACTGCGCGAGCTGAGGTTCTCATGGGCAAGCTCCGATCATCGAGGGTCATGGGTTACATGGGATGTTTCCTCGATAGTTAGCCATGCGTTACACCGTGTCCGCGCGAGCGGCCAGGCCCAATGCGACATCGATGAGCAGGAAAACGATCAAGCTCACGCCGATGAGCGGGAGGAACCAGCCGACGGCGACCGCCGCGCCGACCAGCGGAACGGTGATCCACGGCGACGTGCGGCGCAGCACCCCACGCCGTGGCGGGACGGGCAGAGCAGTCCTGCGGGTGGGTCGACGCTGCCACCACATGCGGTAACCGAGCACGATCACGGTGACGAGGCCGACCATGATCGCGAGCAGCAACAGCTGGTTGACCAGGCCGAACAGCAGACCCATGTGGAAGGCGATGCCCCAGTTGGTGAGCTTGGCCATCAGCGGCCAGTCGGCGAACGCCAGCCGGTCGGTGACCGTGCCGGTCGCGCCGTCGACGGCGAGCGAGTCGACGGTGTAGGTGCCGGGCAGGCGCAGTTCCTTGATGCCGAACGCCTTCTCCGGTGTCGCCGGGATGGCGATTTCGGCGCCCTGGGTGATGCCCTCGGCACGAGCGACCTCGTAGATGCGATCGAGTTGCGCGATCCGCGCCGAGGCGTCGACCGGGGCCGGGCCGGTCTGCCCCCCGCTGTGGTGGTCGCCGCCCGAGGACTGGGCGGGACCGGCGGTGCCCGGCAGTTTCACACTCACCGCGGGGGTGGTCCAGCTGAGTTCTTCGCGCAGCGTCGTGACGTTCTCACCGGCATAGGTGGACCACGTCATGCCGGTGGCCGAGAGCAGCAGCACCACGGGCAGGATCCAGACGCCGATCGCACCGTGCCAGTTCATCTTTCGACGCCTGGTCTGGGACAGATCCGGCTTGAGCAGCCACTGCGCCGACCTGCGGTCGCGCCGCTTGCGCACCCGGTGCACCCACAGCACCAGCCCGAACAGCGCGATCACCCACAGCCACGACGCGGCCAGCTCGCTGTAGAGCCTGCCGGGCTCGCCCAGGTGCAGGCTGCGATGGAACTCGCTGAGCCAGGTGCGCAGTGGCAGCGCGCCACCACTTCCATAGACCACGGACTCGCCGACCGGCTGGGCGGTGTGCGGGTCGACGAACACCGACAGCCGCTCGGAGTCGCCGAGCGCCGGATCGTTGAACAGCACGCGCGTGGTGTCACCCTCGTTCGGGGCGGGGGCGACCGCGACCAGAGCCAGGTCGGGGCGCGCCGCGACCGCCGCGCCGACCTGGGCGGACAGGGCCTGGTCGGGCCCGGTGGTGTCGACCTGCAGCAGATCGCGCGAGACGAACCCTTCGATCGTCGGCGCGATCGCGTACAGCGCGCCGGTGAGCGCGGCGATCAGGATGAACGGGGCGACGAAGAACCCCGCGTAGAAGTGCAGGCGCAGGGCCAGCGGAGACAGGCGTAAGCCCCGGCGTGCGCCGGAACGTGGACTGTCACCGGCGATCGGTGGTGCCGAGGGGGAGTTCTCCTCGGCCGGACGAGTGTCCGTGATGCTCATGCTGATTCATTTCTGGAGTACTGGAACCCGGTGCGCGCGGACAAGGCACGGCTCGGCACCCGCATCGACGACGGCGCGCGAAGGCCGTCGACCTGGTGCGGCGTGGAGCCTGCCGATCGCTGGGCGCGGTCTTCGTCCGAGCGGAGCCGGACGAACACGGCCGACCGGAGCCGGACGTCGAGCACCACGCTCACGTCGAGAGAACGGGTGACGTCAGCGTCGGGAGGCGACAACGAGGCGCGTGTTCGACACGGGGACAGCGCACGACGAGCCCGTGCACCGGGTGAGGGAAAGGTCAGAAAGGAACAGCGAGCGGGGGAGCGCGGGTTCGCAGCGACGACGTGGCGAAGATTCGCAGGATGACGCGGTCGCGGTGGGCCAGCCGCAACGGCGCCGGGTCGGGGATGCGGGGAGTGCGGTAGCGCAGCGGCAGGATGCGCGCCAGCACAGCGCCGCCGACCCGGTAGGCGGCCTCGGCGCCGACGATGACGACGGCCGTGAGCAGCGCGGCGACGGTGTGGGCGGTGAGCATGCCGAGTCCGAGCGAATCGTCAGCCGAGTGCGAGTGCCCCGACCAGCTCATCGTGGTGTGGCCGACCAGCTGACCACCCAGCAGCACCGCCGCCAAACCCAGCGCACCGTGACGCAGTGGTCCGATCCCGGCGACCAGTGCGCCGACAACCGCCGAGGCCGCCGCCAGCAACACGATCGCGGTGCTGCCCGGCAGCGCCCCACCGGCGGCCAGCCCGTGCGCGGCCAACGACAGCGCGCCCGACATCGAGCCCGCGCAGGCGCCACGCAGCCGCGCGCCGACCGCACGCGACGGCGCGGACGCCTGCTCGAACCCGATGATCACGCGCTGATGATAGTCGACGGACGAGGCCCGCTCGGCGGCAATAGAGCGGGCTACGTCCAGCCGTTCTCAGTCGGACTCGACCGGCATCTCGATCAGCGGCTTGCGCAGCAGCTTGCCCGTCGCGTTGCGCGGCAGCTCGTCGACGAAGATCACCTCGCGCGGCACCTTGTAGCGGGCCAGGTTCTCGCGGACGTATTCCTTGATCTCCTTGGCGTCGCGCTTGGACTCCGGGCCGGGCACCACGATCGCGCGCAGCCGTTTGCCGTAGTCGTGGTCGTCGACGCCGACCACCGCGGCCTCGAACACATCGGCGCGGCCCGCGATGAGGTTCTCCACCTCCAGCGGGAAGACGTTCTCGCCGCCGGAGACGATCATGTCGTCGTCGCGGCCGTCGATGTAGAGCAGACCGTCGGCATCGAAATGGCCGACGTCGCCGCTCGACATCATGCCGTCGACCATTTCCTTGGTCCGGCCGTCGGTGTAACCGGTGAACGCGAACCCGTTGTCCACGAAGATCGTTCCGGTGACATTCGGCGCGGTGATCGGCTTGCGGTTCTCGTCGAGCAGCACGATCCGGATGCCGACCGGTGCCTTGCCCGCCGTGGTCGGCGCCTTGCGCAGATCTTCCGGGGTGGCCACGGTCATCACCGCGCATTCGGTGGAGCCGTAGAGGTTGTAGAGCGAGTCGCCGAAGTAGTCGAGGGTGCGGGTCACCACGTCGGGGGCGATCGCCGAGCCCGCGGCGAAGATGACCTTCATCGTCGACGGGTCGTACTTCGCCAGCACCTGCTCGTCCAGATCGAGGATGCGCTGCAGCATCGTCGGCACCACGACCAGCGAATCCGCCTGGTACTTCACCACATTGGCGAGCGTCTGCTCCGGGTCGAACCGGCGCTGCTGGAAGATGACCCGGTTTCCCAGGGCGAGCCCGAGGGTGAACTGCGACAGGCCGGTGCCGTGGAAGATCGGCGCCGCCATGATCATGGTGCCGTTGTTGGGCAGCGGCACCCGATCCACGAACTGCGCCGACGCGAACGGGCTCACCTTGTCGCGCGGTGCGCCCTTGGGGGTGCCGGTGGTGCCGCTGGTCAGGATCACCATGCCGCCGGGCTTGCTCGGCGCGGTGATCGCGGCGGTCGAACGATCCGCCGACAGCGAGGCCACGGTCGGGATCGACGGGTCGGCCCCGTGCGCTTCGTCGACCCAGGTGAGCACCCGCGGGATCTCGGTGGGGATGGCGCTCATCAGGTCGAGGAACTCGCTGTCGTGCAGCACCGCCTTGACCTTCTCGCGGGCGGCGACATCAGCGAACTGCGGCTTGGCGAACCCGGTGTTCATCAGCACCGCGCGCACACCGAGCTTGCCCGCCGCGAGCAGGCTCAACACCATGCCGCGATGGTCACGGGCCAGCACCGCGATCACGTCGCCCTCGCTGATCCCACTGGCGCGCAGGCCGCGGGCGAAGGCGTTGGACTGTGCGTCGAGTTCGCCGAAGGTGATCTCGCCCAGCTCGTCGACGATCGCGCCCGCCTGCGGCCTGCTCTGCGCGGCGTGCATGACGACGCCGGCGAACGGGCCGAACTTCGAGACATTGCGGAACGAACGAGCAGCGTGGTCGAGGCGCAGCGGATTGAACAGCTTGCGATCGACCATGACCTTGACGCCGAGCGCGAAGTCACCGGCACGTCGGGCGGTAGTACCTAGCGCGGGCAGAGACAGAGACATCGAACAGCCTTCCGGCAGACCGAGCCCACGCAGAACCGCAGGCCGGACCGCGTCTTCGAGATCCAGTGCTGTCGCTAACACTAGCAAGCGATCCGGCCGCGCTGTCTACTCCGTAGTAGCCAGGGCCTATCCCTGTGAGACCTCATAGTCGATGAGGGTGCGGCGCACGATCTTGCCGGTGGCGTTGCGGGGCAGTTCGTCGAGGAAGATCACCTCGCGCGGCACCTTGAACCTGGCCAGATTCGCCTTGACGTGCGCCTGGAGTTCGGCGGCGTCGAGGGTGTGACCTTCTTCCAGGACGACGAAGGCGCGCAGGCGTTTTCCGAACTCCGGATCGTCGACGCCGATCACCGCCACGTCGAAGATCTCGGGCCGCTCGACCAGCAGGTTCTCGACTTCCTGCGGGTACACGTTCTCGCCGCCGGAGACGATCATGTCGTCATCGCGGCCGTCGACCATGAGCAGCCCGGTGTCGGTGAAATGGCCCATGTCGCCGCTGGACATGAAGCCGTCGATGATCTGCTTGTGCCTGCCGTCGGTGTAGCCCTCGAACGGCGCGCCACTGCGCACGAAGATCCGGCCACGCGCGCCCGGCGTCTTGACCTGCTGATCCTCGTCGTCGTAGAGGCGGACCTCGCAGGTGATCGGCGAACGGCCGACCGTGCCCGGCGCTTCCGCCAGCTCGGCCGGGTTCGCGATGGTCGCGATGGCGACCTCGGTCGACCCGTAGAGGTTGTAGAGCACCGGTCCGAAGGCCTCGGTGGCCTTGATGCACAGCTCCGGGGTGAGCGCGGAGCCGGCGAAGAGGATGACCTTCAGTGAGGACAGGTCGTATTTCGCGCGGACGTCGGCGGGCAGCTCGGTCATCCGGTGCAGCATCGTCGGCACGCACACCAGCATCTCGACCTTGTGCTCGGCGATCGCGGCGAGGGTGGCCTCGGCATCGAATCGGCGGCGCATGACGATCTTGTTCGACAGGATCGTGTTGACCAGCCAGGTGCCCAGGCCCGTGCTGTGGAAGATCGGCGACACGATCATCGCTGTACCGCGCTTCGGGAACGGTACGCGGTCGACGAACTGCGCGGTCGCCATCGGCGTGACCTTGGTGCGCGGTGCGCCCTTGGGCAGGCCGGTGGTGCCACTGGTGAGGATGATGAAGCCGCCCGGCTTGCTCGGCGCGGGCAGATCCTCGGTGGAGTTGTTCGCGACGAGGTCGTCGAATGTCGTGGCGCCCGCCGGGAGTTCGGTGCCTTCGTCGACCCAGGTGAGGTAGCGCGGCAGGTCGGCGGGCAGTGCGTCGAGCAGGCCGAGGAACTCGCTGTCGTGCAGCACCGCGCGCACGTTCTCGCGTTCGCAGACCTCCGCGAACTGTGGTTTGGCGAAGCCGGTGTTCATCAGCGCGATGCGCGCGCCCAGCTTGCCCGCCGCGATCATCGACATGATCAGGCCGCGGTGATCGCGGGCCAGCACGGCGATGACCGTGCCCTCGCCGATGCCCGCTTCGCGTAACCCGCGGGCGATGGCGGTGGACTGCTCGTCGAGCTCGCGATAGGTCAGCTCACCGCGCTCATCCACGAGGGCCACCTGGGCGGGGGCGACGCGGGCCGAATGGCGCACGAGGGTGGCCTGCGGGCCGTAGATCTTGGATTCCTTCATCGTCCGCAGGGTCTCGAGCGGTGTTTTGGGATCGGAGACTCCGCGCGCGCGCAGTACACCGATCGCCTTCACGCTTTCGAGCAGATGTGACAGGTTCACTCGACTACCTCCGCAGCTTGGATCACTCGACGCTCACCGTAGCAGTCGATGTGCTGTGCATCACAGTAGTCTAACCGGGCATTTGGGACATCTCCACAAGATCAGCGCTGGGCCGCCGCCAGCACCGCGAGGAGCGGGACAAGCCTGCCTTCCGGCACCTCGAAACGGCCCAATCCCGCGGTCTGCAACCAGCCGACGGCGGCCAGCTGGCGCAAGTGCTGGTAGATCTCGGGTGAGGTGCCCAGTTCCGCGATGGCGGCGAGATCGGCGGCGGTTCTGCGCCCGTAGACGATTTCCTGAAGTAGTCGCAGCCGGACCGGATCAGCCAGCGCGGCAAGGCAATTGGCAGCTTCGATGGTCCAGACATCACCGACTATGGCATCGGTGGGGTACTGGGCCTGCCAATCGAAGCGCTCACCGGTGGGCAGTTGCAACGCGCCCGCCAGCAGCACCCCGCCGGTGCGTTTCCCGGCATCGGCGAATTCCTGCCGCAGGCGCGCCACCGCCCACGGCAGTTGCGCGTGCTCGGGCTGCGCGCTCTCCAGCGCGGCAACACGGCGTTCCAGTTCTTCGAGTCGGTCGACCAGATCCTCCACGCCGGTCAACCTACGCCACACCGAAGCTGTTGCGCTGCTTCATCGAAACGACAGCGCACCCCGGATCCGGTGGACCCGGGGTGCGCAGTGGACGAACGTCAGCGCGTGACAGCACCGAACGAGGGCTGCTGGATGGTGCCGAGCTGGTAAGCGAACCCGTCCGGGTGCGCCTCGTCGACCGGTACCGGCCAGCGGTGCCACAGGTTGCCGTACACCGCCGCCACGACCAGCCCGGCGCCGGTGTTCAGCGCCGCGGTGCGGATGGTGGTGTCGACCGGCACGTCCTGGTGTTCGTTCAGGACCGCGGTGCCGCTCTGCCCGCTGGACAGATTCAGCCACATGACCTCGAGCTTGGCGTTGCCCTGGTTGGGCGAGATGGTGCCGGGCCCGCCGAAGAAGCCGAGGCGGAAGCCGTCGATATCGAGGGCGATGCCGGAGCCGTACACCCCGGACCCGCCGCCGTTCTGGCCGATATCGGAGGTCGCCGGGATCTGGAACGGCTGTGCAGGCAGCGCGACATCGACCGTGCCGTCGGCGGCGAGCTTGTCGAGGGCGGCGAGTGCGCCCGGATTGTTCGCCACCGACGTGCGCAGCTGCGAAACGGCCGCGGCCACATCGACAGTCTGTGTCGTCGGTTCCGCGACCGCGGGGCTCGCGAAGACGATGGCGACGGCGGCCGAGGTGGCGGCTACCGCGGTGGTGAAGCGACGTATGAAACTCAGATGATGCATAACCAGCTCTCCTCGAGTGTTCCTGGTACTGCTTTCCCTGGTAATTCGTCCGCTGTGCGGGTCGGTTGGGCTATCAGCCGCCGACCACCTGTGCACGGTACCGACAGCCGATGTGGGATCTGTCACTACCCCGGGGAAAGCCGAGTTCAGGACCTCGAAGGTCGGTTACGGCATGTTCGCGATCTCCACTTTGTAGCCGCGATAGAGCTCGGGTTTGGCGGTGAGGACCGGCATGTCCAGATTCTGCGCGGTGAACACCACGGGCGCGATCAGTGGCCAGTCGAGATGGTCGTCGACGATCGGCACCGTGGTGCCGATGCGGATCGCGGTCGGGGCGTCGAGTTCGGCCCAGCGCACGGCGACGCGATTGTCGAGCAGGCGCCCGAGTTCATCGATGTTGTCCACGGCGCGCATCGCGGCCATCAGACTCACGGTGGGCACCACCAGGATTCGGCGCTGCTGGGTGAACTGGCGCATGATCACCTGCCCGAACAGCGGCGACAGGGCCAGCGAGGTGAGCGCGGTGTGGTCGGCGACGCTCACTGGCGGCTGTCCAGCGCGCCCATCAGCTTGCTCAGTTTGGCTTCCGCCTCGGCGATGTCTTCCGCCGAATGCTGGGTGATCCTGGCGTCGAGCTTGCCCAGGATCTGCTCCCGCAGGTCATCGTTGAAGTACGCGGGGGGCAGTGCCCCGTGCCGCAACACCTCAGCGGGTACCACCGCGACCAATTCTTTCCCCTCCCGCGTCACGATCACGGGCCGTCCGCTCGCGGACACCCCGTCGAAAACACTACCCAGCTGACCACGTAACTCGGTCAGCGGCACACTGTCGTAATCGGCCATAGTCAACTGTACATCGCTGTGTACAGTTGACTATGGCCGAACGGTGTTCCGGTGGGACGTCGTGCTCACCTGATCGCTCAGGCGACCTTGCGGGCCGGTTCGCTGCGGTAGCGGGTCACCGGGCCGTCGATGCCGAGTAGGCGCCAGGTCAGCTTGGCGACCGGGTTCATCAGACCGCTGTTGGTGGCGAGGGCACGCACATCGCCGAAGATATTGCGCATCGTGGTCTGCGATTCCTCGCTGCCCCAGTAGGCGTCGCGCATGACCTCCGCCGGAATGTCGAACTTCTCGACGAATTCCTTGGGCGGGGTCATGATCATGTCGAGCATCACCCGCATGGCGATCGGGAAGGCCACGGAGAGCACCGATTTCGTGATCGGGTTCATGCCGGGCACGTTGCGGCGCAGGTATTCGTGGGCGAAGGAGATGTGCCGGGCTTCCTCGGCCACGTGGATCTGCATCACCCGCTGCACCATCGGGTGCAGATCGACGCCGGCGCGCAGCAGCGACTTCTGCAGGTGATCGATCGGCTCCTCGCCGCCGAGGATCATCGTGAAGAACAGTTCGGGGAAGTACTTCACCGCGGGCCAGATGGCCATCGTCAGCTTGCGATCGATGGTGCCCATGCCGATCACATCGCGGTAGCCGATGCGGTTGATCATCTCCTGGAACATCATCGTGTGGTTGCACTCTTCGGCAGCCTCGTGGGTGATGTACCGGAATTCCGGGTCGCCGTTGGGGACCGACACCAGGTACTGCATCAGCCCGCGGATCAGCAGCTGCTCGAAATCCAGGCCCACCTTGGCGATGCCGGCCTGGCGCCACATGCCGATGGCGATCTGCTTCTCGATCGGCTGGGCCTTGTACCAGGGGTGACGGCCCAGCGGGTCCTCTTCGGGCATGATCCAGCGCGGGTCGTCGCTGTGCACGGCGAACTCGGGGGATTCCCAGTCGATGTCGACGTAGGGGTCGAAGTGCCGGTTGACCGAACCTTCGGACAGGTTGCGCAGGATCTCGTGGTACTCGGGATCGGTGGCGGTGTTCTTGATTGTCGACAGCATCAGCGGTGTCTCCTTCGGTGTGGCGCGACTCCTACGTTATATGAGACTCAGAGTCCCACACAACCCCTCTGATGGTCGGATTCGTCCTTGCGGCGCGATCTACCAGCGCCGACGTACGATGAAACGTCGCAGGACACGCCGAACGGTTGACCAATCAGCCAGCGCACCTGGCTGTGAACGGGCGGGCCCACGGGGTCGCGCACCGAGAGAGCGAGGATCCCGATGGCACGTTCGACTCCCGCCAAGGCCGTATGGCCGGCCCTACGCGTCGACTCCTGGTCCGACACGCGCGACACCCTGCACATGTGGTCACAGATCATCGGCAAGCTGACAATGGCGGGCACTCCGCTGGTGAACCACTGGTGGAATATCACGTTCGCGGTCAGCGCGCGCGGGATGACGACCGGTGCGATTTCCGTCGACGGCCGCCTGCTCGACATCGAATTCGACTTCGTCGACCACGAACTCGTCCTGCGCAGCAGCGACGCCCGCCGCGCCACGATCGCCCTGCGACCGCGCACGGTCGCCGACTTCTACGCCGAACTCGGCCATGTGCTCGGCCGGCTGGACATCGTGGTCGATATCGAAGCCTCACCCAACGAGGTCGACCCGGCCATCCCCTTCGCCGAGGACACCACCCACCACTCCTATGACGCCGACGCCGTCCACCTGTTCTGGCAACAGCTCGTCCAGATCGAGCGAGTATTCCAGCTCTGGCGCGCCGGTTTCGCCGGGAAATCCAGTCCGGTGCAATTCTTCTGGGGTTCCTTCGACCTGGCCTGCACCCGCTTCTCCGGCCGCCCCGCGCCCCTGCACCCCGGCGGTGCCCCCAACTGCGCCGATTGGGTGATGGAGGAGGCCTACTCCCGCGAATGCGCGAGCGCGGGCTTCTGGCCCGGTGGCGCCGAAGGCACCTTCTACGCCTATTCCTACCCGGCTCCGGACGGTTACTCCGCTCGTCCCGCGGGCCCCGACGGCGCCCAGTGGGACACCACCCTCGGCGAATTCGTCCTCCCGTACGACGTGGTCCGCAATTCCCCCGACCCCGACGCCACCCTGCTGCACTTCCTCGACACCACCTACGCTTCCGCGGCCGACCTGGCCCACTGGGATCGACCGCTGCTCGACGTCGATCCCCACCGCCTCGATCGCCGACTCCACGTCGACGACACGACGGCGCTCTGACCCGTCGACATCCTGCGCGACATCACATCTCCCGCAACAGCTCTGTCAGCAGCGCGGGGTCGACCCGATAGGGCGTGTTGAACCCGAGCCGTTCGACGATTCCGTCGTAGCGCTCGTGCAGTTGCGCCGCCGCGCGGGCGGGGTCGGTGGCTGTGATCGCGACGGCATCGAGGAAATCGTCGTCGACGAGGTCGGCCATCCGATCCCATTCCCCGTTCTTGGACATCGCTTTCAGGCGGGGTCCGAGTTCGGCCCGATCGTGCAACTGGAGAATCGGCCAGTAGGCCGGTGTCGATCCGTAGAACGCCAGCTGCTTTCGGACGGCCTGCCTGGCCGCGGCGAGCTCGCTCGCGGATCTGCCTGTCGCGACCATCGCCGAATGGTGGATCACGATGTCGTCCACGGGTTTCCGTGCGCGCGCCGCGCCGTGCGCCAGGGCGGGCAGGGTCACCTCGCGCAGAAATCTCGGCGTGCAGAACGGGTGCGACATGAATCCGTCGGCGACCTCGCCCGCCACCGCGGTCATGCCCGGGCCCACCCCCGCGAGATAGATCGGCGGCGGTCCGAACCCGGCCACCTCGTCGGCCGCGGGGCGAAACAGTGGCGGCATCAGGGTGTGCTGATAGAACTCGCCCTGGTAATCGAGCCGCCCGCCCTGCTCCCAACTCGCCCAGATGGCACGCACCGCCAGCACCATGTCGCGCATCCGGTCGGCCGGTCGGCTCCACGGCATCGAGTAGCGCCGGGTGATGTGCGCGCGGATCTGGCTCCCGAGACCGAGTACGAACCGGCCACGGGAGAAGGCCTGCAGATCCCAGGCGATGGTGGCGAGCAACAGCGGATTGCGGGCGAACGCCACCGCGATCGAGGTACCGAGCTCGACCCGCTCGGTGTGCTCGGCGGCGAGCAACAGCGGCAGAAACGGGTCGTGCGCGCCTTCGAACGTCCAGATGCCCGCGTACCCCGCGGCCTCCGCGGCGGCGGCATCCTTGCCCATCGTGGCGAGCCCGCCGGTCAGCGTGGTGTCGATCTTCAAGACGCGCGTCCCATCACCGTCGTGTGCAATCCAGCGATGTTCGTGACAGCGCGGAACAATTCGACCATCACCGTAACGCCGCGCAGAACCCATCCGGGCCGATCCGGCAAACGCCGGCCTCCTCCCGGAGACGAAAATCCGGTGCGAGTCGGACGACTCGCACCGGATTTCGTTGTCTACCAGCTCACTTCAGCTCGGAGCTGGTCTTTCCGAGCACGCGGCGAGCCACGATCAGCTGCTGGATCTGCTGGGTGCCTTCGAAGATGTCCAAGATCTTCGAGTCGCGGGCCCACTTCTCGAGCAGGGTGCGCTGGGAGTAGCCGATGGTGCCGGCCAGCTCCACTGCCTTGAGGGTGACGTCGGTGCCGGTGCGGCCCGCCTTGGCCTTGGACATCGAGGCCTCGAGGGAGTTCGGCTTCTTGTTGTCGGCCATCCAGGCGGCGCGCAGGGAGAGCAGGTAGGCCGATTCGTAGTCGGCTTCCATGCGCAGGAACTCGGCGGCCGCCGCGGACTGGTTCATCGCGGGGGTGTCGTAGGAGATCTCGACACCCGCCTCGGTGAGGACGGTACGCAGTTCCTCGAGCGCGGCGCGGGTGACGCCCACGGCCATGGCCGCCACGAGGGGGCGGGTGTTGTCGAAGGTCTGCATGACCCCGGCAAAGCCCTTCTCCACGTTGACTTCCGGCGAACCGAGGATGTTGTCGGCGGGGATGCGGCAGTCCTGCAGCAGCAGCACCGCGGTGTCGGAGGCCTTGATGCCGAGCTTGTGCTCGAGCCGCGCCACCGACAGACCCGGAGCGTCGCGCGGGACGACGAAGGACTTGATCGCGGCGCGACCCAGGCTCTTGTCGACCGAGGCCCACACCACGATGTGGGTGGCGCGCTCACCGCAGGTGACGAAGATCTTCTCGCCGTTGAGGACCCACTCGTCACCGTCGAGGGTGGCGGTGGTGGTGACGGCGGCGGAGTCGGAACCGAAGGACGGCTCGGTGATCGCCATCGCGGCCCACACCTTGCCGAAACGCGAGAGCTGCTCGTCGGTCGCGACGGCGGCGATCGCGGCGTTGCCCAGTCCCTGGTAGGGGATGGTGAGCATCAGGCCGACATCGCCCCACGAGGTCTCGAGGGCGTTGAGCAGCGCGGACATGTTGCCGCCGTTGGCATTCGCGGTCAGGTCCGCGGCGGCCTCGTCGTTACGGCCGCCCGCGGCGCCACCGATCTTCTGGGTGCCGGAGTCGGCGAGCCCTTCGATCATGGCGGCCATCGTGTCGAGCTCGACCGGGTACTCGTGCTCGGCGAGGTCGTACTTGCGGGAAATGGGACGGAAGATCTGCGAGGCGACCTGGTGGGCCTGGTTGGCGCTCGCCTTCAGCTTCTTGGGGAGTTCGAGATTGATCATGAGGGGGCTCCTGGAAGGTGAGAAACGGGCCTAGACCAGCACGATGCCTTCGGCGACACCGACGGAACGAAGGTCGCGGTACCACCGCTCGACCGGGTGTTCCTTGGTGAAGCCGTGGCCGCCGAGCAGCTGCACGCCGTCCAGGCCGATCTGCATGCCCTTGTCGGTGGCCAGCTTGCGCGCCAGCGCCGCCTCACGGGCGAACGACAGGCCCTGCTCGGCGCGCGAAGCACCACGCAGGGTGACCAGGCGCAGGCCGTCGAGCTCGATCGCCATGTTGGCGACCATGAAGGCCACCGCCTGGCGGTGCGAGATCGGCTCGCCGAACGCCTCACGCTCGTTCACGTACGGGATCACGTAGTCGAGCACGGCCTGGCCGGTGCCGATGGCCAGCGAGGCCCAACCCAGGCGGGCGAGCTGCACCGCGTCGCCGTACTCGGCGGCACGGGTCTTGGCGTCGCTGTCGCCGAGGACGGCGTCGGCGCCGACGGCCACGTTGTCCAGGATCAGCCGGCCCAGGCCCGCGGCGCGCAGACCCATGCTCGGGTCGGCTTCCACCGACAGCCCGGCGGTGTCGGACTCGACGATGAACAGCGCGGGGCGCCCGTCGAGCTCGGCGGCCACGATGAACAGTTCCGCGTCGGCCGCGGCCGGGACCAGGCTCTTCACACCGTTGAGCTTGTAGCCGCTGGGGGAGCGCACGGCCTTGGTCTGCAGCGCGAACGGGTCGAACAGGGCGCGCGGCTCGTTGATCACCACGGACGCCTGCGGCACACTCTCGCCGGTGAAGGCGGGCAGGTAGGTCTGCTGCTGGGCGTCGGTGCCCCACTGCGACAGTGCGACGGTGACACCGCTCGGCGCCAGGATCGGCAGCGCCAGGCCCATGTCGCCGTGCGCCAGCGCCTCGGCGACCAGGGAGTTGGTGACGGCGCCGCGCTCGGAGGCCGCGCCTTCCAGCTCCTCGGGCACGTTGATCAGGGTGATGCCGAGTTCGGCGGCGCGCTCGAGCAGGTCGCGCGGGGCCTTGGCGGCATTGTCGGCGTCGTAGGCCGCGGGACGCAGGATCTCGCCCGCGAAATCACGCACCGTCTCGACGATCATCTGCTGCTCGTCGGACGGGGTGAGATCGAAGTAGTCCTTGGTCTTGGACTCGTTGTCGACCAGACGCTTGGGCTCACCGCCGCCCGCGACCTTGGCGAACGTACGAGTGGCCGCGCCCAGGGTGCGGAACCCGGTCTTGGTGCCCTCGTAGGTGACGCGCTCGATCGGCTTGCGCAGGTTGTACTTGCCCGCGAGCTCCGACCCGGTAATGGTCGTCAAAGCGCGCATCGCGGCGCCCATCCAGTCCCGTTTGGGCTGGCTGAGGCCGACCGCGGACGTGTCGTTCGGACGTCGCTTCGTCGCGCTGTCTCGAGTGCTCATCATCACCTGATTTCCTCGGCTGTCGGGGTGCCTTCGACCCCACCATCTTACTCTTCGGTAAGTCTATCTTACTCCAGAGTAAGATGTGTGCCGACCCAAAGTGGGATTGCCGACCTTCGCCACGCTGGTCGGCGACTGGACTGGTCTTACCCCGATCAGCCGCCGTTGTCGCCGTTTCTGGCCAGACTCATGGCTGCGGTCGATCCTGATTCGTTATGTGTCATGAGACTGCACGCCATCGCCGCGGCTACGTTTCGTCGTGGTGGGCCCGGGTGATGGCAGGGGAGTGCTACAGCCCGTGGCGGTCGAGGAATTCGGTCAGCAGTTTGCGCCACTCGTCGGGGCGCTCGACCATCACCACGTGGCCTGCCTCGATCTCGGTGTAGTCGGCGCCGGGAATCGCCGCGGCCAGCGCCCGCGAGTTCGCGGGATCGACCAGCAGGTCGGCGGTGGTGGCCACGACCAGGGTGGGCACCGCGACGGCGGCCAGGTCGGGGGTGGTGTCGACCGACTCGACCAGCGCCGCCTGTTGCCGGGTGCCGCCGGGAATCGAGGCGGCCGTCTGGCGAACGATGTCGTCGATCGCGGCCACGGGCAGCGTGCTGACGAACCCGGTGGAGAAACCGGTGAGCACGACGAGACGGGCGAAGGATTCGTGGTCGCCTCGATCCAGGAGGTCCTGCCAGAACCGCACGATGAGCTGGGCGCGACTGTCGGGGGCGGCCAGGCCGGCCGTCAGCAGGAGGCCGGTGACGCGGTCGGGGTGGCGGGTGGCGGCGCGCACGGCCACCGCGGTGCCGAGGGAGAATCCGATGATGGTGAAGGTCTCGACGCCCGCGTCGACGGCGGCCGACACGAGCGCGTCGGCGAGGTCGTCGAGGTTCAAGGGGGTGTCGTCGCCCGGATAGTCCGAGGCGACCACGGTGTGACCGTCGGCGAGCGCCGGAATCACGGTGCCGAAGTTGCTCTCGATCCCGCCGCCCGCGCCGTGCGCGAGGACGATGCCGGGGCCGGAGCCATGGACGGTGGTGTGCAGGGGAATCGTGGTCATGGCGGCGACGTTAGGGATTGACATGGGTGTGAAGGTCAAGCCGACGGTGCCGGTGGTCACATGCTGATCGGCGAATTGGCACGACGCACCGGGGTCGCCACCCGGCTGCTGCGCTACTACGAGGAGCAGGGTCTGCTGCATCCACACCGCGACAGCAACGGTTACCGCAGTTATCCCGCATCGGCGGCAGCGACGGTCGCCCGGATCAGGGAACTGCTGGCCGCAGGACTGAACACCGATGACATCGCCCTGCTGATGCCGTGCGCCGAGGACGCGGGACCGGTCCAAGCCTGCGAGATATCGGTGCGAATCATGGCCGACAGAACCGCCGAACTGGACCGGCGCATCGCAGACCTCGACCGCCAGCGATCCCAACTCGTCGCTCAACTCGGCGCCAGCCTCGCCCACGCCGGGCAGCGGCCGTCGACGGGCCTGGAGTAACCAGCACGCTCGGCGTCGGCTGCCGTCGACGCGGCGGGACCGATCGAGCCGGCCCCGCCGCGCACAAACCTTATTCGCGCACGTAGTAGCGCAGGGTCAGGTAGGCGGTGACGGCGGCGAAGACGATGCCGACAGGCGCGATCGTCAGGGCAACCACCGCGATGTCGTCGCCGGTGATGCGCGGGAACACATTGCTGTCGAACAGCGGCCCCAGCGCCCGGTCGATCACCAGCGGCCGGGCGATCACCAGGCCGAGGATCGCGAGTACCGAACCGACGAAGGCGGCCGCGACCGCTTCGAGCAGGAACGGTAGCTGGGTGTACCAGCGGGTCGCTCCCACCAGGCGCATGATGCCGACTTCCGTGCGCCGCGTGAACGCGGCGATCTGCACCATGTTCAGCACCAGCAGCATCGCGGCCAGCGCCATCACCAGCGCCAAACCGAACGCGGCATTGCGTAGTCCGTCGAACAGGCTGGTCAGCCGGTCGACGAACTCCTTGTCGTTGGCCACGATCCGCACACCCGGCCGCGTCGCGAAGCCGTCGTAGATGTGCTGATACTGGTCGGCGTCGGTCATCTTCACCCGCAACGAGGCAGGCAGCGGCGAGTCGGAGATGTACTGCACCATTTCCGGCTGATCCGCGAACAGCTTCTTCGCCTCCTCCAGCGCGTCGGCGCGGTTGAGGAACTGCACGCTCTCCACACCCGAGGTCTGCTTGAGGTCGGCCAGCAGCGACTTGCACGGGTCGGCGGCGCAGTCGGGATCGGTGTCGGAGACCGCGTCGTCGAGATAGAAGCGCACCTCGAGGCGGCCGATGAAGAAGTTCTCGGTCTTGTCGGCCATCCGCACCGACAGCATGCCGCCGCCGAGCATCATCAGTGACACGGCCGTGGTCAGGATCATCGCGATGGTCATCGTGAGATTGCGGCGCAGGCCGTCGACGACCTCGGTGAACAGGAAACTCAGTCGCATTATCGACCCACCCCGTAGACGCCGGTCGCTTCGTCGCGCACGAGTCTGCCGTGGTCGAGTTCCACCACCCGCCTTCGCATGGCGTCGACGATGTGATTGTCGTGGGTGGCCATCAGCACCGTGGTGCCGACGCGATTGATCCGTTCCAGCAGCGCCATGATGTCGGCGCTGGTGTCGGGGTCGAGGTTGCCGGTCGGCTCGTCGGCGAGCAGGACCAGCGGCCGGTTGACGAACGCGCGCGCGATCGCGACCCGCTGCTGCTCACCACCGGACAGCTCCGACGGCAACCGCTGCCCCTTACCGCCGAGCCCGACCATGTCGAGGACCTCGGGCACCGTCCGGTCGATGAACTGGCGCCGCTTACCGATCACCTCCAGCGCGAACGCGACGTTCTGTTCCACGGTCTTCTGCTGCAACAGCCGGAAGTCCTGGAACACGCAGCCGATCCGCTGCCGCAACTTGGGCACCTTCCGGCCGGGCAAGCGGTCGACGCGGAAATCCGCGACCCGGATCTCGCCCGATGTCGGCGCCTCTTCCTTGAGCAGGAGTCGCATGAAGGTCGACTTGCCCGAACCGGACGGGCCGATGATGAAGACGAACTCGCCTTTTTCCACATCGACGGAAACGTTGTCCAGCGCCGGTCGCGTCGAGGTCTCGTACGACTTGGTCACGTTGCGCATGGTGATCACGGGGAGCCAGTGTAACCAGCGAACCAACCGCCTCAGCGGGACGCGGCGCGTCGATCAGGGTTGGGGGTCGGCATTCACCCAGGTCGGTACGGCGTTGAGGAACGTCGTCGGGCCCTCGGCAGCGGTATCGGTGGGTTTGACGAACAGGTACACGACAAACGTCGACAGCCACGCCGCCATCAGGATCGCTGTGGACTTACGTGGTTTCACTGATTCCCTCCTTACGCAGGGCCGCGGCGACGCGCACGCGCAGTTCGCGACCCACTTCGAATTGTTTGCCTGGCAATGTGCGGGCAACCATCCGGATGTTCATCACGTCGAGCGAGAGATCTTCGACACCCATCACCGACGGCTCGTCGAGCAGCAGCGGTTTGAGGCGGCGATCCTCGTAGGCCTTGGTGCACACCGCGTGCAGGATCTCGTTGATCTTGGTGATATCTGCTTGCGCGGAGACCGGGACGTCGATCGCGGCGCGCGCCCAATCCTTGGACAGATTGGTGACTTTCACGATCTGCCCGTTGGGGACGATGATCACCTCGCCGTCGGAGTTGCGCAGCGTGGTGATGCGCAGCGTCACGTCCTCGACGGTGCCCTCGGCCGGGTCGGCGGAGCCGGTGACCGAGATCTGCACCACGTCACCGAAGCCGTATTGGCGCTCGGTGATCAGGAAGAACCCGGCCAGAATGTCCTGGACGATGCGTTGCGCGCCGAAACCGAGCGCGGCACCGAGCACCGCCGCGGGCGCGACCAGTCCCGTCACCGCGAAGCCCAGCCGACGCAACACCTCCATGCCGACCAGCACGTACACGATGGTCAGCACCACCCACGTGACCACCTGCGCCAGCGCGTGACGGTGCTTGGCCGCCTCGGTGCGGACCAAGGCGTCACTGGTCTGGAAACCCGAGTCGATCTTGGTGGTCACCCGGTCGCGCAGGAACGCCGCGAACCGGCCGAACAGCATCGCGCCGACGATCAGCAGGACGATTTCCAGCCCACTGGAACGCATCCAGTCGCTGATCTCGGGTCCGCTGTTGGCCGCGAGGACGTCGGTCATCGCGTCTCCTTCATGGACCTGCACAGGCACAGTTTCGGTTCGGTCGAACGCACACCAGAAAGGTTACAGGTCGGTCACGGCGTGCGGTCAAACGTGCTGAAGCGCACGGTTTGTGAGCGAACAGCTGGCTACGCGTCGTCCTGATCGCGCATACGCCAACGGATTCCGGACTCGATGAAACCGTCGATGTCGCCGTCGAGGACCGCGGTCGGATTGTTGACTTCGTGGTTGGTGCGCAGGTCCTTGACCATCTGGTACGGGTGCAGCACGTAGGAACGCATCTGATTGCCCCACGACGCGCCCTCGTTGGTCTTGAGCGCGTCCATCGTGGCGCGCTCCTCCTGGCGCTTGCGCTCGAGCAGCTTGGCCTGCAGCACGCGCATGGCCGAGATCTTGTTCTGCAGCTGCGACTTCTCGTTCTGGCAGGTCACGACGATGCCGGTGGGAATGTGGGTCAGGCGCACCGCGGAGTCGGTGGTGTTGACCGACTGGCCGCCGGGGCCCGACGAGCGGTACACGTCGACCCGGATCTCGCCCTCGGGAATCTCGATGTGGTCGGTCGTCTCCACCACGGGCAGGACCTCGACCTCGGCGAAGGAGGTCTGGCGACGGCCCTGGTTGTCGAACGGGCTGATCCGGACCAGGCGATGCGTGCCCATCTCCACCGACAGCGTGCCGTAGGCGTAGGGCGCCTTCACCGCGAAGGTGGCGCTCTTGAGGCCGGCCTCTTCGGCGTAGGAGGTGTCGTAGACCTCGACGGGGAACTTGTGCCGCTCGGCCCAGCGGATGTACATGCGCATCAGCATCATCGCCCAGTCGGCGGCGTCGACGCCGCCGGCGCCGGAACGGATGTTGACCAGCGCGTCACGCTTGTCGTACTCGCCCGAGAGCAGGGTGCGCACTTCCATCGCCTCGACGTCCACGCGCAGTGCGGCGCGCTCGGCATCGGCGTCGGCGGTGGCCTCGGCGGCGGCCGCGTCTTCTTCGGCCTCGGCCAGTTCGTAGAGCACCGGCAGGTCCTCGAGCCGCTGGCGCAGATCCTCGACCCGGCGCAATTCGCTCTGCGCGTGCGAGAGCTCACTGGTCACCTGCTGGGCGTGCTCCTGGTTGTTCCACAGCTCGGGATCGGCGGCCTGGTGCTCGAGTTCATCGATGCGGCGGCGTAGTTCCTCGACATCGAGGACCGACTCGACCGTCTTGAGCGTGGTGTCGAGTTCTGCGAGGTCGGCGATAACGTCAGGATGCACGATGTCCTAGGCTACCGGTCCCGTCCGACACAGTGCCTATTCGGTCAGCTTGCGATGGACCGCAAGCCCCCTGGGCGGCGTCCGACCAGCTGGTCGAGGGCGTTCGCGCTGGCCTCGTCGGCCGGGAGCAGGACGTAGAGCGACTGGTCGTCGTCGATGGACAGATCCAGCGATTCGTAGGCCAGCCGCAGCGTGCCCGCCTCGGGATGATCGAGGCGGTTGATCCCGCCCGACGGCGGCAGTCCGGGCAGCGTCGCGAGGCGATCGGTGAAGACGCTGCCCGCCGTCACGGTGAGTTCGTCGACCAGGGCGGCGACCATCGGATCGGCGCGGAACGGGCCCTGCTTGAGCGAAGCGACCAGCTTGTCGGCGGCCGAGTCCCACTCCGGGTACAGCTCGCGGGCGCCGGGGTGGGTGAACACGAAACGGGCGACGTTGGCGGGCTCGCCCTGCTCGAACAGCCCCGCGGGCGCCATCAACTTCCGGTAGCCCTCGGTGCAGGCCAGGATCTCGGTGAAGCGGTTGGTGATCGCGGCGGGCGCCGGTTCCAGCTGGGCGAGAATCGCCAGGATCGTCGGACGCACCGTGCGATTGGGACCGTTCTCGGCAGCGCCGCAACTGAACCCGGACACGCCTTTGCTGAGTTGATGCAGGTGGACGCGTTCGCGAGGACTCAGCCGCAACGTCTCGGCCAGCGCGGACAACACCTGAGCGGAGGGATGGCTGTCGCGGCCCTGCTCGAGCCGGATCAGATATTCCACACTGACGCCCGCCAGCAGCGCGACCTCGGCGCGACGCAGACCCGGCGTGCGTCTGCGTTGTCCGGCGGGCAGCCCGACCTCGGCGGGGGAGACCGCTTCGCGGCGGGTCCGCAGGAACAGCCCGAGTTCGTTGTCGCTCACCTCGTCGACGGTACCCAGCTCGGCGCATCGGAGAGTGGCCGTGCCACTACCACTCTCAGCGTGGTCTCCCTGCGACGCTCGCGGTCCGCGAGATTTGGTCGTACCGGCTGATCGAGCCGGTACGACGAACAGGAGAACATCGTGTCCACGCTGAAGCTCGCGATCATCATCGGCAGTGTCCGTGACGGACGATTCGGCCCCGTTGTCGCGAACTGGTTCGCCCAGCAGGTCGACGACCGTTTCGAGGTCGACATCATCGACCTCGCCGACACCACCCTGCCCGCCCTGCCCGCCGTGCCGCCCGCCCTCGACCCCGACCCGGTCCGCCCCGCCGGCATGCGCGACCTCACCGGCCGCTTGGCCGCGGCCGACGCCTACGTCATCGTCACCCCCGACTACAACCGCAGCTACCCGGCCGCCCTCAAAGCCGCCATCGACTGGCACTTCACCCAGTGGGACGCCAAGGCGATCGGCTTCGTCGGTTACAGCGGCGGCTCCGGCGGACTCCTGGCCATCGAACACCTGCGCCAGGTGTTCAACGAACTCAACGCCCACACCGTGCGCAACTACGTCTCGTTCCCGCGCTACTACATGCTCTTCGACGAGACCGGCCAACTCCACGACCCGCAGGAACCAGAAGCCGCCGCCACGGCCCTCCTCGACCAGTTGCACTGGTGGACAAGTGCTCTGGTCGCAGCGAAAACAGCCCAGGTCGTGGCCTGACCAGGCGGCTTTCGCGCGTTCTCACACACCCGGCCGGAGCCGCTGAGCCGGGGCGGGGAACGGCAGCGATGTTCACCGCGCCGCGAACTCGAGCGCGCCGGCTCGGCGAATACACTCCCACCGTGGCTGCCTACTCCGCTGACCTGGACCTTGCCCTGCGACTGGCCGACCAGGCCGACGCCATCTCCCTCGAGCGCTTCGGCGCTGTCGACCTCAAAGTCGACTCGAAACCGGACCTCACTCCGGTCTCGGACGCCGATCTCGCGGTAGAACAGCTGATCCGCCGCGTACTCGCCGACGAACGCCCCGCCGACGCCGTGCTCGGCGAGGAGTTCGGCGGCGACGCCGAGTTCAGCGGCAGGCAGTGGGTGGTCGACCCGATCGACGGCACCAAGAACTTCGTCCGAGGCGTACCGGTGTGGGCCAGCCTGATCTCCCTGCTGGAGGACGGTGTCCCGGTGGTCGGCGTGGTGAGCGCGCCCGCGCTGGGCAGGCGCTGGTGGGCCGCCGCCGGTTCGGGCGCATGGGTGCAGGTCCACCCCGGAGCGCCCAAGCCGATCTCGGTATCCGCGGTCGCCGACCTCGACGCCGCGAGCCTGGCCTTCTCCAGTCTGTCCGGCTGGCACGAGCGCGGTCTGCGCGAGAAGTTCATCGACCTCACCGACGCCGTCTGGCGAGTCCGCGGTTACGGCGACTTCTTCAACTATTGCCTGGTCGCGGAGGGTGCGGTCGATATCGCCGCCGAGCCGGAGGTCTCCCTGTGGGACCTGGCCGCTCTCGACATCCTGGTCCGCGAGGCGGGTGGCGCGTTCACCTCCCTGGACGGACGCTCCGGTCCGCACGGCGGCGACGCCGTGGCTTCCAACGGCCTGCTCCACGACGAGGTCCTCGGCCGTTTGCGCGGGTGAATCGAAGTTATCCACAGGTGCGCAACTTCGGCATCCGCCGCCGTCGGCTCCGGTCGACGGGCTGCGCGACCGGCGCTCGCTCGTAGGATGGCCCGGTGAGCAATTCCGGCGCCACAGCCCCCGATGTCGACGACTTCCCGCCCGAGGACTTCCCACCCGACGACGCGTACCCGTCCGACGGCGGGTACGTCTCCGAACACGATTTCGCCGACACCGGCGACTTCCACTTCGACGATCTCGCCCCGGCCACCCCGGGCCGGGTCGCGGCTCCCGATCGCGCTGAGACAGCCGACGAGGTATTACGCCGCGTCTTCGGCTACGACAGCTTCCGCGGTGACCAGGCGGCCATCGTCGAACAGGTCGTCGGCGGTGGCGACGCGCTGGTACTGATGCCGACCGGTGGCGGCAAATCCCTCTGCTACCAGGTTCCCTCGCTGGTCCGCGAGGGTGTCGGCGTGGTGGTCTCACCGCTGATCGCCCTCATGCAGGACCAGGTCGACGCGCTGAGCGCCCTCGGCGTGCGGGCCGGATTCCTCAACTCCACCCAGTCGCCGGATCAGCGGCGGACGGTGGAGGCACAGTTCGTCTCGGGCGATCTGGACCTGCTCTATCTGGCGCCGGAACGCCTACGGCTGGAAGCCACGCTGCGGCTGCTCGACCGCGGCAAGATCGCCCTGTTCGCCATCGACGAGGCGCACTGCGTCTCCCAGTGGGGCCACGACTTCCGGCCCGACTACCTCGCGCTGTCGCTGGTGCACGAACGCTGGCCCGATGTCCCGCGCATCGCGCTCACCGCGACCGCCACCGAGAAGACCGCCGCCGAGATCGTCGAACGCCTGGATCTCGGCGCCGCGAAACAGTTCATCTCCAGCTTCGACCGGCCCAACATCCAATACCGGATCGAATCGAAGAACCGCGCCGACCGTCAGCTGCTCGACTTCATCCGCGCCGAACACCCCGGCGACGCGGGCATCGTCTACACCCTCTCGCGCAATTCGGTGGAGAAGACCGCGGCCATGCTCAACGAGAACGGCATTCGCGCGGTGCCCTATCACGCGGGCCTGGATTTCCGGACCCGTGCCGAGAACCAGTCCAGATTCCTGCGCGAGGACGGCCTGATCGTCGTCGCCACCATCGCTTTCGGTATGGGTATCGACAAACCCGACGTGCGATTCGTGGCCCACCTCGACCTGCCGAAATCGGTCGAGGGCTACTACCAGGAGACCGGCCGCGCGGGCCGCGACGGCCTGCCGTCGACGGCCTGGATGGTCTACGGCCTCAATGATGTTGTGCAGCAACGCAAGATGATCGACTCCAGCGAGGGCGACGCGGCACATCGCCGACAGCTGCAACTGCACCTCGACGCCATGCTCGCCCTGTGCGAGACCGTCGGCTGCCGTCGCGCGCGGCTGCTCAACTATTTCGGTCAGACCGGTGGCGCCTGCGGCAACTGCGATGTGTGCCTGAATCCGCCCGAAACCTGGGACGGCACGGTGCCCGCGCAGAAGCTGCTGTCCACGGTGCTGCGGCTCAAACGCGAACGCGGACAATCGTTCGGCGCGGGCCACCTCGTCGACATCCTGCTCGGCAAGACCAACCAGAAGATCACCCAGCATCGGCACAACGAGCTCTCGGTGTTCGGCATCGGCACCGATCTGCGCGATACCGAATGGCGCGGGGTGGTGCGGCAGCTGCTCGCGGGCGGCCTGCTGGCGGTACAGGGCGAATACGGTGTCCTGGCACTGACCGACGAGAGCAACGAGGTGCTGTTCGAGGGCAGGAAGGTGCCGATGCGGCGCGAGCCCGAACGCGCCGCCCGCCCCGCGCGCAGCGCGAAATCGGCCAAGGCGACCGCCGACCTGCCCGCCGCCGACGTCGGAGTGTTCGAGCGCCTGCGGGCCTGGCGTGCCGCGACGGCGAAGGAACAGGGCGTGCCCGCCTACGTGGTGTTCCACGACGCCACCCTGCGCGAGATCGCCGCGCGCAAACCCGCCGACCTCGCCGCCCTCGGCACCGTCGCCGGCGTCGGCGAGAACAAACTGGCTCGCTATGGCGAGGGGGTGCTGACCACGCTGGCCGGGGAGTAGCGGTGCACCCGCGCCTCCCCGCCCAGCAGGGCGTACACGCGCGGCGGCGAGGAACCGCACCGAATCGGACGACACCGAGTTACTGTCGAGTCATGGCGAACGGTGAAGGCTCGGACGACGATACGTCGGGCAGCAGCCCGAGTGCGGGAGCCGATACCCCGACACCCCCGATGCCGCACCGCCACATCGATCCAGTCGTCGCGCCGTCCCTGCTGGGCGTTCACCACGGCGTGATCCACCGCGGCAGGCCACGCTGGTCGACCCTCGCACTGATCGCCATCTTCACCGCCGCCTTGGTCCTCTACCTCGTACTGAGCCCAGGCTGACGTTCCGTCCGCACCGCCCGATCGGCCGCGTTCGACAATTTCCCACACGCCGCTGTCGGATCCGGTGCTGTGTCACTGACGGTCGTGTTCCGGCGATCGCCCTCGCTGCCCGCCGATCGATCGCGTGCTCGCCAAGTCCTCGTATGCCCCGACGTCCGATTCCGGAAATTTTGCGATGCCACGCACCAGCGGTGGCCGACATGCGCATGTGAGTTGTCGTAGGCGCAGGTCAAAGGGATACCTGACGTCGACGACCCGGCGCACCGTTGCCGAGCGGGACCGATCACGGAGATCGGCCCGAGCTCGAGGAGGCGACGGCAATGGTGCGGTGGACTTGGGGCAAGCGTGTGGTGTGCGCGGCGATAGCGGTCACGGGATTGGCCTGCGTGCCGGTACCCGCCGGTGCCGACTTTCCGGCCCCGCCCGGTCTCGACTTCGCGCGGGCGCTGGGCACACCGACCCTGCCCGGCATCTACGGCCCCGACACCGCCGTCGTGGTCCTCGGTTACGGCCTGACGCCGGAGGGGACGATGCGCGAGGAACTCGTGCGACGACTGCGCGCGGGCCTGGCCCAAGCCGTCTTCGCGCCGTGGTCGCCGATCATCGTCACCGGCGGCAACCCGCAAGCCGGTCTGTCCGAAGCCGACGCCATGGCCGAGTGGCTGGTCGGCGCCGGCATCGACGAGAGCCGGGTCCTGCGCGAATCCGAGGCCGACTCGACGGTGGCCAACGCTCGCAACACCGCGGCCATGCTCGCCGACAGGGGCTTGCGCTCGGTCGTTCTCGTCACCTCCGAGGACCACATCGCCCGGGCCAGAGGCGCTTTCGCCGACGCGGGCGTGCTGGTTGTCGGCGACCTCACGCCCGACCGCGCTCAGTGGGATTCGGTGCCACTGCACGTCGGCAGCTTCGGCCCCGCACCGCTGTGACCGATCATCGCCGCACGTCGGCCGTTGTGATGAGTAGTCGCGGAAATCTCGGCAATAACCCCGAGAACCCGCCCCTCGCCTCGTAGCGTCGACCCATGACGCTCCACCTGTCCGACAGCGACATCCTCGCCGAGCTCGAGCCGACGGCCGAAGCCAATCTCAACGACCACCTGTCCAAGGCCAAGATGTGGCACCCCCACGACTACGTGCCGTGGGACGAGGGCCGCAACTTCGCGGCCATGGGCGGCGACGACTGGGATCCCGAGCAGTCGCGGCTGAGCGAGGTCGCCAAGGCGGCGATGATCACCAACCTGCTCACCGAAGACAACCTGCCCTCCTACCACCGCGAACTCGCCGACACCTTCGGCTTCGACAACGCCTGGGGCACCTGGGTCGGCCGGTGGACCGCCGAGGAGAACCGCCACGGCATCGTCCTGCGTGACTACCTCGTCGTGACCCGTGCGGTCGACCCGGTCGCGCTCGAAGAGGCCAGGATGTCGCACATGACCGCGGGCATCGCCAAGCCGGAGAAGGGTTCGCAGTTCCTCAAGGGCGTCGCCTACGTCACGTTGCAGGAGCTCGCGACCAGAATCAGCCATCGCAACACCGGCGCCCTGTGCGACGACCCGGTCGCCGATCGCATGCTGGCCCGGATCGCCGCCGACGAGAACCTGCACATGATCTTCTACCGCAAGCTCTGCGCGGCGGCTCTCGACCTCACCCCCGACGAGGCCATGCGGGCCATCACCGACGTGATCCTGCGTTTCCAGATGCCCGGCCTCAACCAGCCCAACTTCCGCCGCAACGCGGTGCTGCTCGCCAAGCACGGCGTGTACGACCTGCGCCAGCACCTCGATGTCGTCCTGCGCCCGACCCTGCGGATCTGGCGAATCTTCGAGCGCACCGATTTCGGCCCCGAAGGCGAGATCGCCCGCGACGAGCTGCACACCTACCTGCTCGACCTCGAGGTCAAGGCGGCTCGTTTCGAGGAGCAGCGCGACCGCGCACTGGCCAGGGCAGCCGCCAGGGTCTGAGTCGGCCATGGAATAAAGGGCTGGCGCCGTCACTTACAGTTGACCGTTATGAAGGAAAAGGGGCGCAAGGTCATCGCGACCAACCGCCGGGCGCGGCACAACTACACGATCCTCGACGTCTATGAGGCGGGGATCGCGCTGGTCGGCACCGAGGTGAAGAGCCTGCGTGAGGGCAAGGCTTCGCTGGTCGACGCCTTCGCGACCGTCGACCACGGCGAGGTCTGGTTGCGCGGGCTGCACATCCCGGAGTTCAGCCACGGCACCTGGACCAATCATTCCCCGCGCCGCACCCGCAAGCTGCTGCTGCACAAGCGTGAGATCGAGCACCTGGTCGGCAAGTCGCGCGAGGGCAACCAGACGCTGGTGCCGCTGTCGATGTACTTCTCCGACGGCAAGGTGAAGGTGGAGCTCGCCCTCGCCAAGGGCAAGCAGGACTACGACAAGCGTCAGGATCTGGCCCGCAAGCAGGCCGAGCGTGAGGTCACCCGTGAAATAGGTCGGCGGGTCAAAGGCATGCGTTGATCTCCGTAGTGCTCGCCCTCGTCGCGGCGGCGGGCTACGGAGTCAGCGACTTCTTCGGCGGGATCGCCGCGCGCAGGGTCACGGCGCTGCGTGTGGTTGTGGTGTCGTATCCGTTTTCCGTGCTGCTGGTCTTGCTGATCGCGCCACTGGTGGGCGGGCATGCCGACACCGCGTCCGTGCTGTGGGGCCTGGCCGCCGGTGTGGCCAGTGGCCTGGCGGTGTGGTGGTTCTACGCCGCGCTCGCCGACGGTCCCATGTCGGTGGTGTCGCCGCTGACCGCGGTGCTGGTCGCGGGCATCCCGGTGATCGCCGGGTTCTTTCTCGGCGAACGGCCCGGCGCGATCGCGATCGCGGGCATCGCCGTCGCCCTGGTCGCGGTGGTGCTCGTGAGCCGGGAGGCACCCGACGAAACCACCGAGGAGATCACCGGCGGCAGGCAACTGCGTTTCACCCGCCGGGTCGCGCTCCTCACGATCGGGTCGGGTGCCGCGTTCGGTTTCGCGTTCTACTTCCTGCACGAAACCAGTGCGAGCGCGGGACTGTGGCCCCTGCTCGCCCAGCGGGTGGCGGCAACCGCGGTCGTGTGGACATCGGCGCTGGCGGCAGGCGAATTCCGCGGACTGCACGGTGAACCACTGCGCCTGGCACTGGCGGTCGGCGTGCTCGATGTGATCGCCAATGCCGCGCTGCTCTACGCCTTCCACGGCGCGATGCTGTCGGTGGTGAGCGTGATCGGCTCGCTGTATCCGGCGGCGACCGTGTTGCTGGCGATGGTCCTGCTCGGCGAGCGCATCAGCGCCACCCAGAAGGTCGGTATGGTGCTCGCGCTCACGGCGGTCGCCATGATCGCCGCGAGCTGATTCCCTACAACCGGGTGCAGGGCTCGTGCAGGTTGAGTCGACCCAGCGTCTTGCCCTGGTAGCCGACACTCACCGCTCTGGCGCCCATCGGCGCCTCCCGGTCCGGTTCGAACACCGCCGACCACTCCGTCTCCAGATCCGGTTCGGCCGCCCCCGCCGGATGGATCACGACCATGCCCTCACCGTCGGGTTTCATCGCGCCGACGCTGCGGCGCAGGCCGGCGCGGGTGAGTTCGCCGTTCGCCGCCGCGGCGGTGAGCAGGGCTTTGAGTGGATAGGTGATCGCCCAGCCCAGCGAATAGCCGAAGTTGGCCGGTTCGCCGGTGATCGCGTCGCGGGCGTGCTTGGCGCCCACGCTGTCGCCGGCCCAGCTGTCGACCGGGGTCGTGTAGTTGTAGAGCGCGGTCAGCGCCGGCGCGGCCGCCGATTGCAGCAGTGCCGCGTTCCAGGTGGGTAGCGAGCCGAGGAATCGCCCGGTGAAACCCGACTTCACCAGCTTGCCCACGATCTCCGCGGTCTCGGCGGGTCCGGTGGCCAGCATCACCAGGTCCGGCGCGGCGGCCAGGATCTCCGCCACGGGACCGTCCTGGTTGCCGACCTCGGCATTGGGTCCGGTGTCGATGCGATCGGCGATGGTGGCGTCGTTGGCCAGCGCCCACTTCAGCGCGCCGCTGGCGTAGTCGCCGCCGTAGTTGCCGCGATAGGCGACCACGGCGATATTGCGCGGCGCGTAATGGGTTTCGGCGAACCAGTCGAGGCCGGTCACCGCTTCGGTGCAGTAGGAGTAGCCCGCGCTGAGCACCAGATTGCGGTCGGCGCTGCGATAGTTCCAGCCCGACCACTGGGTGGCCGCGGTGCTCACCATGTCGTCGGCGTCCATCTGGTTCAGCATCGCGACGGTTTGCGCGGTCCCGAAACTCATCGACAACGCGAGCACGTTCGGCTCGATCTCCTCGTACGCGCTGCGATGGGTGCGCGGATCGTAGGAGGTGTTGCGGGTGTAGGTGCTGATGTCGATGTCGTAGCCGCCGATGCCGCCCGCCGCGTTCACCTGCTTCCAGAACGCCATCTGACCGTCGTTCATCGAGGCACCGAGCGGGGTGAACGGCCCGTTCGCCAGATCCGAGAGCACCCCGAGATAGATGCAGCCGTTATCGGTGTTCGGCGAACCGGGACAGGGCGTGCTGGTGACGCCCGGCGCGGCGGTGGACTCGCCCGACGAGCAGGCCGCGGCCAGCACGAGACTCGCAACAGCCGGGATCGCCGCGAATCGGCGCAGTCCACGGTGACTGGTGAATGCCATGAGATAACTCCTTGCTCCAGTCGCCCAGGACATTTGACCGTTCCGGGGCGGCCGAACGAGAACAGTACCCGTCACCACCGGCAGCCCCACCCGGATTCGCCGAGGCCATCTGGTGGGGTTCGCTACAAGATCACTCCGGCGACACCGCGAGCTGGCAGAAATAATGGGAAGATCTCACGTCGCGCCGGTGTTAATATGACTAGCCCGCACGGTGCGGGCACGTACGGGGCTGAACGGTTTCGACTGCGTACGTTGATTCAGGGGAAGCGTGTCGGTGCAGGCAAGAGACCACCGTAAGCGTCGCTGCAACCAATTAAGCGCCGATTCCAATCAGCGCGAGTACGCCCTCGCTGCCTAAGTAGCCAGGTCGTCTCTGTCAGTCCGGGTTCGTCCCTCGACCCGGGTACTGGCATCAGCTAGAGGGAATTACCGTTCGGCTCGGTCGCGGAGTCGGATGGGACATCTAACAGCGACTGGGATCGTCATCCAGGCTTGTTCGCGAGACTTGGAGATCCGAGCAGAGACACAGCGAACTGCACACGGAGAAGCCCTGAAGACGCGGCGGAGGACCCGGGTTCGATTCCCGGCAGCTCCACCAAAGAGTCTCTGGCCTGTTAACGCAGGTCAGGGACTTTTTTTTATGCGCTGATTACGGGCAGATTCGGCCTGCTGTCCACACTTTGCCCACATCCTGCGGCAGTAAGTCTCTCCAGCACCACGGCGAGAATCACGCACTCGGCTGTCTGGCGCAGCTCATCGAAGTAGAGACCGTAAGGATCGGTAGGGCGACGGCTGTTATCCACGGTGACGATCACTCCCCTGATACTGAGTGCTCAGGGTATCGGCGCACACACGCTTCGGGTGGCCGAACAAGACCTATGTTCACTGGTCGCGCTTTGGCCACACGGCTGCGACGAACACGATGGCTGGTAGGCCGATCACGATCGCCCACCCGATCACGATCACGTGTCCGCCTGGCATCCGGCCGGGAAGTACTGCCGGGGGCGGCGGTCGTAGGTTTCTGCGGCGCTCAACCATGCGGCGACGGCGTCCACGTCACCCACAACAACCACTCTCCAAGCCGAGGCGAGTTGCCAGCCTTCCGGGGTGGATGTGATGGTCATCGACCGGCGTGCGGCGCGTTCGGTCAGGTCGGCAAGCTGGGCCTTCGTCTGGCTGGTCATGAGGGCTGCTTGTTCGTCGGCCACGCCTCGAGCGCTGCGAGCAGTCGCCCGATCACGCTCGGTGGCGCAACGTTGATCGGGTGCGGGCGTTCGGTTCTGGGTGTCCACTGCGGGAGCATCGCGGCCTCCTGGTGCGCTTCGGGATTCACTCCCGGCGGGGACTCTTAGTTCAAACCCGCCGGGAGCGTTGGAGCTGACGGTATGGGTTTGTACAACCGCCTGGACAGGAACTTTCTTGAACTTGCTCCAAGTGGTCTGAACAGGCGACAACCTGTGTGACACGGTGGGACGATGTGGGAGTACGGGAAAGCTCACGCAAGTTCTCACCAGGGGGTAGCGATATGCGCCTAACGTTCCTCGGCAACGGCGGCAGCGACTCGGGCGGCTGCCCGACACTGTTCGCCACCGACAGCGGCACCTACGCGGTGCAGGGATGGCAGACGGACTCACCGGAAACCGTCGAAATCCCGCACTTGCTCCTAGGTTTCGCCCAACCAGATACCTACGTCGGGGTACCGATGGCCGACAGCGGTAGGGGCACGTTCACCCTGACCGGCCGACCGATTACCGACCCGGAAACGCTCGCACAGATGAACCTCGCCGCCGACGAGTCGGCTATCGAGGTCCCCAAGCTCGAAAGGACCTTTTACGGTGCGCTATCGGCCCAACGACGAGCCTGACCTGTGGCCCGGACTGTTCCGGGAAACCAAGCGGTCAGCGTTCCATTTCGAGTGCCGAGACACCTATTTCGTCGCCGACGAGGACGAACGTCTGCGTGCGTTCCTCGCTGGTGAGCCAGCGCCCTACACCGCGACACCGTGGCAGGCGCTTATGCGGGAAACGACCGAACGCGGCGTGAGCGTGAGCCGTGTCCGGGTGGTCACCACACCGCTGTCGGACTATCAGCGATGGTTGCTGTCGGTCACCGGCCACAACGTCGAAGCGGGCGAAAACATCCGGTACGTGCCACGTCACGACGCCGGAGAGATCCCGCCGGATGATGCGTGGCTGTTCGATGACGAGCGGGTCGTCTACAACCTGTCCGACGAACGCGGAGCCCCGGCAGGCTTGGCGGTCACCACCGACTCGGCCGTAGTCGATCATTTCGTCGCGACTCGTGACCGGCTGTGGAACGTGGCTGTTCCGTTCGGCGAGTTCGCCGGGTGACCAATCCGGCAGACGCGCGGGAAGCTCTCGGGGCCAGGCTCCGGGAGCTTCGCCGTACAGCAGGCATTACTGGCCGCGCCCTGGCTGACCTCGCCGGTTGGGGCGAGGCGAAGGTCTCGAAGATCGAGAACGGCCGACAGACACCGTCATCCGACGACCTGCGCGCATATTGCGCCCACACTGGCACCCCCGATCAACTCGCCGACCTCCTCGCGTCTCTGCACAACCTCGAGACCGCGTACACCGAGTGGCGCAAGGTCCTGGGCACTGGCACCCAACGGCAGCAGAAGGCGAACATCCGCCTAGCCGAGTCGGCCGAGATGATCCGGATCTACCAACCGCAGATCATGCCTGGCATTTTGCAAACAGCGGACTACGCGACCGCCGTTCTGCGCCGCTACGTCGAGTTCTACCGGACCCCCGACGACGTAGACCAGGGCGTCGCCGCCCGCATCGAACGCCAACAGCTCTTGTACTCGGGTCGGCGGAAGTTCCACATTCTCATCGCCGAACAGGCGCTGCACACCACGGTCGGCGACGACGCGGTCATGGTCGGACAACTGGACCGCCTGCTTGCTGTCGCGGGCTTGTCCAGGGTTCTGCTGGGCATCATCCCCGCGACAGCCGAGATGCCGATCCAGGCAACGAACTTCGTCCTGTTCGATCAGCGACTCGCCACGGTCGAAGCGATCACGGCGGAACTGCGGGTGACCCAGCCCCGCGAGATCCTGATCTACCTTCGCGCGTTCGACGCGCTCGCCCGCCAGGCCGCCACGGGGGACCATGCCCGGTTGCTCATCCGCCGGGCGATGGAAGCACGGCTGTGAAGCCACCCCGATCGGAAAGCAACCGCAGGTCAGAAAGTTGGCGGATGTGTGACGCGGCGGAGGGGCCCGGGTTTGATTTCCGGTAGCTCCACTAGAGGCCCCCACCTGACAACAGGTGGGGGTCCTTTTCGTGTCCGCTCAGCGGCACCATCAGTACATCCTATTCTGAATACAGATTCTGATGTATCGTCTGAGGTATGGAATCCACGGTGCAGACCGACGGGCTGTCCCGATTCGGCTACGCCCTCTCGGACTCGACCAGAACCAAGATCCTGCTGAGTCTGCGGAAGGAACCCGGCTACCCGTCGGAGCTGGCCGAAGCGATCGGTGTCTCGCGGCAGATTCTGTCCAATCACTTGGCCTGCCTGCGTGGATGTGGCTTGGTCGTCGCGGTTCCAGAGGGGCGGCGCAGCCGGTATGAGCTGGCGGATCCGCGGATCGGGCGGGCGTTGGACGATCTGGTCGGCCTGGTGCTCGCCGTTGATCCGGCCTGCTGCCCGGCGGCGGAATCGGAGGGCTGCTGCTGATGGAGTCGATCGGGATGCCCGCGCTGATCGCGCCGAGTTCGGTGCGCGAGGCGGTGCTGACGACGCGGATTCGGTGGTTGGTCGCGGCGACGATCAGCTACAACGTGGTCGAGGCGGTCGTCGCGCTGAGCGAAGGCGCGCGGGTGTCCTCGTCCGCGCTGATCGGGTTCGGTCTCGACTCGGTGATCGAGGTGTCCTCGGCGGCCGCGGTGGCGTGGCAGTTCGCCGGGCGCGATCCGCAGGCGCGGGAGAAGGTGGCGCTGCGGGTCATCGCGTTCTCGTTCTTCGCCTTGGCCGGCTATGTCGCTGTCGACGCCGTCCGTTCGCTGCTCGGGGTCGGCGAGGCACGGCATTCGACGGTCGGAATCGGGCTGGCGGCCGCGAGTCTGGTGATCATGCCGGTGCTGTCCGCCGCGCAACGGAGGGCGGGGCGCGAGCTCGGGTCCGCCTCCGCCGTGGCCGATTCCAAGCAAACCCTGCTGTGCACCTATCTCTCGGCCGTGTTGCTGGTCGGCCTGCTGCTCAACAGCCTGTTCGGCTGGTCGTGGGCTGATCCGCTCGCGGCGCTGGTGATCGCGGTGATCGCGGTCAAAGAAGGAATCAACGCCTGGAAGGGCGAAACCTGCTGCGCGACGATGTCCACCGATGTCGGTCACCGCGGCTGCTGTGACAACGACGATCGAGGAAACCCATGATGATGGCGATCTGCGCACTGGTTCTGTACCTGGTTTTCGGCCTGCTCGGCTTCGGCTGGCGCAGTTGGCGTCAGTATCAGGCCACGGGTTCGACCGGTTTCCACGGCATCAGCGGACGGCCCGGCTCGATCGAATGGCTCGCCGGCGTCGGTTTCGTCGCCGCGATCGTGGTCGGCACGGCATCGCCGGTGCTGCAGCTGGCCGGTGTCGTAGCCCCGATCGGGGCGCTGTCCGCGATGCCGATTCAGACCGCCGGATTCGTGCTCGCCGTCGTGGGTATCGCGGCAACGCTGTACGCGCAGATCGAGATGGGCGAATCGTGGCGCATCGGAGTTGATCCCAGCGAGACGACGACCTTGGTCGACACCGGGGTGTTCGGTCTGGTTCGCAACCCGATCTTCACCGCGATGCTCGTCTTCGCGGGGGGCGTCACGCTGATCATCCCGAACGCTGTCGCGATCGTCGCGTTCGCACTGTTGCTGGTGACGATCGAGCTGCAGGTACGGGCGGTCGAAGAGCCCTATCTGGCGCGGGTCCACGGCGCGAACTACCGTGCCTACCTCGCGGCGACGGGACGGTTCGTCCCCGGCCTCGGACGGGCTCCACTCTGATCCGGTAGACCCTGGTGACGGGTGGTGCGGGTGGGCCACGTAGAACTGAGCGAATGACGCGGTATGCATACGACTCGGGGGCGGGAACGCTGGTCGCCACCTGGGGGACCGGTCGCGGTGATGTCGCCGAGACGATCGCCGAGGTGCCAGGCGCCGAGCACGGTGTGGAGCTGGCCGCGGCGTTGGCGAGTCTGGCGCGGTTCCAGTGGCGGACCTACACCCATCCGGCGACCGCCGCCGGTGATCCCGATGTCGTGAACGGGGAAGCGTGGCGGCGGGCGGAGGAGCGCAATCGCTTCGCGAAGGTCGAAGCCGCGCTGCGCACCCCCAATCTGCCCGACGACGACGGATGCATGCTGGTCTTCTACAGCCCCATCGAGGAATCCGCGCACCATGTGGGCCGTGTGCTCCATGCGATCGGTGACGCGAGCCTGGTCGACCGGGTGGTGAACGAGGTGCTCACCGAGCAGGCGGCGATCACGGCCGCGGAACTGGGCGATCTGGCAGGTCGAGCCAGGCAGGCCGTCGAACTCACCCGCCCGGAGATCTCCCCGGTGCAGGTGCACGCGGCGGACACCCTGCTCCGGGCCAATCCCTTGGGCACCATCGACCTGTTCACCGAACTGGACCCCGCCGCCGCCTCGGTCGCCGCCGCGCACTGGCTGCGGGCCGCGGCGACGGTGGCAGGCGAGGTCACGGGCCTCGAGCCGGTGGACGTGGTCGCCGAGGCGGACGACATCGAAGCACTCCAGGTCGAAACGCCGACCGTGGTCCTGGAACGGCTCGGTGCGGGGGAGACGCCCACCCAGGTGGTGGTCGACCTGATCGCCGATGCCATCGCGGTCTCCGAGGGCAAGGTCCGCGACCTGGACGGCATCATCGAAGCCGCGCAGGAAATCGAGGAACGTGACGACGAGGACGACGATCTCGACGACTGGACCGACGGCTACCGCATCTGCCGCCTCGACCCCACTCGCCCCGCCATCGATCTGCTCGAGGACCTACTGGGCGCCATCCGGGGCTGCTGGCTGGTTTTCAGCGAAGCCGACAGCGGCGCCATCTTCGAGAACGCTGTCCGAACCGAAGCGGACGCAGATACCTCCCGCTTGCAGTAGCTCCCACTCCACCGAAAAGCCCTGCGCCGCAGAATTATTGCCAGCGGAGCAGGGCTGATCACGGAAGGACAGTCGCGTCCGGCGCGAAACTATCCGCCGGCGCGACGGCGGAAGGTGCGCTTCCCGCCCGCCTGTGCGTGCGTCTCACGCACTTTGGCGGAATTCTGGGCGGCTCCACCCGCGGAGGAGTGGCCGTTCTTCCGCTCGAGCGCCTCGCGGAACCTCCGCTTCGTCGCCTCCGCCGGGGTTTCGATCGCGTCCGCGGACTGTTCGGCGGAGACTTCCTGTTCATCGGGCATGCGTACAGCCTGCCACCTCGGCGCGGCTTCGAACACCATCGGCAGGACCATCGCCCCGCCCGCGACGGCCCCTCGGTAGGATCCACCGATGCGGGGCAGGCCAGGAGGGACGTGGCTTTGATCGAAGTATGGGGTGCGCGAGTCGCGGTCCGGTACGCGGACGGGCGGTTGGTGACGACGCCGCTGCGCGCCGACAACGAGATCGCGCTCGACGTCGGGGTGGCCGAACTGGGCAGGATCGCGCTCGCGAACACCGACGACGGGCAGATGGCGTTGCTGCTGTTCTTCCGGTCGGCGCAGTTCGTGGTGAACGGTGCGCCGACGGATCGTCATCCGGTGCCGGTGTTCCTCGAAACCGGCCTACGCGAACAGGCGCAGGCGCTGATCAGGGCGGTCGAACGCGACTTGGTCAGCCTACGCAGGGTGTTCCCGCCCCGCCCGAATCTTGTTCCACCGCACTCGGTGCCGGGTTCGAACGGCCCGCAGCGCCCCGATGTCACGGCGGCCGCGCGCCGAATGCGGCACGCGGGCAACTCCTTACGCGAGATCGACATCCTGCACGGCTGCGCCCGGCCCGACGAGTACGTTCTCGAACTGGCCCAGGCGGGCCACCAGGGCGCTCCCGGCCTGGTCGCGATCACCACGCTGCGCCTGCTGTTCGTGTCCGCGTGGGCGGTCTACGAATTTCCGGTCTCGGTCCTCACCGGCGCCGAAGTGCTCACCGCGCCCGGACAGGTCGCGACGCTGCGGATCTCGGGAGCGGGCGCCGACCTCGATTTCGTCGACTGGGAACCCGCCGACTTCACGCGCATCACCGAGGCCGTGCGTCTGGCCTGCGAGATCGAGCACGTCGACGGATCCATCACCCAGTCGATGCCCTGCTCGGCCGACCTCTTCGGCGAATGGCAACTGCTGGTGGAACGCCGCAAACTGGGCATGGTCGACGACGATCCGTTCCGCCGTCAAGCCGTCGGCATCATGCTGACGATGCCGGGCTGAACACCGGCGCACCCGGATGCAGCGACACCCGCCGCCACGGACTCGACGGTCGAAGGTGCAGCCCCGCGATCATCCGTCTACGTTCGGCCACTTGGCTTTTCGCGGCCGACAGATCTTGCGTGGCCGCCCAGAAGATCGCACCGGTGAGGAACCCGTCGCCGAACTGGCGCCAGTTGCGATAGTGCTGACGCGCCCGATCCAGCCCGGTCAGCATGTGTTCCCACGCCTCGTCCTCGGTCAGGTATCCGGCCGTGCACGCGGCGCGGGCGATGAACACCAGCCGTGCCAGATCCCACGCGGTGGCATCGATCTGCAGCGGCGTCGGCAGGCTGTCGGTGATGCCGAGTTTGATGGCCTGTAGCCAGGCGTCGTAGTCGCGATCGATCCCGGCGGGCCCGCGATAGCCACGGAAACCCGAAAGGGTGTGCAGGAATTCGCGATGCTCGTCGGCCAATCCCGACCGATCGACCCGGCCGGTGTCGGTCGCGGCCATGACGGCGAGCGGATGAACGAGTTCGAACAGCGGCGCGTGCATCCCGGCCAGCAGCCGCCGCACGGTGTCGTGGGCGTCCTCGGCGTTGTCGACGCCCCACGACTCGTGCAGTCCTTCGATGGCGGTCTCCCGCCGCGTCGACGCGCTGTCGGGCTCCTCCGGGAGGAACGCGACGCCGTCGCATTGCGCGCCCCAGCTGCGCCCGTAATACGCACCGACAGCCAGCGCCCTGATCCGGTCGTCGTCGACGAACGCCCCCGACCAGATGTCCGGCTCGATATCTATGTCCGCACCGGGAAATCCCGCCACCCGCGGCCGTCCACCCCGCACTGATGCTGTCGGTTGCATTGGCACCCCTCTGCCGAGCCGAACGTCGTGCCGTCAGATCTTACGGACCGGGTGATCATGGTGCGGCAGCTACCTGTCGGTGGGCGGGACTACCGTCGAAGTGTGGCCGAATACCGGGAACGCGAATCACGGCTGGACCGAGCGGTGGTCTGGTCGCGAACCATGCCCGCCGCCACCGGTCCCGTCACGGTGTTCCCCGACGGTTGCATGGATCTGATCTGGACCGAGGGCACGCTGATGGTGGCGGGTCCGGACAGCCGCGCGTTTCTCGCACCGACCGCGCGGGCGCGAGAATTCGTCGGCGTCAGATTCGCGCCGGGCAGCGCGCCCACGTTGCTCGGGGTTCCGGCGGTAGAACTGCTGAACCAGCGGGTCGATCTGGCCGAGATCGCACCGTCGCGCACCACCCGCGAACTCGTCGATCGCCTCGACAACGCGCCCGACCGCGTTGCTGCCCTGGAAGCGATCGCATTACGATTCGCCGCCGACAACGGCCCTGCCGATCCGGCGCTCACCGCTGTCGTCGATGCCCTCTCGGCGGGCGCGACGGTCGCCGAAACCGCCGCTCGGACGAGCATGTCGGCCCGGATGCTGCACCGGCGCTCCCTGTTCGCCTTCGGTTACGGACCCAAGATGTTGGCTCGTATTCTGCGATTTCAACGAGCGCTCGCCGCGCTTCACACCGGAATTCCGGCGGCACACATCGCCGCCGTGACCGGCTTCGCCGACCAGGCGCACCTGTCCCGAGAGGTCCGTGACCTGGCTGGATGCTCGGTAAGTACTCTGCAAACCCGCTGACCGGGCGTCTCACCGCCCGGAAAGTCTCATTCGGCACAGCGTGACGGAAGGTTTAGGCTCACTAGTGCACGCCCCGTCGCAAGTGCTCAGTCCAGTCCGAACACCGACGAGAGGATGTGACCTGATGATCGACGAATCCGTGTACTCCACGCTCCGTATCGAGGCAGAACGAGACGAAATCCGCCGGCTTGTCGTCGGCGCGGTCGTCGTCCGCCATCAGCGAGTGCTCATTCTGCGCCGCCGACGATCGGATTTCCTGGGTGGCCGGTGGGAGTTGCCCAGCGGCGTCGTCGAGCCGGGTGAGGCACTCGACGAAGCGCTGGCCCGCGAAGTCGCGGAGGAAACCGGGCTGCAGGTCACCGGAGTCAGCGACTACCTCGGCGATTTCGACTACCTGACCGGTGCGGGCGCCCGCACCAGGCAGTTCACCTTCGTCGTCGACGTGGCCGCGTCGGGACCGGTGACGCTCACCGACCACGACGCGCACCTGTGGACCAGGCTCACCGGAGAACCCCCGGTCAGCGACGAGGTCCGCGAGATGCTCGGCCGCTATCAGCAGCGTCAGCGCGACCCCCACGACTGGTCGTCCTATTCGGCGGGCAACGGCGCGTAGAGGTCGATTCCGTGCCCGTCGGGGTCGGCGAGCGAGGCGTAGCGCTGACCCCAGAAGGCATCCCACGGTGGGAGTTCGCCGTGATGGCCGGCGTCGACGAGCTCGGCGTAGAGCTTGTCGACCTCGGCCGGATCGGCGCATCGGAACGCGAGACTGCTGCGGCCGGGACCGGTCGGCGGCTGCCAATCGGGCGCGAAGGAGGCAATCGTCGCCTCGGTGTCCAGTGCCAGCCGAAGGCCGCCGCCGATCACGGCCTCGGCATGGCCCTCGGCTTCGGCGCCGTCCGGGAAGACCAGTCCCAGCCTGCGGTAGAAGGCCACCGAAGCGGCCATATCGGAAACTACAACGGACACGACATCAAGCTGTGGAGTCATATTCGCAGCGTAAACACTCGATCGTGGGTGCGTCTTGAACGAATCGGACGTGTCAGCGGGCGGGTACCGGCAGCAGTTCGGCGATCAGATTGCCGATCAGGATCTGCAGGTGGTCGCGAATGCCGCGCACCACCTCGATGGGCTGGCCCGCCGGATCCGACAGCACCCAGTCGCGATAGCTGATCCCCGGAAAATACGGGCACACCTCGCCGCATCCCATCGTGACCACCACATCCGAGAGCCCGACGACATCGTCGGTGAGCGCGGCAGGCCGTGCGCCCGCGATATCGATCCCGATCTCGGCCATGGCCACCACCGCGGCGGGGTTCAGCGCGGCGGCCGGTTCGCTGCCCGCGGTGCGCACCTCGATCCGGTCACCGGCCATGGCGCGCAGGAGACCCGCCGCCATCTGTGATCGGCCCGCGTTGTGGACGCAGACGAACAACACGCTGGGAGTGTGGGCCATGGTCGCCCTTTCGGCGCAGGGGCGAAGTGCTTGTGGCGCTTCGGATATCACCCGTCATCATTCCATCAGCGCGCTGCGGCGGGGGTGGGTGTGGACGAACCGGCGACCAGGTTGTCCGAGCAGTGTCCGCGCGGCGAGGACGTCAGTCGAGTGAGCCCAGTACCCGGTGCACGTAGTCGTTGGCGAATACACCGGTGGGGTCGAAGCGGCGTCGCACCGCGGTGAACCGGTCCCAGTCGGGGTAGCGCGGCCGCAGGGTCTCGGCGGTCTGGAAGTGGCGTTTGCCCCAGTGCGGCCTGCCGTCGTAGGCGTCGAAGACCGCCTCGCACGCGCGGAAGTACGGTTCCCACACCATGCCCTGATACTGGTGCACCGCGATGTAGCAGGTGTCGCGTCCGCCCGCGGGGGACAGGAAGGCGTCGTCGGGCGCGACCCAGCGCACCTCGATCGGCATCGGGGTGCCGAATTGCCTTCCCAGCGCGAGGATCTCGCGAATCGCCTCGGCCGCGTGCGCGCGCGGGATCGCGTATTCCATCTCGTTGAACTTCACCAGCCGCGGGGTGGAGAACACACGATAGGAACGGTCGACCTGCCGGTTGTTGCTCCCGGCGAGCGTGGCCGCGCGGTGAATCAGGGGGATGGCGGCGGGAATTCGCCGACCGAGCTTGCACATGCCGTCGTATACATGGTTGGCGATCAGGATGTCGTTGATCCACTCGCGCATCGTGCCGCGCGGCTGCTCCGGCGCCTGCGTGCGATCGATGGCCTTGGTCATCGCCGTGGCGCTGTGCGGGAACGCGAAGAACTCGAAATGATCACTGCCGTCCGCGAATTCGTCGATATCGGCGAGCACCTCGTCCAGCGGCACCGGCCGCTCGACGCACTCCAGTACGAACGACGGCTCGAGTTGCAGGGTGGCCGCGGTGACGACGCCGAGCGCGCCGACGCTGACCCGCGCCGCCTTCCAGCCGTCAGGGTCGGTCTGCTCGTTGAGCTCCACCCGGGTGCCGTCCGCGCGCAGCACCTCTACCGAGTGCAGTGCCGCCGAGATATTGCGCAGCCGGGCGCCGGTGCCGTGGGTGGCGGTGGCGGTCGCGCCCGCGAGGCTCTGTGTATCGATGTCGCCGAGATTGGGGAAGGCCAGGCCGTGCCCGTGCAGCAGCGGGCTCGCCGCGTGCAGCGAGATCCCGGCCTCCACCCGCACGCGTCCGGTGGCGGAGTCGACGTCGAGAACCTTGTCCAGACCGCTGAGGTCGATCAGCGTGCCGTCGGTGAGCACGGCGTCGGTGAACGAGTGTCCCGACCCGGCGACGCGCACGGTCCGCCCCGCGGCGGCCGATTCGGTCACGATCGCGGCCAGTTCCTCGACGTCGCGCGGCGCGGCGACGACGGCGGGTGTGCAGCTCTGCTGGCCTGCCCAGTTCACCCAGGTGCTCTTGGTCATGTGTCCAACAGTAGAGGATGCACTGTGACGCGCGCTACTGGATGGGCAGGTTTCGGCTCAGCGACGACGTCCGAGGCAGCCGGCGGCCTTGGCCTGCTCGACTTCCTCGTTGGTCATCGGCGCGACCAGCAGTGGCCTGCGCGGCACCGCGTCGGTGCGGACGCCGTTGAGTGCGATGGCCATATACCGTTGCCATACTTCGGGATTGATCGGCGCCGCGAACTCCGCGAGGGAATTGACCATGTGGATCAGCGCGAAGAAGTCGGTGGTCGCGATATCGGGGTCCACCGCGCCCGCCGCGCGCGCACGATCGATGATGCCCGCGACCGCCGGTTGGATTCGGTCGCGCAACTCGGCGAAACGGGCCGGATCTTCCTCGAGTTCGAGCATCACCTCGCCGAAGCCGCGGTTGGTCGCCAGGTGTTTGCACGCACTCTCGAAGAACTCGACGAGCGCAAGCCAGGCGTCCGGGTTGCTCATGGCCGCGTCGGCCGCGTCGGCGAAGTCCTTGACGTGCTGATCGAAGACCTCGGCGATCAGTTCCTTCTTGTTCGCGAAGCGCCGGTACACCGTGCCGACGCCGACTCCCGCGCGTTCGGCGACGTCGTCGAGGGTGATCTCGAGGCCGTGGTCGGCGAATAGCTCACGGGCGGCCGCGACGATGCGTTGCTGATTGCGTGCGGCGTCGGCGCGCAATCTGCGGGGTGGTGTGGCAGTCGTCGTGGCGTGATTCACAAGTACATCCTATCAATCCGGGGATTAAGTGGAGGTTGTTTCTCCGTTACTCTGGTAGCTTCGATTGAAGCGGAGGCGGTGTCTCCGATTATGCCACCTGAAACCATCCGCAGACCTACTAGGGGAGTTATGACCACCACACTCGACAAGGGGCCGCAGAGCCCCGCGGATACCGGTCGCCGCGGCTCGCACGCCCTGCGCTGGTGGGTGCTTGCCGTACTCGGCATCGCCCAGCTGATGGTCGTGCTCGATGCGACGATCGTCAATATCGCGCTGCCCGCGGCCCAGGCCGACCTCGGCTTCGGCGACGGTGACCGGCAGTGGGTCATCACCGGCTACGCCCTCGCCTTCGGCAGCCTCCTGCTGCTCGGCGGCAGGCTCAGCGACCTGTTCGGCCGCCGCAACACCTTCATCGTCGGCCTCGTCGGCTTCGCGGTGGCCTCGGCCATCGGCGGTGCGGCCTCCAGCTTCGAGATGCTCGTCGCGGCCCGCGTCGGCCAGGGTGTGTTCGGTGCGCTGCTCGCGCCCGCCGCGCTCTCACTGCTCACGGTCACCTTCACCGAACCCGGTGAGCGGTCCAAGGCGTTCGGCATCTTCGGTGCCGTCGCCGGTGCCGGTGGTGCGATCGGCCTGCTGCTCGGTGGCGTGCTCACCGAATGGGCGTCGTGGCGCTGGGCGATGTACGTCAACCTGATCTTCGCCGCCGTCGCGCTCGTCGGCGCCGTGCTGTTGCTGGCCAAGCACACATCGGCCTCGCGTCCCAAGCTCGATTGGTACGGCACGGTCACCGTCACCGCCGCGCTGTTCGGCATCGTGTACGGCTTCTCGCACGCCGAGTCCAACGGCTGGAGCGACCCGACCACGCTGGCCTTCCTGATCGGTGGCGCCGTGCTGCTGGCGGCCTTCGTCTGGATCGAGACCAAGGTCGCGCATCCGTTGCTGCCGCTGCGCATCGTCGCCGACCGCACCCGCGGCGCGTCGTACCTGACCGTGTTCGTCATGGGCATCGGCATGTTCGCGATCTTCTTGTTCCTCACCTTCTACATGCAGCTGACCCTGGCGTACACGCCGATCGTGACCGGTCTGGCGTTCCTGCCGATGGTGGCGGGCATGGTGGTCTCCTCGACCACCGCGCCGTCGCTGCTGCTGCCGAAGGTCGGACCCAAGATCGTCATCAGCGGTGGATTCCTGGTCGCCGCCGCGGGCATGCTGTGGCTCACCCGGATCGGTCTGGACTCGGGCTACGCCACCCATATCCTGCCCGCGCTGGTGCTGCTCGGCCTCGGCCTCGGTGGTGCGATGTCGGTCGCGTTCCAGGGTGCAACGGCGGGCGTGCAGCACGAGGACGCCGGCGTCGCCTCGGCGATGGTCAACACCAGCCAGCAGGTCGGTGGGTCCATCGGTACCGCGCTGCTCAGCACCATCGCGGCCTCGGCGATGACCGACTACGTGTCCTCGCACCAGCCGGGCCCGCTCACGATGGCGCAGGGCGCGATCGAGAGCTACACCACCAGCTTCTGGTGGGCGACGGCCACTTTCGTGCTCGGCGCGATCGTGATCGCGGCGATCATGCCGAACACCGTGCCCGCCCCGGCCGAAGGCGAACCGGTGCTGGCGCACTGATCCCGCAGAACTGAACGGCGATGGCCCGAACCGACAATCGGTTCGGGCCATCGTCGTTCGCCGGTACGGGCTGCTGAAAGTTTGCCACGAGCGCACCGCTCGCCCGGATGTCGGTGGGTCTCGATACCATGAGCGACGACCACCACACGGATCGGCCGACGGGAGGGCAACGCATGGCATCGCGGCCCCCGGCGCTCGATCCGGCCGTCCTCGCGGCGATCTCGGTGGGTGGCGGGCTCGGTGCCACCGCCCGTTTCGGCGTCGCGTACTGGTGGCCGGTACTCCCGGGCCGGTTCCCGTGGTCGACGTTCACGGTGAATGTGCTCGGCTGCTTCGCGATCGGGGTGCTGATGGTCGTGGTCACCGAACTGTGGGAAGCACCGAAACTCGTGCGACCGTTCCTGGGAATCGGTGTGCTGGGGGGCTTCACGACTTTCTCCACCTATAGCCTCGAGATTCGTAGACTCATCGGCACCGGTGCGACGGGCACGGCGGTCGCCTATCTCGGCCTGTCGGTGCTCGCGGCGCTCGGTGCCGTGGCAGTCGCCATGAGCGCGACCCGCTGGGTCGCGCGGCGGGGGTTCACATGAATTCGACGACGGAAGGGGGCCATCCGATGGTCGAGATGTGGGCTCCCACAGGGGGAGGCGCGGCATGACGGTGGCGCTGGTGATGGTCGGTGGCATGCTCGGGGCACCCGCCCGGTACCTGATCGACCGGCAGATGTCGGCGTGGTTTCCGACTGGGCTGCCCTGGGGGACGCTAACCGTTAACATTGTCGGTTCGGCGTTGCTCGGGGGTCTGATCGGCGCGAGTGTGGGCAGTGCGCTGCTGGCATTCGCGGCAACCGGCTTCTGTGGTGCGCTGACCACGTTCAGCACGTTCGGCTACGAGACGGTCCGTCTGGTAACCGAGGGCGCTTACGTGTACGCCGTGGGCAATGTCGCGATCAGCGTCGCGGCGAGCCTGGCCGCGGTGTATGCCGCCGCGTCCCTGACCCAGTGGTTGTGCGCATGATTCTCATGACCAGCCGCGCGCAGCCGACACGGAAGGGAACACCCACCATGGCCCACGATCGCGCCGGACGGCCCGCCCGCCCGACCGACCTGGTGGATATCGCTCACCTGGTCACCGCGTACTACAGCCTCGTCCCCGATCCGGACGAGCCGAGCCAGCAGGTGGTGTTCGGCACCTCGGGTCACCGTGGGTCCAGCGAGGACGGCGCGTTCAACGAGGCACACATCATGGCGATGACGCAGGCGATCGTCGAATACCGCGCCACCCGTGACATCACCGGCCCGGTCTACCTCGCGCGCGACACCCATGCCCTGTCCGAACCCGCCTGGACCACCGCGCTCGAGGTCCTGGCGGGCAACGACGTCACGGCGGTGATCGACGCCCGCGGCCGCTACACACCCACGCCCGCGCTGAGCCACGCTGTCCTGAACCACAATCGCGGCGGTACCAAGCATCAGGCCGACGGCATCGTGGTCACCCCCTCGCACAATCCACCGCGCGACGGCGGCTTCAAATACAACCCACCGCACGGCGGCCCCGCCGACACCAAGGCCACCGACGCCATCGCCGCCCGCGCCAACGAACTGCTGCGCGGCGGTCTGGCCGGGGTCAAACGAGTCTCGCTCGATCAGGCGATGAACACCCACGTCCAGCGCTACGACTACCTCGACCAGTACGTCGGCGACCTGCCGAACGCGTTGAACCTGGATGCGATTCGGGGCGCGGGCATCCGGATGGGCGCCGACCCGATGGGCGGCGCGAGCGTGGACTACTGGGAGGAGATCGGCCAGCGGTTCGACCTCGAGCTCGAAGTGGTCAACCCGTTCGTCGACCCCACCTGGCGTTTCATGACCCTCGACAGCGACGGTCAGATCCGGATGGACCCGTCCTCACGCCATGCCATGGCGGCCCTGGTCGGCATCAAGGACGACTACGACATCTCCACCGGCAACGACGCCGACGCCGACCGGCACGGCATCGTCACCCCCGACGGTGGCCTGATGAACCCCAACCACTTCCTGGCCGTCGCGATCGAATACCTGGTCGCGAACCGGATGTGGTGGGACGCGCTCACCAAGATCGGCAAGACCGTCGTCACCTCGTCCATGGTCGACCGTGTGGTCGGCGTGCTCGGGCGGGACGTGTACGAGGTCCCGGTCGGGTTCAAGTGGTTCGTGCCCGGATTGTTCAGTGGCAGTTTGGCATTCGGTGGTGAGGAGAGCGCGGGCGCGTCGTTCCTGCGGATGGACGGCACCGTCTGGACCACCGACAAGGACGGCATCCTGCTGGCCCTGCTCGCCGCCGAGATCGCCGCCGTCACCGGCCAGACTCCCTCTGCCAGGTACGGCGAACTGGAACGCCAATACGGCAGCCCCGCCTACGCGCGGATCGATGCCGCCGCCACCAGCGCGCAGAAGACCAAGCTCGCGCGCCTGACTCCCGAGGCCGTCTCCGGCACCGAGATCGCGGGCGAGGAGATCACCGGCATCCTCACCACCGCGCGCGGCAACGGAGCGCCGCTGGGCGGACTGAAGGTGACCACGGAGAACGCCTGGTTCGCCGCACGTCCCTCGGGCACCGAGGACAAATACAAGATCTACGCCGAGTCCTTCCTCGGCCCCGAGCATCTCACCCAGGTACAGGCCGCGGCCGAGGAGATGGTGAACCAGGCGCTGACCGAGTGAGCGCTCCGGCCAAAGTCCGGCTACCCGCCGAGATCTGGGTACTGATCGCGGCAGCCTTCGTGATCGCGCTCGGGTTCGGCCTCGTCGCGCCCGTGCTGCCCCAGTACGCCCGCGAATTCGGGGTGGGTATCGCGGCGGCGTCGGCGATCGTGAGCGCGTTCGCGTTGATGCGGTTGCTCTTCGCGCCCGCCAGCGGTCGGCTCGTGCAGAAGCTGGGCGAGCGACGGGTGTATCTGGCGGGCATCGTGATCGTGGCGCTGTCGACCGGGGCATGTGCGCTCGCGCAGACGTATTGGCAACTGCTGGTGCTGCGTTCGCTCGGTGGCATCGGGTCCACGATGTTCACGGTGTCGTCGATGGCGCTGATCATCCGGGTGTCACCGCCCGCCGCGCGCGGCCGGGTTTCGGGGGTCTACTCGACCAGTTTTCTGATCGGGTCGTTGCTCGGACCGCTGGTCGGCAGCAGTCTGGCCGGATTCGGTCTGCGCGCGCCGTTCGTCATCTACATGGCCGCGCTGCTCGTGGTGTGTGTGATCGTGTTCGCCGGGCTGCGCGAATCGCCGGTGCTCGCGCCCGAAAACGGCGCGAAGCCGGTCGAATTCACCTTCCGTCAAGGGTGGGCCGAGCCTGCTTATCGGGCGGTGCTGCTGTCGAGTTTCGCCGGTGGTATCGCGGTGTTCGGTGTGCGGATGGCATTCGTTCCGTTGCTCGTCGTGGAAACGCTGCATCAGGAAGTCGGCATGGCGGGCGTCGCGCTGACAGTGTTCGCCGCGGGCAACGCGGCCGTGTTGTTCGCGTCGGGCAGGCTCTCCGACCGGCTCGGCCGGAAACCGTTCCTGATCGCCGGGTCCGTCATCTGCGCGCTCGGCACCGGTGCGCTCGGTTTCGCGCCGACACTGCCGTGGTTCTTCGCCGCGTCGTTCATCGCGGGTCTGGGTTCGGGGATGTTCAGCCCGGTGCAGCAAGCCGCGCTGGCCGATGTGATCGGGTCGCGGGCCCGCGGCGGTCCGGTGCTGGCCGCGTTCCAGATGTCGGCCGATCTGGGCACCGTGCTCGGTCCGATCGTGATCGGCTGGTTGGCCGAACGCACGTCGTTCGGGGTGGGTATGGCCGTGACCGGTGCGGTGCTGGCGGTGTCGGCGGCTGTATGGGTATTCACTCCCGAGCCCGCACAGATCACGCACCCCGAAGATCCGGAGCACCCCGACCACGCGGGCGACCGCATCGACCCGCAATGCGCCTGCGACGGCAGCCCCGACGGTAAGCCGGTGGTGCGTGACGGCATGGTTCCCGCCGGTCGACCCAGCGATTACCACAAGCCGCAATAGCAGGTCAGCGCCATTTCGTTGTGCCCGCGCGGCGCGCCGCCGGCGACTCGAGGCAGAGTGGACGGGTGAGCACAGCCGGTTCTTCGCACAATCCGCGCCCCGTTTCCAGCAACACCACCTACGCGCTGGCCGCGGTGGCGGTCGTCGTCATCGGGTTGATCGTGTTCGCTGCCTACAAGTGGAGCGCGGAACCGCCGCCCGCCGTCCGCAACGAGGGCTACGGCCCCGTCCGCGAGGCCGCCGTGCAGGTCACCACCACCCCCGAGGGCGTCATCCGCCTCGGCCGCCCCGACGCCCCCAAGACTGTCGACATCTTCGAAGACCCCATCTGCCCCGCCTGCGGCGCGATGGAAACCGCCTACGGCCAGGAACTGGCCCAGAAGATCGACGAAGGAAAGCTCGCGGTGAACTACCACCTCGTCACCTTCCTCGACCCCCAGTCCAAGAGCAAGGACTACTCCACCCGCGCGACGGCCGCGAATCTCTGTGTCGCCCAAACGGGTTCAGGGCCCACCTACAGCAAGTTCCACGAAACCCTGTTCACGAACAAGCAGCCCTCCGAAGGCGGCTCCGACCTGAGCAACCCCGCCCTGGCCACCATCGCCACCGAATCCGGCGCCCCCGAATCCGTCGCCGCCTGCATCAACAACGGCACCCAGTCCGACGCAGCCAAGACCGCCGCCGCGAAGAACCTCGCCGACCTCGACGCCCGCACCGGCAACAAGGCCGCCACCCCCGCGATCTACGACGGCACCACCAAGATCGACTGGCAAGACGAGAACTGGGTAGTGAACCTGGCCCCCTGAGCCTCCGCGTGAGGTTCGGCACATTCTACCCCTGACCAGCCGATCCTTCCCGCCCCACCGGCCACTGCACCCCCGCCCGTAACCCCACATTTTCGCCGTCTACCAGCCGATTTGTTCTCTCTCAGACGCATGGTGTAACTTCATTCAGGCAGCAGCGAGAGCCGCTGAAACAACTGAACACGGGGCTATGGCGCAGCTGGTAGCGCACCACACTGGCAGTGTGGGGGTCAGGGGTTCGAGTCCCCTTAGCTCCACTCACAACAAAAAGGTCCGGCTTTCGAGCCGGACCTTTTGTTCGTTTCGTGGCCTGCAACCGGCGGGTGTGCATCGGGGAGCTGGATGGCGCCTGTGTGCCTGAAGCTGGGAAGGTGGCGTAGCGATCGGTTCACCTGACTCGCAGCGCACAGTGATCCAGTTCGGTTGCAGCGCAATCTTGATCCCGACTCTGATCGCGGAGCGCAGCGGTGGGGGACTGGATCGTCAGGCGAGACTCCAAGGGTTGATGACAGGTACGCCCATCGGCTCGAAGTCTTTGATGTTGCGAGTCACTACGGTCATACCGTGCTCGTCCGCCGTGGCCGCGATCATCGCATCGCGCTCGGGCCGTGAGTCCGGGACGTATAACCGTGCTGGGCGACTCGCTGATGACGTTGGTGTCGAGGAGCGACGTCATCGACTCGGTCTTCAATCCAGCGCCGTCGCCGGGTCGCCTCCGGTGATAGTTCGGTAGTCGTCGATCCGATGGCCGGTCCGCCAGGGGCGTGCCGCGCCCGATACCCACCAGCGCCGCCACAGCGACGGGTGTTTCAGAACGATGGGCAGCACCGGTAGGGGGTCGAAGTAGTTCATTCGCTGGATCGCCTTGCCGTCGCGAAGGATCATGCGGTCGACGTTCGGCCATTCGATGCGGTGGCGTCCTACGTGCCCCAGCAACCGGAACTCGATGAAGACCACGTCGTCGTCGCCGCGCCATCGGTCGACGTGCGCCCGGAGATCGGGGAGGAATCGCCAGATCTGTGCGAACTCTCGTTGCGCCGCGGCGATGCCGTGCATCGGTGGGGACAGCGGCTGGGTCAGCACCACGTCCGGATGCAGAATCTCGGGGATTCGATCGACGGACGGCCGATCCCAGAAGTCGATGAAGTTCGCAACGAACTGTTCAGCGGACATGCGGCGTCCTCTCGTCATCGTGACGATAGCGAACTGACGCGATGCTCCGCGACCACCCTGAGTCGGATCTGTATTTCCGGTGAATGCGTCACGTTCTTGTTCCGAGCCGTGGCCGCAGGTCAGTACACCACGGTCCGGCCGTTCCGCCGCTCAGACACTGATACGGCTGGCGGCCCGGCGCTGATCGTCCGACATCGGCCGACCGGCGCTCACGGCGAAGACCGGGAACCTGTCGTCCCAGGAACACGACTGGAATTGCACACGCACCGGGCAGTTCTGCAGCGGCGGGAGCCCGCCTTCGATGGATGTGTAGACCCACGGGCCCTCGTCGAGCTCGACAATGGCGATCGTCAACGGTCGTATGCCGCGCATTCCGGTCGCGGCGCGATCCACGACCCGACAGGACACGATCGAACCGGCGCCCGACGACGGCAGCCATTCGAGGCTGCCGGAGATGCAGGACGAGCAGCCGAGGGTCACCGCCGCGAACAGCGTGGAGCAGCAGGTGCAGCGGCGAATCATCAACACGTCTTCCACGTGCTGCATGTCGTTGTCGCCGGCCGTATCGCTGTCGACTGGATCGGGTGGGTACATCGGACCTCCGGGAATGGTACTGACCGTCACTTCAGCGTCCTCCGAGCACGGCGTCACGGGGACGGTCGATATACCCGTTTTTCGGAAATCGGGCTACTTCTGCAGCCGGCGTCCGGGAGGTTGCGGTGGTGTGGCGGTGCCGTGGTCTACACGGCGTAACCTGGCGTTCTGGACCATTCCGCCATCGAATGCGAGGCATGTCGGATGCCGCCAACCAGTGAGGGCGCGCTGGGAAATCTCCCCGCGGAATTGACTCAATTCGTCGGCCGAGGACGCGAGATCGTCGAGGTCAGACAGTTGTTGTCCGAGGCGCGGCTGGTGACGTTGACCGGTATCGGCGGGGTAGGCAAGACCCGGTTGGCGATCCGGGCGGCCGAGGAGGTGCGCCGAGCGTTCGACGACGGGGTCTGGCTCGTCGAGTTCGAAAAGGTTCGCGAACCGGATCTGGTGGCCGGGGCCGCAGTGTCCGCACTGAGACTGGTGGGGCGGACGGCCCAGACGCCGCAGGAACTGCTCGTCGATTTCGTCGCCACGCGCCATCTGCTCCTGGTGCTCGACAACTGCGAGCACCTGGTGGACACGATCGCCTCGCTGGCCGAATCGCTGCTGCGTGCCGCGCCACGATTGCACATCCTCGCGACCAGCCGGGAGCCGGTCGGCATCGGTGGGGAGGTGGTGGTCCCGGTGCCGCCACTGTCGGTTCCCGGGGCGGAGGGGTCGCCGAGCTTACGCGCGATGTTGCGGTGTGACGCGATCGCACTGTTCGTCGACCGCGCGCGCTCGGCCGTCCCCGGATTCGAGCTGACCGAAGACAGCAAGATCACCGTCGCCCGCATATGCCGACGACTCGAGGGCCTGCCGCTGCCCATCGAGTTGACCGCGGCCCGGCTGCGGTCGATGTCACCGGAGCAGGTCCTGCAACGGCTCACCGACCGATATCGACTGCTCACCGGTGGCGGTCGCGCGACGCCGACCCGTCAACAGACGCTGCGCCAGTGCGTCGATTGGAGCTACGACCTGCTGAGCGACCGTGAGCGAGAGCTGTGGGCGCGGGTGACGGTGTTCGCGGGCGGCTTCGAATTGGATGCCGCAGAGGCGATCTGCGGTGCCGGACTCGATCCCGGCGAGGTACTCGACCTGGTGGGTTCGCTGGTGGACAAGTCGGTCCTGATCCGTGCGACCCGCGGTGACGGCGGCGTCCGGTACCGGATGCTCGAAACGCTGCGCGAGTACGGCCGGGAACGGTTGCGCGGTAGCGGTGACGAGAGGGAATTGCAGCGCCGCCACCGGGACTGGTTCGAACGCCTGGCGTTGCGGGCGTACACCGAATGGGCGGGGCCGAAGCAGTTGGAATGGATCGATCGGCTGCACCGGGAACAGCCGAATCTGCGTGAGGCGATGGAGTTCTGCCTGGCCGAGCCCGACGAGGCGGAATCGGCCGAACGGATCGCGGTTGCCCTCTACGAGTTCTGGGTCGCGCGGCAGCGGGTCAGCGAGGCCCGATATTGGCTCGGTCGCGTATTGGAGAGAACGAGCGGGGCCACGTTGGCGCACATCGCGGCACTGTGCGCGGACACAGTGCTGGCCGCGATGCAGACAGACATCCAGTCCGGGTCCGAGCGAATCGAACAGGCGCGTTCGTTGGCCGAAGGCAGCGATGACGAGTTGTTGTGCGCGTATGTCGACGGCGCACATGGCTTGCTGTCGTTGTTCTCCGGCGATCTCACCGATGCGAGGACACGGCTCGCGCGGGCAGTGCCGGTGTTCGAGGCGTCCGGTGATGTCTTGCATCAGGTATCGAGCTTGCTCGGCCTCGGCGTCGCGTGCGGTCTGCTGCAGGAAACGGACCTCGCCATGGCGTGCAACGAGCAGGCGCTGGCGCTCGCCACAGCGCACGGCGAGTCGGTCTACCGGTCCTACGCGGTCGCGCAGCTCGCCTTTGCCACGGTCGAGCGCGGTGACCTCGAGCGCGGATCGGTGCTGGTCAAGGAGAGTCTGCGGGTTTCCTGGATGATCGAGGATTGGCCGGGCGTCGCGAGCTGTCTGGCAACCCTGGCCTTTGTCGCGGCTGCACAGCGCCGGGCGCAGCGGGCTGCTGTGCTCGTCGGGGCGGCCATGGCGGTCGGCGAATCCGTGGGCAGCCAGGCGGTCAGTATTCTCGAGATGTTCGGCCACCACACCCAGGCGCAGCAGGACGCCACTCGCGCGCTCGGCCCGCGCGCCTTCGAGGCGGCGATGCGCCAGGGCCACGATCTCGATATCGACGCGGTGCTCGCCTATGCCCTCGAGGAGGATTCGTCCGCGGCGGCGGAGGTTCCTGCCGCGGTGGACGTACTCACCCGGCGCGAGAAGCAGATAGCCGAACTCATCGCGCAGGGCCTGACCAACCGGGCCATCGCGGAGAAACTCGTTATCTCGCAGCGCACTGCGGCGGGGCATGTCGAGCACATCCTGAGCAAACTGCACTGCGCGACTCGCGCGCAGGTCGCGGCGTGGGTGGTCGCTCACCATCGCGAGTAGGCATCAATGGCGATCCGGTCGGATCGAGTGACCATCGCGGCAACGCGGATCTCGGGTGTGATGGCACAAGGACCGGCGACATGGTCTGCCAGGTGATGGTGTCCTTGTTCGGGCCGGGTAGCAGGACGACCGGATTCGGGTGGCGGCACGGTCAGTCGTCGCCGATCTGCAACCCGTTCACCCGGACGTGGCCTGCATGCGCCATGCTTGTGGCGTGGTTATCGCGTCTGATGTCGTTCCCGTGCGTGGCAGTGAGTACTCGGTCCTGTTGCGTCGCGTCCGGGCGGCGGACCTGCTCGACCGGCAAGTGGGTTATTACGGGTGGAAGAGCGCGCTGACCGCAGTCGCCTTCGTGGCTGGTTGGGTGGCATTTTTCGCCATCGGTGACTCGTGGTGGACGCTGGCGGTGGGGGTGTTCCTGGCCGCGGTGTTCTCGCAGATCGCGTTCCTCGGCCACGATGCCGGGCACAAGCAGATCTTCGCCGGGCGGCGGGCCAACTACCTGTACGGGCTGATCGCGGGCAATCTCGCCATCGGGCTGAGCATCGGGTGGTGGACCAGCAACCACAACCGGCATCACGCCCACCCCAATACCGAGGGCATGGACCCGGATGCGATGGGCGTGCTCGCGTTCTCCGGTGATCGTGCGCGGGCCGGAACAGGTTGGCGGCGGTTCATTTTCCGCTACCAGGCGTGGCTGTTCTTCCCGCTGCTGCTCCTGGAAGGTGGCAGCCTGCACTGGAAGAGCATCGTCGCGGTGTTCCGCTGGCCGATCCCGAACCGTATCTGGGAGGGCGCGCTACTGGCTGCGCATTTCATCGGCTTGCTCTCGGCCGCGTTCCTGGTGCTGTCGCCGGGTAAAGCGTTGGTGTTCATCGCCGTTCAGCAGGGTCTGTTCGGTCTGTACATGGGTTCCACCTTCGCGCCCAACCACAAGGGCATGGAAGTTCTGCCGGACGGCGACAACACCGACTTCCTGCGTCGCCAGGTGCTCACCTCGCGCAATGTGCGCGGCAGCTTCCTCGTCGACACCGCGATGGGTGGGCTGAACTACCAGATCGAGCACCACCTGTTCCCGTCGATGCCGCGCGCCAACCTGCGCCGTGCCCAGCCGATGGTCGCCCAGTTCTGCGCCGAGATCGATGTTCCCTACTGCGAGACCGGCCTGTTCGAGTCGTACCGCCAGGCGATGACCCACCTGAACGAAGTCGGCCGCCAAGCGGCCCGCTGACGCTTACTCGCCGGCCGCCGCGAGGTAGGCGGCGGTGAGTTCTGCGAGCACCCCGTCGTCGGGAAGCGACGCGCCACGCAGATGGGTGGCGCGCAGTTCATCCATGAAGCGCTCCCACATCGGGGGCCCGCCCGCGGCGAGTAACTCCGCGCGCACCGTCAGCTCCGGCGCCGTGTGCAACCATCGCGCGCCCCACGCGCCCAGTGCGGCCAGCATCGGAACGAGCTGAATCGCGGCCTCGGTGAGGTGGTATTCGACCTTCTGCCGGTGACTGGGGTCGTCGTCGCGCGTGAGCAGACCCGCGGCGACGAGTTTGGCGAGCCGCGCGGCCAGGATGTTCGAGGCGATGCCCTCGATGGACCCGGTGAGTAGTTCCCGGAAGTGCGTGTGCCCGCCGAACATGATGTCGCGCAGGATGATCAGGCTCCAGCGGTCGCCGAGGAGCTCGACCGTGAGGTTGATCGGGCAGCCCGACTTGCCCGGCGGCACCGGCAACTTCTCCTGGGCAACTGGTTGCGACATAGGATCAGTCTAGGATACGTTCGTCACTGCTTGCACATTGCAATCAGAAAGGGCACCTCGATGGCTCAGATGGTCCGCGTTCAGAACTTCAGCATTTCCAGCGACGGGTACGGCGCGGGGGAGGGGCAGAGTCTGGAACGCCCCTTCGGTCACGCCGAACCCTCTGACCTCATGTTTTGGGCCGGCGCCACCGCGCACTGGCCCAACCGCACCGAACCCGGTGGTACCTACGGCCTCGACGACTACATCACCCGCGACTACGCCTTCAACATCGGCGCGGAAATCATGGGCCGCAACAAGTTCGGCCCACAGCGTGGACCGTGGGAGAACTACGACTGGCAGGGCTGGTGGGGCGACAACCCGCCGTTCCGCACTCCGGTTTTCGTCCTCACCCACCACGAGCGCCCGTCGTTCACCCTGGCCGACACCACTTTCCACTTCATCGATGCCGCCCCGAAGGACGCGCTCGCGCAGGCTCTGGATGCCGCCGACGGCAAGGATGTACGCATCGGCGGCGGTGTCGCCACGGTCCGCGAATTCCTCGCCGCCGACCTCATCGACGCCATGCACATCGTCGTCGCACCGGTGGAAATCGGTGCGGGCGAACGACTGTGGGACAGTCCCGACGAATACGACGACCGCTTCCACCACGAGCAGGTCCCCAGCCCCAGCGGAGTCGTCCACCACTTCTTCTGGCGTCGGTGAAGTATCGCGTGACCTGCGCGGCAGCGATAATTGCGTGGTGCCAACAGATCCCGTCCTGCTCGACGACCTGACGCTGGAACAGTCCTCGGTAGTCGCGAACAACGCGATGAACCGCGGCCGAGGACTGTCCGGGGTGAACAGCTACGCCCGCGAACTCGGATTCGACCCCTACGAGGTACTCGCCGAGCGCTTGCGCGCCGACCCCACCGCCCGGGTCACGTGGATCGACGTCTGCTGCGGCTCCGGTCGGGCCCTGCTCGAAGCGGAGGAACGATTCGACCGCGAATTCCCGACCGCCGACGTCACCATCATCGGCCTCGACCTCGTCGACTTCTTCCTGAACAAACCCCGCACCCCACGCCTGCGCCTGCTCACCACCTCGGCGACAACCTGGACCCCGCCTCGCGAAGCCGACCTCGTGACCTGCGTGCACGGCCTGCACTACATCGGCGACAAACTGGCTCTCATCGAGACGATGGCGAGCTGGCTCACCCCCGATGGTCTCTTCGCCGCCGACTTCGATCCAGCTGAGATCCGCCGCGCCAACGGTTCACCGATAACCGAGGCGGTCGTCGAAACCCTCAGAGCGGCGGGCCTGACATACAACCGTCGCCAGATCCACGGCCACGGTCGGCCTAGATTCACCGCCACCTACCTCGGCGCCGACCCGAAGGCAGGTCCCGGCTACACCGGCCAACCATCGGTCGTCTCGTACTACGACTGGTGATTGCCGTCGAAATCCGTTGTCGCTCAACTCGAGTGCCGACAGAGACGAGATGACTACGGTCCAGCAGTTCAGCGAAGCGCGACCTCGGCGCAACCCGAGAATGCGGAGTCGTGCAGTTCGAGCGTGGCGGCACGGTTCCGGCGGGCACGTCGAAGACGACAACCACCTGTATCGAGTTTCCCGGGTTGATATCCGACATCACGGCGGTGCCGTCGTTGACGTGGATTCCCGCCATGCGTCGAGATCAGTGTTCGCAGAGGGAGAATTCGCGCTCGTAGAGCTCGTTGTTGTGTTCGTCGACGAAGAACTTGCGCTCTCGCATCAGTTCCGCGCGGAAGGCGTCGGCCTGGGCCGCTGTCATCGTCGATGTCGGGGACCAGGGTTGCTGGGGTGGGACGTCGGAGGTCGAGACGATGGTCATCGAAGGGTCGACCAGGAAGAAGGCCAGGATCTTGCGGTGGCCGTTTCGGGTCGGGTCCTGGAGCCGGAACGGTGCGACGCGATGCTGGAGGATGTTCGGGAACGCCACGCAGCGACCGGCTTCGGCTTTGACCGATCCCAGGTCTTGGTTGAGCGCGTCCTCGTCGGCGAGACCGAAGACCTCGCGCATCCCGGTTTCATCGTTCTGGTCGTATTCCGGGTCGTCGATCGCCGCGCGGAAACCGAGCCGGCTGTCGGTGATGTTCTCGTTGTCCCAGTAGTAGATTCCGGTGGCGACGATGCTTTCGTTGAGCATTGCTTCGACGTGCCACGAACCGCCCGGATATTCCGGCTTCTCGGGGGTGAGGTAGATGTTGGCGAGTTTCACGATGACCTGCAACCTGCGCCCGGTGAGGTCGACGCGGTCGCTGTCGTCGACGGGTGTGGGCGGCTGAAAAGTGGGGGCGTCGGGGATGGCCGGTCGGCGGTTTTCCCACCATTCGTCCCAGGCGGCGTCGAAGGCTTCCTGGGCTTCGTCGCTCTCATCGGCCGGCTCGGTGGGTTCGGAGTCTTCGTACCAGGTGAAGGGGTTGACGTCGATCCGCACCGGTCGTGGTCGGCGCAGGTCGGTCAGCACATTGGCCAGCAGCGGAAGCATGCGGGCGAACAGTTCCGGCAAGACGGATTCGAGTGCGTGATGGCGAGCCGGGTCGACGTTGTTGACGTAGGAACGGAAGGCGACGTCGCCGGCATCGGTGACATCGACATCGGTGGGCAGCCATTGGAATTTCGGCGAGTACGCGTACTTGGCATCCTTGTTCGCCGGGCTGGGCCATGGTGCGTCGTCGGATCGGCTGACGCCGCGAACCAGGCAGTACAGCGAGGGATGGACGAGATCGCGCACCTGTCCGTTCGAGCCGGGATGCCAATCTTGTTCTGCCGCTGGAACATCCTCGAACACCCGAGCCGCCGCGCGCAGACGATCCCGTAGTGCGTCGTCGATCAGGGTGTCCGATTGCCACACCCCGTCGACAGCGGACACCTCGATTCCGGTCTCCTCGTCGCGTATTCCGGCGTAATGCGCGAGTTCGTCGAGCACATAGCGGATTTGAGCTTCCGTCATCCCGGTCTCGGCGGCCTCCCGGGTCCATCGGGCGACGATGCCGGCGTCCTGCAGCTTCTGATGCCACTGCGATTTCTCCCGAACAGCGGCGCTCAATCGCATCATCTCCAGCTCGCGCACCGTCCTGACCGGTGCGACAGCCACCAGATGAGCGGCACGAAAGGGCAACGGAAAAGGGGCGAGCTGAGTCAATTCTCTATTCTCTCAACAGTTCTGGCGAGCCGCACGGTGCGAATACCGGAGACGACACTATTTGACCGCCGAAAAGCTCAGAGGCGAGGGTCGGTCGGCACGGATTCCATGGCCAGGATGGCGAAGACCAATTCGTGGACGCGCCACAGCGGTTCGCCCGCGGCGACGGCGTCCAGGGCCGCCAGGCCGAGCGTGTGTTCGCGCAGGGCAAGGGTGCGTTTGCGGCTGAGGGTGCGGTCGCGGAGGCGGGTGAGGTGTTCGGGGGTGGTGTAGTCGGGGCCGTAGATGATGCGGAGGTATTCGCGACCTCGGCATTTGATGCCGGGCTGGACGAGTTTGCCCTTGCTGCGATGGGTGAGGCCGGCGTAGGGCTTGATGACCATGCCTTCACCGCCTGCCGCGGTCATCTCGAGCCACCAGGTGGTGGCGTCGGCTTCGGCGGCAGGGTCGGACAGGTCGACGATTCGGCGGCCGGTGGGGCGGAAGGTCACGGGGTCGGCCGCAACGAGTCGGTCGCTGATGTCGAGGTGCCAGCCGTGGTCGCGGTCGGCGTAGCCGGCGCCTTCGGAGGCAAGGAGGGCGAACGGGGCGATCTGTACGCCGTCGAGTCCTGTTGTCGGCCAGCAGTATCGGCGGTAGGCGGTGGTGAAGCTGTCCGCGTTCTCGGCGCGGGCGGCAGTGCGGGCACGCAGTTCGCCGAGGTCGAGCCCACGGGCCAGTCCGGCGTCGAGCGCCGCGACCGCGGCGGGCAGCGCCGACCGTGCGGCGGCGCCTGCGGCCGCGTACTGGGTGCGGATCAGCCCCGCGGCCTTGGCGGACCAGGGCAGCAGTTCGCAGTCCAGGAGCAGCCAGTCCGAGTCGAGTTCGTCGAAAAGTGGTGCGGCCGCCGCGCGGACGCGATCCAGGAGCGCCTCGGTGAGGGCCGGATCGTTGAAGAACGACCGGCCGGTGCGGGTGTAGATCGCACCGGAGCAGCCGTCACCGACCCCGAAACGGGCCGCTGCCTTGTCACGGCACACGAGTACCACGGCCCGCGACCCCATGTGCTTCTCCTCGCACACCACCTTGTCCACGCCTGCCGCGCGATAGTCGGCGAACGCCTCGGTGGGATATTCGAGATACCCCTCGACGGTCGATGTCGACGGCGGGGACATGGTCGGCGGCAACCACAGCAACAGCCGAGGATCGATCGCGAACCGGCTCATCGCCTCCAGCGCGGCCGCCGAGTTCTCGGCATCGACGATCACCGTGCCGTGCTCGGTGCTGATGTGCCTGCGCCCGGTGACATCGGCGAGGTCGAGCGTCTCGTTGTCGCGCGTGGATTCGGTATCGGCGAGTGGCCGGATCGGCTCGTAGTACATCCGCTCGGCCTGCACCGCGACGAACGTCTTCTCGGGGTAGCGCAGCGCTGTCAGCTCGCCGCCGAACACCGCACCGGTGTCGAGACACACGGTGTTGTTGATCCACTCCACCTTCGGCGTCGGCACGTGCCCGTAGACGACCATCGCCGCACCGCGATAGTCCCGCGCCCACGGATAGCGCACCGGCAAACCGTATTCGTCTGTCTCCCCGGTGGATTCGCCGTAGAGACAGAAGTCGCGAACCCGCCCGGACGCACGACCGTGGTACGCCTGCTTCAGTCCGGCGTGCGCGACCACGAGCCGCCCACCGTCCAACCGCAGGTGGCTCACGAGGTCGTGGATCCACTGCGCCGCGGACTCGATGAACTCCGGTGTCTCGCTGCCCAATTGCTCGAGCGTCTCGGCGAGGCCGTGGGACACCGTCACGTTCTTGCCACGCAACTTCTTCAGCAGCTTCTGCTCGTGATTGCCCGGCACGCACAGCGCGTTTCCGCTCGCGGTCATCCCCATCGCCAACCGCAGTACTCCGGGGGAATCGGGCCCGCGGTCGACGAGGTCACCGACGAAGACCGCCTGACGTCCCTCCGGGTGGGTGGCATCGACAGCACGCCCGGCTTCGTCGCGAACCAGCGTCCATCCGAGTTCGCCCAGCAGCGTTTCCAATTCGGCCCGGCAGCCGTGCACATCGCCGATGATGTCGAACGGCCCCGTGAGCTCACGCCGGTCGTTCCACGCCTTCTCGTAGGTGATCGTCACCTCGGCCGGATCACTGACGACGTGCACCTTGCGAAAACCCTCGCGACCGAGCTCGCGCAGGGAACGCCGCAGGTCCTGACTCTGCCGCTTCAGCACATTGCGCCCGAAGTCGCGATCGGTGCGCGCCTGGGTACGTTCCCACGCCACAGCTTCGGGCGTATCGAGGACGATCGCGACCGGCAGCACATCGAAAGACCGTGCCAGCGCGACCAATTCGGCCCGCGCGTGCTTCTGCACATTGGTGGCGTCGATGACGACGCGTCGACCGGCGCGCAGCCGGATCCCGGCGATGTGGCCGAGCGCGTCGAAGGCGTCCTTCGTCGCGGACTGATCGTTCTCGTCGTCGGCCACCATGCCGCGGAAGAAGTCCGACGACAGCACCTCGGTGGGCTTGAAGTGCTCGCGGGCGAAGGTGGATTTGCCGGAGCCGGAGATACCCACGAGGGCGATGAGCGACAGCTCGGGGAGGTCGATGTTCATTTACGCGGCCTTCCGGAACAGCGCGAGCTGGGTGGGGGAGCCGGTCTGCGGGTCGTGGTCGCCGACCGGGCGGATGTCGACGACGTAGCCGAAGGTCTCGGCGACGCGGGCACACCAGGCGGCGAATTCCGCACGGGTCCACTCGAATCGGTGATCGTCGTGACGGTGACCGTCGAGGGTCTCGTAGTGCACGTTGTATTCCACGTTCGGCGTCGTCACGATCACCGCGCCGGGTGCGGCGTGCCCGAAGACGGCGCGTTCGAGCGCGGGCAACCGGGACTCGTCGACGTGTTCGATCACTTCCATGAGCACTGCGGCGTCGAAGCCACGCAGCCGGTTGTCGTGGTAGGTCAGCGCGGATTGGATCAGGGTGATCCTGGCTCGCTGCCGGTCCGGCATCCGGTCGAACTTCAAGCGGCGCTCCGCCATCGAGAGTGCGGCGCTCGAGACATCGGCGCCGACGATCTCGGTGAACCGGGGCTCGGCTTGCAGCGCGAGAAGCAAAGCGCCTGGGCCACAACCGAGATCGAGGACGCGCGCTGCGCCGGTGTCGGCGAGCGCGGCGAGCACCGCCGCTGTGCGGAGCTTCACCAAAGGAATGCGGCGCTCGGCGGCTTCGACGCGTTCGACCGCGTCCCCGGGGATTTCGGCATCGTCGACCACCTCGTCCGCCGAGCGCAGGCGTTCCAGGGCGGACAGCATGAGTGTCCGTCGTCCGGCCAGATAGCGTCGCGCGATCAGTTCGTGGTCGGGGTGGGCGCCGAGCCAGCCCTCGCCCGCGCGCAGCAGTTTGTCGACTTCGTCGGCGTCCACCCAGTAGTGCTTGGCGTCATCGAGCACCGGCAACAGCACGTAGAGGTGGTTCAGTGCCTCTGCCAGCCGCAGCGTCCCGGTCAAACGCAGGTGGGTGTACGGCGACGGGCCCCATTCCGGGAACTCCGGATCGACCGGCACCGAGGTGGTCGACACCGTCCAACCCAGCGGCGCGAACAGCCTCTCGACGATCTCGGTCCCACCACGGCACGGCACGGCGGGGACCTCGATCTCCAACGGAATCGCCTTCTCCGCCAGCTCTTTACGGTCCCGGCTCGTGCCGTTCAGCGCCGACCGGAACACCTTGCCCATCGCCACCGACAGCAGGCTCGACGCCACATACGGACGGTCGTTCACATAGCGTCCGAGCGCGGACCCGTTGTGCCCCTTGCTCGGTCGCGCCAACTCCACCGGATCGACCTCCAGCAGCAGGGCCACGGTGCAGCGATCGACATCGGCCTGTGGATAGAAGACGTGTGCCGTGCCGCCGGTGGTCGTGAACGACTGCACGCGGTCGGGATGTTTGACCACGAGGTATCCGAGGTCGGTCGCCGGCGTGTGAGTCGTGGAGATCGTCAAGAGCACTTGATGATCGTGTCACGGACCGCCAGTGATTTTCGCCGAGTCCGGAGATCATCGGAAGTCGAACGAGGGCGGGATGGCGACGATCACGGCGGCCGCCCACACTCCGTAGACGGGCAGGTAGTCGGTCTGCCAACGCTCGAGAGCGGCGAAGGTCTTCCTGCCGCGCACGAAGCCGAGCCCGAGGTGGCCCGACCACACGAGGTTCACCAGCAACACCACGTTCAGTCCGAGCGCGACCACCTTGTTGGGGGTGGAGCCGAACTCGGCGATCCGGGTGAGCATGGCGGCCAGCATCGTCGCGTCGACGACCAGCGCGGTGAACACCAGCACCAGCTGCAAGCGGTCGAAGAAGCCGGGTGGGGTCAGCGGATCGCGGGCGGAGATCGTGTAGAGGAGCAGGCCCACGACCAAGACGAGGATCAGGTCCATCAGGATGAGTAGATCGCGGTCGATCGCGGTCAGGCTGCGGGTGGTCGCGAGGGCGGCGAGCAGCGCGAACAGCATGACGATGGTGAGCGGGGTGAAGACCCGGGTGAGCACCGGCGCGATGTTCTCCACGACGTTCTGTTTGGCCTCGACCAGCCAGGCGGCGACGATCACCGCGCCCGCGGCGCCGAAGGGCAGCACCCAGTCCTCGATCACCGGCTCGATGTCGAAATCGAGGGTCCCGAAGGCGCCGACCGTCAGTCCGATCAGTACGCCGCCGCCGAGCGCCAGCAAGGTCAGGTAGACGAACCACTCCCCGGTGAACCGGATGAAGTCCATTCGCCGCCGCCCGGATCGCCAGTCGCCGCCCGTGTACGCGAAACCGACCACCAGCCACAGCAGGATCGGCGCGTGGATCGCGGCGATGATCTCGGTCGCCCCTTCGGGCTCGAATGGATACAGGTTCAGCACGAGTGCGGTGAGCACGACGGGCGCGAGCAGCACGGCGCCGACCCGCGCGGAAATCTGGCGCTTCCACGCGAAATACCCTGCGAGGAACGGCAAGACGAGCAGGCTGATGTTGCGGCCCAAGGCGGGGCCCTCCAGCCAGGTGAAGCCCGCTTTGACCGTGACCGCCGCCCCCGCCGCGAGTGCGAGAACCACCATCAGCTCTCGATTTTTCGCGCCGCCCTCGGACTGTTCCGGCACCAGAACGAGCTGCTTCCACAGCCTTTCGGAATGCTCGAGCGCGAACTCCCGGGAGATCGCGTCCATGCTGCCCATCCGTTTCACCGCGACGAGGAATGCCTCCTCGCCCGACAGGCCCGCGGTTTGCAAGGTCGAGATCTGTTCGCGCAGATGGTCTTCCATCTCGTCGACGTCGGCGACCGAAATCGCACGATGACGCTGGACGTACCCACGCCACTGGTCGATATGGGCCTGCAATTCGGTCTCCATCACGCCCACCCCTTCTCGACCGGCTGGGTGGCGCTGCGCCAGACCTGGTCGAGCGCCTCGGCGACCACACTCCACTGGGCTTGTCGTTCGGCGAGCGCCGCCCGGCCCGACTCGGTGATCAGGTAGTGCTTGCGGCGGCGTCCGCCCTCGGACACCCGCCACGTCGACGACACGTGCCCGAGCCGTTCCAGCCGGTGCAGCAGCGGGTACAGCATCCCGTCGGTCCACTGCATCCGCCCGTGGGAGAGCTGGTTGACCTGCTCGAGGATGGCGTAGCCGTACGACTCGCCCTCGGCCAGAATCCCGAGCACGAGCGGCGTCGCCGAGGCCGCCACCAGGTCTTTGTCTATCCGCATCGCACTCCTATACCTAGAAGATCTAGGTAACAACCTAGCAGAACTAGGTATATGGGTGTGGATGTCGCACCCTAGGGTGAGGATTCCGTTGAATCGCCTAACGACCGTGTCGGGGGCCCCGATGAAGTCTGCATGTACGCGCTACAGCGCGTAGGGGACACAGAATCGAGGAACCATGAAGAACGCAGTTCGAATGGGCGCGCTCATCGCCGTCGCCGCGGCACTTGTCACAGGCTGCACCGACGAGAGTGGTTCAGGGACAACCACATCGACCTCCCGCGCGACGGCCGCTTCGTCGACCTCCCGCGCGCCCGCGCCGGGTACCCAGGCCCCGGGGTCGCCCGCTGCCGAGGAGACCGCCGCGCCCCAGCCCGGCGCCACCATCGCGCCGGAGCCCGAAACACCGCCGGTCACACAAGCTCCCACGCTGATCCCGGCCCCCGACACCACCTCTCCCGCCCCCGCTGACAACATCAGTGGACCGGGTCGCTGCATAGACCCGGCCTCGACCGGTGTGCAGAACGCCCTCGCGAGCCTCGAGGGAAGCTGGGTCGCCGGACAGGCTTCGAGTGATCAGCCGGGTAGCTGTGGGCAGCTGTTGTATGTGCGCGCCATCGGCGGCAACTCCGCGGGTGCGCCGATCCACCTCTTGTTCTTCCACAACGGAAAGTACTTGGGCACGGGCACTTCTGAGCCGTATGCCTTCACCACCGTCGTCGGGTCGAGCAACAACGCGGTGACCGTCGACTACCGCTGGCTCGCCGGTGACGAACCCTTTGCCGCGCCGCAGGGAGGTCCGGCGACGATCACCTATTCGTGGAACGGTTCGAAGGTGGTGATGGGCGGCACGCTGCCGACCGAAGTCACCCAGCCGCACCGCTGATCCGATCTCGGACGCCCCTGTGCGGTGGGCAACTGGGGCTCAGTTGTCCGGGTGCAGCACCAGCACCGTGATCTCGCTGGGGGCGAAAACCCGAAGCTGAGGACCCCAGAAACCGGTGCCGCGGCTGGTGTAGAGCTGGGTGTTGTTCGCGTGCCTGCTCAGGCCCGCGACCACCGGCTGGTCGAGCCGGACGAGGTAGTGGAACGGCCAGATCTGCCCGCCGTGGGTGTGACCGGAGATCTGCAGCGCGACGCCCGCCGCGGCGCTGTCGGCGATCTGTTTGGGCTGGTGGGCCAGCAGGACGACCGGCAGCGAAGGGTCGGCGCCCGCGAGCGCGGCGGGCAGATCGGGACCGTGACCGGGCAGGCCGACGCCGGTCGGGTCGTCGATGCCGGCGATGACGAGCCGGTCGCCGTCGCGGGTCAGGACGCTGTGCTGGTTGTGCAGCGGCTGCCAGCCGAGCGAGGCCATGTAGTCGATCCAGCCCTGCGCGTCACCGAAGTACTCGTGATTGCCGGTGATGTAGAACCGGCCGAGCGGCGCCTCGACCTTGCCGAGCGGATCGACCTGCGCCTGGCGTTTCACGACCGAACCGTCGGCGAGGTCACCGGCGTGGCAGGCGATATCGGGCCGCTGCGCGTTGACCACCTCGACCACGCGCTCCGACCAGCGCCGCCGATTCAGCGCGGCGTAATGGGTGTCGGTGACGACCACTACGCGCAACCCGTCCAGGCCCTGCGCCAGCCCACGAATCGCGACGTCGACGGTGCGCACCCGCGGCACCCGGCGCGCCTCGTACACGCCCCACCCGACCAGCGCCGCCGAGATCACCAGCACTCCTGCCGCCACGATCCGGGCACCGTCGACCCCGCCGACGGCCAACGCGCCCCGCACGAGCAGCCCGATCACCGACCAGGAGAACACCACCCACAGGACCCCGAGCAGGGTGTCGCCGACGATCACCGCCGGATCGGACTGCGCGGGCCCGTGCCCGAGGAACATCGTGAGCGGCAGGCACACGAGGGCGGCCGCGGCGATCGCCGTTCCGATCCAGAACAGCGTGCCGCTGCCGCCGGTCGGCGCCGAGACCACCGTCCACCAGGGGACCCCGAACAGCACTGCGAGGACCAGCGACAACATCATCAGGCGTACGGCGAGCTTCACGGCGTTCCCGTTCTGGGCAGGGCGGCCGGGCGCGGCCACGAATCGACCTCCCAGGGTAGCGCTCCGCCGACGTCGCCCTTCGCCGAGAATCCGCAGTTCGGAGCGGGCGCACGAAGCGGGCTGCCCCACTTCACAATTCGATGTACCCCTGGGATCGGGTGCGCGCTATGCTGCCCGACAGGGCCCCGCGCGCAGGTGCAGTACCGCGGCGGGTCGAGTGGGGAAGCGGCGAGGCCGCACAGACGGGAAGGTCAGAACACCGATCATGCGTGGGGTAAGAACAGTTCTTCGGCGAGTGATGGCAGGCGCCGTCGTGGTGGTGGTGCCGTTCGGCGCTTCCGTCGCGCCTGCCGCCGCCGATGCCGACCCGTCCGCGATCGACTTCCGGGTGGATACGTCGATGGGGGAGATCAACACCAGGATCATCCGCGCGGCCGACGGCAACACCGATCGGGTGGTCTACCTGCTCGACGGCGAACGCGCCGAGGACGACCTGAACGGGTGGGAGAAGCACACCACCATCCCGGCGCAGATGGCGAAGTTCAACATCAACGTCGTGATGCCGGTCGGCGGGCAGTCCAGCTTCTACGCCGACTGGGAGCAGCCGAGCAATTTCTTCGGCGTCAACCCCGACGGGTCGATGCTGCCCAGCGCCGACTCCGGCTCGGCGATCGGCGGCTGGGAGGACACCCAGGGCAAGGTCAACACCTACCAGTGGGAAACCTTCATCACCAAGACGTTGCCGGAGGCGATGAAGTCCCGGCTGGGCTTCAGCGCGACCCGCAACGGTGTGGTCGGCCTGTCCAGCGGCGGTAGCGCGGCGATGCTGATGGCGGCTTACCACCCCGAGCAGTTCACCTACGCGGGGTCGCTGTCGGGCTACCTGCACATGTCGATGCCCGGCATGCGCGAGGCGCTCGGCGGGGCGATGATCGCCAGCGGTGGGTACAACATCGAGGCGATGGCGCCCGCGGGCAGTGAGAAGTGGAAGCGGATGGACCCGTACGGGTTCGTCGAGAAGTTGATCGCCAACAACACCCGCCTCTACGTCTCCGCGGGGAGCGCCAAGCCCGCCGACCAGGACCTGTCCTCGGTCGACGCGATCACCCAGGGCATGCCACTGGAGGCGATCGCCCTGGCCAACACCCGTTCGTTCGAGAAGCGGGTGACCGCACTGGGTTACGAGAACGTCAGCTACGACTTCCCCGACATCGGCATCCACAACTGGGGCACCTGGGAACAGGTCGCCATCCGGCTGATGCCCGACATGGCGCGCAACATCGGCAAGCCGCTACCCGCGGGCGCGACCCCGCCCGCCGGTGGCGCACCGCCCGTCGACGGGCCTCCGGCCGGTGGCCCGCCCGCCGGTGGTGAACCGCCGAAGTAGCCTCTGCCACAACCGAAACCGCCGCCACCCGTGCTCGGGTAGCGGCGGTTCGCGTTTGCGGGGGTCAGCTGGTTTTGATCGGGGTTTCGTTCGTCAGGCCCCAGCGGAGCTCGGTGCGCACGGTGATGTCCGCCGGTGGTGCGGCGACGGTGCGGGTGAGGCGTTGGAGCTCGCCCCAGTCGCGGGTCCAGTCGTCGGCCAGATAGGCCGGGATGGTGCGTGACTGCATGAGCATGCCGGTCCAGCCGAGGGGGCCGCCGCCGGTGTGGCCCTGCCAGGTCTCGGAGACCTGGGCGTTGAGCTTGTCGGGCTGGATTCGCCAGATCGGCATCTCCGCGACACCGGTATGGTGGTCGAACGGACGCTGGCACGGGAAAGCCAGTCCCACATGCCAATCCGCGAGGACCGGGTCGGTGCTGCCGACGACGGTGTTCAGGCTCGACAGTTTCGGCAGGCGCGGTGGGGTGATCGCGAGCCACTGCATGGGGTCGGGCTCCGCCGCGTCGGCGACGAGACGAACGGCAGTGGTGCCCACAGGAACTCGATCCAGCGCGATCGGGAGGTTCCGCCAGCCCGGAGCGCCACCAACCGTCGGCGGGACCGCATCGCCCAGGGCGGTGGTGCTTCCGTCCTCGGCCCGACGAGCGAACTCCACTCGCAAGCGCTGCCCTGGCATGCGTGAGCCATCGGGCGCCGTGGACTCGATCCGACCGGCCACCGTCAGGATCATCACCCGGTACACCGGATTCTGCTGTGCGGCGGCCAGATCCAGCCGATACCACTGCGTCGTCAACTGCGTTCGCTGTGGTTCGCCGGTCGAGTAACTGCCGAGTACCGGTGTTCGTTCCGGGGCGAGGCCGAACGGCAATGCCGCCGTGCTGCCGTTCACGCCGGCCACGGCAGGACCGGACGCGCCGGGTGCGCCGGGTGGTCCCGCGTTCGGACCGCTCGGTGGTGCCTCGGTAGAGCCGCCGTTGCTGCCCGACGTCCCGTTCACGCCACCTGGAGAAGTGCCCCCACCAGGTGCTGAGCCACCGGGGCTCGCACCGCCGGGTCCACTTCCGCCGGGGCCTGAGCTGCCGGGTGCACCTCCGCCGGGGCCTGAGCTGCCGGGTGCACCTCCGCCGGGGCCTGAGTTGCCGGGTCCGCTTCCGCTGGGACTGGGGCCGGAACCCGACGGCGGGGCGGAGGATTGGCCGGGACCGGGATCGGGGGCGAGGCTTCCGACACCGTTCGGGGTGAAGCCGGTGTTCTCGGCGGCCAGCCCCTCGGCGACGGTGCCGTTGTACGGGGTCAGCAGGGAGTCGGCGGTATTCGTCTCGACGAGAACGTCATCGGCCATCGCGCACCGGTCACCCGTCAGCGCGCGCAGATTCGACAGCCCGACCGAATAGGCCGGGTACTGCGAAACAGCCGCCGCGGCAAGTGAACCCACTTCGAACAGCACCATGGCCGCTGCGGCAACGGTCAGCGGTGCGACGGCCGGGATCTTGCGATTCGGCCTGCGGCGACCGATACCGCCACCGGACTTCCGCTGCACGCCGCTTCCGCGTTCGAGTACTCGACTCGTGTCAGAACCGGCGGCCTCGCCATCGGTTCCGTGATCACCGGTGCCACCGTCGTCATCGCCCGGGTCGCGGAGGCCATCGGCACCGTCTCCTACGGCCGAGGGCTCGATGCCTGCACGGTAGTACTGGAACAGGGCCGCGAGGAGGGTTGCGGCTGTCGCGGCGAGGAAGAGGGTCGACACCTCGATCCCGCCGAGCGTGGGGGCGCGGTCGGGCCACGGAACCCCGTAGCCGGAGACGTACCACCACCCGTTGGAGCCGGTGAAGCTCACGGCGAGCAGCAACAGCACCGCGGCGGCGAACAGTGTTCGCAGATACTTCCGGCCGACGCGGACCAGCGCCATTGCCGTGATCGCGGCGAGTGCGGCCGCCAGGCCCCCGTAGACGCCGAAATGATGCGTCCACTTGGTGGGGGTGAACATCATCAGCAGCAGTGCCATGAAGACGACGGCGAGGATTCGGGTCACCGGGCCACGCGCGGTCGCCGGGATCCGACCGCGGCGCAGCGTCGCGACGATGCCGACCGCGAGGCACAGGAGCATGGCGAGGACGCCGAAGCGACGGGCCAGGGAGCCGTCGGGGTTGACCGACAGCAGGGAATCCCAGCGGGTGCGTTCCTCGAACCAGGACATGTCGGGGCCGACGAGCTGGCGCACGCGGGTGGCTTCGAGGACGGTCGAGAAGGTTTGGTCGGCGAAGACGACGACCAGTACGAGAGTGCCCGCGGCGACGATCGGGGCCACGAGTGCGGCGTATCGGAGGACCACAGTTCCGCGAGCGGACGCGCCGGCGCCCGAAGCCGGTCTGGCGCGGGCGATGATCGTGCGCAGCACCGGTCGCGAACCGGCCAGCAGTGCTGCCACGCAGATCAATCCGGTGGGACCGGCCGCCAGGGAGAACGCGGCGATCAGCACCGCGACGGCGGCGGGCAACAGGCGGCGGGTGGCGATCGCCCGTTCCATCGAGCACCAGGTGAGGAGCGCGCCGACCGCGATCAGGGGTTCGGGACGCAGCCCGTTGTTGTAGGGCAGCCACATCGACAGGAACACCAGGGCCGCGGTCCAGCGCGCGACCCCGCTCGCGCGCACACCGGAACCCAGGCGCGGCAGCACTTCCCGGCTGAGCACCAGCCAGCACACGAACCCGGCGAGTAAGGCGGGCAACCGCATCCACACCCCGATCTCGCTGACCCGGGTCATCTGGGCGAGCACCTCGTAGGGCCACCCGAACGGTGCCTCGGCGACCTGGAACCAGCGGTAGTAATTGGCGGTGTAGCCCGCTTCCTTCGACGCGCGCGCCATCGTGAGGATGTAGCCGTCGTCAGAACTGTTGGCGCCGAACACATGCCAGCTGACCAATGTGCCCGCGACCACCGCGTCGAGACCGGTGAACCGCCACCACCGGGCGGGCAGAACGCGACGCGCCCGGCGGCCGTCGCGAGCGTCGCCGCGGTGCAGGCAGATCAGGGCGAGCAAGGCGCTCAACACCGCCCCGACGATCGCCGCCACTTTCCAGCCACTCGGACTCGACGAGAACCGCGCATCGATCTCGGCATGCAGCCGCGCGTCTCCCATCCGTCCGCGATCCAACTCGGTGAAGACCCCGACCACCTGCGGGCGCACATCAGCGTCCACGGTCGTCTTCATCGGCGAGCCGTCGGCCCGGGTCATACCGGTGAGCTCGGCGGTGGTGCTCGAGCCGGTGGAAACCACGGTCAGCGCTCCGCATCGGGCGTCGTGTGCGGTCTCGGGCACGGCCGGACCGGGCGTGCCGCCCGGTCCGGCCGGTGGCTTCGTCGTCGAGGACGGTGCACCGCTCGGCCCGTTCGGCGGAACCGCGCCCGAAGGGGGAGTGCTGCCAGGAGCGGGAGCGCCGTGGGGTGGGGTGGTGCCGGTGGGTGGCGCGCCGTTAGGCGCAGTGGTGCCGCCGGGTGGTAGCGCACCGTTGGGAGTGGTGCCGCCGGGTGGTAGCGCACCGTTCGGAGTGGCGCCGCCAGAGGGCGGTGCACCGTTGGGCGGGGTGCCGCTAAGGGGCGGTGCACCGCCGGGTGAGGTGCCGCTGGCGGGTGGTGCGTTGTTGGGTGGGGTGCCGCTGGTGGGTGGTGCGTTGTTGGGTGGAGTGCCGCCGGTGGGCGGTGTGCCGTTGGGGGCAGGTGGCCGGTCCGCGTCGGTGGGGGGCGGTTGTGTGCCATCCCGGCCGTCGGCGGCCGAGCTCTCTTGTACGGGGGCGTTCCCCGCGATATCCGCGATCGGCGCGCTCAACAGCAGCTTGTCGCGTAGCACCACGGACAATGTGCGCCCGGCTCCCGGCCGGTCCTCGATGCGCGCGACCAAGCCTTTCGATCCTGCTCGCGGCGCCTGGGCGGGAACGGTGGCCAGGACTGTCCCGCCGGTCATGTCGCGCAACGCCGTACACGGAATGCTCACGTCGAGCGACAACGGCACGTAGTCCACGAGTGGCGCGCTGAGTTGCATCGACTGGGGCTGTGGCCACTCCAGGCTCGCGCGCTGCTGCTGAACCGGTAGCAACGGAGTCGCCACCGCCAGCACCACACCCAGCGCCCCCGCCGCGATCCCGGTTTTCTGCACTCGGCCGAAGCCGGAAGAATCTCCACCCACAAACGACGATGCTAGCCATGGTCGTCAGGGAGTTGTCACCTCAGCGCGGGCGGCGCAGTTCGGTGACGGCGATCCGTGCCGCCTCGCCGATCGCGGTGTCGACCACCGGCAGCATCGGATCCGCGCGGGCGGCGCGGGTGAAGACCGCTACCGCTACCGGTGTTTCGCCAGGGAATTCGACGACGGCGACTTCGTTGCGGATCACCCCGATGGTGCCGGTCTTGCCCGCCACCAGGACTCCGCGATGGGGGAATCCGGCGGCGATGCGGTGCGGCCAGATCTGCTTGCTCATCACCGTGCGCGCGAATGCCGTACCGGCCGTGGACAATATGTCACCGGTCCACAGCTTCCCCAGGAACCGGGTCATCTCCTCGGGTGTGGTCGCGCTGGCGTAGGAGGGGTCGTAGGCGGAGACGGTCCACGCCTCGTCGTTGTCCGCCAGGACCGCGAAAGCCTCTGCGGTGCTGTGGGTATCGGTATCGCGGACCAGGCTGCGGTGCTGGTCGGCCGTACCGCCGACGATCCTGGTATCCGTCAGGGCGAGCTCGTGCACCAGCTCGCTCACCGCGGCGAGACCGACCTCGCCGAGCAGGACATCAGCGGCGGCATTGTCGGACACGGTCATCATCGATGCCGCCAGATCGCGGCGGCTCAGCGTGACCGGATCATGGAGTGCCGCAAGGCCGGTAGGGCCCGGCGTGCAGTCGGCGGGATCGATGGTGAGCCGGCCGGTGGGGTCGATCAGGCCGTGGTCGACCTGTCGCAAGAACGCTGCCAGCAGCAGCAGTTTGTAGACCGACGCGATCACCACCCGCTCGTGCCCACCGACGGAGATCTCGCCGGCGGACCCATCGCAGCGCCGGGCGTGCAACCAGCCGACGCAGCCCGCATCGGCGAACACGGCACGGATCCGGGCACTCGCCGATTCCGTCATGCCGGCACCGCCGCGTCGAACACACTCATCGCAGCCGCTCCCGGTACAGCACCCGATCCAGCGCATCGGCATGCGCTCCCGCGTCCGCTCTGCGAATTACCCTGATCCGCAGGGCAATCGACTGCGGTGCCAGCGTGAGCCAGGCCACCCCCGGTGTCGGCGTCGGCGAGGTGGCGGTGACGCCGAAACTCGTGCCCGCCGCCACCGCGGCCAACACCGCCCGATCGTCGGGTGCCGCGAGTGGTGGTGCGTCCAGCCCCCGTTCCCGCAGCAGGTCGATGATGCTGTCGAAGGCGGGCGGGTTCGCGGCGCGCGGTGGATGCGCGAAGTGCAGTCCGGCGAGCATCGGGAAGGTCGGTCGTTCGGCGGTGGTGGTGCGGTGCTCGGCGGGTACCACCAACCAGCGCGGTAACTTCACCACCGGTCCGGCCTCCACCCCGTCGACCAGCGCCGGATGTTCGATCACCGCCACATCGCAGATGCCCGCGCGCACCTCGGCGACGAGATCGACGGTCGTGGCCAGTGTCGTCGCCACGCTGCCACCCGCGGCGCGCAAGCCGGTGACACACGCGGTGACCAGACGATCGGGGAGCGCGGTCGTCGCCGCGAACCGCACGGTCCCGCTGAGCTGCGCGATCCGCAGTGATTCGGCGAGCAATCGGTCGGCGTCGTCGACGAGCAGCCGGGCACGCGGCAACAGGTGTTTGCCCGCGGTGGTGAGTAGCGCGCCCTGGCTGGTGCGGTGGATGAGTTCGACGTCGAGATGTTGTTCGAGGCGGCGCAACCCCTGCGACAGGGGAGGTTGGGTCATGTCGAGTGCCGCTGCTGCCCGCCCGAAGTGGCCCTCGTCCGCGACGGAGACGAAGAACCGGAGGTGGCGGATCAGATCCATATCGGCCATTGAACCAGCGCTGTTGCCACGGCTCGGTCGATCTGGGCGGACGAGCTGGTGGGTATCGGTCTTCCCTGTCGCCTTACCGCTGTTCACCTGCGGTGATATCGGGTGCGACTCGTCCAGCCCGCTGTCCGGTATTGGCTTCGAACCGGTCGGCGATGATTGCGTGCACCGGTGACTTCCTCCACACTGACGCCCCGCCTCCGCACCCGGATCGCCGCCGTCGCGCTGGCGATCTCGGCCGTGACGTGCACCGCCTGCTCGCGCAACGACGCCGAACCGGCACCGAGTACTTCGGCGGCCGTGCCCGCCACCGCGACATTCGCCGACATGGAGGCGAAATACGGCGCCCGACTGGGTCTGTCGGTAGTTGACACCGCAAGCGGAGCCACGGTCGACTACCGGGAGGGCGAACGCTTCCCGATGGCCTCGACCTTCAAGGGTGTGGCGTGCGGCGCACTCCTGCAGGCGCATCCGCTGTCCACCGGCTATTTCGACCAGGTCATCCGCTACACCGCGGCCGACATCGTCGTGAACTCGCCGGAGACGGAAAAACACATCGACACCGGCATGACCGTCACCGCGCTCTGCGACGCGGCGATCACCCTGTCCGACAACACCGCGGGCAACATGCTGCTCCGATTGCTCGGTGGCCCAGCGGGATTCACCGCCTTTCTGCGCAGCCTGGGTGACACCGTGTCCCGTCTCGATCGCTGGGAGCCCGAACTCAACACCGCGATCCCCGGCGACGAACGCGACACCACCACCGCTGCCGCCCTGGTGGCGAACTACCGTGCACTCGTCGTCGGCACCGCGCTCCCGGAACCCGAACGCGCCCAGCTCGCCACGTGGCTGAAGGCGAGCAAGACCGGCGCCAAACGCATCAAGGCAGGTCTGCCCACGGACTGGATCGTCGGCGACAAAACCGGCAGCCCCGCCTACGGCTCCGCCCTCGACGTAGCTATCGCCTGGCCCCCTCACCGCGCGCCCCTGGTCCTCGCCGTCCTCACCACCAAGCCGGACCAGAACGCCGACCCCTCCAACGACCTCGTCGCCGAGGCAACGAAAGCCGCTGTAGCCCAACTCAACTGATCTCGCGTGTCGAGGAGCGGCGAAGGCGTTGCCGGGGCGGCGGCGAAGCTCGGTGTGGATCCGGTCAAGCCGATCACGTTGATCGGGGTGGCTGCGCTCGGTGAGCCGGATCTGCTCGTCGAGGTGGAGGACTACGGCTGTGCTCGACTGACGGTTACCGCGCGCCCGCGAGCAGGACCTCGGTCGATGTCGAGCGGTATCGGCCAGGTGCCGTGCCGAATTCGCGTTTGAAGGCTTTGCTGAAGGCGTACTCGGAGCTGTATCCGGTGTGCCTCGCGACGGTCGAGAGTGGATGGTCGGTGTCGCGGAGCAGGCGGGCAGCGGTGAGCATGCGCCAGCGGGTGAGGTAGGTCAGCGGGGGCTCGCCGACCAGCGTGGTGAAACGTTTGGCGAAGGCGGCGCGACTGAGACCTGCTCGGGCGCCCAGGGATTCGACGGTCCAGCCGTGGGCGGGGTCGTCGTGGACGGCGCGCAGGGCGCGGGAGATGTCCGGGTCGGCGACCGCGGCCGCCCAGCCGGTCGTCTGGGCGGAGTCCGCGAGCCGGGCGCGCAGGAGATAGAGGAGCAGCAGGTCCAGCAGTGGGGGTATCGCCGCGTCGGCGCCGGGGTGGGGGTGGGTGAGCTCGTCGGCCAGCAGGTCCACCGCGGCGCGCAGCGACGGATGCGTGCCGAGCCGGGCCGGAATGTGTACCACCTCGGGCAGTTCCGTCAGCAGCGGATGGGTTCGGTCGGCGGCGAGCTGGTAGGAACCGCACAGCAGGGTCGCGGGAGCACCCGGCCCCGTCACGATCCGGACATCCTCGGGGCCCGCGGTTTCGGTCACCGGGCTGTCGAGCTGGTCGAGCAGATCGTGGGCGACCCCGCGAGGCATGAAGACCGCGTCACCGGCGCCCAGTGCCAGCGGCTGCGCATCGGGTCGCGTCAGCCAGCACGAACCCTGCAGAATCACATGGAAGCCCGCGCTCTCGATGCGTGGATACGCCCGACCCCACGGCGCGTGCCGCACGAACATGCCGGAGGCTGGGCTGCCGGTCTTCGCGGTGGCCAGGACATCGCTCAGCAGATCCATGTTCAAAACGGTACTCGCAGAGACGGTCGGATATCCAGACAAGATTCTGGATGATTTCTTGTCTCACGAATGGTTCATACGCTGTGTTCATCAGCCCGATGAGCACAAGGAGCACGACATGAAGATCGCCGTCTACGGAGCCAGTGGCCACGTCGGAACATTCGCGGTGCGGGAACTGCGCGAGCGCGGTATCGAGACCGTGGCCGTAGGCCGCGACGCCGCGCGGCTCGCCGGACTCGCCGCCGAGGTCCGCGTCGCCGCCGCCGACGATCACGCCGCGCTCGTCGCCGCGTTCGCCGACGTCGACGCCGTGATCAGTACGCTGCCCGACTACACCGGTCGCGGCGAGGGAGTGCTGCGCGCCGCCATCGCCGCCGGCGTCCACTACGTCGACGTCGCGGGGGAACAGCTCTTCGTCGAGAAGGTCTTCGCCGAATTCGGCCCGCTCGCGGCGCAAGCCGGGGTGACGCTCTCGACCGCGACCACCGAAGCGGGGATCTTCGGCGACCTGCTCGCCCACCTCGGCGCCGAGCGACTCGGCGGCGCCGACGAGATCGTCCTGAGCCATGTCGCCACGCCCGGCGGTGAGGGCTCGCGCGGAAGTATGCGCACCGTCTTCCAGAATCTAGATGTCTTCACCAGTGGCGGCCTGTCTTGGTCCGACGGCGAATTCCACACCGGTCCCCAGCCCCGCCGGACCACCTTCCTACTTCCAGACGAGACGGAACCCATTGCAGTGCTGAAGTTTCCGCAACCCTCCGTGGTGACGATTCCGCGCCACACCACGGCACGCTCGGTGGAGGGCGTACTCGCGAAGTCGATTTTCGACATCGTCGGCACCGTCACCGAAGCCGATCTGGACGCCGCGCCCGAAACGCCGTCGGCCCCGGCCGCGTACTCGATGGTCGTCGACATCCACCGCGACGGCCGGACCCTGCGTGGGATCGGCCGCGGTCCCGACGCCTACCGCAACAGCGCCCAGCTCGCGGTCGAGGTCGCGACGCGAATCGCCGCCGGTGTGGGCAAGCCGGGCGCGCAGGCACCCGCCGAGCTGTTCGAGCCGGTCGAATTCCTCGACGCTCTGGCGGCTTTCGGCATGACATGGTCGCTGCGTTGACGGTGCGCCCGCGGTGGATCGCCGCGCCCGTCGCCGCCGTGGCCGCGCTCATCCTGGTGGCGTTCGGTGCGCGCGACACCGAAACCTCGTGGTCGAGTGCCTGGACGACCGCTGTGCAGTACCCGGTCTACCAGAACTGGTCGGCGATGGGTTTCGCCGATCAGACTGTGCGACAGGTGTTTCGCCTGTCGCAGGAGGGGCCGCGAGTCAGGATTCGGTTGTCGAATCGCTTCGGCGAGTACCCCCTGCCCGTGTCGGCGGCGACGGTGGCCGCCAGCGCGGGCGGAGCGGCGATCGTCCCGGAATCGGTGCGGGGGTTGAGCGTCGGCGGGCAGTCCACCTTCGTGATCGCACCGGGGGCCGAGGTGATCAGCGACGCGGTGCGCACCGTGGGGTCATCGATCGCGGTCACGCTCTATTTCGACCGACCCACCGGCCCCGCGACTCAGCACGGCCAGTCGCTGGCCACCAGCTACCGAGCGCAGGGCGATCACGCCGACGACCCGTCGGCGGCGCAGTTCACCGACACCTCGCAGTCCTGGTACTACGTGGCGGGCATCGAGACGCTGCGGTCGAGCACCGGCGACGTCACCGTGGCCTTCGGCGATTCGATCACCGACGGCTACCGCTCCACCCCCGACGCCGACCTGCGCTACCCCGACCAGCTCGCGGCGGTAGGCCACCACGGCCCGGTGGTCAACGCCGGAATCAGCGGCAACAGGCTGCTCACCGACTCGACCGTGCTCGGCGACAGCGCGCTGGCGCGGTTCCGTCGCGACGTTCTCGACCAACCGGGCGTCGGCACCGCCGTCGTCCTGATCGGGATCAACGACATCGGCCTGTCGGGCAGTGCGGGCCCGGACGGGGTTGTCTTCCCGCCGGTTTCGACCGAGCAGCTCATCGTCGGATACCGCGACTTGATCGCGCAGGCGCGCGCGGCGGGCGTGCGCATCGTCGGCGCGACCATTCTGCCGTTCGCCGGTTCCGCGTACTACTCGCCGGAGAAGGAACGATTGCGGACCGAGGTGAACACTTGGATTCGGGAGTCGGGCGCTTTCGACACGGTGGTCGATCTCGAACGAGCGCTGGCCACTCCCGGTGATCGCACCCGCCTCGCCGACGCGTTCGACAGCGGTGATCACCTGCATCCCAACGACTCCGGCTACCGAGCCATGGCAACGGTCATCGCACCTGCTCTGGCGACGTGATCGCCGTCTCGCCCCACCTGCCGTGACCAGGCCCGATACTGACCCGTACCCCAACGGCCGGTGAACCCTGATCGGTCGAGTGGCAGGTCGGGCGGGGGCTCGATATGCTCGACTCCGACTTCGAAACAGGCTGCCTTGCTGCGTGTTTGATCGACCACTATGGCAGGGGGCCTGTGAGTACTGCGGAAGTACTGCCGATGGCACAGACAGTAGCTGCGCCGAAGGCGTCCGGCGACAGCGCCGGATCTGTGGTGCTCGGCGCCGGCGTGGCGGTGGTGGCGATCGCCGCGGTGACCGCGGTGTTCACGCCACCGGCCATCGGCATCCCGGTGCTCGCCGCGGCGGTGGCCGCGGCACTGATCGGCTGCCCCGCGGTGTGGTTCGCCCTGCGTCAGCGCGCGCAGGCGCGTGCGAGTCTGGCCGCTGCCCAGCAGGCCGAGCAGCAACTGGCCGCGACCGTGGCCGAGGCGAGCGCGCGCCTGACCCAGGCCGACGAGCACACCGCCGCGTACGCGTGGGAAGCCCAGGAGAACTCGCGCCGGGGCGCGGCGGCACTGGCCGCCTTCGCCGGTGCGGCCGGCCGCATCCAGGCGATGACCACCTCGATGCTGGCCGAACTGCGGGAGATGGAACACCGCCACGCCGACCCGCGAGTGCTCACCGACCTGCTCCACATCGACCATCGCACCGCCCAGGCCGGACGACTGGCCGACAGCATCGCGGTCCTGTCCGGTGCGCGCACCGGCCGCCGCTGGGCGAAACCGATCGCGATGGAATCGATTCTGCGCGGCGCGATGGGCCGTGTCGCCGGGTATCAGCGCGTGCGGCTGCGGGCGATCGCCGAGGTCGGCATCGCCGGGCACGCCGCCGAAGGCGTGATGCACACACTGGCCGAACTCCTCGACAATGCCTGCAACTTCTCGCCGCCCACCACCGAGGTGCACGTCTACGCCGCGGAAGTGCCCGCGGGCGTGGTGATCACGATCGAGGACAGCGGCCTGATCATGAGCGATTCCGCGCTGCGCCGCGCCGAATCCGCCGTCACCGGGCGCGATCACAAGGGCAAGGGCGTGGATCTCGCCTCGCTGTCGGGTACCCGGCTCGGCCTCGCGGTGGTCGGGCATCTGGCGCGCAAGCACGAACTCACCGTGTCGTATCGGCCGTCGGCGATCGGCGGCACCGCGGTCGTCGTCGTCATCCCGCGCGAGCTCACCGCCCGCGCCGAACGCCGCAGCCGCAATGTGGTGGCGGCGCCACGCTTCGCCGAACCCGCCACGCTGAGCCAGTTCGACAGTCCGATCCCGCGCAGAACCGACACCGGCACCATGGATTTCAGCGAGCCGGCCGGCCAGCACGCGCGACCGGAGACCGACGGCGCGGTCCCGACCTCGCCCTCGCTGCCGAAACGCCGCCGGGGCGACACCCTGGCCCAGGTCCACCCCGAAGGTCTCACCGCCGCACCCGCCGCCAAGGCGGCACCGGCCAAGCCCACTGCCCTCGGTGCCTTCCAGCGCTCCGCGCCGGGCCGCACCACAAGCCACGAACCGGGCAGCGCCGCCGCGGCTCCCGACCCCATGGAGGACCGATGACCACCACCGCCCCCGCCCACCTCGGCTGGCTGCTCGAGAAGCTGCTCGCCCGCACCCCGCGCGCCAGGCACGCCCTGCTGCTGTCCGGCGACGGGCTCAAGATCTGCCACACACCGGAACTCGATGTGGACCGCGCCGATCAGCTGGCCGCCATCGCCGCCGGATTCCAGAGCCTGTCGCACGGGGCATCCGTGGAGTTCGGTGACGGGCGTGGCGGAGTTCGCCAGTCGATGACCGAGTTCTACGGCGGCATCCTGTTCGTGGTCGAGGCGGGGCGCGGCGCGCACCTGGCGGTGGTCGCCGCCGAGGATGCCGATGCCGGTCTGGTCGGCCACACGATGCACGAGCTGGTCGAACAGCTCGGTGAGCATCTGGCTGCCCAGCCCAGACGCGGAGCGATCGAGTGACCAGGGCGGGTCGCGACGACGATCCCGACCGTTTCTATACGCTGACCGGCGGACGCGCCCCCGTAACCGAGGACTTCGACCTGGTCACCCTGGTGGTCAGCGAGTCCGCGCCCACCGCGGGCATGTCCTCGGAGCAGGCCGCGATCCTCGACATGTGCCGGGCGCCGACCGCCGTGGTGGAGATCGCGGCCGAGCTGCGCCTGCCCGTCGGGGTGGCCACGGTCGTGCTGTCGGACCTGCTGGCCTCGGGCAAGATCACGGTGCGCCCACCGCTGTCGGCGGCGATGTCGCTGGACGCTTCCACCCTCGAGAAGGTGCTCGTTGGACTTCGCAAGCTCTGAGAACGTGCCCGAGCGGGCTCGAGCGCCGCTGCACAGCACGGCAATGCACGGGTTGAAGATCGTGGTGATCGGCGGATTCGGTGTCGGCAAAACGACACTGGTGCGCTCGGTGAGCGAGATCCGGCCCCTCGACACCGAAGCCACGATGACCGACGTCGGGGCAGGTGTCGACGACACCAGCGGTGTGCCCGGCAAGTCGACCACCACCGTCGCCTTCGACTTCGGCCGCATCACCCTCGACGACGAACATGTGCTGTATCTGTTCGGAGCTCCTGGTCAGCAGCGGTTCTGGTTCCTGTGGGACCGGCTGTTCGCCGGTGCGCTCGGCGCGATCGTGCTGGTCGACCAGCGCCGGATCAGCGACTCCTGGTACGCGATCGACCGGCTCGAACATCAGGGCACTCCGTTCGTGGTCGCCTGCAACGACTTCGGCGATTCCCATTCGCCCGGAGCGGTGCGTGACGCGCTCGATCTCGATCCGGCGGTGCCGCTGGTGATGTGTGACGCGCGCTCGCGCGAATCGAGCAAGCAGGTGCTGATCACGTTGGTCGAGCACCTGTATTCCGCTGTCCCGCAGGGAGAAACCGTCTGATGAGCACACCGACCGGCGCCTGCCCGATCACCGGCGCGGTGCCGTTGAGCGGGCCCGAGTTCCACATCGAACCGCACGAGGTCTACCGGCGGATGCGCCGCGACCACGGCCCGGTCGTCGAGGTAGAGCTGCCGGGCGGTTTTCCGGCGTGGCTGATCATCGGCTATCGCGAACTGCACCAGGTGACCAGCGATCCACTGCTGTTCCCGCGCGATGTGTCGCTGTGGAATCAGTGGGGCCGGGTTCCGGAGGACTGGCCGCTGCTGCCGATGATCGGGCACCCGATGCCCTCGATCTACTTCACCGCGGGCGCCGAACACCGCAGGCACCTGGCGATGGTGGAACCGGCACTGGACGCGGTGGATCACTTCGAATTGCGCAGAGCCTGTGAGGAACTGGCCGACCGTCTCGTCGACGGGTTCTGTGGGCGCGGCAGCGCCGACCTGATCGCCGAGTTCGCGGTGCCGCTGCCCGCGCTCGCGCTGGCGCGCATCCTCGGTCTGCCCGACATCGATGCCGCAGACCTCGCCCTGGCGATGAAACAGCTCGCCGACGGTGGCGCCGACGCCCAGTCCGGGCACGCCCGCTTCGCCGAGCACATGGCCCGCCTGGTCGCGGCGAAAAGGGCACGTCCCGCTGGGGATCTGGCCTCGATGATGCTGGCCGACCCCGAGCCGTTCACCGACGAGGAATACATGAACGACCTGATGGCGATCGCCGCCGCGGGTCACCTCACCACCGCCGACTGGCTCGGCAGCTCCATGCGGTTGATGCTCACCGACGACCGGTTCGCGAACGCGCTCGGCGGTGGCAGGCGCAGTGTCGGTGAGGCCATGAACGAGGTGCTCTGGGAAGAGGGTCCCACCTCGATTCTGGCGGGGCGCTGGGCAGCGCGCGACACCCGTCTCGCCGACAAGACGATTCGTTCGGGCGACCTGCTGCTGCTCGGTCTCGCGGCCGCGAATCTGGATCCGCATGTGCGCCAATCGTTTACCGATGGCGGCTCGGTACCCACCGGCAACAACGCGCACTTCGCGTTCAGTTACGGTGAATATCGCTGCCCTTTCCCGGCGCAGCAGATCGCCGAGATCATCGCGAGGACCGGGATCGAGGTGCTGCTCGACCGGCTGCCCGATGTCGACCTCGGGGTGCGCGCCGACCAGCTCACCCGGCGACCTTCGGCTTTCCTTCGGGGCATGACCGCACTGCCCGTTCGTTTCACACCAGTTCGACCCGTCGGAGGTTTCTCGTGAGCTCGCCATGCCCTTTCGCCATCGACCCCATGGTCGGTGACCTCAACGGGGAAACCGCCCGACTTCGAGCACTCGGTCCGATCACCCGGATCGACCTGCTCGGTGTGCCCGCCTGGACGGTCACCGATCACGCCCTCGCGCGTCAGCTGACCACCGACACCCGGCTGGTCAAGGACATCAACGCGTGGTCGCTGTATGCCGACGGCGTGGTGACCACCCAGTGGCCGCTGATCGGGATGGTCCTCGTCGACCGTTCGATGTTCAGCGTCGACGGTGCCGAGCACCGCCGGTTGCGGCTCAAGACAGCCCAGGCACTGGCCCCGCGGCGGCTGGAAGAGCTACGTCCGGTGATCGAACAGCTGACCGCCGACCTGCTCGACGACCTCGAAGCCGCCGGCGCCGACGGCGCTGCCGTGGACCTCAAGGAGGTCTTCGCCTACCCGCTGCCGATGCGCGTGGTCGGCGACCTGATGGGCGTCGCGCGCGAAGACCACGCGCAGCTGCTCGAGTGGTACAAGAAGTTCTTCTCGGTGATGACCCCGCAGGACGAGCGCCTCGAGGTGATCGGCGGCCTCGATGTGTACTTCACCGACCTGGTCCGGCAGAAGATCGCCGACCCGGCCGATGATCTGACCTCGGCGTTCGTCACCGCCGACGAGGGCGGCGAGCCGCTCACCGAGGAAGAGGCGATCGGCAACATCAAGGCTCTCGTCGCCGCGGGCCACGAGACCACCGTCAGCCTGATCATCAACACCGTGCGCGCGCTGCTCGCCGAACCCGAGCAGCTGGCGAAAGTCCTTGCCGGGGAAGTGGAGTGGAAGCAGGTCATCGAGGAATCGCTGCGCTGGGACGGCCCGGTCTCGCACCTGCTGATGCGTTTCGCCACCGAGGACATCGTTGTCGGCGACACCGTGATCGCCAAGGGTGAGGGCGTGGTGATGTCCTACCGTGCCGTCGGCCGCGACACCGCGGTGCACGGCGAGACCGCCGACGAGTTCGACGTGACCCGCCCGACCGCCAACCGCCACTTGGCCTTCGGCTACGGCCCGCACATCTGCCCCGGCGCCGCGCTGTCGCGTCTGGAAGCCGCGATCGCGCTGCCCGCGCTGTTCGCCCGCTTCCCGAAGCTGCGCCTTGCCGTGCCCGACAGTGAGATCGGCAACCTGCCGGTGCTCACGCAGAACGATCTGGCCGCGCTGCCGATCATCCTGAACTGACCGGCGACGCGTCGCGCCCGGTGGCTCCTACGCCGGGCGCGACGCTATCCGTGCGCTACAGACCCAGATCGCGGCCGATCAGTTCCTTCATGATCTCGTTGGAGCCCGCCCAGATCTTGGTCACCCTGGCGTCCATCCACGCCCGCGCGACCCGGTATTCACGCATGTAGCCGTAGCCGCCGTGCAACTGCACACACGCGTCGAGCACGTCGTTCTGCACCTGCGCCGACCACCACTTGGCCTTCGCCGCGTCGACCGCGGACAGCTCACCGGCAGCGTGGGCGACGATGCCCTGATCGACGAACGCCTGTGTCACTTCGATTTTGGTGACCAGCTCGGCGAACAGGAACTTGTTGTACTGGAAGCTGCCGATCTGCTGCCCGAATGCCTTGCGCTCCTTGGCGTACTGCAGCGTCTCGTCCAGGATCGCCGAGGCGTGCGCGAGGTTGGAGACCGCCGCGCCGATGCGTTCCTGCGGCAGCCGCTCCATCATGGCGATGAAGCCACGATCGACCTCGCCGAGCCGGTTGGCGTCGGGGACACGCACATTGTCGAAGAACAGTTCGGCGGTATCGGATTCGGGCTGACCGACCTTGTCGAGCTTGCGACCACGAGTGAAGCCGTCCATGCCGGTCTCGATGACGAACAGCGTGATGCCCTTGGCCTTCTTCTCCGGGCTGGTGCGGGCGGCGACGATCACCAGGTCGGCGTTGAAACCGTTGGTGATGAACGTCTTCGAGCCGTTCACGATCCAGTCGTCGCCGTCGCGCACGGCGGTGGTCTTCAGCGCGGCCAGGTCGGAGCCGCCCGACGGCTCGGTCATGCCGATGGCCGTGATGATCTCGCCGGTGCAGAACTTCGGGAGCCAGCGCTGCTTCTGTTCGTCGTTGGTGAGTTCGACCATGTAAGGGGCGCACACGTCGTAGTGGATGCCGAACGAGGACGCGATCGCGGCGCTCGCCTTCGACAGCTCCTCGCCGAACACCGCGTTGAAGCGGTAGTCGCCCGCGTCGCTGCCACCGAACTCCTCGGGCACTCCCAGGCCGAGGTAGCCGAGTTCGCCTGCCGCGAGCCAGGTTTCACGGTCGATCGCCCGTTCTTCGACGAAGCGTTCGGCATTCGGCTCGATCGAGCGCTTGACGAACTCGGCGACCGACGCGCGGAAGGCGTCGTGATCCTCGGTAAAGATGGAGCGCTTCATGGTGTCCTTTCGCTGACTTACTGTTCGGGCCGTTCGCCCAGCAGAACCAATGACGCCCGGACAACTCTGGCCGCGTCGGGTTCCTCACCGCTGATCACATCGGTGTAGATGAAGGTCTCGGTGATCCGCACCAGCAGCAGCGCCAACTCGGGCACCGGCAGCAGCGGATCGAGATTCTCGGCCGAAATCTCCTCGGCGAGTAGCTCTTCCACGATCGCGACGACGCGGTGCTGCACCGATCCCGCGCGTGTGGTGAGCAGTCGCAGCGACCGCTCGGGTTCGCGCAGCAGGAACTGGCGGAAGGCATAGGAGGTGTTGGTGGCCTGGGCGAAATCACCGAGGATCGTCGCGATGCGGTACGCGCCGTGGCCGGGAGCCGCGGCGGCCGCGCGACGCAAGGTCGGCTCGGCGACCGACCAGATCACCTCGGCGAGTAGTTCGTCGCGCCCGCCGACCCATCGGAACAGCGTCGCCCGGTTCACCCCGAGCGCGACGGCGAGTTCCTTCATCTCGAGTCGGTGCCCGGCCAGGAATACGGCCCTGGCGGCGCGGAACGCGCTCACGGCATCGGGACGCGCCGCGGCGTCCTGGAGTCGCTTCTCCAACGCCGTCTGCTCGATCACGTCACCTCCATGCACCGTTTCCTACAGTGTATGAACCGTGCAACGTCTGTCAATGTGTTGCACTCCGGGCACAAGACGCGGGCACAAAAAAACTCCCCGGTCACCATGACCGAGGAGTTCTCTTTGTAGCCCCGACGGGATTCGAACCCGCGCTACCGCCTTGAGAGGGCGGCGTCCTAGGCCGCTAGACGACGGGGCCAGAACTACAGCTCACCGGGGTGAGCCGCGCGGAACATACGATAGCCGACGACCTGGTGATCGACCAAAACGGGTGGTGACGGCAGATCGAGGCGCCCCGCGTTCGGCTGTGGCCGGGCGGCGGGTTTGTGTCCATGACCGGTTGACCGCCCTCTGGCAGCGGGGCAGGGTGGGGCCATGACCAGCAAAGAGCTGCGCGGTGGGGTGGAGATGAGCAATCTCGATCAGCCGTTGTTCGACGGGGCCGAGGCGACCAAACGGGATCTGGTCGACTATCTCGAGTTCGTGGGGGAGCGGCTCGTTCGGGTGTTGCGGGGGCGGGTGCTGTCGGTGGTGCGGGTGCGGCCGGGGCAGGAGCCGTTCATGCAGAAGAACCTGCCGAAATACACTCCGGACTGGGTTCCGCGCGCGACGGTGTGGGCCGAGAGCTCGCATCGCGAGGTCACCTACGCGCTCGGCGACGACGTGCGCACGCTGCTGTGGTTCGGAAACCAGCGCGCGGTGGAATACCACCCGCTGCTGCTGCCGGTCGACCACAGCGCGGGACCGACGCACCTGGTGCTGGATCTGGATCCCTCACCGGGACAGACGTTTCGCGACGCAGCCGCGGGTGCGCAGCTGATCCGGGCCGCGCTGGCGGCCGACGGGCTCGCCGGTGCGGTGAAGACCAGCGGCGCCAAGGGATTACACGTCTACGTGCCGATCGAGCCCGGCGTCGCGATCGAGGACGCCGCGGCGGCGACCCGGGCCGTCGCGGCCAGGGCCGAGCGCATCGACCCCACCGTCGGAACCACCGCGTTCATCCGCGAGGACCGCGCGGGCAAGGTCTTTCTCGACTCCACGCGAGCCGGTGGCGCAACGGTGATCGCGGCATACAGTCCGCGCATCCGTCCGGGTGTACCGGTGTCTTTTCCCGTGCGCTGGAACGACATCGACTCGGTGACCCCCGCCGACTTCACTCTACGTACGGCGCGGGACCTGCTCGGTGACGCTGACCCGTGGGACACGGAAATGCCTGCGCCACAAGTACTTCCAGCCGACTTGATCGCCGAGGGCCACACCATTCCGATCGCCCGAGTCCAGGCGATGCACGAGGGTAAACGCCGGGCGCGCGCCCGGCGCACCGAATGAACACTGTCCCCCTGCCGAATTCGGCAGGGGGACAGTACTTCAGATCCTGATCAGCTTCCGAGCGAGGCGACGCCCGCCTGGGCGAACTTCTCGTCGAGGTCACCGCTCGGAGCGCCTGCCACGCCGATGCCCGCGATCGGGGCGTTGTTCGACTTCACCGGGGCGCCGCCACCGAGGAAGAGGGTGCCGTCGATGTCGGCCAGATGGGGAGCCGACTCGAGGCGCTTGGCCAGTTCGGTGGTGGGGGCGTTCCAGGAGACCGCGGTGAAGGCCTTCTGCTGGGCGGCGTCGTAGGACTGCGGGCCCGCGCCGTCGCCGCGCAGGGTGACGATGACATTGCCGTTGCGGTCGACAACCGCGACGCTCACCCGCTGGTTCTCCTTGGCGGCGGCGTCGAGGGCGGTCTGCGCGGCCTTGGTGGCGGCGGCGATCGACAGGTGAGTCGACTGGGCCAGGTTGGCGTCGGCGGCGTTGACGACGACGGGGGTGCGAGTGGCCGGGTCCTGATCCTGCGCCTGGACCGTCACGACGCCGACCACACCGGCGGCGACGACACCGACGGTGGCGCCGGCGATGATGAGACGGTTGCGGGTGGTGGACTTGGCGGTCATGGCTGCTCCTGTGCGGATCTCGGCCGGCCGGCGGTCTGCCGTGGCCTGTTGATATCCATCCTGTTCGCTCGCGGGCCCGCGCGGATCGGCGTACCGGCTGCACTCCGGGGCCGGATCGGCCGACACCGGGGTCAACCGATCGGATGACCCACCGCGGGCGATCATCGGGAAGAATCAACAGTTCGCCCAGGCCGAGCTGTTTTCTCGGCCGCCTCGACCCGGACCGACCGGAGGGTGCGACGCCGAAGTGCTCGCGGGAGGCAAGATCGAGGTCGAGAGGCCGACAACCGCGGCGGCAGCCGCCGAGAACCCAGGTGGATGACATGGCTCAGTTGCTCGGCGCCCAGCGAGACGACACGCGCCTGCTCGCCGTCATCGTCCACAGTGCGTTCTATGTGCTGCTCGCCGCGTCGTTGATGCGGTGGCTGATCCGGCACAGCGAGACGCGGTCGACGCCGCTGATCGTCGTCCTCTCCGTGGTGCTCGCGGTGCTGTACGCGCTGAGCGAGCTGCGTCAGTCGGGTCGGCTGGTGTGGTTCGCGATGCTGGTGCTCACCTGGTCGGTGCTTGTGGTACTCGCGCCGAGTTTCGCCTGGTGCGCGGTGCCACTGGTGTACACGGGGCTGCGGATTCTGTCGGAGCGGGTCGCGGTGATTCTGGTCGTGGTACTCACCGCGCTGGTGGTGTCGAGTCAGGTGCGCATCGCCGGCTGGCTCGATCCGAATCTGGTGCTCGCCCCACCCGCGGTGGCGGCGGTGACCACGGCGCTGTTCGTCGGAATGCGCCGTCAGGCCGAACGGCAGGCCGCGCTGATCGACGACCTGGTGCGGACCAGACAGGAACTGGCGGCCACCGAACGCACGGCGGGCACCCTGGCCGAACGGCAACGACTGGCCATGGAAATCCACGACACACTGGCCCAGGGACTGTCGAGTCAGCGCATGCTGCTCCAAGCCGCCGACCTGGTGTGGGACAGCGACCCGCAACTCGCGCACACGCATCTGCGCTCGGCCGCCGCCATCGCCGAACGTGACCTCACCGAGGCTCGCCGGTTCGTCCACGATCTGGCCCCGGCCGACCTCGCCGCGGGCGGATCCCTGCCCGCCGCGCTGGCCGCGCTCGCCGAACGAGAGACCACGGACACCCTGACCGTGCGCTGCCATATAGAAGGAGCGCCGGGCCCGTTGCCCCAGCGGGTCGAGGCCACCCTGCTGCGCATCGCCCAGGGCGCGCTGGCCAATGTGCGCGAACACGCGGCGGCCACCACCGCCACGATCACCCTGACCTGCCTCGACGACCAGATCGTGCTCGACGTCGCCGACGACGGACGCGGCTTCGACCCCGACGCGCAGGCCGACCCGCAACAACATCGTGGACACGGCCTGCCCGCGATTCGCGCGCGAGTGCGCCAACTCGGCGGCACCTGCACTATCGAATCCGCGGCCGGCGACGGCACGGTGCTCTCCGCCGCGATTCCGCTCGCGCCCGGAATCATCGACGACGCGATCGCCGGCCACTGAAGCGAACGCCGCCACGAACATCCGCTGACCGCGCCGGCGCCGGCCCGCGAAGGGATTCGCATCGTCGGGGAACGCGCGCACTAACATCGGCACGTGACCACCACCGTGCGCCTGTTGATCTGTGACGATCACGCGGTCGTCCGCGCCGGACTGCACGCACTGCTGTCGAGCGCGCCCGGTATCGAGGTTGTCGGCGAGGCTGCCGACGGACCGACCGCGGTCACGCTGGCCGCGAGCCTGCACCCCGACGTGGTGCTGATGGATCTGCAGCTCGGTAGTGACATGGACGGTGTCGAAGCGACCCGCCGGATCACCTCCCAGCCCGCCCCCACCCCGCACGTCCTGGTGCTGACCACCTACGACACCGACGCCGACATCACCCGCGCGATCGAGGCGGGCGCCACCGGATACCTGCTCAAGGCCGAGCGGCCGGAGGAACTGTTCGCCGCCATCCACGCCGCCGCCGGCGGGCAGACCGCCTTGTCGGCGCCGGTCGCCGCCAAGGTGATGGCCAAGATGCGCAATCCAGGACCCACGCTCACCGCGCGTGAGCGTGACATCCTCGGTCAGCTCGCCCACGGCCTCGGCAACCGCGAGATCGCCCGCGCACTGCACATCAGCGAGGCCACGGTGAAAACGCATCTGGGCCGCATCTACGACAAACTCGGGGTCGACACCCGTGCGGCGGCGGTCGCGGTGGCCACCGAGCGGCGCTTGCTCGCCTGAGGGATTCGAGTGCCCACTAGGCATGGCTGAAGGGTCGGGGCAGGCCCTGATCGGACAGGGCGGCGCCTACGCGGGCGCGAGCGTGGCGGCGCCGAAGGACACGTGGAAGCGCTCGCACCAGATACTGACCGACTTCACTGTGGCCAGATCCGTACCGGCGGGCAGTTCGTAGTTCTGGCTGCCCTCGTTTCCCTTCAGGGCGCCGAGGTCGATGCGGTCGCCGTCGTCGAAGTTGTGCCAGTCGTCGACGATCACCGGCTGGTCGGTGAGCCAGACGTGCAGGGCAGGCCCGTCGGAGGTCTTCAGGTCGACGATCCGGAGCACGACGGTGCCCTCCGACGTGCGCTGGAGCTGGGCGGTGCCGGAGGTGTCGTGCTCGTGGGAGACGAAGGTGCCCTCGGCGATCACCGGCGGTGGCGCGCCGTCCACCGCGACGATCGGTGCCTCGTCGACGGTGACCGTGGTGAACAGTCGCCACGGCTGGAACAGATAGAGACCTACGCCTACGGCCGCGACCACGCCGAGCGCGAGGACGGTGAACAGGGTCCGGCGAGTGCTCATGTGCGCCTCCTTTTCACCCATCATCCCCCGGCCGGGCGTGGGCAGACTGCCCGAATTGCCGGAAAAGAAACGTGATCGGGGTCTCTGATTCCTTATGAGCCCCGTCACATTACGACGCTATAACGACAGTGGTGTGATTACGGATTTATTACGGTCGACCAGGGGTGAACGGTGTTCGTTTGGACAATGCTCGCTACAAATGGCGTCGTGATCGGTACGTGATCTCAGATCGCAAACCGGCTACATTCGATCACGGCTTGAACAACAACCCGAGCCGAATCGAATCGCAGAACGCCAGAAAGCCTGCCCCGTGATTCGAGGATCCCCGACATGACTGAGGGGCAGGGACGCGGTAGTTTTCATCACCGAGTCGGTGGGCGCAGGCAGGAAATACTTTATGTCTTTCAATCGCAAGTTCACCACCCGTGCCCTTGGTCTTGCCGCTGTTGCCGGCGCGATGATCGCCGTTCCGGCCGGTCTGACCACCGCAACCGCCTCGGCGAACAACTGGGACGCCGTGGCGCAGTGCGAGAGCACAGGCAACTGGAACATCAACACCGGTAACGGCTACTACGGCGGCCTGCAGTTCTCGCAGAGCACCTGGGAAGCCTACGGTGGCGCGGGCTCCGCCGACAACGCCAGCCGTGAAGAGCAGATCCGCGTGGCCGAGAACGTGCTGGCCGCGCAGGGTCCCGGCGCCTGGCCCGTGTGCAGCGCCTACCTGTAAAGAGCGCTGACAAGTAAGACTTTCCTTGTCGGGAAACGAATTACCCGCTATTCGATGCACACGTCGAATAGCGGGTTTTTTCGTTCTCCAGGGAATCGAGTCGATACACCGTGAGCGACGCGGCGAGCATACGTGAATCTTTCGGATCAGCCGGGTCGAGACCGGTGAGTTCGGCGATCCTGCGCAGGCGATAGGTAAAAGTATTCGGGTGCACGTGAATAAGTCGTGACGCAGTTTTGCGGTCGGCGCCGTGCACGAGATGCGCTTCCAGCGCATCGATCAGGTGCGGACTGCTCAAGAGCGGAATCACCCGCTGCGCCAGGCGTTCTCGGGCCGGGCCGGGCCGGGTGAGCTGATATTCGAGCAGCAGATCGTCGAGCCGGTAGCAGCCGCCGGGCTTGCCGCGTAGTCGCGCCAGTTCGGTCAGTTCGGTCGCGTCCTTCGCCGCGGCGGGAATGGCGTCACGACTGACACCGGAGAATTCGGCCAGATACACCGGTACCCCGAACTGGGCCCGCAGGCGGTCGGCGAGTTCGTCGAACTTCGCCGCGTCGAGGATGTCGGTTTCGGAACTGTGACTCAGCAACGCGATGCCGTGAGCGCCGTCGAAGGTGGCCGGGGTGGTGGTGCCGGTGAGCTCGTCCAAAGCGCGCTGCAACACCCGGATCCGTCGCCTGGTCACCAGGTTGGCCGCGGTGCCAACGCGCGGTGGCTCGCTCAGATGGACCGCCAGCACCGTGTACTGATCGGCGAGGATCGTGTCGGCGCGGGCAGCGAGCTCCTCGGCGGGCAGGCCGCGCACCAGTGCCGAACACAGCTCCCGGCGCGCCTCGCGTTCGGCGTGATAGATCGACTGCTCGACCTCGGTGTAGGTTTCCACGACCGTCATGTTGATATGGCGCAGCAGATCGAGCAGGCGGTTGCCCACCCGCGCCATCTCCGCGGTCTCGGTGGGTAGAGCCAGCGACAGCGCCTCCGCGAACACCGACTGCGCCGAGCCGTGGATCGCGCCGATCAGCATCGGCAACGGCAACCGGTCCTCGGCGTGACGCTCGGCGACCGGGGCGACGAAGGCCGCGACCTCGGCGTAGGTGAACTCGCGGTCGGCGCCGATCGCCTCGAGCACGGCCCGCCCGCACGCGTAGATGGTCGGCAGCACTTCCGCGGTGAAGTGTCCGTCGGGCAATTCGGCGGGCGCGTTGGCGCCGAGACCGTCGGCGAGCATGCGTTCGGAGATCTGTGGCCACCGCGTCAGCAGCCGAGCGGTCAGCGCGGGCAGAGCGGGGAGTTCGGAAACGGGGTGTTCGGCGAGCATGACTCGATTGTGTCCGACGACAGCCCGGTAGTGGACCATCCGATCGAAAACGTACAGAACTTGGCTCCCGCGCCAATCCGGTCCAGAGTTTCTCGTTGCCCGGTGCAGTGACATCACTGTGTCCTGGGTCATAGATTCGCAGAGCGCGTCCGAGCCACCTGTTCGTCGACGCGGATCTACGGAAGTGAAACCATGATTGCAACGACGCATTCCCTTCGCCGCGCGCTGTGCGGAATCGGCATCGCCGCGGCGCTGACCGTGGCCGCAGGCCCGGCCGACGCGGCTCCCACCCTGGAGCCGACGATCGCCTCGCTGGCCGAATACGTGAACGCAGGCACGGTCGCCGCCGCCGACGGCCGCACACCCACCGCCATCGCCGACACCGGCAGCGCCTCGGGCAGCAGCTCGGGTTCGTCGGGCAGCCGCGCCTCCGACGCCGTCGGTGAGGGCCCCGAGATGTCGGCCTACCTGCCCGCCTTCGCCTACGGCCTGCTCCACCCCGACGCCGCGCCGCCCGGCGCCAACCGCTGGGACTGCAAGCCCTCGGCGCAGCACCCGCGCCCGGTGGTGCTGCTGCACGGCACCTGGCTCAACGCCTACGACACCTTCTCCTATCTCTCGCCCCGCCTCGCCGAGGCCGGGTACTGCGTGTTCGCGCTGAACTTCGGCAAATCCGGGCTGCTGGAGGCCGGCGGACTCGGCGCCGTGCTGCCGGGGCGCTACGGGGTGGGCCCGATGGCCGACTCCTCCCGTCAGGTCGCCGATTTCATCGAACGAGTCCGCGCGGCGACGGGGTCGGACCAGGTCGACATCGTCGGCCATTCCCAGGGCGGCACCATCGCCAATCACTACCTGAAGTTCGAGGGCGGCCAGGGCAAGGTCGGCAAGCTCGTCAGTTTCGGCGCCACCCACCACGGCACCTCGCTGCTCGGGATCGCCACCCTCGGCCGGATGATCAACAACGCCGGCATCGACATCATGGGCTTCTACCGGCCGATCATCGGTGCCGCCAATGTCGAACAGGCCGTCGGCTCGTCGTTCTACACCACCCTCAACGCCACCGGCGACACTGTGCCCGGCGTCGCCTACACCGTGGTCGGTTCCCGTTACGACGAGGTGATGAATCCCCTCGACCTCGCCTTCCTGCGGGCCGGACCGGACGCGACTGTCGACAACATCGCCCTGCAGAACGGCTGCGAGCAGGACGTCTCCGACCACCTGACCATGATGTATTCCCCGCGCGCCGCCTCGATCGCGCTGCGTGCCCTCGATCCGGAAGGCAGTCCCACCTTGACCTGCACGTTCAACCCCTGGTTCTTCGGTGGCGGCGGCAGCCTATGACCGTCGACGCCCCGGCGCCGACCCGCCGCGCCGCACCGCTGCTCCCGCCCGCCGACCCGTTCTACGACGCTCCATCCGGTTTCGACGCGCTCGCGCCGGGGACGGTGGTGCGGTCGCGGCCGGTGGACGTCGCGCTGTTCGGGGTGATCCGGCAGCGGATCACGGCCTGGCAATTGCTGTACCGCACCTGCGATCTCGACGGTGCGCCGGAAGTGTCGGTGACGACAGTGCTGCTGCCGTGGGGCGCTGCCGCGCGTCCACGGCCGCTGGTGTCGTTCCAGTGCGCGATCGATGCTGTTGCCCCGCAGTGCTTTCCGTCGTACGCGTTGCGGAGCGGCGCATGGACGATCGGTTCGATCGCGCCGCTCGAGCTGCCGATCATCGCGATGGCCCTGGAGCAGGGCTGGGCGGTATCGGTACCCGATCACGAAGGGGCGGGTGGCCGGTTCGGAGCGGCACGTGAACCCGGATACCGTGCGCTGGACGGGATTCGGGCCGCGCTCGACTTCGCCCCGATGGCGTTGACGCCCACCACGGCGGTTGCCCTGTGGGGCTATTCGGGTGGTGGGTTGGCGACGGCGTGGGCCGCCGAACTGGCCGCCGAGTACGCGCCGGAGCTGAATATCGTCGGTGCGGCGGCGGGATCACCGGTGGGTGACCCGGCCGCCGCGTTCGTGCGTCTCAACGGCGGATGGTTCGCCGGGTTCCCGGCGGCGTTCGTCGCGGGATTGCGGCAGGCCTATCCCGAGCTCGATCCGGTGCTCAGCGATCACCTCGACGCGCGATATCGCGGTCTGCTCGGTGAGGCCGAGGAGCGCAGCACCTTCGCGCTGCTGCTGCGGTTCGCCCGTCGCGATGTGACCCGGCATCTGCGCGGCGGCATGGGGGAGCTGCTCGCCGAGCCCGTCCTGCGCCGCATCCTCGCCGACATCGAACCCGGCACTCGCGCGCCCGCCGCACCCCTGCTCATCGTCCAGGGGGTGAACGACGAGGTGATCGCCGTCGCCGATATCGACGCCCACGTGCGCCGGTACGAGCAGGCCGGGGCGACGGTGCGCTACCTGCGCGTGCGCCGCGGTTCGCACCTGCCACTCGAATTCCTCATCGTCCCGGCGATTCTCGATTGGCTCACCGACAGATTCGCTGGAATTCCCGCACCGACCGGCACGTGCACCGTTGCCTCCGTCGCCCGTTCACCGCGGGCCCTGCGTACGCACTTCGCGTTCGTGCGGCTGGCGCTGCGCATGCTGGCAGGTAGGCCGATCGGTGGGGTATCACCGGAACGAACCAGCCTGCGTCACAGCGATGCCGAACATCCGGACGTGGTCGGTGATGCCTCGATCGCGGTCGAATGCTGAGTCGGTGTACTCCGTGAGACGCGTGCTCGATTGTGGTGGTGTGTCAGCAGCGGCCGCCGTGAGCTGAGCCTCGCCACGCAGCGGCCGGAGCGCGACGAACTCCGCGGTGTCGCGCCGTGTTCGGCTGTCTGTGTCTCGTTGTCGCCGCGCCGCCTCGAGATCGGCCGACGCGGCGAGCTGCCGCGCCGTGTCGTTCCTCGAAGGTGTCATCCCCGTGTTCCTCACTACCGGCACCGGCACCGGCCGTCGGAACAGAGATGCGCCATGCCCCGGCGGCGGTTCGCGGCGAACCGTTTGCCCCTCGCACGGCATCAGTGTCGGTGAGGGGTTTCACCGACGTCGACGCCACCACTGCGGCGGCGTCGGTGAAGTACTACTGCCCTGGGAGTGACGGCCGCGCCGCCGCTGCCGAGTGGAGCCGCAGGGGGGTTCCACCCGGTCCGTCGGCGCGCCCTCCCTGGGCGTATCCGAACCCGGTTGCCGGACGAACATCTCCGGCAGCCGGGTTCCGTGCCTTGCCCGACAACCCGCGACGATCAGCTCAACCCGGCGATGATCGCCGCTCGTACCGGATCACCGGCAGGGAGGCCCTTGGCCACCCGCCGCCAAGCGTTGCGCCCGGCCGTCAGCGAGCAGCGCACCGCATCGGTCACCGCCGATACGTGCGTGCTGTCGAGCGCCGCACCCGCCAACAGCGAGATCTCGAGATCCTCGGACATGGTGAGCGCCCTGGTGACGGCCTGCCCGGTGAGCGTGCCGTCGTCACCGGCGTAGAGGACGACCAGCAGTTCGGTGCGGTCGGCGCCGAGGCGTACCGAGATCCGCACGATGTCGCCCGCCGCGGCTCGAGCGCCGAACGAGTGCACCGAGATTCGCGTCTGCTCCGCGCCCGCGGGCGAGCGGGTGAATTCGATCCCCAACTCCCGGTCGCGCTGCTTCTGCACCGTGCGAGTCGTTGTCTGCTCGCTGTCCGACGACGCGGCGAGCGGCTGCACGGACCAGCCGGGCACCGTCATCACGGCCCGGCGCGCACCGAGGTCGCCGAGCGCGGCTGAGCTGCCCGACACCGCGCCTGCACGTAACAGTCGCTCGGCGATCCGCGCCCCCGCGGCGGCGGACTCCGCGTCGGCGTCCGGGCTGTCGGACGCGGCGAAGGCGATCAGCACGTCGATGTCGACAGGCAGACTCAACCGGTCCGCGTCATGATCCGGCGCCATTACGCTGTCTCCTCGTTGTCCCGGGCGTCGAGCTGCGCGCGCACGGCCTCGCGCAGCAACTTGGCGCCTGCCGCGCGCAATCGCTTGACCTTCTCCTGGCTGAACCGCAGGTCTGCGGCCACCTCGCCGGTGGTCTGCACATCGGTATAGCTGCCGTCCGCGGCGATCACGAAGGTCGCGCGGAGCACGGCGGCGGTCTCCGCGTGCGTGATCGAGGCCAGTGCGTCCCGCAGGACAGCGCGGTCGGCGAGCCGGTTCTCGGCGTCGCCGCACCGGTGATCCTCGAGTACCAGGACCGCCGACTCGTAGTCGACTCGCTGGCCGGGGTGACGTTTCTCGGCGGTGCGACTGCGGCGGTCCTGGAGCACCTGCCACTGCAGCTTCTTGAGCACCAGCGCTTTCCAGTGCCGGATCCGCTCGGTGGGCAGCGTCGCGGTGAGTTCGACCATGGTGTTCTGGGCGACGTCTTCGAAGTCGCTGCGCATGTCCGGGTCGAGCCGATCCAGGACGTAGCGCGCTTTGGTTGCCGCATAGGTCGACATGGTGACCAGATCGGCGCCGAAGATGTGATCGACCACCGCCGGGCGCAGGCGTTCGGGGACCTCGCTCCAGGATGCGCCGAGCCATTCGTCCAAGGGCTCAGTGCTCACCCGGCACCCCCGCTCGGCCGACGACGCGCACACCACGGCTCGGTTTCTCGACGCTGCCCGCGCCGTAGGCCGGGCCGAGGGCAGACAGTGGCGCGCGGTACCGGGTCGAGCATGTCGCATCGCGGAGCCTCCTGTCGGGTCGATCGGCTCCTACACAGATGCGGTTGCGGCCCGGAGCGGTTCGCTCAGTCGGCATCGACGGTGTCCACGCGGATCAGGTCGGGCACGCCGGGGAGGCGACCATGAACGAGAACGCGATCTGGCAGTACCAGGCCTTTTCGACCTTCCACTTCCCGTCCTCGACGATGAAGTTCACGATGAGCGGCTGCGGCGGGCTGTTGTTGATGGAAGCCGTGCCGTCGGCGATCATGCCGGGCGGTGCGGTGCGCGTACCCGTGATGGTGAGCGCGATGGTGGCGCCGCCCTGGCGGGGCGCGTCGGCGACCCGGTTCGGCAGCTCGGGGTCGCTCCCGATGCCCTGGATCAGCTCGAGTTTCTCGGCGTTGGACACGGTGGTGTCGAGCAACCGTCGCATCAGTTGCTCGACCTCGTCGGCGCTGGGCAGCGGCGGCGGTGCGGAAATCTCCTGCGCTACCACGGCTGTCGGCTTCGCGCTGGTGTCCGCGTCGTCGGCGCAGCTCGCCGATACCGGGATCGTGACGAGCAGGGCCGCGGCGGTCAGGGTGCGTCCGGCGATGTGTCGTCTCGACAACGTGGTCCCCTGGGTCGATCGGTGGTGTGCTGGAATTCCATCGTATCGGGGCATTCTCGGCAGGGTCGCCGGTGCTGCCCGGAGGGAGATGGGGGAGACATGGCAGGCGAATCGACCGATCAGCCGACGGACGCGCTGTTGTCCGATGACGCGGTGCTGATCGAGCTGACCGGTGCGTCGCAACGCTGGCTTGCGCTGTGCCGTGCTGCTGTTGCGACCGGGCCGGATGCCGCGCGCCGATTGCTGGACCACCGGCGGGAGACGGGCGTGCTGGCGAGGCAGTCGCTGGCCCGCTGGAAGGATCTCGCCGCGGACGATCTGCTCGAGGAAGAAGCCGAAGATCCCGACGCGCAGGACCGCCGGATCACCGCGGATCTGTCCGCCGCACGCGCGATGGCGGTGCTGGCGCGGGCATTGACCGGTTCGATCGACACCGACGACGCGTGTGCGGCATTTCTCGATCACGCCGAACGCGCCGGTCTGACCTCGGTGGGTACCCAGTTGCTGCCCGCGGGCATTCCGATCACCAGTGCGAATGCTCCGCTCGGTGAGATCGTGCGCCATCTCCTCGGCCAGGGCGCTCGCGCGGCGCGCGGGTACGCCATCATGGCCGCGCTGGAGTTGTCCGGACATACCCTCCCGGTCGTGCGCAGCAGCCGGATCAGCGTGCTGTTCGCCAGCTTCGGCGGTGGTGGCGAGGTGGGCGTGCTGCGCCTCGACCAGGTCCGGGGCGGACCGAGCGGCCTGCACCCCGACCCGGCGCGGATGGGCTTCCTCCAGGCCGATCGCGCCTTCACCGACAGCCTCGAAAAAGCTTGGCACATCAGCAGATTGGCCGGCACCGACGCCTGTGTGCGATGGTCGGTCTCGACGCACGGCAGCGCTCCGGCCAACGACATCAACGGCGCGTCGATGGGCGCGGCGTTCGCGGTCGCCCTCGACGATCTCGCACCGCGGCACGCCCTGCTGCGAAAGCTGCGGCCCCGTCGACTCGACCCCGAGTGCGCGGTCACCGCGGGCCTGTCCGGGTCGAATCTGACGGCCGTCGGTGGCTATGCGGGCAAACTGACTGCCGCGCAACGCTCGTCGCTGCGCGTGGTGGTCGCGTCGGAGGCATTGCGCGAAGCCGCCGACGAGGCGCCACAGAATTACGCCGACCGCATCTCGGCCGCCCGCACGGTGGCCGAAGCGATCGCCCGGACCCGCACACGGGCCAACCTCGCGCTGTGGATCGTTTCCGTCGCGGCCGGGCTGGCCGTGTTGCTGGCGGTGGGGTCGGTGACCAAGGTGGTCCAGCTGCGCATCGAGAACGCGGCCGCCCGCGCGGAATCGAATTCGCGCCTGTTCGCCGGCGTCGCCCGGGGTGGCGGCAATCTCAATCCCGCGCTGTCCCAGCAGATCGCCCTTGCCGCCTATCGCACCGCTGAGACCGAGGAGGCGCGGTCCGCTCTGTTGGAGAACACCGCCACGAACGCGCCGATCCGGATCAGTCCCGGTGTCGTGCTCGGTCGCGGGGTGGTCTTCGATCCCGACGCACCACGCATCGCGACCACCGCGCAGGGTGACGTGATCGCGATCGGCGAGGGCGACGGCTCCGTGGAATTGGTGCGGGTGAGCGAGTCCGGCGTCGATCGGTGGCCACGGTTCGACACCGGGAGCGGGCACATCCGTGGTCTCGCGATGAGCGCCGGCCACGAGTGGTTGGTGGTCGCGGGCGATCTGCGATCGGCGTTGTGGAACATCGCCGACCACGGTGCACCGCGCCTGGTGACCGAGCTCCCGCTCGGCGGCCGGTTGCCTTCGTCGGCAGCGCTCAGTCCCGACCTCGGGTTCGTCGCCATCGGCACCCACAGCGCGACGATTGCGAGCTGGCGCCTCGGCGACGATCCCGCGCACCCGGTCGCCCTGCCGACGATGTCCGGTTCGGGGCAGCGTGCGGAGGTCGCCCTGAGTGATCACACGCTCGTCGCGGCGGTGCCGTCGTTGTTCGGCGGAATCTGGACCACCACGGTGCGCGCCTGGAACATCGAGACCCTCGACCGGGAGCAGACACCGGCGTTCGACCGCCGCCTCGAACGGCCCGGCGGTGCGGAGGCGAGGTCGGTCGAGTTCAACGGCGACGGCACCGTGCTGGCCGTCGGTCTCAATCCGGGCGAGGTCGCGCGCTGGCGAGTAGGCGCGGGCGGCTTCGACCCGATGCCCACCGCGCCGCGGGGCGCCAACGAATACCTCGACGTATCACCGACCGGGGACGGTCGATCCGCCGTGATCGTCGGCGGCGACACCCGGGCGCGCATTCGCGATCTGGACACCGGCGAGGAGCTGGTCACCTTCCCGATCGACATGGTCGCGCGGGCGCGCTTCCTGCGCGGTGGAAGATCGCTGGTGACAACGAGTTTCGACCATGCCGTGCATGTGTTCGAGCTGCCGGGCCCGGTCGTGTCGACCAGCTCGCTGACGCTGTTCCGGTTTCCACCCGACCAGCCCGCCCTCCCGCAGGATCTGTTCCCCCATTTACGTAGTCTGGCCAGAACGCCCTACGCCACCGATCGAGCGCTGCTCGACGGCGACCCCGCCGGCCTGATCGACGTCGTCGCGATCGCCCCGAACGCGGCCAGGGCGGTGACCAGAACCGAATTCACGATCCAGGTATGGGACATCACCGACCCGGTGACTCCGCGTCGTGTCGGCGCGCCGCTCAGCGCGGCAGGCGTCGACATCCGCGCCGTCACGTTCAGTCCCGACGGTGCCTTGGCCATCGGCCGCAGCATGACCCAGACCGTCGATATCTTCGACGTCACCGGCGAGCCCCGACTGCGGTCGAGTATCCGATTCGGCCGTGGCTACCCGACCTCGCTCGCGTTCAGCCCGGACGGCGGCCTGCTCGCCGTGGGCAGCCACCGCACCGGCAATGTCAGCGTCTTCTCGACCACCTCCACCGCGCAGCCGATCGCCGAACTGTCCGATCTGCGAACCCCGGGGCAGACCATCGCGCTGGCCCTGAGTTCGCGCAACACACTCGCGGTCGGCACTCTCACCGGCGCCTTCGTCTACCAGCTCGGCACGCCGGGTACCCCGCCGCGTGCCCTTGCCGCCCCCGCGGGCGCCAACGGCTCGGCGGGTTCGGTGGCGTTCGATCCGGACGGAACCCTGCTCGCCATCGACGACATCGTCAGCGGCACCATCCTGCTCTGGGACTACTCCGTCCCGGCGCACCCCACCGCCTACGCCACCATCGCCCGGGGGCTGCGCCACCGGCAACCCACCATGCTGGCCTTCGCCGCGGACGGCGCTGTCCTCACCGAGTCCGCGGTCGACGGCACCCTGCGGCAATGGCGCACCGACGCCGCCGCCGAAGCCGATCGGATCTGCGCCAGCGGCACCACCCCGATCACCCGCGAGGAATGGGTGGTCGCCCTCCCCGGCCACGCCTATGTGAACACCTGCCCGGCGCGCTGACCGATACGCCCTGACCGGAATATCCGCATTTGTGTGTGACGGTGTGTAGCGGTGCCCCTATTTCTCGGGGCAACGGAAATGTGGCCTTATCGGATGTCGCACTATGAATCTCATAGAGTTCTCAGAATTATTTAAGGAACAGTGGGTATCGCGCGAAAATGCCAGGTAGAGCTGGTGTTGTGGCCGTACTGTTACCAGTGTCACTAAATCGGAAATTCCGTAACCCGTCGCGTTTGAGCGTCGATATGCCATTCGTAAGCCAGCTCCGGCTGGGCCTATGCGAGAAACAGAGGAATTACTATGATCCCCGTTATCATCGACACCGGTAGCGCTGCCCTGGGCGGCCTCTTCGACACCCTCGGCGCCGCACTCCACGGGCTGGTCGACACCCTGTGGACCGGTTCCTTCGGCGGCTGAATCAGCCCCATAGGTCGATGAAACGACCTGGTCCTCGCTAGCGCGTGACCGACGAGAAGGCCTCGCACCCGACGGGTGTGGGGCCTTCCCTCGTCAGTGGGTGTGGGGGGCTTGTTCGGGCACGTGCTTGGGGCCGTGCGAGTCGGCGCACGGGTGGGAGTCGCGGTTGCCGATGTCGAGCAGTTTCGGGCTGGCGTGGTCGACCTGCAGGGTGACGTGCTCGATGTGGTGGTCGTGGTCGAGCATGTGCGCGATGTCCTCGCGGACCGCATGGCAATCATGGCCGGGCCGCACGAGAACGTGGGCCGACAGTGCGGGAGAGCCGGAGGTGATTTCCCAGATGTGCAGGTCGTGGACTTCGGTGACGCCGTCGCGCGCGGCCATGTCGCGACCGATCTGCGCCGGGTCGAGATGTTCGGGCGCGGCCTCGAGGAAGATCCGGCTCGACGCCTTGATCAGCCCGATGCCGGCCTTGATCATCAACGCCACCACGATCAGCGTCGCGACGACGTCGGCCTGGACCCAGCCGGTGAGGATGATGATCAGACCGGCGACGGCGGTGGCGATGAACGCGAACAGGTCGTTGAGGATGTGCTGGTAGGCGCCCTCGACATTGAGACTGGTGCGATCGGCGCGGCTGATCATCCAGGTCGCGAGCACGTTCACGGCGACGCCGACCAGCGCGGTGATCAACACCAGCCAGCCGTGTACCTCCGGCGGCTCGAACAGCCGGCGAATCGCCTCGTAGCCGAGCCACAGTGCCAGCAGCAGCAGCGTCAGCCCGTTGGCCTGGGCCGACAGGATCTCGGCCCGCTTCCAGCCGAACGTCATCCGCCCGGTCGCCGGTCGCGCCGCGAGCCGGATCGCCCACAGCGCCAGCGCGATCGAGGCGGCGTCGGTGGTCATGTGTGCCGCGTCGGAGAGCAGTGCCAGCGAATCGGCGATGATGCCGACGATCACTTCGCCGATCAGGAAGGTGACGATCACCGCCAGCGCGCCGGCCAGCCAGCGTCGATCGCTGTCGGCCGATACCCCGTGGTCGTGCCCGTGCCCTGCGCCCATCGCGTTCCCCTTCTCCTGCGGTCCGATCGGTCGCAATCATATGCACACATCGCTATGTGTGCAATTCGTTCTTGGTCGAGCGTGATCGTCGCTGGTCATCGGATGTTGCCGCGTCGAATTCCACCCTATGCCTGAGCGTACGGTCGTGGTGCCGCCCATCGAATCACTCTCGAGAGTGAGGTGCGGTGGACTGTTTCCGGACAGACTGGGACGTCGTGGGAGTACCTCGGGAACATCCGTCGCCGCTGGACGCACTGATCGCCGCCGTCGTCACGACCGCGAGCGTCGTGCCCGCGCTCGTCGTCGGTGCGTCGTGGTGGGTCGTCGGGTTGTCGGTCCTCGCATCGGCACCGGTGCTGTGGCGGCGCAGGGCGCCGGTGGGTGTGTTGTGCGTGGTCGGCCCGGCGATCACGGCGCTCGGCTGTGTACACGCGTTGCCGGTGCTGCCGTTCGGCACGGTCGTCTGTGTGTACACGATCGCGGCGCACTGTTCGGCACGGCAGCGCCGGCTGACCTTCGTACTGGTCGCGGTGGGAATTCTGGTGTCGCTGCTGGTGCCACGCGAGCCCGCTGATTCGTACGCCTATGCCGCGATGTCGTTCATGACGGCATGGGCGCTCGGGTCGGGCGTGCGCGCGAAGCAGGCGCAGATCGACGCGCTCGCCGAACGGACACGACGTCTCGACGACGAACGCGAGGCCGCGGTGGTCCGCGAGCGGTTGCGGATCGCGCGGGATATGCACGACGGGCTGGCCCACACGGTCGGCGCGATGATCGTGCGCGCCGAAACCGGTCCGCTGCTGGATCGGGCGGATGCCGACGTGGCCTTCGCGGCGATCGCCGACGGTGGGCGTGATGCCCTGCGGGAACTGCGCCACAGTATCGGTGTGCTCCGCGAGGACGATCCGCCGCATCAACCGGGCGTAGCGGCTATCGCCGATCTGGTCGCCCTCGCCGAACACGGGGGTCTGGCCGCGCGTTTCACCGAGCACGGAACCCGCGTGCCGATCTCACCGCAAGCCGATGCCGCCGCGTATCGGATCGTGCAGGAGGCGCTGACCAATACGGGCAAGCACGCGAAGGCGACGCGGGTCGAGGTGGCGCTGAGTTGGTCATCGGGTCGGCTGGGGGTGCGGATCGCCGATGACGGCACCGCCGTGGACCATGCGCGGGCGGACGCAGGCCCGACGGGCTTCGGTTTGGTCGGGATGGCCGAACGGGTACAGGCGTGCGGTGGCTCGCTACGGGCGGAGCCGACGCGGGCTGGCTTCGTGGTGTCGGCCGATCTGCCACTGGCACAGAGGAGTTGACGGTGCGGGTGCTCGTTGTCGACGACCAGGAATTGTTCCGTGCCGGGTTCCGCCTCATCCTGGAGTCCGAACCCGACATCGAGGTGGTGGGGGAGGCTTGCGATGGCGTGGAAGCGGTGACGGCAGCCCGGCGGCTCACCCCCGATGTGGTGGTGATGGACGTGCGGATGCCCCGGCTGGACGGGGTGGCGGCCACTGCTCGGATCTGCGCGGAAACCGCGGCAAAAGTACTGGTGCTCACCATGTTCGATGTCGACGAGTACGTCTATGCCGCCTTGCGGGCGGGTGCGAGCGGGTTCCTGCTCAAAGACGCCCGCAGGGCCGAATTGATCGGTGGCGTCAGAGTCGTCGCCGCTGGTGACGCACTGCTGGCTCCCTCGGTGACGCGGCGGCTGATCGCCGAGGTCGCCGGACGCGCGCGGGCCCACCCGGAAGCGTCCGCGCAGCTGGCAATGCTGACCCCGCGGGAACGCGACATTCTGCGTGAACTCGCCGCCGGCCGATCGAACACCGAACTCGCGGCGCGGCTGGTCGTCACCGAACACACCGTGAAAACCCATGTCAGCTCCGTTCTTTCGAAGCTGGGGCTGCGTGATCGGGCGCAGGCGGTGGTCTTCGCCTACGAATCCGGAATGGTGGCGCCGGGGGACAATCGATTGCCGGGTGGTGTGAGGTGATCTCACTCGCGAGAGGGAGACGAGTCCGCTCGCACGGGCGATGTGCGGGGCCCCGCTCCACCGTGACGATTGTCGAGTGACATCTACTGAAGAGGCTGTGCGCGAAGAGTTCTCCGGGCGAATCGGCCGACGATCGCCCGGTCGGGAGCTGACGACTTGGTCGGCCGCCACCGTGAGTTCGGCTGTGCTGTGGAGTATCGGCACCGGCCTGCACCCGGTGCCCGGAGTCGCCCTCCTCGCCCCGCTCCCGGTGCTGTGGCTGGCGCCGCGGCGCTCAGCCGCGGCGGCGTACGCCGCCGCGGTGCTGTCCTGGCTCGGCGGCAACGCCGAGTACTGGTCCTATTTCACCGACACTCTGGAACAACCCAGGGTGACTGCCGTCGCCTTGCTGGTCGGCAGCGCACTCACCTTCGGAGCGTGTGTGCTGCTCTTCCGAAAGCTGTTGATACAGCACAGGTTCGGGTGGGCCGTGCTCGCACTACCCGCCGCATGGACTGCCGTCGAGCTCCTGTTCGGTCTGGTCGGCGGGATCGGCGCGTGGTGGAGCATCGGCTACTCCCAGGCCGAGGTCGACCCCATCGTGGGTGTCGCTTCGTTCACCGGGGTGTGGGGGATCAGCTTCCTCGTGCTCGCGGTGCCCGGTGCCGTTGGCACGATGACGGCACCCGGCATCCGAACGCCCCGCCTGCTGAGGACAGCGGTCGTGACGGCCGTGGCCGTAACCTTCGCCATCGGCACGGGTCTGTGGTGTTCCGCGGCGGCGAGCGGCGGTCCGGTAACACGGGTGGGGCTGGTGGCTCTCGCGCAGCCGCCGATGTATGTTCCTGTCGCGTCGCCCGACGGTGCGCGGATGATCGCCGAGGCCGTCGCCGCCGTCGACGAACTCGCCGATCAGGGCGCCGAAGTCATCGTGTTCTCCGAGAAGGCATGGCATGCACGACGATCCGAACTCTTCCTGTTGCGCGACCCGCTCACCGCCGTAGCCGCTCGTCGTGGCATCCACGTGGTCGTCGGCCTGGAACTCGAGCAACCGGGTGGCACCGTCAACGCCGCCATCGCCTATCCGGGCGAAACCATCTATGCCAAGCGCTATCTCGTCCCCGGGCTCGAGTCCGGCCTGCAACGCGGTGCGACCCCGGTCCAGATCCCCGGCCGCCCGTGGGCGCTCGCGATCTGCGCCGACCTCGACCACCCGGCCCTCGTTCGCCAGAACCGCGCCGACGGGGCGACGCTCCTGCTCGCTCCTGCGCTGGACTTCAGCGTCGATCACTGGTTACACAGCCGGATGGCGGCGGTACGGGCCGTCGAATCTGGCATCGCCATCGCCCGCCCCGCCCAACTCGGCGAGCTGACCGCCGTCGACGCACAGGGCGCCGTTCGAGCCTCGGTCCGCACCGGCATCACCGAAACCCACACGGTGCTGGCCGACATCCGCACCGCCGGTGATCGCACTCCCTACGTCCGCTGGGGCGACTGGTTCGGCGCACTCTCGATCGCACTGGCTGTGGCTTGCGGACTCGCCGCCCTGCGTCGCCCTGGCCACTCGACCGAGGAGACCTCGTGAACTACTCGATCAGTCCTGATCGGGCCAGGAATCGGCGACGACCAACTGTCCCGCCGCCAAGAGCAGCGCGTAGTGCGCGGCGATCACGCCGGTCGGATAGGTCGGCCAGAACGACACCGCCCCGGTCGCCTTGTCGATCACGTACACCGAGCCGCCGATCGGGATCGGCCGATCCGGTGGCGCGTGCAACGGCTGCACCGCGAAAACCGCGAAGCCGTCGGCGAATTCGACGATCTGCCGATCGTGACCCGGCAGGTCGGCTGGTAGGTGTTCGGCCGCCACTCGGGTGGCCTCCGCCCGGTCGACCGGCGTCTGCGCGTCGGTCGGATATGCATGGATGTCCACTTGTTCGCTCCTCGCGGGCGATTGTCGTCGCCCCGGTCCGATCGTGCTGGACTTCGCTCGAATGCGCGAACCCGCAATGATCGGGCCCGGAAACGAACGAGCCCGGCGTCCCTGCTCCCCCCTCCTGGAGCAGGCCCGGCCGGGCTCGCAAGAACTACCTTCCGGCACGGCCCCAGCAGGATCCTGAAGAGTCGCTTAACGCGCGGCGTTGTCATCGTCGCGGTCCGCCGCGATAACCCCATATGACGGACAACTCCTGCGGTGCGCACTGCGCGCGCCTGTGTACCAGGGAAGGGCTGGCCGAGGTGCTGGCCACCGATCGCGGTCTGCTGCACTGGCGGGCCATGCGCAGTCTCAGCGACGCGGGCCTGGCGGAGCACGCGGTGCAGGAAACGTTGCTGCGCGGCTGGCGTTCGTGCCACGACTTCGACGGTCGCAAGGGCAGCGTGCGGACCTGGCTGCTGGCGATCGAACACAACGTCATCATCGACATCGTGCGGGCCAGAGCCATCCGCCCCGGTGATGTGGGCTGGGACGACATCACCGAGGTGTCCGTCTGCGGCAAACCGGATTTCGCCGACGGACTGGTCGACGGGTTACTGGTCGATCAACTCCTCGCCCGACTCCCGGAACCGCAGCGGGCAGCCGTGACCGAGGTGATCTTGCACGACCGCGGCTACCGGGAAGTCGCCGCCGATTTCGGCGTTCCGATCGGGACCGTGAAGACCCGGGTTCACTATGCGCTGCGGTCGCTGCGCCAATTGCCAGAAGTTGCCTGACTTAGCGCGCTGACGGCTCATCTGGGCATCCGACCAGCGTCTTTTGATACTCCTATCCAGTTACATTTCGGTAACTGTGCTTGCCCTGTGGTTGTCAACGTTGCAAGAGTGAACCACTGGGTTTGGTGTTACCAGGTGTTACCAATGGGAAGGGAGGGGTGCTCCGGTCCCGGAGCACCGACCGAACATGCAACCAAACATCATCAAGGCCGGAATCTGCTCTACCGTCTCCGCCGCGGTGGTGGTGTCGCTGTCGGGATTGGTCCCCGTGACCGCCCACGCCGCCCCTGAACCAGCGACCAGCGAGCAGCTCGCCGGTAAGACGATCTTCCTCGACCCCGGTCATCAGGGGACGGCGCATTCCGAGGACCTGAGCCGCCAGGTCGACAACGGTCGCGGCGGTACCAAGGACTGCCAGACCACCGGCATGACCTCGCTCAACGGCATCCCCGAGCACACCATCAACTGGGATGTCGCCCAGCTCGTGCGCGCGTCTCTGGAGGCACTGGGTGCCGATGTGGTGCTGAGCCGCGCCGACGACACCGGGTGGGGCGGCTGCGTCGACGATCGCGCCCGCGCCGCCAACCAGTCCGGCGCCGACGTGGCGGTGAGCATTCACGCCGACAGCGCGGGCCCCGACCAGCACGGCTTCCACATGATCGTGCCCCAGCTCCCCATCCCCGACTCGATCGCCGACAAGGCGCAATCCGGTGGTGGGCGACTCGTGTCGAGCGCGGTCCGCGACGCCTACCTGGCGGCCGGCTTCTCACCCGCGAACTACGCGGGCGTCAAGGCGGGCCTGCAGACCCGCGAGGATGTGGCGGGCCCGGCGCTGACGCAGGTGCCGCTGGTGTTCGTCGAGATGGGCAACGGCGCCAATGTCGGCGACGCCGCCCGCCTGGAATCGCGCGAAGGCCAGCTCGAGCACGCCGTCGCCATCGCGACCGGCGTCGTCGGGTTCCTGCTGAACAAGCCGATTCCCGCCTACGCCGCCGCGCCGGGTCGGATACCGGTCGCGACGACCGCACAGGAACCCCAGCGCGCACCCGCCGCCGACCCGACCGAGACCCCCACGCCCAGCACCGACGCACCCGCGCCCGGACCGGCAGGGAGCCAGAACGGAGCTTCCGCCCCGGCCGAGGATCCCAACGCCGCCGGAACTCCCACCGAGGGTACGAACGGCGCGCCGGCGCCCACCACCGATCCGGCCGAGCCCACGCAGCCGTCGAAGAAGCCCAGCGGGACCACCGCGTCGACGCCGGAATCCGACACGACGACACCCACACCGGCCCAGTCGCCCGCTTCGACGACTGCGACGCCGGGAGCGACAGCGCCCGCCCACGCTCCCACACCGGCACCCGCGCAAGCTCCCGCGCCCGACCGGGCACCGGCCGATTCGTCCGCACCTCCCAGCGGCCCGAGCGAACAGACGGCACCGTCCGAGCGCCCGGCTCCCGCCGACGCCAACGCGCCTGCCACTGCTGCTCCGATCCCCCAACGGGTCCCGATCGCGAACCCGGGTCCGGTAGCCCCCGTCCGCACCGCGTCTCCCGGCGCCCCGGCCCGCACCGCGTCACCCGGGGCTCCCGCCGCACCGTCCACCACCACCCCGAAGAACCGCGGCACCAGCCCGAAAACCCAGGCGACGCCCAACGAATCCGAGCTCGATCTGAGCACGCTCGGCGGTCCGATCACCACCGTCATGACGCTGCTCATGCCGCTGGCTCAAGCGCTCGGCATGGACGAGTCGACCATCCCCGGCCAGCTGATCAATCTCGCGTACACCCTGGTAGGCATGGTTTTCAGCCAGTCCTGACCGCCGTTGGCCGCACGTCGACCCGCCCACCTCTGATCGCAGGGGTGGGTGGTGTGCTGCATGGGGACGGACGGAGGAATCCGGCGTGGTGGACCGGTCGACGTCGCCGCGGTGACAGGGTGGCAGCATGGGTGCGGTGATTCCTGTCGTGATCGTTGCTGGGTTTCTCGGTTCGGGGAAGACGACCCTGCTCAATTACCTGTTGCGCAACAATCGGGGAACCCGGATCGGGGTAGTGGTCAACGATTTCGGGGCGGTGAACATCGACGCGATGCTGGTGGCGGGGCAGGTCGACGCGATGGTGTCGCTCGGCAACGGGTGTGTGTGCTGCGCGGTGGACGTGTCCGAACTCGACGATCTGTTCGCGCAGCTGGCGCAGCCGCGCAGCGCGGTGGATGTGATCGTGGTGGAGGCCAGCGGACTGGCCGAGCCGCGCAACCTGATCCGGATGGTGATCGCCAACCCCAACCCGCGCATCGCCTACGGTGGCCTGGTCGAAGTGGTCGATGCCGAGCAGTTCGCCGCCACCAGCACGCAACATCCCGAGCTGGTGACGCATCTGCGGATGGCGGATCTGGTGCTGGTGAACAAGGCCGATCGAGTCGGGGCCGAGGCGCTGGCCGATTTGCGTGCACAGCTGACCGACTGGGTCGGGCAGGTGCCGGTCTACGCGACGACGCACGGCCGCATCGACCCCGGTCTGCTGTTCGACGACCGGGCACCCGAGCAGCTGAAAAAAGCCGAGCAACTGAGCTTCGACACATTGCTCGACGACCATGATCACGACGACCCCGACCATCGCCACCTTCACGACGACTACGTCTCGGTGGCGTTCACGAGCGAGCGCGCGTTGAATCCGCGTGCGCTGGTGGCCTTTCTGGAAGATCCGCCGTCAGGACTGTTCCGTGCCAAGGGATGTGTCGCGTTCGCGGTGGCAGGGGAGCGCCGCAAGTTCGAAGTCCACCTGGTAGGCAGGCACGTAGTCGTCACCCCCGGAAGCTGGGCGCGCGGCGAGCGCCGTGTCTCGAATCTGGTGCTGATCGGTGCCGGACTGGATACGGTCGCGGCGTTGAAACGCTTGGACGACACCGTCTTCGACGGTGAGACGCCGTTGGACGAGCAGGAGATGCTCGGCGTGTGGCGGTACGCCACGCAGTAGCGTCAGCCGCAGGCGTTGACCCATTCGGAAAGCCCGTCGGCGAACAACTGCCGCTTCCAGATCGGCACCTCGTGCTTGATCCGGTCGACCAGCTCGGCGCAGACGGTGAACGCCTCGGCCCGATGCGGCGCGGCCACCGCCACCACGATCGCCAGCCCGCCGATCGTGAGCGACCCGATGCGATGCGTCGCCGCGACCGGAAGTCCGCTCGCCTGCGCCACTTCCGCGCAGATCGCGTGCAGGAAGCGCTCGGCCTGGGGATGCGCGGAGTACTCCAGCGAAGTCACCGCCTGGCCACCGTCGTGGTTGCGCACCTTGCCGGTGAACACCACCACCGCGCCGAATTCCGGTCCGTCGACCGCCTTTTCGACGGCGAGGGGATCGAGGTCGTGATCGCTGATGGTCGCCAGCCGAACCGCACCGAAGTCACTCATGGTTGCCGCCTCCGGCTACTTGCGCGAGCAGATGATCCAACAGCGGTTCCAGCACCGCCGTCCCGTCCTTCACCCCGCCGGGCGAACCGGGCAGGTTCACGACAACGGTCCCACCGGCCAGCCCGGCAACGCCGCGACTCAGCGCGGCGAGGGGGAACTTCGCGGTCCCACGCTGCCGAATGGCATCGGCGACACCGGGTAGCTCACGATCGAGCACGGCGCGGGTGGCCTCGGGTGTCGCATCGGTGGGCGAGGCACCGGTGCCACCGGTGGTGACGACGAGCGCCGGCGCCCCGCTGAGTGCGTCGGCCAGCCCGGCGGCGATCTCGGCATCGGCGTAGACCAGTGGCCCACGCACCGAAAAACCTCGCGCGGTCAGCCAGTCGACGAGGACGGGCCCGGTGGTGTCGGTGCGGGTACCGGCCGCGGTACCGGTAGACGCGACAACCACGACCGCGGTCCGCGAAAAGATCGGGGCGTCAGGTGATTCCGTCGCAGCGCCGTCCTGGGATTCGGTGGTCGCCGGCAGCGCGGATTCGGCACCGGCGCTCGCGTCCACCTGTGCTGATCGGTCGGGCGCCGGTGTGCCGGTGTCGGATCGATCCTCGGGCCGCACCCAATGCCCGTGCTTTCCACCCTCTTTGGTGACCAGCCGAACCCCGTTCATCACGGCAGCGGGATCCACCGCCTTCACCATGTCGTGCAGGGTCAGCCCGGCCACGGCGACAGCGGTCAGTGCCTCCATCTCGACCCCGGTGGGCCCCTTGGTCTTCGCCGTCGCCTCGACTGTGATGGTGGTCTCGGTGAACCCGAACTCCACCTTCACCGACGACAACGCCAGCTGATGACACAGCGGAATCAGCTCGGAAGTCTTTTTAGCACCGGCGATTCCGGCCAGTCGCGCTGTGGACAGCACATCGGCCTTGGGCATTCCCTCGGCCCGCACCAACGCGATCACTTCCGCGGTCGTCTGCAATTCGCCTGCGGCGACAGCGATCCGGGTGGTGTCGGCTTTCGCGCTGACGTCGACCATGCGCGCGCGACCCTCGCGGTCGACGTGGGACAACTCGCTCATAGCGATAAGATTCGCACAGCGACACCGGCGGCCAGCGAGGTGACCTCGGCGGGAACGTCGACCAGGACATCGGCCCAGGCCATCCCCGCGATGAGATGTGAGCCGGGGCCCGAGATCACTTCCACCCCGTCCTCGGTCAGCAGGCCGCGCAGGTATTGGCGACGACCGGCGGGGGAGCGAAGCGGTGTGAGCAGAGTGGTCTCGCCGCTCACGAGCTCCGGCAATCCGGCCAGCGCGCGCACGGCGGGGCGCGCGAACACGGCGTAGGACACCATCGTGCTCACCGGGTTGCCCGGGAAGCTGAGCACGGGGACCTCGTCGACCACCGTGTAGCCCTGCGGTCCGCCCGGCTGCACCGCGACCGAGCCGAAGGTCCCGCCGAGCGGACCCAGCACATCCTTGACGACCTCGAAGTCACCCTTGGACACGCCACCGGAGGTGAAGACCAGGTCGGCGACGGCGGTCGCGGCGTGCAGTACCGAGGTGAACACCGCGGGGTCGTCGGTGCTGTGCGCGACCTCGACCACCTCGACACCGTCGGCCCGCAACGCGGCGGCCAGCGCGATGCCGTTGGAGTTGTAGATCTGGCCCGGGGCCAGCGCGGCGCCCGCGGGCTGGAGTTCATCCCCGGTGGTGATGCAGACAGCGCGTAATCGGCTCAGGGCAGGCACCGTGGGCAGGCCGACAGCGGCCAGTGCGGCGATATGGCGGGGCGCGAGCACCGTGCCTGCCCGCGCGACGAGCTCGCCGGTGCGCACATCGGTACCGGCTTCGCGCACGAATTCGCCACGTCCGCGGCCACGTTCGACCACGATCCGCCCCTCGCCCGCCTGCACATCCTCGACCGGCACCACACAGTCGGCGCCGGGGGGCATCGGCGCACCGGTCATCACCTTCACCGCGGATCCGGCGGGCAGCGCGTCGGTGCCCGGCCTACCCGCCGCCACCACGCCGGCCACCGGCAGCGTGACCGGGGTGACGGCCACATCGGCCGCCCGCACCGCGTAGCCGTCCATCGCCGAGTTACGGAACACCGGCAGATCGATCGGCGACACCACATCGGCCGACAGCGTGCGGCCGAGCGCCTCGGGGACCGGCACCTGTTCATCCGGGCGGTCGGCGAGGCGGGCCAGCAGCGCGGCGACGGTGTCGCGGTACTCGTCGACGCTGCGCGCCGACGCGGTAGCGGGCCGGGGAGTCATGCTGCCAGCTTAATCGTCGGTGTCGGGGCCGGTCGGGGTCGCGTTGCTCACGGTGGTGGGTGGGCGACGGTGAGCTGACGAGTTCGCGAAGAATCGGCCCGGCGCACGGAATGTGACGGGCCTTACGGGTCATACTGTAGAGATGACGCTGGTCGAGATGGGGATACCCGCCGTGCGATCGGAGCGGCCGTCCCTGGACGGCAGGCCCGAGACGCCGTTCCTCGTCGACCGCTTCGGCCGGATCGCTCGCGACCTGCGCGTGTCCATCACCGAGAAGTGTTCGCTGCGCTGCACCTATTGCATGCCCGAAGAGGGCTTGCCGCCGATCCCGCGCCAGGAACTGCTCACCGCCGACGAGATCGTGCGGCTGGTGTCGCTGGCGGTGCGCGAGCTGGGTGTGCGGGAGGTGCGGTTCACCGGCGGCGAACCGCTGATGCGCCGTGAACTGGAACAGATCATCGCGGGCTGTCATGCGGCGGTGCCCGGCACCCCGCTGGCTATGACGACGAACGGCGTCGGCCTGGAACATCGCATCCATAAGCTCGCCGCGGCTGGTCTGACCAGGGTCAACGTCTCCCTCGACACCGTCGACCGGGAAGATTTCACCCGCCTCACCCGCCGCGACCGGCTGGAGTCGGTCCTCAACGGCATCCGTGCCGCGCGCGACGCGGGGATGGCGCCGGTGAAGGTCAACGCCGTGCTGATGCGCCAGAATCTGGCGGGCGCCGCCGACTTGCTCGCGTGGTGCCTGGCCGAACAGTGCGAACTGCGCTTCATCGAGGAGATGCCCCTCGACGCCGACCACGAGTGGGCCCGCGATCACATGGTGACCGCCGCCGACCTGCTCGACGTCCTCGGCGAGCGCTTCACCCTGACCCCCACCGCCCGTGCCGACCCGTCCGCCCCGGCCGAGAAATGGCTGGTCGACGGTGGCCCGGCAACAGTCGGGATCATCGCCACGGTCACGCGCAAGTTCTGCGACAGCTGCGACCGCACCCGGCTCACCGCCGACGGCATGCTGCGTTCGTGCCTGTTCAGCGACCAGGAGTTCGACGTGCGCACCGCGCTGCGGGCAGGCGCCGACGACGACGAGGTCGCCGAACTGTGGCGCGGTGCCATGTGGCAGAAATGGGCCGGTCACGGTATCGACGCCGCCGGTTTCGTCCCCCCGGAACGCACGATGGGAGCCATCGGTGGTTGAGGTCCGCTATTTCGCCGCCATCGCCGACGCGGTCGGCAAGAACACCGAATCTCTCGACCTCCCCGACGGCGCCACCGTCGCCGACCTGCGCGCCACTCTCGCCGCCACCTACGGCTCCGACATCGACAGCCTCGTCGGCGTCTGTGCCTTCCTCATCGGCGACGAGCTCACCCGCGACCCGTCGGCCATGCTCCGCGACCGAGTCGACGTTCTCCCGCCTTTCGCGGGCGGCTAGCCGTGGTCCAGAGCAAGGCCCCCGACGTAGCGACCTACCTCGCCGAAGTCCCGGCGGATCGCCGCGAGGCGCTCACCAGGCTGCGCGACCTGTGCCTCCAGGAGCTGCCGGGCTTCACCGAGGTGATGTCCTACGGGATGCCCGCCTACGAACGCGACGGCACCGGCGAGGTCGCCTTCGCCGGCCAGAAGCACTACATCTCCTTCTACCTCCTGCGCTCCGACGTCCGCGCGGCGTTCGCCGACCGTCTCGCGAGCCAGGACATGGGCAAAGGATGCCTGCGCTTTCGCAAAGAACCGGACTACGAGCTGGTTCGGGACCTGCTGCGAGCTACCGCGTCCGGTGAAGGCGCCCAGATCTGCTGATCCGGTGGGGCCGGGAGCACGCCCCTAGCGCCACCAGGTGTCGAGCGGTGTCACCGGGACGGTGCGCTTGTGGCGGGTGTTGGTGAAGATCGACTCCACGCGGGCGGCCACCTCGGGGGTGACGTCCTTGCCTTCGAGGTAGTCGTCGATCTCGGCGTAGCGCAGGCCGAGTGCGTCCTCGTCGGCGAGGGCGGGGCGGTCGTCTTCGAGGTCGGCGGTGGGGACCTTGGACCAGATGCTCGAGGGGGCGCCCAGTTCTTGCAGGAGGGCCGCGCCCTGGCGCTTGGTGAGACCGGTGAGGGGAGTCAGGTCGACACCGCCGTCGCCGAACTTGGTGAAGAACCCGGTGACCGCTTCGGCCGCGTGATCGGTGCCGACCACCAGCAGGCTTTCCTGGCCCGCGAGGGCGTACTGGGCGACCATCCGCTCACGCGCCTTGATGTTGCCGCGCACGAAGTCGCGCAGGCGCTCGTGATCGAGCGCGCCCGCCACCTCGATGCCCACCGCATCGGCGCTGGGCCGGATGTTCACCACGACCGTGCGATCGGGGTCGATGAAATTCAAGGCGGTCTGCGCGTCGTGTTCGTCGGCCTGCACGCCGTAGGGCAGCCGCACCGCGAGGAACTTCGCCTCGACACCGTCGGCGCGAAGCTCCTCGACGGCCAGCTGGCACAGCCGACCGGCCAGCGCACTGTCCTGGCCGCCACTGATCCCGAGGGCGAATCCCTTGGCCGGGGTGGTGGCCAGGTAGTCCTTCAGGAAGTCGACGCGCCGCCGGACCTCCTGCTTCGCCTCGATCTCGGGCAGCACACCCAATTCGGCAATGATCTGTTCACGCAGTGTCCCCATGCGTTCTCACTCTACTTGGGGGACAGGCGAAACGACCCGGCGAACGAGCCATTCCCAGTTGTCGCCGATCTGATCGCGCGTGTAGCCGAGCACTTCGACCTGGTGGATGACCAGCGCCGCCGTCAGTGTGGACAGCAGGGTGTCGGCGATCAGCGGAACCTCACCGTCGACGCCGATCGCGCGAAGCAGCAGCATGACGTGCGCCTTGTGCAGGGCGTAGGGTCCGCCACCGAAACGCCCGTCCTTCTCCGCGGCCTGGTGCAGATCGCCCTCGACCTCGATATCGAGCAGCCGGGTGCGCCCGAAGGCGATCAGCCGCTCGACCGGGCCTGCCTCGGGACCGAGCGGCGCGGGCCCGAACATGAACGCGGCCTGGAATTTCTGCTCGGAGTGATCCAGCAGGGCCAGCATGAGCCCGGTTCGGTTGCCGAACCGGCGAAAGACCGTGCCCTTGCCGACCCCCGCGCGTTTGGCGAGCGCGTCCATCGTGAGGTCGTCGACGCCGTGCTCGCGCACCAGCTGCTGGGCCGCGTCGAGCAGCAGTGCGCGATTGCGCGCGGCGTCGGCACGTTCGACGGGTTCCGCGCTGCCGGGCAGCGGCCGCCCGATCCCCAGCAGGGGCGGCTCGTCGGACTGGGGTGTGCCATAGCTCACGCCGCTCACACGTCCTCCGCGGGAAGTAATCGGACCGGGGTCCGGTTAATGTCGGATGAAACTTGGATCATTCCACTGAGTACACCAGGAGTCGCAATGAGCGAGACCCGCATCCTTACTCTCGTCGGAAGCCTGCGCGCGGGCTCCATCAATCGCCGCCTGGCAGAGGCTGCCGTACAGACCGCGCCCGCCGGTGTCGATATCGCCATCTACGAGGGTCTCGGCGAGATTCCGTTCTACAACGAAGACCTCGACGTTCCCGGCGAGGTGCCCGCGCAGGCCGAGGCGCTGCGTGCCGCCGTCGCCGCCGCCGACGCCGTCCTGCTGGTCACCCCCGAGTACAACGGCACCCTGCCCGCCGTGCTGAAGAACGCCATCGACTGGGCCTCGCGTCCGTACGGCGCCGGTGCGATCAAGGGTAAGCCGGTCGCCGTGGTGAGCGCGTCGATCAGCCCGAACGCCGCGGCGTGGGCACACGGCGACACCGTCAAGTCCGTCGGCGTGGCGGGCGGCGTCGTCGTCGAGTCGGCGCATGCGCAGTTCGCGACCATCGGCGAGCGTTTCGCGCAGACCCATCCGGCCGAGGACGCCGAGGCGCTGACCCAGCTCGGCGCGACCGTGCACGAGTTGGTCGCCGCGGTGAACGGCACGTTGGTCACGGCGTAAGCTGGTCGTTCGGCAGGGCGTCGCATCCGTCACGGATGCGACGCCCTTTCGCTGTCCACCGAGTTTGCTGAAGACTCGCCGGTAGATGAAATCGTGATCTGAACCACTGTTTTCCCTGCTGGCCGGTGGCCCGTCCTGGGACTTACCGCGTGGGAATTACATCCGTGCGACTCGCAACACCTTGTGTTGTTCCCATCTGTCGGACACTAGGTGTAGTGTCTGTCGTACTGGAAGACGGTGTGGAGCCACCACTGATCGGGCCCAAGGGAAGGGGTTGCGAGCAGGGCTTTCTTCGCTAGATCCAGGAGTTTGCGCAGCATCACCCGTTCGTGCATTGCATACGGATCACAGGCTGTGGATCAGGCATAGGAGAGAGGGACTTCCATCATGACCATCACCGTGTACACCAAGCCCGCTTGCGTGCAGTGCAACGCCACCTACAAGGCTCTCGACAAGGTCGGCGTGGACTACGACGTCATCGACATCTCGGAGAACGACGAGGCGCGTGACTTCGTCATGGCGCTGGGCTACCTGCAGGCGCCGATCGTCGTCGCGGGTGACGATCACTGGTCGGGCTTCCGTCCCGATCGCATCAAGGCGCTCGCCGTCGCGGCTGCGTAGTTCGCACCGGTTCGCCGGTAAGGAGGCGCCATGCCCGAGCAGAGGACTCCGGGCGGGCTGGTCTACTTCTCCAGCGCTTCGGAGAACACTCATCGTTTCGTCGAGAAGCTCGGTCTCCCGGCAACTCGACTTCCGCTACACACCACCGCTGAATCGCCGCGGATCGACGAACCCTACGTGCTGATCACCCCCACCTACGGTGGTGGTCGGCACGTCATGGGCGGACAACGTCCCGACAAGGACCTCGTTCCACGGCAAGTCGCCAAGTTCCTCAACGACCCACACAACCGCGCGCTGCTGCGCGGGGTGATCGCGGCCGGCAACACGAACTTCGGCGATACCTATTGCGTTGCAGGAGACATCATCTCGCAAAAATGCGGGGTGCCGTATCTGTATCGCTTCGAACTCATGGGAACCGCTGAGGACGTCGCGCGCGTCCGAGAGGGATTGGGATTGTTTTGGCAACAGCAACCACAGCACCGGCAGGCAAGTCAGCACGCCTAGAGCAGTCGGCGGTGCGCGGCGAGGCGGGCGAGGTGCTCGACTACCACGCCCTCAACGCGATGCTGAACCTGTACGGCCCCAACGGCGAGATCCAGTTCGACAAGGATCGCGAGGCCGCGCACCAGTACTTCCTGCAGCATGTGAACCAGAACACCGTCTTCTTCCACAATCTGGACGAGAAGCTGGACTACCTGGTCAAGGAGAACTACTACGAGACGGAGGTGCTCGACCAGTACGGCCGCCCCTTCGTCAAGCAGCTGTTCCAGCAGGCCTACGCCAAGAAGTTCCGGTTCCCGACCTTCCTCGGCGCGTTCAAGTACTACACCTCGTACACGCTCAAGACCTTCGACGGTAAGCGCTACCTGGAGCGTTTCGAGGATCGCGTCTGCATGGTCGCGCTGACGCTGGCCGCCGGCGACGAGGTGCTGGCGAGCAACCTGGTCGACGAGATCATCGACGGCCGCTTCCAGCCCGCCACCCCCACCTTCCTCAACTCCGGCAAGAAGCAGCGTGGCGAGCCCGTGTCCTGCTTCCTGCTGCGTATCGAGGACAACATGGAGTCCATCGGGCGCTCCATCAACTCCGCGCTGCAGCTGTCCAAGCGCGGTGGCGGTGTCGCGCTGCTGCTCAGCAACATTCGTGAGCACGGTGCCCCGATCAAGAAGATCGAGAACCAGAGCTCGGGTGTCATCCCGATCATGAAGCTGCTGGAGGACTCCTTCTCCTACGCGAACCAGCTGGGTGCGCGTCAGGGCGCGGGCGCGGTGTACCTGCACGCCCACCACCCCGACATCTACCGTTTCCTCGACACCAAGCGCGAGAACGCGGACGAGAAGATCCGCATCAAGACGCTCTCGCTCGGTGTGGTGATCCCCGACATCACCTTCGAGCTGGCGAAGAAGAACGAGGACATGTACCTGTTCTCGCCCTATGACGTCGAGCGTATCTACGGTGTGCCGTTCGCCGATGTGAACGTCACCGAGAAGTACTACGAGATGGTCGACGACAAGCGCATCCGCAAGTCGAAGATCAAGGCGCGCGAGTTCTTCCAGACGATCGCCGAGCTGCAGTTCGAGTCGGGTTACCCCTACATCATGTTCGAGGACACGGTGAACCGGGCCAACCCGATCAAGGGCAAGATCACCCACTCGAACCTGTGCTCGGAGATCCTGCAGGTCTCCACCCCCTCGGAATTCAACGATGATCTGTCGTATTCCAAGGTGGGCAAGGACATCTCGTGCAACCTGGGTTCGCTCAACATCGCCAAGGCGATGGATTCGCCCGACTTCGGTCAGACGATCGAGACCTCGATCCGCGCGCTCACCGCCGTCTCGGATCAGACCCACATCTTCTCGGTGCCCTCGATCGAGCAGGGCAACAACGAGTCCCACGCCATCGGCCTCGGTCAGATGAACCTGCACGGATACCTGGCGCGTGAGCGGGTCCACTACGGCTCCGAAGAAGGTGTGGACTTCACCAACATCTACTTCTACACCGTGGTCTACCACGCGATTCGGGCCTCGAACCTGATCGCCAAGGAGCGCGGCTCCGCGTTCGGTGGGTTCGCCGACTCCAAGTACGCCAGCGGCGAGTACTTCGACAAGTACACCGACCAGGCATGGGAACCCAAGACCGACAAGGTGGCTCAGATGTTCGCCGACGCCGGCGTGCGCATCCCCACCCAGGACGACTGGCGTCTGCTCAAGGCCTCGGTGCAGGAATACGGCATCTACAACCAGAACCTGCAGGCCGTGCCGCCGACCGGTTCGATCTCCTACATCAACCACTCGACCAGCTCGATCCACCCGGTGGCGTCGAAGATCGAGATCCGTAAGGAAGGCAAGATCGGCCGCGTCTACTACCCGGCCCCTTACCTGGACAACGACAATCTCGAGTACTACGACGACGCCTACGAAATCGGCTACGAGAAGATCATCGACACCTACGCCGCGGCCACCCAGCACGTGGACCAGGGCCTGTCGCTGACGCTGTTCTTCAAGGACACCGCCACCACCCGGGACCTGAACAAGGCGCAGATCTACGCATGGCGCAAAGGCATCAAGACGCTCTACTACATCCGCCTGCGCCAGATGGCTCTGGAGGGGACTGAGGTGGAGGGTTGCGTCAGCTGCATGCTATGAGCTGAGCGCGAAAAAGGGGCGGTCTCCCGAGGGAGACCGCCCCTTTTGTGTCAGCGGGCACTGTCGAAGAGGTCGAAGCAGGACCAGCCGCCGCGGAACCACTGGACGGTGAGCTGCCAGGTCGATGGGTAGGTGCCGTCGGCGTAGCGCAGTCGGAGTCCGTACCGGCACTTGCCGATCGTTGTCCGGGTGAGGTGCTGGATGACCGTGCGGTGCAGGAAGGACGCGCTCAGCCAGGCGAGGAGGCCGTACAGGACGGCTGTCGGGCCGGGTGCGAGGTACCAGGCGGTGGCGCCGATCGCGGCGTGCAGCGTCATATCGATGAGGAACGCGGGGATCACGCCGGTCTCGTCGCCGCTGGAAGTGCGTCCGGTGAGCGGGAATTCGTCTGTCGAGCGCTCCCGCGTTTCGGATGTGACGAACATCGGCTCGGCGTCACGTTCGTATCCGCGCTCCCGCGTCGCGTGCCGGGACGGTGCTGCGTTGCTCATGGAGGTCAGCGTGGTCGACACCGCTTAACAAGCACCCGGTGCCGACCTTGCCGACCTGATCACCGCCGGTGTCAGCCCGCGGATCCCGATGACAGCCAGGGGAATCCGGAGGCCGAGCCGGTGCCACCGCCGGAGGGAAGATCCGCTCCCGCCGAGCCGGGGCGGTGGATGCGAACGGTGACCGGGTCGGTGCCGTCGGCTTCCACGGTGACGATGCGCGCGCCGGGCGCCGAGGTGACCCGGCCGCCGGTGACCTTCACCTCGTAGCCGTCCGGATGGAACAGATCCGAGACGTAGATCTCGGTCGGCGCCGAGGCCTGGCGAGGCCGGTACCGATACGCGAAATCGCCTGTGCTGGAGTCGAAGACCATGCCATCGGGAATTCCCGCGGTGGCTTGTGGATAGGTGCGGACCAGTTCGCGCCCGAGTTCACCGCGGAAAGGATCACCGTCGCGGGCGCTGTAATGCCAGTAGTGCCAGCCGACGAACCGTTCGTCGGCCCGGGTGGTGGTGTTGCGCAACACGGTCGGATCGCCGTCGCCGAATTCGGTGACCATGGTGGGGATGTCGGTGCGGTCGGCGAACGCGTCGATGTTCGACCAGGTCCGGTCCTGCTGCGGCGGGCACAGGGCGCGCAGCTCCTCGGGCAGGCCGAGGTAGATCGCGAGCTGGCTGGGAATGCAGTAATCGTGCGGGGAGAAAACGATGTTCGGGCTGGTGATCGGTGGATTCTTGCCCAGGTGGCTGGGCATGGTCTCGTTCCAGGTGACATTCGGTTCCCAGAACACCGGCACCGTGGCATTGCGTGCCCGCACCGCATCGGTCAGCTGTTGCAGCGCCCGTTGATATTTCACGTCGAAGTCGGGGCAGCCGTCGGGATAGCAGGTGAGAAACGCTGAGCCGGGCCACGGTTCGTTGAGCAACTCGATCCCGAGCACGCTCGCGCGCCCGGTCATCCGCTCGGCGAGCGCGCCCAGGGCCACTCCCAGATGGTTCAGCACCCCGTAGGTGTTGTTCCACACCTCGTCCCACCCGGCATTCATGCTCGGCATCAGGTAGTACAGCGGGAATCCGGGATTCGGCTCACCGTCCGCGGGCCGGGCGCGGATCGCCCATTCGGGAAACCCGTTGCCGTTCCAGATCTTCGACAATCCGTCCTGGTGATTGTCGAGCAACGTGTAGATGCCGTGCGCGGCAAGGGTATCCACGACAGTCTCGACCCGGTCGAGGTAGGCGGTATCGACAACACCCGCCGTCGGCATCAGTCCGTCGAACGAGACCCCGAGCCGGACTGTGGTGAACCCGTGCCGAGCCAGTGTCGCCGCCGCGTCGTCGGTGAGGGTGAATCCGTCACCGGGTTGCAGGTAGGGCGCGTCCTTGTCGACGGTGTTCACCCCGTGGAGCAGCACGGTGCGTCCGTACCCGTCGATCAACGCTGACCCCTGTGCCCGCAGGGGCGTCAGCGGTCTCGCGGGGTCGGCGGTCACCGGGGCGCTGCTCACAGCCAGCCCGGCTGCGAGTGCGAGCGCCGTCATCCAGCGCACCGGCCGCCTCATCGTCCTCATCATCTGCGTCCTCGATCCCCAGGTGGACGCTCGTTCAACTGAACAAATGTCCAAGTCTGTTGGCGAGAGAACATAGCCGGACCGCCATGATGTGGTCAAGGCCACAATCATGAAAGAGCCTGAATCGCTTCGTGTTCGATGCCCGATCTGCCTCGCCGCCGCTGTCGACGAGCTGCTGGCCGCGGGCTGGGCTATCGCGGATCCGCTGTCGGATCACGCCAGCAGTGAACGGGGGTAACCCTCGGCCTGTGGCCGGTGCGTGGTGTGGGTGTTCGTCACAGTCGTGGTGTGAGCGAGGTGGTGACCGGACCAAGTCTTGTCGAACGATCGCTGGTGAGGTTGCGAGCCTTGTTAACGTGGCCGCGTTTTGCGATGCACGGTGAGAGGGAACGGATGAAGCGCGCGCTCATGGCGGTAGCGACCGGGGGATTGGCGTTGGCGACGCTCGTCGGATGCTCGAGCGCGGAGCCCGAGGCCGCGCAACCGAAGGCATTGTTCGAGCCGTGCACCGGAGTCACCGCGGACGCACTACAGAAGGCCGGTGTCGACCCCGCGACGAAGGTGGCGGCAGGTGCGGTGTCCGCCGGTTGGCAGACCTGCGAGTGGACCGGCGCCACCGCCTACCTGAGGGTGTTCTCGACCTCGCGAACTCTCGCGGAGTTCGAGAAGGAAGCAGGTCCGACACCTTTCACCGACTACACGGTCGCGGGCCGCGCCGGCCGTCGCCTCGGCGACACCCCTACCTCCTGCGACATCCTCTTCGCCGCGTCCCAAGGCGTCATCCGCATGGTCGTCGTGAACAACCCCACCCAGCAGACCGCCGATGCCTGCGCCACCCTGCGCCACATGGGCGATTCGATCATTCCGACCTTCCCGGCCTGAGCCGAGTCCGACTGGGTTCAGCCGAACGAGCAGCAGAGTTCGATGGTGCAACCGACGCCGCGAAACCATTCTGCGACGAGGCGGCCGAGGGTGGGGTAGGTGCCGTCGGCGTAGCGGATTCGAAGGCCGAACAGCGACTTGCCGAGCGTTGTTCGGGTGAGGCGCTGGACGAAGGTCCGGTGGATGAACGAGGCGGCCAGCCAGGCCAGGGCGCCGTACGCGAAGGCCACCGGGGTCGGGAACACGAACCAGACAGCGGCGCCGATCGCGAGGTGCAGTGCCATGTCGATGGGGAACGCGAGCCACATCCAGGTGGAGCTGCCGTGTGTGTTCGTCGCGAGCAGCGGGAACTCGGGTTTCGGCTCCGGCTTGTCGGGGACCGCGGGAACGAAGATCAGTCGGCCGTCAACATCTCGCTCGTATCCGGCGGCGAGAACCTTCGCCTCGTTCCGCACGGTCACCGGGTCGCTCATGGACGAAAAGGTAGGTGGCGACGCTTATGACCGGCCGTGGATTACGCCAATGCCGGGATCACCTCGCGTTCGAAGAGTTCGATGCCGGAGGTGTCGTAGGCGGCTTCCGGGAAGTTGACGATGGTGTAGGCGAGGCCGAGGTTCTTCACCTTCGTGAGGCGTTCGACGATTTGTTCCGGGGTGCCGACCGCCGCGCTGGTCGCGAACTGTTCGTGCACACGGGCTTTCGCCTCATCGGCGCCGAGGAAGGGAGTGAATCGGTCGACGATGGTCGAGAGTCGTTCCTGCACTTCGGTTTCGGTGGTACCAACAATGGCGTTGAAGTTCGAGCTGCGGGTGATGGCGGAGAAATCGGTACCGACCTCTTCGCAGTGCTGGCGCAGGATGTCGGACTTGCGGGCGAACTCGTCGGGGTCGCCGCTGAAGTTGGTGTAGTCAGCGTATTTGGCGGCGATGCGCAGGGTCTTCTTCTCGCCGCCACCGGCGATCCAGATCGGAATCCCGTTCTCCTGCAACGGTCGTGGGTGCACGATGGCGTCGTCGACCTGGTAGTACTTGCCGTCCAGGGTCGCTCGGCCGGTCTTCCACGCCTCGCGGAAGATCTGGACACCTTCGTCGAGGCGGCCGAGGCGCTCACCGGCGGACGGGAAGCCGTAACCGTAAGCGCGCCACTCGTGTTCGTACCAGCCGCCGCCGATGCCCATCTCCACCCGGCCACCCGAGATGAGATCGACGGTGGCTGCCACCTTGGCGAGGTAGGCGGGGTTGCGGTAGCTCATGGCAGTACACATCTGGCCCAGCCGCACCCGGGAGGTGGTGGCCGCGAACGCCGCCATCAACGTCCACGCCTCGTGGGTGGCTTCGTCGGTGGGAACGGGCGTGGTGTGGAAGTGGTCGTAGACCCAGATCGACTCCCAGTCGGAGCCCGCGTCGAACCGCTGGGCCAGTTCGCGCATCACCGACCACTGGTCGGCCGGTTCGATACCGACCAGATCTAGCCGCCAGCCCTGGGGAACGAAGATGCCGAAGCGCACAGGTTTTCTCCTGGAGTGAATGGAACTCGAGCGGCGCGCCACACGCCGCGGCTGTCGAGATCCACTGTTCCACTTCTACGCGCTCAGGCAACTATTGTGCGCGCACCGCGCTGAACCCTGGACCGGCCGTTATGCGCCGAAAATCAGTTGGCACGCGGGGAAAACCCGGGCATGCTTGCAGACGTATGAACAATATTTCGCTACCCCGCCTCGGCGTCGACTTCGGCCGAGTGATTCAGGGGGCCGCGCTCACACCGGGCGCCGCGGACACCGTATTCCTGTCGGGCGGCTTCGACGAAGCAATGAGCACTCCACCCGGTCCCGACGCGTTCGCGGTGCTCAACCGGCTGGTGAGCCGCTTCGACGGCAACGCCTGGGTGATCTCGAAATGCGGCCCGCGCATCGAACAGCGCACCAGGCAATGGCTCGACCATCACGACTTCGCCGCCCGCACCGGCATTGCCCGAGAACACTTGCGCTTCTGCAGAACTCGCGCGGGCAAGGCGCCGCACTGCGCCGAACTCGGCATCACGCACATGATCGACGACCGGCTCGAAGTGCACGCGACCCTGCGCGATCTGGTGCCCAGGCTGTACTTGTTCGGCGCGCAGACCGGGCCGATCCCGTCGTGGCTGACCCACACGCCCGACTGGCCCGCGGTCGAGCGTGCGGTCGGCGCGGATCTCGCAGGTCAGACGCTCGGATCGCCGTAGGACGCGGCGATGTCCTTGCTGCTCGGCCACCCGCTGTAGGTCGGTGATTGCGGCCAGCCCTCGGGGCTGTCCTGCCATTCCTCTTGGCGGCCGTAGGGAAGCGCGTCGATGAGGCCGAAGGTGTAGGCGAGTTGTTCGGTGCCGCGGCCGTCGGTGTGCCAGCTGCGGTAGACGGTGTCGCCGTCGCGCAGGAAAGTGTTCACGGCGAAACCCGCGCCGGGGCCCGCGCCCATTTCGGCGCCGAACGGGCTGTCGGCGGTCGAATACCAGGTCATCGCGTTGCCGACGCGCTTCTTGTAGGCGAGTGCCTCGTCCATCGGCCCCTGCGTCACGATGACGAATCGCGCGTCGTAGCCGTCGAGGAAGTCCAGTCGCGCGTACTGCGCGGTGAGGCCGGTGCAGCCGGGGCACTGCCAGGTGTTTCCCGGTGTCCACATGTGGTGATAGGTGATCAGTTGCGAGTGTCCGTCGAAGACCTCGGCGAGTGAAACGCCGCTGCCGTCTTCGGCTGTGAGCGTGTAGTCGGGCAGGCGGACGGCGGGCATGCGCCGGCGCTGGGCGGCGACGGCGTCGAGTTCGCGGGTCGCGGCCTTCTCCCGGATCCGGAGCTGATCGAGTTCGGCCTGCCAGACGTCCTGATCGACGATGGTGGGCAATGCGGTCATGGTGAGCCACCCTTCAATGTGTACGGCGTGCACATTTGATATGTTCACACCGTACACTCCGGCGAAAGGGGCTTCAAGAGTTGGCCTATCACCACGGTGACCTCGCGGCGGCCTTGGTCGAGGCCGGGCTGGAACTCACCAGGGCCGGCGGCCCCGGCGCCTTGACCATCCGTGCGGTCACCCGCCAGGTCGGCGTCACACCGAACGCCGCCTACCGGCACTTTCCCGACCGGCGTGCCCTGCTGCGCGCGGTCTCGGACGCGATCGAGTCCAGGATGGCCGAGGGGATGGAGCGCGGCCCCGCGACCGGTCGTGCGAGCCTGCGCGCGGTCGGTCTCGGCTATATCGGGTTCGCGCTGCTCGAGCCCGGCTGGTTCGCGGTCGCGTTCTTCGGTGCCGGTGACACCTCGCCCGAGTCGGTCGTCGACTCGCCCGCCTACCTCGCCCTCGCCGACGCGCTCGACATGATGGTGCACATCGGCGAGCTCGCTCCGGCGGCGCGTGCGGGTGCGACCTGGAGTTGCTGGTCCACCGTGCACGGATTCGCGGAACTGGCGTTGCGCGGGCCGTTGCGGCACCTGGACCGCGCCGAACTGTGGCCGCTCGCCGAGCAGGCCGTCGACACGGTCATCGCGGGGCTGCCGTCGGTGGTGTGATCGGTATCACTGTGACCAGTGGTACGCGAGCTGAAGGTGAAACGATCGGCCCTCGCATGTAGTCTCATCAGTGGAAGGGTGTGCCCGAGTGGGTACTCCAAGCGATCCGCGGAGCGATCACCCGCGGCGACTGCGAGGAGGTGGGGTTGCAATGCGCAACGAACCTCCCAGTCGAAGGCCGCGCGGCGTCACCCCTTCGTCCTCGTACTGCCGATCCTGACCTGCTCGGTCCGGTCTGTGCGTGCCGGCCTCGGTGGTGGACGCCCCGCGGTGTGAACCACCGTCACTCGTTCCACTTCTCGCGCATCCTGTAGCTGTCCGTGCCGCAGGCGTGCGCGCTGTCACGCCAGAGGACTCGATCATGTCGAACGTCGATCTCGTCACCACCCGTCATGTGCCCACCGAAACCGTTGTGCCCGAAGTGGTTTCACCACGCCGCGCGGCGGTGGAAGACCACGCTGTCACCGAGGCGCTCGCGATCCTGTCCGAATCGGTACGCGACATCGTCGAGACCCACCGGGTCTGTGGCGGCCTGGACTGGCTCGACAACCGGCCGCCGCACGTCATCGCCGACGCGCTGGCCCGCATGGACGCCGTGCAGGCCGGTGTCGTGTTCCGGCTGCTCGACAAGGAGCGCGCGCTCAGCGTGTTCGAGGAGCTGGAGCCGGTCGACCAGCAGCAGATCCTGCAGGGCCTGCGCGAGAAGAGCTTTCGCGATCTCGTCGAGGCGATGGACCCCGACGACCGCGCCCGCATGCTGCACGAAGCGCCCGCCAAGGTCGCCAAGAAGGTCCTCGCCGGGCTGAGCCCGCGCGAGCGCCGGATGACCGCCACGCTGCTCGGCTACCCCGAGGGCTCGGTCGGGCTGTACATGACGCCGGAAGTCGTTGCGCTGCCGGACAATCTGACCGTCGCGCAGGCGCTGGGTTCTGTGCGCGCCAAGGGCGCCAACGCCGAAACGGTCTACACGCTGCCCGTGGTCGATCGCGGCCGCCGCCTCACCGGCATCGTCGAACTGCGCGAGCTGGTGCTGCACGCGCCGGACGCGATGGTGTCCGAGCTCGTCGTCACCGAGCCGCCGTTCGTGCGGGCCACCGATGCCGCGGAGAAGGCCGCCCGGCTGATGAGTTCCACCAACCTCATCAACCTGGTGGTCGTCGACAGCGAGGACCGGGTGGTCGGGCTGCTCACCATCGACGACGCGATGGAGGTGCTCGAGGCCGCCGACAGCGAGGACGTCGCCAAGCAGGCCGGTTCGGCGCCGTGGGAGGGCCACTACATGGCCGCCAAGGTGTTCCAGCTGGCGCGGTATCGGGCGCTGTGGTTGATGTTGCTGCTGTTCGCGGCGACCCTGACCGTGAGTGTCACCGACATGTTCGCCACGACGCTCGAACAGGCCGCGAGCCTGGCGCTGTTCATCCCGTTGCTGATCGGCGCGGGCGGCAACGCGGGTGCGCAGGCGGCGACGGCGTGCGTGCGCGCGCTGGCCGTCGGCGAGGTGCGGGTCTCGGACCTGTTCAAGGTGATCTGGCGCGAATGCCGGGTCGGGCTGGTGCTCGGCAGCATGCTGGCCGCGGCCGGGCTGCTGATCGGCACGGTGTTCGTGGGGCCGAAGATCGCCATCGTCGTGGCCATCACGTTGGTGGTCATCTGTGGCTGGGCGGCGACCATCGGCGGCACGATGCCGTTGCTGGCCAAGAAGTTCCGGATCGACCCCGCGGTCGTGTCGGCGCCGATGGTGACCACCCTGGTCGATGCGACCGGGCTGATCATCTACTTCACGACCGCGAAGCTCGTGCTGGGGATCTAACGCTGCGGAAAGAGCGTGAGCGCCTGTGCCATGACGTCTTTCGCGACGTCGTCGGTGGCGGCGACCACCTCGACCACGGGGATGCGCCTGCCGAAAACGGTGGATTCGGCGGGCAGTTCCGGGCCGACGGCCGCGGTGTAGATCGGGATCGAGCTGTCGTACACCGAGACCGAGCGGTGCACGGTGCGGCCGTTGATGTGGTCCTCGGTGCTGTTGGCGGCGAGATACTCGGGCACGCGGTACTCGTAGCTCACGGTGATCTTCTCGCCGCGATAACCGAACAGGCACTGAGTGAGTCGCTGTTCGTCGTCGGGGACGGCGCCGGCCAGTCTGCCCCGGACCGTGCACGGATCCGCGCCGAGCAGCACCGTCGGCGCGGTGTCGGGGGAGGTGCCCTGTTTCGGCGACTGACGCCAGCGCTCGATCATGCCGGGCACGAGTTCGTCGGCGACCGCGCACGGGTTCTTGCCCGGTGTGGAAAGGCCGAGATAGAAGGCCGCGCTCGACGGGAACTGGGCGGTCACGCCGCAGGCGCGCGGTTCACCCGTATCGCGGTCGGGGACCGTGCGGACGTTCGCGTCGCCGATCTGCCGCGTGGTGCCCCGGCCACCGGCCGACAGGCTGCTCAGCAGGGTGGCGTGCCAGGTCAGGGTCGAGCCCTCACCGGCTTTGTCGCTGCCGATGATGGCCCGGCACGAATCCAGGCCGACGGTCACGCTCTTGACCTCGCCGAGCCGTGCCAGCGTGTCGCGCGGAAGCAGCGCGCAGACATCGACCTGGCGGGTCGCCTGGGCGACCTCGGCTCGCTGGGCGAAATCCTGGGGGACCTTCGACCAGAACTCGGGGGGCTGGGCGGGTATCACCGGTGCGGGCGGCGGCGGCAGCTCCCCGTAATCGGGTGGGTTGCCCGCGTCGTCACTCCCGCATCCGGCGCACACGAGCAACGCGGCAGCGGCCAGCGCCATCCTGCGATCCATCGGCACCCCTGTCCTCGACAGATACGGGCCCGGACCCGCGCCCGACCACCGAGTCTGCCCGTGACGGCAACTCTCGTGCAAACATCACGCCAGGTCGTTCTCAGAACGTTGTCGTCATCGCACCGGCGCTCAGGTGTCAGCGAACCAACGGCAAGGTTTCGCGCATGACCTTCTCCGCGATCGTCGAGTGGGCGGTGACCGAGACCGTCGGCACGCGCCGACCGAGCAGGGCGTCGGTCGGTCCCGGTGCGAGTCCGGGACCGACGACGGCCGACAGCGACGCCATGTCGGCCTGGGCCGTATCGAATCGGTACACCTGGCGCGAGCCCACGGTGAAGGCCGGGGTGTCGTCGATGATCGAGCGTTCCTCGTTGTAGTCGAAGGTGACGATCGCGTCGTGCCCGTCGACGCTCATCTTGCACGTGGTGACGCGTTGATCGGCCACCGGCACCCGAACGCCGAGCAACGGCGCGACCGCGCACGGATCGGCTCCGGTGATCACCGCCCGATCCGAATCCGGCGAGGAACCCTGGGGCGGCTCCTCGCGCCACTCGGTCAACGCGATCCGCACCAGCGTCTTCGCCGTCGCGCACGCGTCCTGCGGCGCCCGCACGCTGAAGGACAGGTCGGCGCCCGCCACGAACCGCGCCCACGCCTGACAGGCCCCGCGCACCTGCGGATCATCCGACGCGGCGGGCTCGTCGTTGAACAGCACCCGCACGTCGCCCATCGACTCCTCGTCCACCGGGCCGTCCATGCTCGGCTCGCCCTCGAACATCACCCCGGTGCTCCAGGTCGCGTCGATGCCGGTGAGATGCCCCGGCACGGCGATACTGAGCCGGCACTGATTCGGATGCACGTTCTCGATGTCGCGCACGGTGCCGAGGGTGCCCAGTGCCACGCGGGGGAGCAGCGCGCACACATCGATCGCCCTGACCTTGCGCAGAACCGCGACCTTCTCCTGGTCGGAAACCGCTGCGGTGGACCAGAATCCACCCTCGGGCATGGAGTCCGGTGCGGGTTCGCTTCCGCAGGCGACCATCGTCAGCACTGCGGTGGCGATCAGGATGAGCTGTCGCACAGGGGTTCTCCTTGTCCGGTCAGGTGGCGGGGAAGAGTTCGGTGGTCGAACGGAGGACGGATTCGAGGGCGGCACGGTCCGTGCCGAAGACCCGGATGGTGGGGACGGCGGGGCCCATCAGCTCGGATCCGGGACCGGGCAGGCTGGGGCCGACTATCGCTGTGTACGAGACGTATTCGCTCGTGTCGTCGCTGGGGCCGTACCCTGTGTGGCCGTTGACGGTGAAGAGGGACTTGCCGGTGTCCGCGTAGCCGCGCGCCTCGTAGCCGTAGTCCACATCGATGGCCGCACCTCGGAAAGTGAACTGGCAGGACCATATCCGTAGGTCGAGGACGGTGACCGCAGTGTCGAGCGCGGTGGCGACCTCGCACGGGTCCTTGCCGTGCAGCGCGGTCCGCGGGGTGTCCGGGGAGGTGCCCTGTGCTGGTTCGGCGGCGAGTCCGCCCATCGCGCGGGCCAGTGCGGACTGGGCGGCCGGGCACGGTTCGGTGCCCAGTGGTGTTCGCACGTGGACCGGGAGCGTGGTCGTATTGGCGAAAGCCGCGGTGGCGAGACAACTTCGGTCGAGCTGTCCTTCGACCTGGGGGCCGTTGTCGAGATCGCGCAGAACGCCGACGGTGATGCCGTCGACCTCCTCGCGCCGGGACTGTCCCCAGCCGTACCCGGTCGGCGCGACGCCGATCGCCCAGCTGACCGAGGTGCCCTTGCCGCTCTCGGTGGAGTCGAACGTCGCTTCGCACTTGTTCGGGCCGTCGTTCTCGACCGCGAGCAAGGTGCCGATCTTCGCCAGGTCGGTCCGGGGGATGAGCGCACACGGGTCGATCGCGCGCAGCCGGCGCAGCAGTTCGAGGCGCTGATCGTCGGAGGTCGGCGCCGTCTTCCAGTACGCGGGCATCGCGGACGCCGCCTCGATCGGGGTGACCGGCCGGTGCCCGGGCAGCTCCTCCTGGCAGGCGGTGAGCCCGATCATGACAGCGGCGGCCACCGCGCAACGACGCCACAGCATCGACAATCCCCCTCGCGCGGGACGACTCCCGCCTCCCTCCGGCTCACGTTCGAGCCCTGTCGAATGCCCAGTGTGCCGGAATCGGCGCCCCGGATCCGCACCGGGCCAGGGTGCGCCGGGCAGTGGCGGCGCTCACCGGTGCGGCGGGTGCCGGCACACATGTGGCGAATCACTGGCGATGCGATGGTGGTGAGTTCGCGATCGTGCCGCACAATGGGGGCCGCGTGTGTGGTGTGGGTGTTCGGCCGGTCGGGTCGAGTTCCGCGCGCCGCAACACAAGCTGTAGTGCTCCCCGAGGTTGTCACCCACTACGAGTAGTGTTTGTGGGTGAAGGGCTTCGCGCACGGCGGCGGGTGCGGGTCAACAGGTCTGGCGGAAAGGTGTGGAGGCGGAATGAAGCTCATCGATCGGGCGTCGGCCATCAATTGGAATCGGGTGCCCGATGAGAAGGATGCCGAGGTCTGGGATCGGCTGACCGGCAACTTCTGGTTGCCCGAGAAGGTCCCGGTGTCCAACGACATCCCGTCCTGGAACACCCTCACGCCCGACGAGAAGCAGCTCACGATGCGGGTCTTCACCGGCCTGACGCTGCTCGACACCATCCAGGGCACCGTCGGCGCGGTCTCGCTGATCCCCGACGCGATCACCCCGCACGAGCAAGCGGTGTACACCAACATCGCGTTCATGGAGTCGGTGCACGCCAAGAGCTACAGCTCGATCTTCTCCACCCTGTGCTCCACCAAGGAGATCGACGAGGCCTTCCGCTGGTCGGAGGAGAACCGCAACCTGCAGCGCAAGGCGGAGATCGTCCTGGGCTACTACAACGGCGACGACCCGCTCAAGCGCAAGGTGGCCTCCACGCTGCTGGAGAGCTTCCTGTTCTACTCCGGCTTCTACCTGCCGATGCACTGGTCCTCGCGGGCCAAGCTCACCAACACCGCCGACATGATCCGGCTGATCATTCGCGACGAGGCCGTGCACGGGTACTACATCGGCTACAAGTACCAGAAGGGCCTCGAGCTGGTCTCCCAGGCCGAGCGCGACGAGCTCAAGAACTACACCTTCGAGCTGCTCTTCGAGCTCTACGACAACGAGGTCGACTACACCCAGGACCTCTACGACGAGGTCGGCCTCACCGAGGACGTCAAGAAGTTCCTGCGCTACAACGCCAACAAGGCGCTGATGAACCTCGGCTACGAGGGCCTGTTCCCGAAGGACGAGTGCGAGGTGAACCCGGCGATCCTGTCGGCCCTGTCGCCCAACGCCGACGAGAACCACGACTTCTTCTCGGGTTCGGGTTCCAGCTACGTCATCGGTAAGGCGATCAACACCGAAGACGAGGACTGGGAGTTCTGAGCGCACCAGTACTGTGAACGACGGCGCACCTGTTCGGGTGCGCCGTCGTTGTCTATGGCGCGGTCTTCGGCTGACCGCGTTTGCGCCACCGCAGCGGTGGCATGCCGAACCGGCGGTGGAAAGCGCGGTTGAACGCGGCTTCCGAGTGATAGCCGACGGCGCCGGCGATCCGGCCGACCGGTTCGGCCGTCGAGCCGAGAAGGCGGGCCGCGTGTTCGAGGCGCCGGTCGGTGACGTAGGCGCCGGGTGACTGCCCGAGCAGCCGGGTGAACCGATCGGTGAACGTGGACCGCGACATCGCGGCCTCGGCCGCGAGTTCGGCGATCGGCCACGCGCGGTCCGGATTGTTGTGGATCCTGGTGAGTACCGGACCGAGGGCGGGGTCGAGGGCGGCGGTGAGCCATCCGGGCGCGGTCGTGTCGTCGGCGGACCAGGCCCGCAGCGCGTGGATGAACAGTAGGTCCAGGATGCGCGAGATCATCACTGCGGCACCTGGTCTGGCGTCGGTGATCTCGACGACGAGCAGGTGCAGACTCGGCGTCAGCCAATCACGGTCGTCGCCTCCCGCCCGGATCAGTACCACCGGCGGCAGGACCGACAGCAGTGGATCGGCGATAGCCTCCTCGACGCCGAAGGTGCCGGTGACCCAGCGTGGCGCCGCCGGATCGGCGAGTTCGGTGACGCGGCGGACGCTGTCGGCGGCGGTGAGCCCGCGTGCGGGCACCGAGGGTGTGCCCACGGAGATCACGTGCGGGTCGCCGCGCGCGAGCAGCGCCATATCACCGTCACGCAGGGTGTAGGACCGGCCGCCCACGCGGAGCTCGAGGTCCCCGCGTTCGGCGATGTGCAGCAGCCGGATGCCGCCGGGCAGCCCGATCGAGAAGGGTGCCGGGGGTGCGCAGCGGATGAGCCGATCGCCGCGCAGCCGGACGGTGTGCAGGATGTCCGACAGGGCGTCGAGGGTGGTGTCTCGCGCGAGGGGATCACCGACGATCGGTTGATCGGCAAAATATACCGGGTCTTCGGTCATGGTATTTGCCTCATCATCCAAATATCGTCAATGGTGCTCGTCGCGTCAATCGGCTCCGCGGTATCGGGCCGATCCGGCAGGCGAGAAATCCGACCGAGAGAGAGGCCTCGCAATGGCTGCCAAGCCGACAATCGTTCTGGTCCATGGATTCTGGGGTGGCGCCGCGCACTGGGCGAAGGTGATCGTGGAATTGAACCGACGCGGTTATCCGGGGCAGTACGCGGTCGAGAACCCGCTCACCTCGCTGGCCGACGATGCCGAGCGCACCAGGAAAATGGTGGCGCAGATCGACGGCCCGGTGCTGTTGGTCGGTCACTCCTACGGTGGCGCGGTGATCACCGAAGCCGGTGATCTGCCCAACGTGGCGGGCCTGGTCTACGTCGCGGCCTTCGCGCCCGATGCGGGGGAGAGCCCCGGTGCGATCAGCGAGCAGTTGCCGCCCGCCGCGTTCGCGAACATCGCGCCGGACTCCGACGGTTACCTGTGGATCGCGCAGGACAAGTTCCACGAAAGCTTCTGCCAGGACCTGACTTCCGAGGAAGCGCTGGTGATGGCCGTGACGCAGAAGGCGCCACTCGGCTCGACGTTCGGTGACACGGTGACCGCGCCTGCCTGGAAGGTGAAGCCCACCTGGTACCAGGTGTCCACCGAGGATCGGATGATCCACCCCGACAACGAGCGGCGGATGGCCGCGCGGATGAACCCGCGCAAGACCATCGAACTCGCCGCGAGCCATGCCTCGCTGGCCTCGCAGCCCGGCGCGGTCGTGGATCTGATCGACGCGGCCGCGCTGGACATCGCGGGCTGACCCGGCTTCGTCGCATCGCTACTCCGGCGCCACGCTGATCGCGCGGGAGTAGCGGGCGGCGATCCGGCGTAGGTGCTCGGTCAGTTCGGGGCCGCGTTCGATGTCGAAATCGGTGTCGAGGGCGCCGAGGAGGAAGGTCAGGCCGCGCGGGTTGTCGGCGCCGATCTCCAGGCGGCAGGTGTCGGCGTCGATCGGTTCGATGGTGCCGTAGGTGGCGGCCGAGCGCGCTTGTTCGGAGTCGGCGGGGACGTGTAGCCGCACGGTGGCGCGGTAGGGCCAGAGTTGGGCGACACCTTTCGCCACGTGTTGCGCCGCGTTGCCACCGGGGATCTCGCGCGGCGAAAACCGCGGGCCCACCGGGATGGTGGGCTGCATTCTGTCCACGCGGAAGGTGCGCCAGTCGTCGCGGTCGATATCCCAGGCGACGAGGTACCAGCGTGGGCCCCAGGTGACGAGTTCGTGCGGTTCGGTCTCGCGACGTGATTCGCGGTCGCCGCTGCGATAGTCGAATCGCAGGCGTTGACGGTCGCGGCACGCGGCCGCGATGGCGGACAACACCGCCGGATCGACATCGACGCGAGCCCGGCCGGGGGTCTGGACGTTCGAGACCTGCATGGCGTGCACCCGGTGCCGCAATCGCGCGGGCAGCACCTGCTCGAGTTTGACCAGCGCGCTGAGTGCGGTCTCGCCGATGCCGCTCACTCCGCTGATCGACGCTGTGCGCAGCGCGATCGCCATCGCGACGGCTTCCTCGTCGTCGAGCTGCAACGGCGGCAGCTGCGCGCCCGCCTCGAGGTGGTACCCACCGTCGATGCCCTTCACCGCGCGGACCGGGTAGTCCAGCGCGCGCAGCTTGTCGACATCGCGGCGCACTGTTCTGGTGCTCACGTCCAGGCGCGCGGCGAGCTCGTCGCCGGACCATTCGCGCCGGGTTTGCAGGAGCGAGAGCAGCCGAAGCAGCCGCGCCGAAGTTTCTTTCACGAATTCGACTCTGCCAGTTCTATAGGACAGAAGGTGTCCGCTTGTGGTCATAACGTTGTCCTCATGAGCAACGAGATCATCCCGTTTCACCTCGACATCCCGCAGTCCGAGCTGGACTGTCTGCAGGCCAGGCTGACCGACGCGCGCTGGCCCGCGGAGCAGCCCGGCGCCGAGTGGAGTCGCGGTGTGCCGGTCGCGTACCTGCGCGAGCTGGCCGAATACTGGCGCACCTCCTACGACTGGCGCGCGGCCGAGGCGGAACTGAACAAGTTCGCGCAGTTCACCACCGAGATCGACGGCCAGCGCATCCATTTCCTGCACGTACGTTCGGCGAATCCCGACGCCACGCCGCTGATCCTCACGCACGGTTGGCCGGGTTCGGTCGTCGAGTTCCTCGATGTGATCGGTCCGCTCACCGACCCCGCGGCCCACGGCGGCGATCCGGCCGACGCCTTCCACCTGGTGATCCCGTCGCTGCCCGGCTTCGGCTTCTCCGGTCCGGTCGCCGAGGAGGGCTGGGATCCGGCGCGCATCGGCAAGGCGTGGGTGGAGTTGATGAGCAGGCTCGGTTACGAGAGCTACGGCGCACAGGGCGGTGACTGGGGCGCGTTCGTCACGCCGGAGGTGGGGCGCGCGGGCGGTGACAAGGTGATCGGCGTGCACGTCAATGCCGCGACCTTCGGTTACATCCCGTTCGGCCCGGTCTCCGACGACGAGAAGGCGACGATGACGCCCGCCGAGCTCGCCCGGCTGGAGCGCCTCGCCCGGTTCAAGGGCGAGGGCAACGGCTACTTCACGATCCAGGCATCACGCCCGCAGACCCTGGCCTACGGCCTGCACGATTCGCCGATCGGCCAGCTCGCGTGGATCGTGGAGAAGTTCAAGGAGTGGACGTTCCCGGCCGCGGGCCTGCCCGAGGACGCGGTGAACCGGGATCGGCTGCTGACCAACGTGATGCTGTACTGGCTCACCGGCACCGCGGGTTCATCGGCCGCGCTGTACTACGAGGCCACCCACGTCCGCTCCAGGGAGACCACGCCGCTGACCACGCCCGTCGGCGTCGCGGTCTTCGCCGAGGACATCGCGATCCGGCGCTACGCCGCCGCCGACATCGTGCACTGGTCGGAGTTCGATCGAGGCGGCCACTTCGCGGCGATGGAAGTGCCGGACCTGCTGGTCGGCGACATCCGCGCGTTCTTTCGCGGACTGCGCTGAGTCAGCGGTCCCAGGGCGGTGGTCGCGGGGCGCCCACGGCAGGTCGAGATCGGCGGCGTCGTCGGATGCGGGTGGGACTCGATCATCGGAATGCTGAGCCATGGTTCCTCCTCGGGCGCTGGGTGGCCGAGCGGCGTCGCGACGTCATGGAGCACTGCTGGCCATGATAGCAATCGGCCGTCTACCAGTGGTTTTCTCGATCGAGCCGGCGGCGTCGACCCCTCGTCGGCGCCGCCTGGTCCGTTCAGCCGAGCGCGGCCAGACCGCGGCGATCGATCTTGCCCGTGGGCGTGCGGGGCAGTTCGTCGACGAACAACACGTCGCGGGGAGCCTTGAAACGGGCGAGATGGGTTTTCACGTAGTCGCGCACGGTCTCGGCGTCCATCTCGCCCGCGGGCACCACGAACGCGGCGAGCCGCTGACCGAATTCCTCGTCGGGGACACCGATCACGGCCGCTTCGGTGATCGACGGGTGCCGGTAGAGCAGGTCCTCGATCTCGCCGGGGAAGACGTTCTCACCGCCGGAGACGATCATGTCGTCATCGCGTCCGTCGATGAAAAGCCTTCCGCCGGAATCGAAATGACCGAGATCGCCGGTGCTCATCAAACCGCCACGGAGTTGCTTGGACCCGCCACCGGAGTAGCCCTCGAAGGCGATGGTGTTGCCCACGTAGACGGTGCCGACCGCGCCGGGCTCGGTGATCCGGGTGCCGTCGGCGTCGTAGAGCGCGACGGTGATCCCGACCGGGGGTTTGCCCACGGTGCCCGGTGCGTCGATCCAGTCTCGCGGGGTCGCGATGGTGGCCGTACCGGTCTCGGTGCAGCCGTAGAAGTTGTAGATCACCGGGCCGAAGGTATCGATCGCCCTGGTGCCCAACGCCGACGGCAACGCCGCTCCGGCGGTGAACACGATTCGCAGGGAGCTGGTATCGGTGGTGGACAACGACTTCGGGCCCAGATCGAGGACGCGGCGCAGCATGGTCGGTACCAGCACGACCATGTCGGCGCGATGCTCGGCGATCTGGGCGAGCGCGCGGGTGGCGTCGAACCTGCCGTGCAGCACGATCGTCGACCCCAGATTCAGCGAGAGGATGAACTGGGACAGCGCGGTGCCGTGGAACAGCGGCGCGCACAGCAGCACCGTCTGCCCGCGTCGAAGCGGGACCCGGTCGACGAATTGTGCGGCGGCCAAGGGTGATTCGACTCGCCGTGGTGCGCCCTTGGGCGTCCCTGTGGTGCCGCCGGTGAGCAGGACGAAACCGCCCTGCTGTGCGGGGGTGCCGATCGGTGGGGCGTCGGAGCGAATCACGCTGTCCAGCAGGACTATCCGTTCGGGTAGATCCTGAGCCATCGTCGACAGGGCGGGGTCGAGCACGAGGGCGCTGACCCTCTCCCGGTCCAGCACGTCACGCAACTGCGCCGCGCCGAAGCCGGTATTGAGCAGCACCAGTCGAGCGCCGAGTTTCGCGGTGGCGGCCATGGATTCGACGAGCCGCACTCCGTCGGGACAGAGCACGCCGACCGTGTCACCCGCGTCGAGGCCGCCGGCGTGCCAGGTGGCCGCGAGTGCGTCGGTACGTCGATCGAGTTCCCGGTAACTGATCCGCTCGCCGTCGCAGATCAGCGCGATGCGGTCGGGTGCGCGGCGCGCCGAGGAACGGATTCCACCGGCGATCGGGCCGAACGCGCGCATGGTGCGGGCGGTGCGCAGGATCTGCGCGGGGCGACGCGGATCGATGATCCCGGCCCGTGCCAGGGCGCGGATCTGGCGTAGCGAGGTCGTGGCGGCGCTCAACATACTCGCGGCCCCGGGTCGGCGCCCGCGGTGACCGCGAGCAACCAGGCGACCGTGCCCAGTTCGGGGACGATCTCGGCGCTGATGTGCTCGGAGAACGGCACCCGGATCATCCGCATGTTCACGCCGCGGGCGCAGTAGTCGGCGGCGATCTTGTCGATCGCCAGTTCGGCGGGCAGCAGTTGATCGGTGGTCGAATGCCACATCAGCAGCGGCATATCGGGGGTGTTCTCGGGTCTGCCGAAACTCGCGGCGGACAGTGCGGGTCGCGCGGCGGCCAGCGCGGCCTCCGGATCGGTCAGGTACTGCGTCATCGGGCGGAGCAGGGTGGTCGCCACGGAGGTGTAGAGACAACGTTCCCGCAGGTCGTCGGCCACTCGGCGGCCTTCCGGAGTCAGGTATCGCTGTAGTTGGGCGTCGAATTCGGGGTATTCGCGAGCCAGTCCGAGCACGGCGAGCCAGCCGGTGAAGTTGGCTTGCGGCTGCTGTCCCGAGATCGCGAACGGGGCGATCGCGACCTTGTCGCCGGGGATTCCACCCTGCGCGCTGCCCTTGATGTCGAGCTCGGGAGCGTAGTGGCGGCGTTGCTCGGCGGCCGAGGCGGACGCGTTGCCGCCCCCGGAATAGCCCCACAGCCCCACCGGTGCGGCGTCGAGCCCAAGACCGCCGCGCTGGGCCGCGCGAATGCCGTCGAGCACCATCCGGCCCTCGCTGGGCGACATGATCGTGTTCTCTGTGCCGTCGAAATCGGTGACCACCACGGCCGCGCCCGCCGCAAGGAACTGGCTCATGATGGCCACCTCCTTCTGGATGCCCGCGCGCAGGGTGTAGGACGGATTGCACTGGCGGCCGAGGCTGTCGATCGCCTCCTGATACGAAATCAGCGGGCGCGCACCGGGACCCGGCCACGGGATGCCCGGCATCAGCACGGTGGTGGCGGTGGCGAGCGGGTTGTCGTGTACGTCGGAGCTGCGGAGCAGGAGCTGGGTGGTGTGGACGGGAGCCGGGAGGCCGAGCACGTGGGTCTGCACCACCCGGCTGCGGATCACGTCGCCGTTGGCGTAGCCGGCGAGGTCGGCCGGATCGGCGTACCAGGGGTCGTGCTGCGGTGTGGGGATCGGCACGACCGCCGGATACACCTGCGCCTCGTTCGGCAGTGGCGGCAGTTCGAAATCCTGGGCGCCCGCCGGACCCCCTGCCGCCAGCGCCGTCATCGCGAGCAGGGGCAGGGCTCGGGCGCCGAGCCGTCGGAGCCGGGGCGACCGGCGGGTGGCCGTGCTGCGCTGCATGGCATCTCCTTCGATAGATGATGCTGATTACAGCATGACGTCTTGTTGGGAACAAGAGTTCTTGTTTATATTCGGCAATCTGTAGGCTGAGCTGCGTGACGTCGACCGACAAGAGCCAAGTCCGCTCCCGGCGCATCCAGGGCCTGGACGCCGAACAGCGCCGCGCGCGCAGGCGCGAACAGATCCTGGCCGCCGCCTTCGACCTGATCGCCGCCGAGGGCTACGTCAACACCGCGATCGAGCAGATCTGCCAGACCGCCTTCGTCGGCAACAAGGCCTTCTACGAGCTCTTCGACAGCAAAGAACACTGCTATCTGGCGCTGCTGCAGCAGCAGAGCGAACGCGCGCAGGACAGGGTCGCCACCGCGCTGTCGGAATCCCCGGGCACCCGCGACGAGGTGGTCGCCGCCGTGATCGGCGCCTTCGCCCACTCGATGGTCGACGACCCCCGGGTAGCGAAGGTGACTTTCGGTGAGGCCAGCGGCATTTCGGCGAAGGTTGAACAGCAGCGGCGCGTCAACCGCCGCTGGGCCGCCCAGTTCCTCGAAACCCTGTGGCGCGAATACGGATTCGTGCCCCCCGTGGGAATCGGCGTCGACCTGCACGCCCTCGCTGTCTCCGCGATCGGCGGCCTGTTCGAAACCGTCGCCGACTGGCTCCACACCGACGCGGGCGCGACAGGCGACATCGACGTCCTGATCAGAGATCTCACGGCCTTCATCGAGATCGTGCACCTGGGATTGGCCGCCGCCGCGGACCGTTCAGGGCGCTGAGGTCGCTGTGTGGCGCCTGTGGTCAGGGCGCGAATCCGATCAGCTGTCGGCCTGCGGATTTGTCGGTGAAGGGGACCAGGATTATGCCGGGTGCGGCAATGATCTGGGAAGCCTGTCCGGATCCGAGGGGTACCGGGGATGGGTTCTCGGCGAGGTCTTCTCGCCGCCAGGTACGCAATTGCTCCCCGCTGACAGTGACCAGTTCTGCGGTGAGCAGCATCGAGTCGGACGGTTTCAGGCTGACCGATCGTGCTACGGGGTCGGCCCGTGACCGAGCTGGATCCCCACCCTCCGACAGAGTGATTCCGGTATCCCCGGAGATGGTGACGACCGTGCCGGTCGCGGGATCGAGGGCGATCACCTCGACATGGCCGGCTGTGACGGCGGCAATGCTGAGCAGTTCGGGAGAGGTGACGACCAGGTGGTCGAGCGGTGCGTTCCGGTAGCGCCAGTCGACCGACAGCGCGTCCTTGCGCACGGAAACCGTCGGTGCGCGATCGGGTCGGGATTGGGGAGATCCCGCTTCGCGATCTGCGTGCCGGTAGCGGGATCGAGTGCGAGAACGGTGGTCCACGCGGACTCCGCATTGCGGCAGATCAGGACGTGGTAGACGGCGGGGGCGGTGACCGCGATCTGCGACCCCTTCTTGGCGCAACCCTCGGGTGGGGCAGGTTCGGACCATATGTGTCGCCCGGTGCGAGCGTCGTACCGGGCGAAGTTACCGAGCGAAACGCCGAAGAGTTCGTCATCGACCAAGGCAAGCGCGGTTTCGCCGGCGGTGCCGAAGCCTCGGGCGACTCGCATCTCGGATCGGCTGTCATCGGCGAATTCGGATTCGGTCCAGAGCTTTTCGCCGGTGGTGGCGTCGAATGCGATCCACCCCAGGTGGTTCCAGCTGGTGACGACAACATTCTCGGCCGGGATGGACAGCAGGTTTTCCGCGCGGTGGAAAACACCGCTTTCGGCGGCGTTCGGCCGTAGGTAGTTCCAGCGGACAGTGCCCGTCGCTCCGTCATAGGCCGTGATGCCGGCTGTGGTGCCGACGACGAAGCCGGGACCACCGACGACTGTGCTGCTTCCTTCCTGCAGGTCCATGCGAAATCGCTCCTGTCCCAGTCGATTCGGGATCGGCGGTGCGACGACCGAAGCGGCGGTGCGATGGTCGACGGACCGGTCGTCGTCACCGGCCCACAGCGCCGCGCTGGTGGCAAGTGCGCACAGCAGCAGGCCGATCGTGGCAGGCACCGCGATCGTGCGCGTCGTCGGTGTGAAACGTGGTGCGATGGTGAGGGGATAGCAGAGGGCAAGGATGCCGAGGCACACGAGAACCCAGGCGGCGAGCGCGGTGGGCAGCCGGGGAAAGGCTGTGTAGTGCTCGAATATCTGCTCCGTGACGGACGGAACGTGCAGTTGCACTGTGCGCCCGATGGCGACGGCCGAGACCAGATATATCGTCACGCCGGGGTTGCCGAAACCTGCGGCGCGCAGTCGTCGCGCCGCCAGGAGAACGACAGCGACGACGAGCAGTGCCGCGCCGCCGACCACGATGGCCGACATTCCCAGGGCATCGGGTAGCTCGGCTGGAGCATCGTCTTGTGGCGTGACCGGGTTCGCCGCGGCGAGGAACCGACTGTAGAGGCCGAGCGTGACGCCACCGATCAGTACCGCGGTACCGAGGGCTGCGGTCGACGTTGCCAGCCGCGAACAGTCCGGTAGCCGTGGCAAAGACGTAGTGCGGCTGTTGTTCATCGGCCCTCCCCAGCGATGGTGCGACAGAGTCGCGTCCTGAGGATAGCGGGCTCACGGCTACCCGACCGTTCGGCGTCAGTACCCGCGGACTCGTCAGCGGGGTGCTGGGCCGCCGGGCGGTGGGCCGCCCGGCGCCCCGTTGCCGGAGGGAGGCGAGCCCGGGAAACCGTTGTCGGACTGGGTGTTCTGGGATTTGGCTGCTACGCCGATGGTGAGTGCGACGGACAGGCCGGTGGCCGGGGTGCCGGTGACGGTGGCCAGTTCGGCGTCCCAGCCGTCGCCGAAGACGCCGTCGGAGGCGAGGGTCACGCCGGACAGGTTGCGGGTGCTGTTCACGTAGCCGGAGTCGGCGTCGAAGACGGCGGTGCACGCGTCTTGGGGGAGGGCGATCTGGGAGGTGAGGCGCGCGTTGTCGCCCGCGACCGCGGTGGCGAGGGAGTCGTAGACCTCGAAGTGGATGTGGGGCCAGCGCCCGGCGTAGCAGGCGGGGAAGATCGAGGTGAACCGTACGGTGCCGTCGTCGTCGGCCACCTGGACACCGCGCAGGTAGTTCTGTTCGGTGGCGCCCTCGGTATAGAGGGAGTACCGGCCCTCGCGGTCGCAATGCCAGACGTACACCGCCATTCCGGTGCCAGCCGCGTTCTTCACGAGGTCGCGCAGATTCAGCGTGAGTGTCATCGGAACACCCTGGGCGGTACCGGAATACGCGCCGAAGCTGGTGGTGATATCGGAGCGCACCACACCGGATTCGATCAGGACATTGGGTCCGTTGGAACCGTCACCCGGGTAGGGGCCCGCCGTCTCCTGCGGTGCCGCGGCGGGTGTTTGCGCTGACGCGGAGGTGGCACTGCCGGCCGAGCTCGTGCTCGTGCCGGAGCTGTCGGTCGCGGCCGCGCAACCCGCCGCCGCTGCCGCGACCCCGGCGACGCCGAGGAAACTCAGCGCTCGCCGCCGTGACATCACTCGAAGATCGTGCCCGAGTCCCAGATCGTGCTCACCCATAGCTGCTCCTTCGCTGCCTTGTTGCCGACCACGCTAAGCAGGTGGACTGCGCTGGAACTGCGAAGACGCTGGGAGTCAGCTGGGAGTCAATCGGTGACGTAACCGTTGAGGCTGTTGCGCAGGTCGGTGAGGACCGCGCGGGCGGCGGTGAGCCCTGTGGTGTGCCAGATCTTGTCGTCGACCGCGAAGACCCGCTTGTCGGTCGAGGCGCCCAGTTCCTCGAACTGGTCGGAGCGCAGGACCTGTTTGCCGTGTTTCTCGCCGTCCGGGCCGTCGAACATCACGTAGATGACGTCGCCTTCGGCTTTGGTGGCGAGGTCGGCTTCGGTGATGTCGAAGGACGGTCCGCGCTGGGCGGTCGGACGCTGGACGCCGACATCGGACAGGACGTGGGCGGCGAAGGTTTCGGCGCCCTGGACCTGCGTGGTGTCGGCGGTGAAGCGCAGCACCGAAGCTTGGGACTGGCGCGCGTTCAGTGCGGGGCCGAGGTCGTGCGCCTCGGTGAGGTAGTTCTGCAGGGCGGTTTCGGCGGCATCGTTGCGGTTCATCCCCGCGGAATAAGCGGCGAAATCGGACTGCCAGCTGCCGCCCGCACCGATCAGCACGGTGGGGGCGATCTTGCTCAGCGCCTCGTACCCGCCCGCGGCCGGTGCGACGTCGCCGAGGATCAGATCGGGCTTCAGCTCGGCGATGCGAGCCGGATCGGGCTGACCGATCGGTCCGATGCTGGGCACCTTCACCACGCCGTACCCCAGGTACATCGGCTGCGAACGGTCGCCGTCGAGGGTCACCGCGCCCGCGACCCGCTCCCACAGACCGACCGCGCAGGCCGCGTCGAGCGCCGAGGTGGTGAGCACGACGATGCGTTGCGGGTCGGCGGGAACCTGCGAGGTACCGGCGGTGTGAGTCACCGTTCGGGTGCCGCCGGGGCCCGCGTCGGGCGCACTCGGCAACGGGCACGCGGTCGCGGTGTCGCGATCGGCCCCGACCACGCCCGCACCGGCGATATTCGTGGTGGTGCGGATGATCGTGCTCGCGTCATCGTGCTTGTCCGCGCATCCCGCGGTGAACACGGCGGCGCACAGCAACGCGGCAGCCACGACGAAGCCGCGTGAGCGGACGCGCCCGCCCTGCTCTGCGGTGCGACGGAATCGGGTGCGGTTTCGGACGCTCGCCAGCATGCGCACGAGGGTACTGCGTAGCCGACGGCGTGAATGCCGCGGGCCGAGCTACCGGCGGCTCGCGCGCCGGAAGCCGACGGCGGCGGGCACGGCGAACACCAGGAGCGCGGCGCCGGACCAGGCGAGGGTGAGCAGCAGGGGTACGGCGATGGGACCCTTGTCGGACAGTCCGCGCATCGCGTCGACGGCCACCGACATCGGCTGGTAGCGCACCACCGGCTGAATCCAGGTCGGGAAGGCGACGAGCGGCACGAATCCGGTGCTGAAGAACATCATCAGCGAGGCCAGGATCGTGATGCCCTCGACCAGTGAGGCCTTCGCGCTGTAGACGGCGACGGCGGTGACCATGGTGGCGAAGGCGAGGCCGAACACCACAGGGATCGCCAGGAATACCAGGCCGGCCAGTGGACCGTGGTGGAAGCGGAAGCCGAGCAGGTAGCCGACGATCAGCACCGTCACGGTGCCGAGCAGGATCCGGCAGCCCTCGGCGAGGATGCGCGAGATCAGGCCCGACGCACGATGCACGGGCAGCACCCAGAATCTGGCCAGCAGACCCGCGTCGCGTTCACGCCCGAGCAGCACGCCGCTCGCGACGGCGCCGGACAGCGCGCCGACGAGGGCGACCATCGGCACCGAGCCGTAGAGGGCATCGTCGCCGGTGAACTTCTCGATCTGACCGCCCACCACGATGTTGAGCATCACCAGCAGCAGACACGGGATGAGCAGGGTCTCGAGCAGCGTGACCGGGTTGCGTGCCCAGCGCACCAGCAGCCGCTCGGTCTGGATCAGTGTGTGCCGCAGCAGCGACACCGCCGAGGTCTCCGAGTGTTCTGCCATCAGGCCCTCCTGGAGCTCAGCCGGATGGCCACCGGCGCGCAGATCGCCAGCATCGCGGCCAGCCAGAGCAGCGACGGGGTCACCAGCGACCAGGTCACCGTCCCGGCGTTGCCCTTGGTGTCACCGGCCAGCGCGCGCAACACGATCGCGAACTGGGAGACCGGTTGATTGCGCACGAACCACTGGATCCACTCCGGGAACTGGCTCGCCGGTGCGAGACCGGTCGAGAGCATGCCGAAGATCAACGGGGGCAGCAGCAGCGCCTGCGAGGTGGCTTCGGGGCTCTTGGACAGCGTGCCGATCACATCCGCGCCGAGGGTGAACGCGAGTCCGATGAGTACCGAGAATGCCAGATAGCCGAGGGTGTGCGCGGCGTCGAGCCGGAATCGGAAGCCGATCACATAGCCCGCGGCGATCCCCGCGGCCAGCGCGATCAGCAGCCGGAACAGGTTGGCCGACATCCGCGCCGCGACCGGAACCAGCGGGCGCAGCGGCATCGCGCCGAAGCGGCGGTTGAGGCCCGCCACGGAATCGGTGGCCGAGCGGAACGCCGCCGAGATGGCGGTGAACGCGGCGGCCTGCAGGATCACCAGCGGCATCATGTATTGGGCGTAACTGCTGAAACCGTTGCCGGAGAACGTCATCACCGTTTTCAGCGGGATGTAGAAGCTGGCCGTGAAGGCCGCGGGCGCGAGCACCGAGGCGAGGAACTCGCCGGTTTTGATCGAGGGCACGATCAGCCGGGTGCTCAGGACCCACCACTGCTGCACCGTCTCCGGTGTCGCGCGCACGGAGGTGTTCCAGGTGATGGCGGTCATGGGGTGGCCGCCGATTCGTCCTCGGTCGAGGCGAGGTGACCGGTGAGCTGCAGGAACACATCGTCGAGCGAGGGCCTGCGCAGGGCGATGTCGACGAGTTCGACCGAGGCGTTGTCGAGTCGCCGCAGGGCCTCGGCGAGTGTCTTGGCACCGTCGGGCGCGGGGATGGTGATGCGATCCGATTCGGGAGTGAGCGCGGCCAGGTTCTCCGCGGGAAGCAGCGAGCCGAGCGCGGCGACGATGGTGGGTAGCCCTTCCAGATCCAGCGGCACGATCTCGCAGTAGCTTCCGCCGGTGCGGTGTTTCAGCTCGTCGGCGGTGCCGGAGGCGATCACCACGCCGTGGTCGATCACGATGATCTGGTCGCTGAGCGCGTCGGCCTCCTCCAGATACTGAGTGGTGAGCAGGGTGGTGATCCCCGCGGTCTTGAAGCTGCGCACCAGATCCCAGACGCCCTGTCTGCTGCGGGGATCGAGGCCGGTGGTCGGTTCGTCGAGGAAGACGACATCGGGTCGCACCACGAGACCGCACGCGATGTCGATGCGGCGCCGCATGCCGCCCGAATAGGTGCCGACGCGCCGATTCGCCGCCTTCTCCAGATCGAATTCGCCGAGTAGTTCCCTGGCCCTGACCTGCGCCGCCGGTTTGCGCAGCCCCATCAGCCTGCCGAACATGACGAGGTTCTCGTAGCCGCTGAGCATGTCGTCGAGCGCGGCGTACTGCCCGGTGAGCATGATGCGTTTGCGCACCGCGGCGGGGTCGGCGACGACGTCGTGGCCTGCGACCACCGCCCGCCCGCTGTCGGGCGTGACGAGGGTGGACAGGATGTTCACCATCGTCGTCTTGCCCGCGCCGTTGGGGCCGAGGATGCCGAGCACCTCACCGGGGGCGGCCTCGAAATCGACGCCGCGCAGCGCGTGCACGTCGCCGAAGGACTTCTCGATCCCTTCGACCACGACGCCGCCGGTGCGCGGGTTGCTCTGCACGAGAGTGTGTTCGACGCTCATATCCGGTCTCCTGCTTCCAAGTGGTCATCGAGCAGTGGCGAGATGATCGACAGTGCGTAGGGATTGGTCATGTCGTCGTGGGTCACGTCGACGTCGTGGTCGGTGATGTCGCCGGTGACGTAGGGCCGCCAGCCGTCGGGGCCCATCCATTCGGCGGGATCGACCGTGGCGCGGAAATAGACGACGTCGCCGTGGTAGACCGGGCGCTGATATCCGGTCCGGGTGCCCGCGGAGGCGTTGTAGGAGCCCGCCATGCGCTCGATCGTGGCCGCGTCGATGAGCTCGACCCCGCCGAGCCGGGCGGTGATGAGCTCGGCCGCTTGTTCGGCGGTCGATTCGGCGGGCACGTCGTCGATGCCGAAGATGGCGCCGAAGGTGTTGATGAAGGCACCCGGCGACAGGCGCTCGATGGTGTCGCCGTCGATGTCGGCGGTATCGGTGTCCAGCAGTGCCACGACGCCGACCTGCTCGCCCGCCGCCTGCAGTTGCACCGCCATGGCCTGGGCGATGAGTCCGCCGAAGGACCAGCCGAGCAGGTGATAGGGGCCGCTCGGCTGCACCGTTCGGATCTCGCGCACATAGCGCTGCGCGAATTCCTCGATGGAACGGGCGGAGGGTTCACGGCCGCTGAGGTCGGGTGCTTGGAGCCCGTAGATCGGGCGGCCCGGCCGGAGCTGTTCGGCGAACCCCAGGTAGCTCCACGACATTCCGGAGGAGGAGTGGACGCAGAACAGCGCGGGTCGATCGCCGTCGGGGCGGATCGGTAGCAGCACGTCGAGACCGAGTCCGGTCGGTCCGGGCTCCGCGACCGCTGCCGTGCGCGCGGTCACGGCGGCGGCTTCGTCGGCCGAAGCGAGCTGGGCCGCGGGGGTTTCGGCGAATCGCGCCGCCGCGTCGAGCGCCTCGACCCACAGCTGCGCGAGTTCGGCGACGTCCGCACGATCCAGCAGCTGTGCCGCGTAACCGAAGTCGGCCTGTAGCCGGTTGCCGACGACCATGGCGTTGATATCGATCGGCGACATGATCGGCACCTCCGGATGCTCGGCCGCCTCGAGCTCACCGAGCGCGTCGGTGGGTAGCCAGCCGAGACCTTCCAGGCCGGGCGGTGTGTCGACCGAGGTGTGCCTGCCCAGGTAGTTCACACAGATCTGGCCGGGGAGCCGGGTCGGAAGATGCTCGGCTGCTTCGGGATTCAGGTAGCGCAGCAGGCTGAATCCGATGCCCTTGTCGGGCACCGCGAGCAGATCGTGCTTGACCCGGCGGATGGCCGCGCCCATGGCGGGGCCGCCCGCCAGCGCGTCGTCGATGTCGATGTCGGTGAGATCGAGGCGCACCGGGTACAGGTTGGTGAACCAGCCGATGGTCCGCGACAGATCGGCGCCGGGCACGACTTCTTCCTGTCTGCCATGGCCTTCCAGACGCAGCAGCGCCGAGGGCTCGTCCACGCCTCTGCGCGCACGCCAGCGCACCAGCGCCACGGCCAGGGTGGCGAACAGCGCGTCGGTGACACTGCCCTGGAACAGGCGGGGCAGGGTGGTGAGCAGCGCTGTGGTGGTGTTGTCGTCGACCTCGATGTCGAGGCGGCGGACGGTCTGGCCCTGGTCGGTGCCAGGATCGAGGTGACGGGCGCCGAGCAGCGGGTCGGGGCCGTGCACCACCGCTTGCCAGTACGGGAGTTCGGCGCGGCGCCGCTCGGAACGGGCCTGCTCGGTCATGGCGTGCGACCAGCGCCGCATCGAGGTGCCGATATCCGGGAGGGTCGGGGTGGCGCCCGCCGATACCTGGGCCCAGGCGGCGATCAAGTCCTGCACCAGGATTCGCCACGACACGCTGTCGATCGCGAGATGGTGCGCGACGATGATCAGGCGTCCGGGCCCGGTGTGCGCGCCGGCGTCGCCGACCGGATCCAGCCACACGAACTGCAGGACGACCCCGTCCGCCGGATTCAGTCGGTTCATCGCGGAGTCGAGCTCGGTCTGGGCGTATTCGCGCAGCTCGATCGGGTCGATGGCGGCGTCGAAGGCCGTGCGGTGCACCAGTGCGTCGACCTCGATCGAACCGGGGTCGGCCACGCGCAGCCGCCAGCCGTCCTCGGCTGCCCACAGGCAGGCTCGCAGCATGTCGTGCCGGTCGATCACGGCTGAGACAGTGGCGACGAGTTGCGCGCGTTCGATGCCGACGGGCAGTTCCAGCACCGCGGTCTGGGCGAACCGGTCGAAGTCGCCGCCGCGTTCGACCATGTAGTGAACGATCGGTGTCAGCGGCAGGTCACCGGTGCCACCACCGGGCAGTTCGGCCAGCGCTTCCACCGTCTCGGCGGCATCGACGGCCGCACCGAGCGCCGCCACCGTGCGGTGTTCGAAGACCTGCAACGGCGTGCAGTGCACGCCGCGCAGCTTCGCCTGGGTGACGAGCTGGATGGCCAGGATGCTGTCGCCGCCGAGGGCGAAGAAGGAGTCGTCGATGCCGACCCGTGCGCGGCCGAGCAGTTCGGCGTAGACCTCGGCGAGTACCAGCTCGGTCGGCGTCTCCGGTGCGCGGTACGGGGTGTCGTCGGTGACGAACACCGGCTCCGGCAGTGCTTTTCGGTCGAGTTTGCCGACCGCGTTGATGGGGATCTCGTCCAGCACCACGAAAGCGGCGGGCACCATGTACGCGGGGAGCGTGTCGGCGGCGAGGGCGCGGATATGTGCGATGTCGAGGTCGGCGCCGGGCATGCGCACCAGGTAGGCGGCGAGGGCGGTGGCGCCGGTGGGACCCGGAACACCCAGCGTCACAGCGAGATCGACACCGTCGACGGCGCCGAGCACCGCATCGATCTCGCCGAGCTCGATGCGCTGGCCGCGCACCTTGACCTGGAAGTCGGTGCGGCCGAGGTATTCCAGCGCCAATCCTGGAGACGTGCCAGCGGGGTTCTCGGACAGGGCGGGGCTGTCGGACCGAGTGGCGCGGACGCTGTGTACCGGGGTGTTCGTGCGAGTCCACCGGACCAGATCACCTGTGCGATAGAGGCATTCGCCGGGCAGGCCGAAGGGGTCGGCGATGAATCGGGCTGCCGTCAAGCTCGGCCGCGCGTGGTAGCACCGCGCGAGCGCGGTGCCCGCGAGGTACAGCTCACCCGCGACGCCGACGGGTACCGGGCGCAGGCGGTCGTCGAGGACGAGTGCGGACGCACCGCGAACGGGAGCGCCGATGGTCACCGGCTCCGCAGCGGACAGCGGCGCGGAACCTGTTGCCCAGATGGTGTATTCGGTCGGGCCGTACAGGTTGACCATCGTGCGCCCGCCGGCGCCGCCGCACCAGCGCGCGACGAGATCGGGGCCGACCGCCTCACCCGCGACCGCGAGCACCCGCAGGCTCGACACGTCGGCGGGATCGATGGTGGCCAGCGCCGACGGCGTGATCACCATGTGGCTGACCTGCTCGGCGGCGATCAGTTCCGCGAGCGGGGCGCCGCCGAAGACATCCGGCGGGGCGATCACCGAGGCGCCGCCGCAGCCGAAGGCCATGAGCGCCTCGAAGATCGACGCGTCGAAGCTCGGCGAGGCCACCTGCATCACTCGGGCGTGTTCGTCGAGGGCGAGGTCGGTGCGCTGGGAGGCGACCAGGTCGGCCAAGCCGCGATGGGTGACGGTGACGCCCTTCGGGGTGCCGGTGGAGCCGGAGGTGTAGATCATCCAGGCCGGGTTCTCGACCCTGATCGGAACCGGCAGTTCCGCGGGGGCGAGGTCCGCGTCGTCGGTGGCGCCCACGCGGGTGGCGAAGCCGGGGTCGTCGAGGATCAGCCAGTGGGTGGTGTCGGACAGCTGCGGCCGGTATGCGGCGAGGGTGATCCCGACTCGCGCGCCGGAATCGGAGAGCATGTGGTCGATGCGGTCCGCCGGATGTTTGGGGTCGACCGGCAGGAACGCCGCGCCCACCTTCGCCGCGGCCCAGATGCCGACGTGGAGCTCGACACACCGTGGGAGACCGAGGGCTACCACAGATTCCGTGTGCGCTCCCGCCTCGATGAGCAACCTGGCCAACTGATTCGACCGGGCGTGCAGCGCACCGTAGGTGATCGTGTCGGATACCTGTGTGGGTTGTGCCGCGGCGTCGGCGGAGGTGGGCTCGGTCGGGGAGATGGTGCCGGTGGCCCGGGTCGCGGTGGCCGTCGCAGTGCCGGTAACCAGGGCTGGTCGGTCGGGGAAGGTCGCGGCGGTGGCGGTGAGCAGGTCGGCCAAGGTCGTCGTGCCCGCGGTAGCGGGGCCGTGGACCGGGACGAGTTCCGCGCGTTCGGATTCGGCGAGGAGGTCGATATCGGCGAGGCGGATGTCGATGTCGGTGAGGACGGTGGCGAGCACCTGCCGCCATCGGGTCGCGAACGAGGTGACGGTGGCGGCGTCGAACAGATCTGTCGCGTAGGTGAGGACGCCGTCGATGCCCGCCGGGCCGGTCTCGTCGAACCGTTCGCGCAGGTCCAGGGTGAGGTCGAAGGCCGAGGAGCGGCGGTCGAAGTCCTCGACCTCGAAACGCAGCCCGGGCAGTTCGAGCACCGGTTCGATGAAGTTCTGCAGCGACAGCGACACTTGGAACAGCGGGTGATGGGCGGTCGACCGGGTGGGGTCGAGTGTCGCGACGAGCTGCTCGAACGGTACGTCGGCGTGGCCGAAGGCATCGAGGTCGGTGTCGCGGACGGTGGCGAGCAGCTGCCGGAAGCCGGTGCCGGGGTCGACCGGCGTGCGCAGGGCGAGGGTGTTGACGAACATGCCGACGAGATCGTCCAGCGCGGCCGCACCGCGACCCGCGATCGGCGTGCCGATGACGACATCGCCGGTCCCGGCGAGCCGGGCCAGCAGCACCGCGAGGGCGGCGTGGACGACCATGAAGACGCTGACATTGTTCGCGGCGGCGAAGTCGATCAGTGCACGGTGGGTCTGTTCGTCGACGGTGAAGTCGATATCGTCGCTGCTCATGGTCTGCACCGCCGGACGGGGGCGATCGGTGGGCAGTTCCAGCGCATCCGGTGCGCCCGCGAGTGTTTCGCGCCAATACCGGATCTGCTGGGCGGCCACGGACTCCGAATCCGTCGCGCTGCCGAGAAGCTCGCGATGCCACAGCGCGAAGTCCGCGTACTGCACCGTGAGCGGCGGCTGCGTGGGTGCTGTACCCGACACCCGCGCCGAGTAGGCGGCGACCAGGTCCGCCGCCAGGGGGGCCATCGATGCGCCGTCGGCGCTGATGTGGTGTACGACGAGGACGATGACATGCACTGATACAGGGTCTTCGGATCGATAGGCATTGCGGGGTCCGGTCTGGGCTGGGTGACTGTTGAGGCGGAACAGGCCGACACGCAGTGGTGCCTGACGGGTGAGGTCGAAGCCGGTGCCTGCCAGTTCGTTGATCTGCTCACGCAGTGGCGCGCCGTCTTCGGTGTCGATCAGCGGCATCGACGGAACCGCGGTGTCGATGCCGACGACGACCTGACGCGGGCCCTCGGCGTCGGCGGGATAGCGGGTGCGCAGGCTCTCCTGTCGTTCGACCACGTCGGCGAGAGCGCGGCGCATGGCTTCCACATCGAGGGTTCCGGTGAGGCGCAGGGCGATCGCGATGTTGTAGGCCGACGAGTCGGGGTCGAGTTGATTGAGCACCCACATACGCTGCTGGGCGGGGGACAGGGGGATGCGGTCCGGGCGCAGGCGGGGAGCCAGCGCGGGCAGGCCAGGACTGCCCTCGGCGGCGGGGACGACCCGCGCCGACAGTTGGGCGACGCTCGGCGCGTCGAAGAGATCACGCAGCGCGATGGTGGAGCCGAGCGCCGAATTGACCCGGGCGACAACCTTCGTCGCGCTCAGCGAGTTGCCGCCGAGTTCGAAGAAGGACTGGTCGACGCTCACCCGTTCGCTGCCGAGGACATCGGCGAACACCGCGGCGACGGCCTCTTCGATCGGAGTGCGCGGTGCGAGGTAGGACTGCTGGGTGGCCGAGAAGTCCGGTATCGGCAGGGCTTTGCGGTCCAGTTTGCCGACCGGAGTGAGCGGGATATCGTCCAGGACGACGATATAGGCGGGCACCATGTATCCCGGCAGTTCCGCCGCGACCTGAGCGCGCAACCGTTCGGTGTCGAGTGCGACATCGGGCACGGCGAGCACGTAGGACACGAGCACGGTGGCGCCCGCCGGTCCTTCGCGTCCGATCGTCACCGCGTAGTCGACCTCGGCGTCGCGCGAGAGCACCGCGTCGATCTCGCCGAGTTCGATCCGCAGGCCGCGAATCTTCACCTGGAAGTCGCTGCGGCCCAGATATTCCAGGGTGAGCGCGGCGTTCTCGCCCGTGACCCAGCGCACCATGTCGCCGGTCCGGTACATCCGTTCCCCGGCGACGCCGAACGGGTTGGCGACGAACCGGCTCGCGGTCATCTCGAACCGGTTGAAGTAGCCGCGCGCCAGCGCGGGCCCGGCCAGATACAGCTCACCGGCGATGCCGACCGGCACCGGACGCAACCAGCTGTCCAGCACCACCAGTGCCGCACCGCGAATCGGTCCGCCGATCGTGACCGGTTCGCCGGGGAGCAGTTCGGCGGGACCGGTTGCCCAGATGCTGAACTCGGTGGGGCCGTACAGATTCACCATCCGCCTGCCCGCGGCCCACTTCTCGATGAGCTCGGGGGTGGCCGCCTCACCGGCCACCGACAGCACCCGCAGCTCGGTGAGATCGGTGGGCTCCATCGTCGCCAGCGCCGACGGGGTGATCACCGCGTGGGTGACCCGCTCGGTGCGCAGCAGCGTCTCGAGTTCGCCGCCGCCGTAGACCTCCGGCGGTGAGACCACCAGGCGTCCACCCGCCGCGTGCGCGGTCAGCATCTCGAAGACCGAGGCGTCGAAGCTGGGGGAGGCGACCTGGAGTGCGCTGGCGGTCGGGTCGAGCGCCAGGGTTTCGCGCTGGGCGGCAACGAGATTCGCGATGCCGCGATGGCTGAGGAGAACCGCCTTGGGCTTGCCGGTGGAACCGGAGGTGTAGATCAGGTAGGCCGTGTGGTCGATATCGAGCGGGCCGCCGCGTTCGGCGTCGGTGATCGGCGCGTCGGAGACCAGCATGGCGCGGCGCATGGTGTTCAGGTCGTCGAGCAGCAGCCAGTCGATGGACCCGGGCAGGTCTTCGCCGGTAGCCGTCACGGTGACGCCGATCGGGGCCTTCGAATCGGTGAGCATGTGCTCGATCCGCTCCACCGGATAGCTCGGATCCAGCGGGACGAAGGCCGCCCCCGTCTTGGCCAGTGCCCACACGGCGACCACCGATTCCAGCGACCGGGTGAGCGCGAGCACGACGAAGATCTCGGGCCCGATCCCGCGGCGGAGCAGGACCCGGGCGAACCGGTTGGACCAGGCGTCGAGGTCGCCGTAACTCATTCGCAGCTCGCCCGAGCTGACCGCGATCGCGTCGGGATCGATGCGCGCGCCTGCGGTGAGGATGTCGGGCAGCGTGCGCATCGGCAAGGGCGGTGGCCCGTGCACCGGTGCCAGCGTGGCCAGTTCGGCGTCGCTGCAATTTCGCAGTTGCGAAACCAGGGTGTGCGGATTCTCGGCGAGTTGGGTGAGCACCCGGACGAACCGGTCCAGGAGTATCTGTGCCGCAGTGGGTTCCAGCTGATCGGCCATGAACTTCACCGTGATGCGCAGGGCGTCGCCCGCACCGGCCTCGCCGCGCAGCGGAATCACCATGAGGTTCAACGGGTACGGCGTCGCGTCGGTGCCCTCGACATCGAGCACCCGCATGCCCGCGATGTCCAAGGCCTGCGACAGCGCCTCCCGATCGATGGGGTAGGACTCGAAAACGGTGAGCGTGTCGAACAATTCGGCCAGCCCGACCACGCGGTGGATGGCGGCGAGGCCGACGTGCTGGTGGTCCATGAGCCGCGCCTGCTCTGCCTGCACGCGAGCAAGCAGGTCGCGGACCTTTTCCGACGGATCCAGCGTCACCCGCACCGGAACGGTGTTGATGAACAGCCCGACCATCTCCTCGACACCGGGCAGCTCCGGCGGCCGACCGGACACCGTGGCGCCGAACACCACATCGGTGCGACCGGTGAGCATGGCCAGCAGCAGCGACCAACCGGCCTGGACCAGCGTGTTCACGGTCGCACCCGCTTCTCTGGCCGCGGATTCGAGTACCGCGACCGTGGCGGAGGACAGATCGTGCGAGAGCATCGCGGTCTCGGTCGACTCGATGCCGACGAGGGTGGGGACGGCGCGGGTCGGCGTGTCGATCCCGGCCATGGCCTGTTTCCACGCCGACAGCGACGCCTCCGCATCCTGGTCTCCGAGCCAGGACAGGAAGTCGCGGTAGGACGGGGCGGGCGGCAACATCGACGTGTCGCCCGCGGTGACGTACAGGGTGAGCAGCTCCCGCACCAGCAGCGGCGTCGACCAACCGTCCAGCACCAGATGGTGATTGGTCATGACGAGCCGCAACGTTTCCGCGCCGGTCCTGACCAGGGTGAAGCGGAGCAACGGGGGCCGGGTCAGGTCGAAGCGGGTCAGCGCGTCGAGTTCGATCACTCGGTCGAGCTCGCGAGCTCGCTGGTCTTCGTCGGCGATCTCGGTGAGATCTACTTCTTCCCAGCGGATCTCGGCGGCGGACAGGACGAGCTGACGCGGGCCGTCGTCGGTCTCGACGAAGGCCACACGCAGGTTCTCGTGCCGATCGACGAGTGCCTGTGCGGCACCGCGCAGCCGGGTGGCGTCGACCGTGCCCGCGAGGGTGAGCAGTGATTGGACCGTGTAACCGTCGGCGGTGTCGGAGTCGTAGAGCGCGTGGAAGAGCAGGCCGTATTGCAGCGGCGAGAGCGGCCAGACGTCGGTGAGCGCCGGGTAGGTGTGCTCCCAGCGCTCGATCTGCGGCTGATCGACCGTGACGAGCGCGAAATCCGAGGGGGTGCGGCCACCCGCGTCGCCGGTCGCGGCATGGGTGACGAGTGCGCGCAGGGCCTGCGACCACAGCTCGGCCAACGCGCGCACGTCGGCCTCGTCGAGCAGTCTGCTCGCGTAGGCCCAGGTGACTTCCAGCCCGGCATCGGTCAGCACCGCGTTGATATCGACGACGGCGGCCAGTGGGGCTCGGTCGTCGTTGGTCGCGGCGAAACGTCGCGGAACCCAGGGATCGTCGCCGGTCACCGCCCTGCCGAGATAGTTGAAGCTCAGCTGGGGTGTCGGCGCGCCGGCCAGTGCCGCGGCGGACTCGTTGTTCAGATAGCGGAGCAAGCCGAAGCCCACGCCGCGATCGGGGACCGACCGCAACTGCTCCTTGGCGGCCTTGATCGCCGAACCCGCCGCACGGCCGCCGGCGAACGCGTCGCCGAGATCGATCCCGGTCAGGTCGAGCGCGACCGGGTACACGCTGGTGAACCAGCCGACCGTGCGCGCGACATCGGCGCCGGGCAGCAGGGATTCGTCGCGGCCGTGGCCCTCCAGCGTCAGCAGCGCGCCGGTGCGGTCGCGCCATCGGCACACGGCCATGGCGAGCGCGGCCAGCAGCACATCGTCGGCGCCGCAATGGAACTGCTCGGGCACGCCGTGCAAGACGGTCTCTGCGACGTCCGAAGGCACCGTCGACTGCCACTGCGCCATCGTGGCGACCACGTCGAGGGCGGGGTCGAAGGCGCAGGCGGTCTCCGCTACCGGGTCGGACAGCTCGGAGGCGTTAGCCGGCGCGGCGGTCTGGGCCGTGTCGCCGGACCGATCGGAAGGAGTCGAGGTGGTCGTCGCGCGGTCGGCACTGCGACGGTCGGTGCGGGCGAACGGCGGGTCGGGTGTGGCCAGGATTCGCTGCCAGATCGGCAGTTCGTCGAGACGTGTCGCGGCGTTCTCGGGCTGGCTGTGCGCCCAGCGGCGGAAGGAGGTGCCGACCGGGTCGAGCGTGCCGCCGAAGGACGCGGTCGCCAAGTCCGGCAACAGGATTCGCCAGGAGATACCGTCGGTGACCAGGTGATGCAGGACCAGCCAGCACAGTGGGGCGGCGTCGGCGCGTTCGACCAACACGAACCGGGCGACGACACCCGCGGGGGGATCGAGTAGGTCCGCGGCGTTCTGCAAGGCGCGCTCGACCGCGTCCTCGGTGTCGGCCCGGGTCACCTCGATCAGATCCTCGGCGTCGACCGCACCGGGCTCGGCCACCACCCATTCCCAGCCGTCGGCCGTCGGTCGCAGCGACGAGCGGAGGAGATCGTGCTGGTCGAGCAGCACCTGGAGCGCCGCCGCGAGCCGCGGACGGTCGAAACCGTCGGGCAGCCCGATCAGGACGGCCTGCCCGTAGCGTCCCCAGGTGTCCGGGTGCTCGACCATCGCGTGCACGATCGGGGTGAGCTCCACCGCGCCGACCCCGCCGCCGGGCAGCTCGTCCACCACCGGTACCTGGGTGTCGTCGGCGACAGCGGCCAGCGCGGCGACCGTCTTGCGTTCGAAGACATCGCGGGCGCTGAACGAGATACCGGCGGCCTTCGCCCGCGAGACCAGCTGGATCGACACGATGCTGTCGCCACCGAGCGCGAAGAAACTGTCGTCGACACCGACGGTGCCGAGTCCGAGCACCTCGGCGAAGAGGGCTGCCAACGCTTCCTCGCGCGGCGTGGACGGAGCCCGGCTCGCGACGGTGCGCGCACCGAAGTCCGGTGCGGGCAATGCCTTTCGGTCCACCTTGCCGAGCGGGGTCAGCGGCACCCGGTCGAGCACCATCACCACGGCGGGCACCATATAGGCCGGAAGCGTTTCGCCGACAGCGGCTTTCACCGCTTCTGGATGGACCTCGGTACCCGGCTCGGCTGTGACATAGGCGACGAGCGCGGTGGCGCCGGTCGGCGACTCGGCACCGAGTGTGATCGCGAAGTCGATCTCGGGTAGCCGCTGCAACGCGGCGTCGATCTCGCCGAGTTCGATCCGGTAGCCGCGCACTTTCACCTGGAAGTCGCTGCGCCCCTGGTATTCCAGGGTGACGCGGCCCTCGGCGTCGGTCCAGCGCACCAGATCGCCGGTGCGATACATCCGGTCGCCGGGTGCGTGCGGATTCGCCACGAACCGGCTCGCGGTCAAGCCGCTGCGCCGGTGGTAGCCGCGCGCGACACCGGGGCCCGCGAGGTGCAGCTCACCCACGGTGCCCGCCGGTACCGGGCGCAGCCACGGGTCGAGGACCAGGCCGCAGACGCCACCGACCAGGCTGCCGATCGTCACCGGGGCGCCGGGCACCAGCGGTTCGCTCAGGGTGGTGGTGATGGTCGTTTCGGTGGGCCCGTACCCGTTGATCAGCGAGCGTCCGGCCCATTTCGCCACCAGTTCCGGCGGGCACGCGTCACCGCCGACCACGATCGTGCGCAGGTCGGGCAGCGTCACCGGGTCGAGTGAACCGACAACCGCCGGGGTGACATTGAGATGGGTGACGCGGTGGGTGCGCAGCACGTGCGCCATGTCCTCACCCGCGTAGGCCGACGGCGGGACCACCGCGAGGGTGGCACCGGCGGCCAGCGTCACCACGATCTCCTCGACCGAGATGTCGAAGCTCGGCGAGACCGCGTGGGCGACCACGGAGTCCGGCTCGACCCCGAACCCGGCCCCCGAACTCGCCGCGAGGTTCGCCAGGCCGCGATGCGAGACCAGCACGCCCTTGGGCAGACCGGTCGACCCGGAGGTATAGATGACGTAGGCGACCTGATCCGCCGCGATCGCGGCCGTGCGGTCGGCATCGGTGATCGGCGCGGGGTCATGGGTGGCGAGTTCGGCGGTGATCAACGGGTCGTCCAGCGAGAGCCAATCGACCTTGTCGGGCAGCGACTTTCGCGCCTCGTCGACCGTCAAGCCGGTGACCACCCCGCTGTCGTCGATCATGTGCTCGATGCGATCGTCGGGGTAGGTCGGATCGATGGGCACGAACGGAGCACCGGTCTTGGCCACCGCGACGGTGGCGAGCACGGACTCCGCGGACCGCGGAATCGACAGCGCTACCGCGTGTTCAGGCCCCGCGCCGGCGGCGATCAGCAGGCGGGCCAGGCGATTGGTGTAGTCGTCGACCTCGCGATAGCTCAGTGTGTCGTCGGTACCCCAGCGCAGCGCCACCGCGTCCGGGTCGAGCGCGGCGCCCGCCGCGAGGATCTCGGGCAGGGTGCGCGTCGCGACGCCGGCCGGGCCGCGCGCGGGCACCGAGGCCGCCTGCTCGGCATCCGAGAGAACGGGCACCGTCGACAGCGGGGCTTCCGGCCCGGCGACGAGGAACCGATGCAGGAACAGCAGGAATCGCTCGTGATGGCCCGCCAGGTCGGCGTCGCTGTACAGGTTCGCGTTGCCTTGCAGGTCGATGTGGGTGCTCTCGCCGCCGACGCCCGGGTACAGGTTGACGAACAGGTCGTCGATCAGGCCGGAGGTGAGCACGTGGAGCCGCCCGACGACCGGGCCCAGCGCGATCTTGGTGTCCACCATCATCAGATTCACGGCGGGGCCGAACGAGGCCGCCTCGTCCATCGCCCAGCCGAGATCGCGGACGATGTCCTCCTGGCGGTAGCGCTGGCGTCGCAACGCACCGGTCAGCTCGCTCTGCACGGCGAGAATCGCCGCCCCGACGGTGGTGGTGGGATCGAGGCGCACGCGCAGCGGCACGACATTGGCGAGCATGCCGCCCGAACGACGCAGGGTCGCCGAGGTCCGCGCGGAGACCGGCAGGCTCAGCACCACTTCCGGCGCGCCGGTCATCGCGGCGAGATAGGCGCCGAAGGCCGCGACCACGGTCGGGGCGACACCCGAATTCACCGATGCCGCAACCGAATCCAGCAGGGTTCCGGTCTCCGCGGGTAGCGCGCCCGATACCCGGTTGGGGTGGGCGTCGACCTCGGCGTCGCGGCCGGCGAGCGTCACCGGATCGGCCAGCGCGGCCAGGTGCTCGCGCCAGTAGTCGCGGTCGGTGGTGAAACGGCCGGAGGTGCGGTAGGCGAGATCGGCATCGACGATCTTCTGCAACGGCTCGGCCTTGGTGGCCGGCGGCTCACGGCCGTCGAAGGCGGCGTTGTAGAGCTCGCCGACGCGCTGAACCAGCGCCAGCGCGCCCATCCCGTCCAGCACGATGTGGTGCATGCGCGCGTACCAGAACCAGCGATCCTCGGCGACACGCAGCAGGGCGATGCGGACTAATCGGTCGTGCATCACATCCAGTGGTGCGGTGTACTCGGCGCGCATCCACGCGTGCGCGGCCGCTTCCGGGTCGGGGCGGTCACGCAGATCCAGTTCGGCCACGTCGTCGTCGAGGGTCAGATCGACGACCTGATGGGGGTGGCCGTCGATATCGACCAGCCGCAGATAGCCGGTACCGAACTCACGACCGGTCCGCTGGACCGCGTCGATCAGCAGCGCGAGGTCGACCGCGCCGGACAGCTCCACGTACTGGGCGATGGAGATGGGGGTATCGCCCGCGATGTGCTGGGCGAACCAGATGCCGCGCTGGGCGGCCGACAAGGGAAAAGGGCCTTCGGGTGCGACGGCATCCGACGCATGCGAAGAGGACTGGATCATGAGCGAACCTGCGTTCTCATGTCTGGAGCTGGGCGTTCACCTCTGGTTCCCGACCGTCGGGTAGCTACCTGGTAGGTAGTACCCGCCGTTGCGTACTGCGCTCTATGTTCATTCTGAACCTGTATCGAGCGCATCGGAATGGGTTCAGCAGACTGCGCGCAGTTCCGTGGCCGCCAGCGGCGCGTCGGAGGTGACCAGATAGCGCTGCAGGGTCGAGCGGTCGTCGAGCACCAGCCAGTCGGCGCCGCCGCCGAGTTCGCCCCGGCGGGCCTTGGTGGTGATCCCGAATCCGGCGCCGGGGGCGGTGGACGCGCCCTCGGCCTGCGACACCGGGATCGCACCGATCTTGCGCACCGCGGCCTCGGCGACCACCGACTCGATCCGGGGGTCGACAGCGAGGGCGATCCGGTCGCCGGCGTCGGCGCCACGGGTGAGCAGCAGCCGGGCCAGGCGGTTCGCCCAACGGTCCAGATCGGCGTCGGCGAGCTGACCGGCGACCGGCGCGCCGGAGCGGCTGCGCATCGGGATGACGTTGCCGGCGGGTGCGGTGACCAGGGTGCTCATCGTGTTCCCCTTCGAAGGCTTGACGGGTGTCTGTGGGTACACCTCTAATCTCGTCTTCGGGAGGGGGATCCGACAGCAACCCCAGCGTTGATGCGCAGACTCCCAGGGGGATCGATTACCACCCCTGGGTGGGCGAACCCCGGCGGCGGCGGCCTCGTGCACGCACCGCCGACCGCCGTGGGACTCGCCTCAGCGGGCGTTTCCGCCGATGCTGAAATGCGCGCCGGTGGGGTCGATCAGGCCGGCGAGGCGGCCGTAGGGGGTGTTCATCGGTTCGAAGGCGATGGTGCCGCCGAGGGCCACCGCGTGTTCGGCGGACTTGTCGACGTCGTCGGCGCCGAAATAGACCGTCCACGAGCCGGGCACGCCCTCGGCGAGGTGACCGTTGGCGTCGAGGACGCCGCCGCCCATGGGAGGAACGGTGTGGATGGTGGTGTAGCGGAAGTCCGCGGTGTCCGCGATCGTCAGGGTGTCGCGCCAGCCGAAGACGTCGCGGTAGAAGACCAGCGACTCGTCGTAGGCGCGGGTCATCAGCTCGAACCAGGACGGGACGCCGACGTGGTCGGTCCAGGTCCCGTCCGCGACGATGCCGACCGCGTCGAAGCCGGCGAAGGTATCGGCCTGCCAGACGCCGACACCGATTCCGCCGACATCGGCCAGTACCGCCATCGCACCGAGATCGGCGATCGCCATCGGCTCGACGATCACATTGCCGCCCGCCGCGCTCGCCGCGGCTGTCGTGGCCAGGGCATCGGGGGAGTTCAGATAGACGGTCCAGCGGTCCGGATACGGGTCGCCGGGATCGTCGTGGCGGCCCATCGCACCCGCCACCGCCCGCCCGTCCTTGCGCAAGGTGGTGTAGCCGCCGAATTCCTCGCCGCCGCGTTCGGCGGTCCAGCCGAACAACTCGCCGTAGAAGGCGATCGCGCGGTCGAGATCGGTCGTGTAGAGGTCGACCCAGGTGGGATCGCCGGGTTTCGGGCTGAACGACATGACTTCTCCTCGGCTGAAGGGGTAGCGCGTCAGAGACGCTGGCATGTTCGCGCGTCGGCATCGATCATGACGCGCCGACCGCCGAAAAGTCATCGCCGACAACCGTTGCACCCACGCGACCTGCGGAGGAAGATCGGGATCGCGAACTACGGCGCGCCGAATACGACACAGAGTAGGACCCGCGCGGAATGCTGCGGCAGCACGGTTTACGATTCACTCCAACGCATGTCTGCTGCTGTCCGTCATGGAGGCGCGGCCGGCTCTGCGAGTGACGTACAGGCATCTTCAGGAGGATCAGTGACTGCGGTAGAGCCCAGGCCAGTCCCTCAGTTGGAAGCGACTCGACCGTATCCGGCCCGGACCGGTCCGAAGGGCTCGTTCCTCTACAAGGCGGTCACCACCACCGACCCCAAGGTGCTCGGCACCATGTACTTGGTGACGGCGATCAGCTTCTTCCTGGTCGGTGGACTCATGGCGCTGCTGATGCGCGCCGAGTTGGCCCGTCCGGGTCTGCAGTTCCTTTCGCCCGAACAGTTCAACCAGCTGTTCACCATGCACGGCACGATCATGCTGCTGTTCTACGCGACGGCGATCGTGTTCGGCTTCGCCAACATCATCCTGCCGCTGCAGATCGGCGCCCCCGACGTCGCCTTCCCGCGACTGAACGCGTTCAGCTACTGGCTGTACCTGTTCGGTGGCTCGATGGCGACCGCGGGTTTCGTGACCCCCGGCGGCGCGGCGGACTTCGGCTGGACGGCGTACGTGCCGCTCACCGACATCCTGCACTCGCCCGGTGTCGGCACCGACCTGTGGATCCTGGGTCTGGCCGTGTCGGGTCTGGGCACCATCCTCGGTGGCGTCAACATGCTCACCACCGTGGTCTGCCTGCGCGCACCCGGTATGACCATGTTCCGCATGCCGATCTTCACCTGGAACATCGCGGTGACCTCGGTCCTGGTGCTGCTGGCCTTCCCGCTGCTCACCGCGGCGCTGTTCGGTCTGGCCTACGACCGCCACCTGGGCGGCCACATCTACGACCCGGCCACCGGCGGCATCCTGCTCTACCAGCACCTGTTCTGGTTCTTCGGTCACCCCGAGGTCTACATCATCGCGCTGCCGTTCTTCGGCATCGTGTCGGAGATCTTCCCGGTGTTCAGCCGTAAACCGATCTTCGGTTACACCACGCTGGTCTACGCGACGCTGGGTATCGCGGCGCTGTCGATCGCGGTGTGGGCGCACCACATGTACGCCACCGGCGCCGTGCTGCTGCCGTACTTCTCCTTCATGACCTTCCTCATCGCGGTCCCGACCGGTGTGAAGTTCTTCAACTGGATCGGCACCATGTGGCGCGGTCAGCTGACGTTCGAGACACCGATGCTGTGGTCGATCGGCTTCCTGGTGACCTTCCTCTTCGGTGGTCTGTCGGGCGTCATCCTGGCCTCGCCGCCGCTGGACTTCCACGTCACCGACTCGTACTTCGTCGTCGCGCACTTCCACTACGTGCTCTTCGGCACCATCGTGTTCGCGACCTTCGCGGGTATCTACTTCTGGTTCCCGAAGATCACCGGCCGCATGATGGACGAGCGTCTGGGCAAGTGGCACTTCTGGACCACCTTCGTCGGCTTCCACACCACCTTCCTCGTTCAGCACTGGCTGGGCGCCGAGGGCATGCCGCGTCGCTACGCCGACTACCTGCCGTCCGACGGTTTCACCACGCTGAACACGATCTCCACGATCGGTGCGTTCATCCTGGGCTCGTCGATGCTGCCGTTCATCTGGAACGTCTTCAAGAGCTACCGCTACGGCGAGGTCGTCACGGTCGACGACCCGTGGGGCTACGGCAACTCCCTCGAGTGGGCCACCACCTGCCCGCCGCCGCGCCACAACTTCTACGAGCTGCCGCGGATCCGGTCCGAGCGCCCGGCGTTCGAGCTGCACTACCCGCACATGGTCGAGCGCATGAAGGCCGAGGCGCACGTCGGCTGGGGCTCGGGTAAGCACAGCACGCACGTGTCCGAAGGCGCGCTCGCGAAGAAGTAGGACACCACCGAACGACAGGGTGTGCACCTGCTGGGTGACCAGCGGGTGCACACTCTTTTTGTGGGTAATCGAACGGAGCAGATCGACTTGGCCGACACCACAGTTCTCGTGACCGTCACCGGCCCCGACCGACCAGGCGTCACCTCGGTGCTGCTGGCGACGTTGTCCCGGCATCAGGTGAGCTTGCTGGACGTGGAGCAGGTGGTCATCAGGGGTCGACTCACCCTCGGGGTGCTGGTGTCGTGCCCCAACGACCCCGAGGCGTTGCAGGACGAGCTCGAAGAGGCGATGAACACCGTCGGCATGCAGGTCGACGTGTCGGTCGACGCGCAGATCGGCAAGCCGCCGATGTCCACGCACGCGGTCGTGGTGCTCGGCGCCCCGGTCACCGCGAAGGCGTTCAGCGCCATCTCGCGTGAACTCGCCACCGGTGGCGCCAATATCGACTCCATCCGTGGCATCGCCGACTACCCGGTGACCGGGATGGAACTGATGGTCACCGCGACCGACACCAGCGACGAAGGCGACGCGCGGCTGCGCACCGCACTGGCCGAGGTGGCCGTCGCCGAACAGGTCGACATCGCGGTGGAACGGGCCGGGCTGGCCCGCCGGGCCAAGCGCCTGATCGTGTTCGACGTCGACTCCACTCTGATCACGGGCGAAGTGATCGAGATGCTGGCCGCGCACGCCGGCGTCGAAGACCAGGTCCGCGAGGTCACCGAGGCCGCGATGCGCGGCGAGCTCGACTTCGCCGAATCGCTGCGGCAGCGCGTGGCCACCCTCGAGGGCCTCGACGAGTCGGTGATCGAGGAGGTCGCCGACCGGATCGAGCTCACCCCGGGCGCGCGCACCACGATTCGCACCCTGCGCAGGCTCGGCTTCCGCTGCGGTGTGGTCTCCGGTGGGTTCCGGCAGGTGATCGAGCCGCTCGCACACGAGCTGGAGCTCGATTTCGTGCAGGCCAACACCCTGGAGATCATCGACGGCAAGCTCACCGGGCGGGTCGTCGGCGAGATCGTCGACCGGGCGTTCAAGGCGACCGCGCTGCGCAAGTTCGCGGCCGAGGCGGGGGTGCCGATGGAGCAGACCGTCGCGGTCGGTGACGGCGCCAACGACATCGACATGCTCAACGCGGCCGGGCTCGGCGTGGCCTTCAACGCCAAGCCCGCGCTGCGCGAGGTGGCCGACACGGCGCTGTCGCACCCCTACCTGGACGCGGTGCTGTTCATCCTCGGCGTCACCCGCGACGAGGTGGAAGCGGCCGACGCGCGTGACGGTGGCGTACGACGGGTTCCGCTGCTCGGCCGGTAGCGTCACGCGGAATCGCGACCTCACCGACGTAGAGTGACCGCACAGGCACGTCGTCACCGCTCGTCACCGGGAGGTTGTTGTGCGCAGGTCATTTCTCGTCCTGGTCGCCCTGGCGGGGCTCGGCGGATCGACCGCCGGATGCGGTGGCGACAAGACCGAACCGTATGACGTCACCCTCCAGCCGACCGCCGTTGCGCAGTCCGCGGCCGATCCGCTGACGATCGAGCTGTTCGCCAACGGCAGCACGGTGGTGGCCACGGTGGGCCAGCGCCTGCTGGTACGTCTGCCGCGGGATCCCGCGTCGACCGGCGAGTGGGGGATGGTCAACGCCGAGAAGGGCATCCTGATCGCCGACGGTGGGCCGACCAGCGAGGGCAACGCCACGGTGTGGCCGTTCCGGGCGATCGAGCGGGGGGTGACCTCGCTGCAGTTCACGTACGGGCCGGCCAGCGAACCATCGATCGGCCCCGAGCCGACCTTCATGGTGGATGTCCGGGTGAGCTGAGCCGGGTCGGCGCGCGGCCACGCTCGCCTCCGGGAAAGGCCCGGAAGGCCACGCGCCCGCGCTATTAGGCTGGCGGGCGGACTGGTGTCGATCGAACGGGTGTTGTGGCATGGGTAGTGGGTTGGAAACCGAGGAGCAGGCCGAGGCCCCGGTCCGCGACGAGGCGGCCGAATTCGCCGCTCGGCACGCGGAATTGGCGCAGGGCTACGGCGGCGGCGACGACCCCGACGACCCGGCGATGGTGCAGGCGATGCAGATGGTGCTGCACATCCCCAAGGCTGACCCGCCCGCCCGCAGCGCACTGCTGGAAGCGGCCGCCGCCGCGGCGGTCGCGGTGTGCCTCGACCCGCGTTCGGGACCCGGCGGGGAGTGGGAGCCGCGGTACCTCGCGTGGAAGCGGTCGCGGATCAGGAAGGTCGCCCGGCGGGCGCGGGGTGCGCAGTGGGTGGCCGCGGGAGACGTCGACGGGGTGACGGTCGAGGTCGACGGCGCGCAGGCTCGTGCGTTCGTTCCCGGCCCGGTCGGGGAGATCGATCAGCGCATCCGCAAACTCCAGATCGGCGGTACCGATCTCGACCACGACGAGCCGGGCCCGGCGGATCCGGCATCGCCGGTGCTGTGGGTGAACGCGGCGCTGGAGATGTCGGTGGGCAAGGCAGCGGCGCAGGTCGGGCACGCGAGCATGCTGCTGGCGGGTGCGTTGCCCGTGGACGCGGCGGCCGCGTGGGCGGCCCGCGGATTCCGCTGCGCGGTGCGCGACGCCGGCGAACAGCAGTGGGCGGGGTTGGTGGACGAGGTGACGGCGGGTCGTGCGGTGGCTGTGCGCGATGCCGGTTTCACCGAGGTGGCGCCCGGTTCGATGACGGTGATCGCGGTGCCGCCACGGGAGTGATCGCCGCGACACGCGCGACGCGAATCCGGCGGTTGGGTTGCGGTTTTCGCGACTCGCCGCGATAACGCGGTGTGGCGGCAGCGCCTCGCGGGTATACGTAACCGACAGCCGTGCACGTCGAGGTACAGGGAGGTTCCGCGATGATGACGACGATTGTGGTGATCCTGATCGTCTGGGTTGTGCTGTCGGTGCCGGTCTCCTTCGTCGCCGCGCGGATGTTGCGCAGCGAGGTTCGCAGCACGGGTGACCCGTCGACGACCAGGATCGACGAATCTCGCACGGGCCGGTCGCTGCGCTGAGAGCCCGCGTGGGCCAAGATGGAGCGCGTGTCGCAACCCGATCCCGATCTGCTCATCGACTTCTCCGATGTGACCATCCGTCGCTCGGGCCGAACCCTCGTCGGCCCGGTCTCCTGGCAAGTAGAGCTCGACGAACGCTGGGTGGTGCTCGGCCCGAACGGCGCGGGCAAGACCTCGCTGCTGAGAATGGCCGCCGCCGAACTCCATCCGACCTCCGGTCACGCGAATCTGTTGGGGGAGACGCTCGGTCGCGTCGACGTCAGCGAATTGCGGCCACGTATCGGACTGTCCTCGGCGGCGGTGGCCAGCCGCATCCCGGTGGACGAGAAGGTCAGTGACCTGGTGGTCTCGGCCGGCTACGCGGTGCTCGGCCGCTGGCGCGAGCGCTACGAGGACATCGACACCGAACGCGCGGTCGACATGCTGGAAACACTCGGCGCCGAGCACCTTTCCGACCGCACCTACGGCACCCTGTCCGAAGGCGAACGCAAGCGGGTGCTCATCGCGCGCGCCCTGATGACCGATCCGGAACTGCTGCTGCTCGACGAACCGGCCGCGGGCCTCGACCTGGGCGGGCGGGAGGAACTCGTCGAACGTCTCGGCGATCTCGCCGCCGACCCCGACGCGCCCGCGATGGTGCTGGTGACCCATCACGTCGAGGAGATCCCGCCCGGCTTCACTCACGCGCTGCTGCTCAAGGAGGGGGAGGTGGTCGGCCAAGGTCTCCTGGGCGATGTCCTCACCGCCGAGAATCTGAGCAACGCTTTCAGCCAGTCGATCGCGCTCGACCGGGTCGACGGGCGGTGGTTCGCGCGGCGGGCTCGTCGTTCGGGCGGGCACCGGCGCCGCAACTGAGCGCCGGCTCGCCGCGCTGACTCGCGGGCGCCGATTACGCGCACCGGCGCCCGGGCTGACCTGGCTGGGCGTCCGGTCGCCGGGAATCCCGGCTCACGGTCGACCAAGCGGGCGTTAGGGTGCTGAGAGGGCTGCGCTCGAAGGAGACAGCCGGTCCGGTCGGTAGATCGGTGGTCGCCGGGCGTGTGGCTCGGTGGTGGAGAGGAACGATATGAGTGAGTCCGGGGTCTCCGTGCGGGACGCGTCGACCGTGATGCTGGTGCGCGACGGCGAGGCGGGTATCGAGGTGTTCCTGCAGCGTCGGGTCAAGGCGATGGCGTTCGCGGCCGGGGTGACAGTGTTCCCCGGCGGTGGCGTCGACGCCGCCGACGGCACGGCCGACATCGCCTGGACCGGCCCCGAACCCGCCTGGTGGGCCGAGCGTTTCGCCACCGACGAACAGACCGCGCAGGCGCTCGTCGCCGCGGCCGTGCGGGAAACGTTCGAGGAATGTGGCGTGCTGCTGGCCGGACCGACCGCGGATTCGGTAGTCGACGACTCGGCGCGCTATCGCGCGGCCCGCGGCAAGCTCGAGCGCCGCGAATTGTCGCTCGCCGATTTCCTCGCGGCCGAGGGCCTGGTGTTACGCGCCGACCTGCTCCGCCCGTGGTCGAACTGGATCACGCCGGAGGCCGAACCCCGCCGCTATGACACCCGCTTCTTCGTCGCGGTGCTCCCGCAGGGCCAGATCGCCGACGGTGCCACCTCCGAGGCCGCTCAGGTGGCCTGGCGGACACCGCAGGACGCCCTGGCGAGCTGGCGGGCAGGCGAACACGTGCTGATGCCACCGACGTGGTCGCAGCTCGACGCCCTGTGCGGGTTCGCCGACACCGCGGCCGCGCTGGCCGCCGACCGCGTCGTCGAGCCGATCATGCCGAAGTACTCGCCGGGGGCGGGCGGGCGTCCGCTGTCGGACTTCCCCGACAACGAACGGTATTTCGACGAGCTGCCGCAATTGGGTGCACTCGGCGGCCGGTAGGTTGCTCCCATGGCCGAATTCGTGACCCTCGAGCTGCCCGCCGAGCCGACCACCCGTGGCGTCGCGCTGTTGCGCATCGATCGTCCGCCGCTGAACCTTGTCGACGCCCAGCTGGCCCGTGAGGTGGCGGTCGCGGCGGCCGTGGTGGCCGAGCATCCCGGGGTCTCGGCCCTGATCGTCTACGGCGACGAGCGGGTGTTCAGCGCGGGCGACGAGATGGCGGAGCTGGCCGAGCTCGACGCCGGGCAGGCCGCCGCCATGGCCGCCGATCTCCAGGCCGCACTCGGCTGCCTCTCGCGGGTTCCGCAGCCGACGGTCGCCGCGATCACCGGCTACTGCCTCGGCGCCGGCCTCGAACTCGCGCTGGGCGCCGACCACCGGATCGTCGGCGACAACGTGAAACTCGGTCTGCCGCAGATCAAAGCGGGCCTGATTCCCCTGTCCGGCATCCGAAGGCTCTCGCTGCTCATCGGCGCGAGCCGGGCCAAGGATCTCGTCTACACCGGTCGTTTCGTCGGCGCCGAAGAAGCCGAGAAGCTCGGCTTGGTCGATGAGGTCGTCGCGCCCGACGATGTCCTCACCGCGGCGCGCGCGTGGGCCGCTCAGTTCGTCACCGCCGCACCCCGCGCCCTCGCCGCAGCCAAGGCGGTTTTCGAGTCCGGGCCGCACGGTCACGCCACCGCTGTCACCGAATGGTCGGCCCTGTTCGACACCGACGACGCCCGCACCGGCACCCGTACCTTCGCCGCGGAAGGACCGAACGCCGCGACCTTCACTGGTCGCTAGCAACACCGCCGGAACCTGGGTTAACTTCGTGCGGGCCGGTGTTGCGAGAACCCGGGTAACCTCCCAGCCATCCCGCGCTGGGGCGGTGCGAACCGGCTGTCCGGTCCGATGGCGGCTCGCGCTCGCGGGAGCCCGGCGGCCGGTCGTGGGTGCAGGAAAGAGCAGTCTCTTGTCCCAGCAGCGGCGTGCCCGGGCGCACATATTAGGCTGGCCTGCATGACGGTCCATCCCGACGACCCGGCGCCGAACCCCCACGCCACCGCGGCCCAGGTCGAAGCAGCGCGCAAAGACACCAAACTCGCCCAGGTCCTGTACCACGACTGGGAAGCGGAGACCTACGACGACAAGTGGTCGATCTCCTATGACGAACGCTGTATCGCGTATGCGCGCGGCCGGTTCGACCTCGCCGTAGGCCCCGCTCCGCTGCCGTACGAGCGTGCGCTCGAGCTGGGCTGTGGCACCGGATTCTTCCTGCTCAACCTGATGCAGGGTGGCGTCGCCAAGTCGGGTTCGGTCACCGACCTCTCGCCCGGCATGGTGAAGGTCGCGCTGCGCAACGCCGAGCACCTCGGCCTCGATGTCGACGGGCGCGTCGCCGACGCCGAGACCATCCCGTACGACGACGACACCTTCGACCTGGTGTGTGGCCACGCCGTGCTGCACCACATCCCCGACGTGGAACTGGCGCTCAAGGAGTGCCTGCGCGTGCTCAAGCCGGGCGGGCGCTTCGTGTTCGCCGGTGAACCCACCACCATCGGCAACATCTACGCCCGTCGCCTCGGCCAGGCCACCTGGAAGGTGACCACCGAGATCACCAAGCTGCCGTTCCTGTCGGGCTGGCGTCGTCCGCAGACCGAACTGGACGAGTCGTCTCGCGCCGCCGCGCTCGAGGCCGTCGTCGACCTGCACACCTTCGACCCGAGCGATCTCGAGAAGATGGCGAAGTCGGCCGGTGCCGTCGATGTGAAGGCCACCACCGAGGAACTCGCCGCCGCCCTGTGGGGCTGGCCGGTGCGCACCTTCGAGGCCGCAGTCCCCGACGAGAAGCTGACCATGCCCTACCGCCTGGCGCAGTACCGCGCGTGGCTGGGTCTGAGCTGGCTGGACGAGAACGTGCTGCGCAAGGTCGTGCCGCGCGAGTTCTTCTACAACGCGATGATCACCGGCGTGAAGCCGGGCGCGGCGCAGAAGTAGGTGGGCTATCGCTTCGGCCGCGACGATGTCGCCTATCTCGGCAGCGCGGCAGGCCGTGCCGCGCTCGCCGAGGTCGACCGGCTGGAGCTGACGACCGCGACGCACCTGCGCGATATCGAGCAGGTGCGTCGTTCGCACGGTGCACTCGCGCCCGCCTTGATCGAGACGGTGCGGTTGCGCCGTAAGGCCGTGGTGAAACTGCCCACGGCAGGGGAGTGGCTGTTCACCGACGACGCGCTGCAACAGGCGACGCCCGCGCTCGTCGCCCGGCATCGGGCGACCCGCCTGGCCGGCCGCGCGGTGCACGACGTGACCTGCTCGATCGGCGCGGAACTGTCCGAGCTGGCCGCGGCTTGTCCGGCGGTGGTCGGTAGCGATCTCGACGATGTCCGCCTGGCCATGGCCGCCCACAATCTCGGGGTGGGGCCGGTATCGGCGGTGGATCGCGGCCCGGCGATCAGTGCGGATGCCGCCCCGGCAGCGACTGGTAGCCGAAACATCGTGTTGGCCAAGGCCGATGCTCTCGTGCCGACCACGCGCGATACCGTGATCATCGCCGATCCGGCTCGCCGGGCCGACGGCCGTCGCACCTACGATCCCGCGAAACTCCAACCCCCACTTCCGGATCTGCTCACCGCCTACGCGGGCCGCGATATCGCCGTGAAGTCCGCACCCGGCCTGGATTTCGACCGCCTAGGCTGGGACGGCGAGGTGGAGATCGTCTCCCTCGACGGCGCCGTCCGCGAAGCCTGCCTCTGGTCGCCCGGCCTCACCGAACCCGGCGTCACCCGCCGCGCCACCGTCCTGAATTCCCACGGCGGTGCGACCACGCTCACCGACGCCGCCTCCGACGACATCCCCGACCGCGCCCCCGGCGACTGGATCATCGACCCCGACGGCGCCGTCGTCCGCGCGGGCCTGGTCCGTCACTACGCCGCGAAACACGGCCTCTGGCAACTGGACCCACAGATCGCCTATCTCACCGGCGACACGGTCCCCGCGGGTATGCGGGGCTTCCGCATCGAGGACCGTTTCGAACTCCGCGAGAAGACCCTCCGCCAGGAATTGAACCGCCGTGACTGCGGCTCCCTGGAAATCCTCATCCGCGGCGTCGACGTCGACCCCGATGGACTTCGCAAGAAGCTCAAGCAGCGCGGCTCGACGCCGTACACCCTGGTGATCACCCGCATCGGCCGCGCTGGCGTCGTCTTCCTCTGCCGAGCGGTCGCTCCCACCCGCTGACAACGCACCTATGGCCGGCCGCACCTGGTCACAGGTCAGGCTTCCATCTTCTTCACCACGCGCTGCACCGTGAGCCAGGTGCGGGTGGTGATGTCCTTGCCGTAGATCTTCTCCAGGCGGGCCATGAAGTCAGGGGTCGCGCCGGTGCTGTTGTCGATGACGGTGAGGAAGGCGCGGGCCTTGCGGTCGTAGCCGATGACGCGGGTGAGGGGGTCGTCGTCGAAGGTCTTGGTGTCGGCTTCGCGCATCGTCGTCTTGAAGAAGGTGACGGTGAGATAGGAGCCGCGTTCGTGGGGGAGACCTTCGAAGGGGTCGCGGTCGAGGAGCGCGCGCAGTTCGGGACGGCTGCGGATGATGGTGCCGCCCGGGATGCCGAGTTCGGCGTTGAGTGCCTGCTGGATGCGATCTTCCAGGTCGGCGGGGTCGTCCGCGGTGCGGAAGACGACATTGCCGCTCGTGAGTACCGACGCGACCTTCTCGAAGCCCAGCCCCTCGAACACACCGCGCAACTTCTCGTTGCGCATGTTCGGGTTGGTCGGCATGATCCCCCGCAGCAGCGCCGCATAGCTCTCCACGTCGCTGACCGTACCGACCCTCACCGACAGAAACCATCGCATCCGGCGGCCGTGTCAGCGAAGCACCCGGGAGTCAGGACTGAGCGGCGGCGTTCTTCTTGCGTTCGATGTCGGCCAGCGCCGCCATGTAGGCCTCGCGCTCCTCGGCACTGGCATCCCAGGCGACCTTGCGGTTCTTCACGACCTTGGCGGGAGCGCCGACCGCGATGCTGTAGTCGGGGACATCGCCACGCACCACCGCGTGCGCGCCCAGCACGCAACCGCGGCCGACCCGGGTGTCACGCAGGACGGTCACCTTCGCCGCGATCCAGGTATCGGGGCCGATCCGCACGGGACTCTTCACGATGCCCTGATCCTTGATGGGCATGTTGATGTCGTCCATGCGGTGGTCGAAGTCGCAGATGTAGCACCAGTCGGCGACCAGGGTCGACTCACCGATCTCGATGTCGAGGTAGGTGTTGACGACGTTGTCCTTGCCGAACACCACCTTGTCGCCGATCCGCAGCGAGCCCTCGTGGCAGCGCAGGGCGTTGCCGTCGCCGATGTGCACCCAGCGGCCGATCTCCATGCGCGCGAGTTCCGGGGTCGCGTGGATTTCCACATTGCGGCCGAGGAACACCATTCCGCGCAGCACGATATGCGGGTTGGCCAGGCGGAACTTGGCCAGCCGGTAGTAACGCACCAGGTACCACGGGGTGTAGGCGCGGTTGGCGAGCACCCAGCGCAGCGAATCCCTGGTCAGAAATCGGGCCTGCTGCGGATCGCGGCGGCGTGATCCACGCCAGCGCGCGCTCAGCGGCGCGCCCCACATGCTCGTCACGAACTACTCTCCCGTCATGATCGCACCGGGCCTGCCCCGGGGATTCGGTCGTCGGGTACACAGAGTACTTTCGCAGGGCACACTTACCGTGCCATACCCCGATCAACGGCGCGAGCAGATAGGGCGTTCGGATGTCGAGCTGCAGCAACGGTGTATCGACGGCATGTTGACCGGTCGACGGTACCGCCTCGAACTCACTGCTGAGCAGCAAGTTTGCGCTGAGCGGTTCGCTGCGGTGTGCCGGGCTGTGTGGAATACCGGTTTGGAGCAGCGGCGCGATTACCGGCGCCGCGATGGTTGGATCGACTACCACCGGCAAGCGGGCGAGCTCGCGTCGGCGAAGGCCGACCACACGTGGTTGAAAGCCGCGCCGGGGCATTGCTTGCAGCAGACCCTGATGGATCTGGATAAGGCGTGTCGCGAGCACGGGACATGGAAAGTGCGGTTTCGTTCGGCGCGACGGTGGGTTCCATCGTTCCGGTTCCCGGAGGGCGGCAAGATGGTCGTCGAACGGCTGAACAAGCGGTGGGGTCGGGTGAAGCTGCCCAAACTCGGGTGGGTGCGGTTCCGGATGTCACGGGCAGTAGGTGGAAAGGTCCGTAACGCGACGGTGTCGCGGGATGGTGGCAGATGGATGGTGTCGTTCATCGTTGAGGATGGACTGGTGACCCCACAGCAGCACTCTGCACCTGATTCCGCAGTGGGCGTGGATCGTGGCGTGAAGGTCGCCGTGGCGTGTTCCGACGGCGTCATGGTCGACCGGGTATTCGCCACAGCTGGGGAAACGAAACGCTACCGGCGGTTACAGCAGCAGTTGGCGCGGCAAAAGAAGGGTTCCGCCAACCGGAGCAAGACCCTGTCACGGATGCGTAGTATCCGTGCGCGGGAGCGGGATCGCCGTACCGACTTCTGTGAACAGACTGCGCATCGACTCACGACAGCGAATTCGATGGTGGCAGTGGAGGACTTGAAAATCACGAACATGACCCGCAGTGCGCGAGGCACGGCGGTGGTTCCGGGTGTGAATGTGCGGCAGAAGGCTGGTCTGAACAGGGCGATCCTTGCGAAAGGGTGGCGTCGGTTGCAGCTTGCGCTGGCCGGCCAAGCTCGATACACGGGCACACGGATCGTGGTGGTACCCGCAGCTTTCACGTCGCAAATGTGTTCGGCATGTGGAGTAGTGGATCCGGAATCGCGCAAGAGCCAAGCGCTGTTCCGATGTGCCCATTGCGGTCACACCCTGAACGCGGATGTGAATGCCGCACGAAATATTCTGGCCGCAGGGCGTGCGGTCACAGCTTGTGGAGACTTCAGCGCTAGTCGGTCTATGAAGCAGGAATCCAAGGCGGACATCCCGCGAGGGACTACCGCTCCAACTGCCGCTTGAAAGCGGTTGGAATCCCCGGTGCCATCCGCGGGAGGACGTCAATACACAGGGAGATCAGCAGTGCGAACTCGGACTCGCGTCGTTGCCTCGCTCGCTGCCGCCGGTGTGGTGGCGCTGGCCGGGTGCGGCACGGATGTGGACGACATCACGGTCGGCGCCGGAAAAGGCTGGCCCGCAACGCATCACGATGGCAGCAACGCGAGCGGCAGCCCGGTGCGGGGTGCGGACTCGATGTCGCTGAGCTGGTCACGTCCGGTGGGCGGCCCGATCGCCCAGCCGTTGACGATCGGCGCCGAGGGCCAGATGTTCGTCACCACGAGCACCGGCAACTGTGCGATCTTCTCCTTTCAGATGCTCACCGGCCGCAAACGCTTCTGCAACCCGCTCGGCCCGTCGACGATCGAAGCGCCGACCGTGCTCGACGGAGTCAGCAATGTGTACGTCGGTGACGACGGCGCGGTGAATTCGTTCAACTACCTCGGGCAGCCGCGGTGGCGCACCCCGGTGGCGGGCGTGCCGGTGGCGATCCAGTTCACCGGCGACGGCAACGTGCTGACGGTGACGCAGTCCGGTCAGGTCGACGTGCTGAGCCGGCAGACCGGCGGTCGGGTGGTACCGACCCTGCAGCTGCTCGGTGAACCCGACTTCCTGAAGTACCCCGGTCTCACCCGTCCCGCGTCCGGCGACGGGCTCGACGACTGCCAGACGGGTGGTCCCCGCTGCGCCGTCGCCAACACCACCGCCGTCGACCCGTCGACCGGCCGCTTCTTCGTCACCGTCTGGGAGCCGGGCAAGCAGGCCGCCGCTCTGCGCGCGATGCGCTACGCCGACGGCGCCGTGACCCAGGAGTGGAGCGCCGAGGTACTCACCGGCGGCAGCGCGACCAGCCCCTCCCTCTCCGCCGACGGCGACACCGTCTACATCGGCGACAACAGCAAGCGCCTGATCGCCCTGAACACCACCGACGGCGCCACCCGCTGGACCCAGCCGTTGCCGTGGGCGCCGCAGGGCGGCATTTCCGTGGCGGGCGACCTGATCATCCCGGCGGGCGACGACGGTTACCTGACCGCGCTGCGCGACAAGGACGACAAGGCCGAGATCATCTGGGAACGCAAGGATCTCGCCCTGCGTGGCACCCCGGCACACACCGCGGGCGATATCGGCTACACCGTCGCCGCCATCGGCGCGGGCCTGAGTCTCATCACCTTCGACACCACCACCGGCAACACCATCGACTCCGACCCCCTGCCGGCCGCCACCGGCACCACCACGGGCACCTCCATCGGTCCGGAAGGTGAAGTCGTCGTCGCCACCCGCCTCGGCGAGATCTTCGCCTTCACCCCGGACGCCTGAGTACCCGCGGGCTTCTTCCGCCGCGCACGGACGAGGAATACCCGAATCGCCTCAGTACGGGTTGGCTCGGTCCAGCCAGCGCGCGTCGAGTTCCGTCGCGCGCTGCCGGGTGAAGGAGATGCGCGCCGGATCGCCGTCGGCGGTATAGCGCTGGTCCGGGTTCGCGGCGAGCCAGTCCAGCCAATAGGCCGAATCGAACGGGACCGCACCCCGGCCCGATCGGATGCGCGGCACCCCGCCGGGGTCGACCGCGCCGTAGGGGGCGGGGGCGGGGTTGGAGCCGACCAGCATCACGGCGTCGAAGCGGTAGGAGGTGCCGTCCCAGTGGCCTGCCGTGGCCAGTGCGTGGTCGCGGGGATGGATGCCGAGCGGTAGCGCCATGGTGCGCACGGCCGCTCCGGGCGCCGCCGTGGTCACCGCGCGCACGTTCTGCACCAGTTCGCGTTGCACGCCGTCGGCGTCCAGGCTCGCGAGGTTGGCGTGATCGGCTGTGTGCGCGCCTATTTCGTGGCCGTTCGCGACCAGCCACGGCAGCGCGCGCGGGTCTGCCCCGAACGGCTCGTTGTTCACGTAGAAGGTGGCCACCGGGCGGAAGTCGGGGTAGCGGGCCCCGAACTCGGTGAGAATGCCCGCGGCACTGTCCGGTGCCACCGCGCCGGTGTCGGTGAAGCCGAGTTGGCTGCCGGTGGAATCGTCGAAGGTGAGTACCACCGGGTGGGTACCGGCGGGCAGGTCGAGGTCGCCGGAGATGTATCGCGCGGCGGTGACCGGACGGTAGTTCTCGCGGTACAGCCGTTCGAGTTCGTCCCGGAATTCCGCCGGGGTCTGGTCGTATTCGCCTGCCGGATTCGGGGTGATCTGGTGATACATCAGGACCGGGACGAATCCCAGTTCGTTGGCGGCGATCTCGGCGGGATTCGGCGGTGCCGGTTTCGCCGTCGTCACCGGCACCGTCGTGTGCGCCGGAACCGCGGCATTGTTCACTGCGGTACAGGCTGTGAGTGCGGCCGCCAGCGCTGCCGCCGACACGAGCCGAAACATTGTGTTCGAACCGCCCATCATCAATGCGATATTACGCCGCGGCGACGGATTACAGTCGATCTATCGATACCGAGTACGCCGCGTCGGAACTGCGAAATAGTTGGCGTGTCAATGGTTTTGAAAGGCGGTGTTGACGGTGGAATGGCAGCTCCGATCGGCCGATCGACGGCGATGGATGGCTCCCGTTATCGGTGTCGCCCTCGCGTCGCTGGTGGTCTCCCTGGTAGCCGGATTCGCGCTGAGTAGATCCGCGGAATCGACCGTCGCCGACACCGTGCCGCCGACGCTGCGGATGACACCGACCGATCCGGTGAGCTCCTATCGCGCGCCGGTCGTGGTGCGCGGCACCGCCATCGACGCGGCTCGCGTGTCCATCGGCCCCGATTCGGTGGTCCCCGCCGCGGACGGGACATTCGAACTCTCGGTGCGATGGGCCCCCGCTTTCGAGGTCGTCGCGACCGACGCCGACGGCAATCAGACCAGCAGCACCGCGGTCACGTCGAGCACGCTACCGAGGATGCGCGCGGTGCACGTCACCGCGCACGCCTGGTCGCACGAGGGACTGCGCGAAGCTGTTCTCGATCTTGCCCGTGAGGGCCGTATCGATACCGTGCAGCTCGATATCAAGGACGAGGACGGCGTGATCGGCTACGCCTCCCAGGTGCCGCTCGCCCTCGAATCCGGTGCCGCCGCGGCGATCTACGATGCCCCGGCAGCTCTGCGGCAGTTGCACGATATGGGCCTGCGGGTGGTCGGGCGCATCGTCGCATTCCGCGATCCGACTCTCGCGGGCTGGGCCTGGCACAACGGCCGACCCGACTGGGTTGTCCAGAATCCTTCCGGGCAACCCTATTCCAGCCACTACGGCCCGATCGCCTTCACCAATTTCGCCAACCCCGACGTGCGTGGATACAACATCGATCTCGCGGTCGAGGCAGCGCGACTCGGCTTCGACGGCATCATGTACGACTACGTCCGCCGCCCCGACGGCAGCCTGAACAGCATGCGTTTCACCGGCCTCACCGACACCCCCGCCGCCGCGGTCGCGGGCTTCCTCGCCGAGAGCCGCTACCCCGTGCACCTCGCGGGCGCGCACCTGAGCGCCGCGGTCTACGGAATCGCCTCCACCCGCCCGGACGAGATCGCCCAGGACATCCCGCTCATCGCCCGCAGCGTCGATTTCGTGGCGCCCATGATCTACCCGTCGCATTGGGGCCCCGGCGAATACGGCGTCGCGAACCCCAACGCCCAGCCCTACGACATCATCTTCCGCTCACTGCAAGACTTCACGGCGGCCACGGCGGGCACCGGCGCGAAAGTGGCCCCGTGGCTCCAGGACTTCAGCCTCGGCGTCACCTACGGCGACGCCGAACTCCGCGCCCAGATCGACGCCACCCGAGACGCGGGCATCGACAGCTTCTTCCTCTGGAACGCCGCCACCCGCTACCACGGCGGCGGCCTCCAACCGGCCTGAGCCGGAGCAGGGTGCCTGCCGAGCCGACGCCGCGCCGCTCACTGCACCCAGGCGAGCGCATCGCTCTCGTCGGCCAGCGCGAACACCCGCACCTGCGCCGGGATCAGAAACCCGAACAGATGCACAGCCTCGCCCAACATCCGATGATCGGTGACCAGCGCGATCCGCCCCCACGCATCCCGCGGCACCTTCACCAACTCCAGATCCTTCGCCATCGCCCCCAGCGAATACCTGTCGAAGTCCTCGCCGAGCACATACACCAGATTGACCGGCTCTTCCCGCTCGACGGCTTCCCTGATCGCCGGATCGAGCACCGTCGCGTAGTCGTCGGCAGTCACCGTCCCACTGGCCCGGAACCCGATGGTCGCCGCGGGCAGATCAGAAATCGGCTGCAAAGGCATCGGCTCTCCTCGACTCGAAGACATAGATCCAGACTCCGCGACCCTAGACCCGCCCCACCGCCCCCCGCCTCACCCATCGCGGATGAACCGCCCAGAACCTCCTCCGAGCGGCCATCGAACTACTCGGCTGTTTCCGTCGGGTCCAGGCCGGCCTGTTTCGGGGCCGCGGGGACCCACTCACGCAGCGGTTGCATCACCGCGCCGTAGAAGGCGTCGGTGGCCGTGGTGACGCTGGCGATGAAGCTGGCCGCGGTGCCCGAGCGTTTGTTGCCCATCGGGAAGGTCTGTTCGAGGGTGAACGAGACGATCGGGCTGGTGCGGCCGTCGATGAGCGACTTGGGGGTGGTGCGAACGGTGTCGAGGAATTCGCAGGTTTCGTTGCCACGCTCGGCGAAGACGGCTTCGACCTGGACGCGGCCGGGCGCATCGGTGAGCTGTCTGGTCAGCCACGACACCCGGCGGGCCTGGGTGCCCTCGTCGGGTGCGGCGATGGTGGTGCGGCAGCGGACCTTGTTCGTCCGCACATCGGCGATGACGGTGAGGTCGCCGGCGGTGTCGGGGATGCGCAGGACGGCCTCGAACGAACCGTCGGTGGCCAGCCGTTCGGCGACGGCGGCGGCCCGCACCGCCGGATCGGCGTGGAACTTGCGGGCGAGGACATGCTTGACCTCGACACCGAGTTCGGCGGTGAGTCGCAGCGCGAGATGCCTGCACAGCGACACCCACGTGTCGGCGACCGTCAGTGCTTTCGCGTCACCCGCCCGCAGTGTTCCCTGGGTCACGGCGTCACGGACGGTGACCCAGTGTCTGCCCATGTCGACGAACTCGGCCGCACCCGAACGGGGATGATCGAGAAAGCGCAGGAATTCGGCGAGAATCCAGGCTTGCAGTGCGTCGTCGATGCCACCGTGTGTGGTGAGCATGCGCGCCTCGTGGGCCACTTCGGCCCACGACAGGTGGCGCAGTGCCACTTTCGTCAGCTTGCGGCGGTCGACTTGGACGGGTAGTTCGCCCGGTCCGGCGGGGATGTCGTTGGACAGGCTGACGACGGCGTCGTACTTCTTTCGCCGCGCGACGTCGAGGTAGCTCTCCAGCTGATCTCGCCGGAGCTTGCCGTTGCCCGTCTTCACTTCCAGCAGCCCGGTCCACTGCTTGGCACCGCGACTCACCTTCAACACCGCGTCCGGGATGACTTTGGTATCGCCCGATTCGTACTGCACCTCGAGATAGCCCTCGAAAGCCCCTGCGGGCGCGCCCATTCGGGCACAGATGGCCCGGGCGAACGGACGTACGGCCTGCATGGTGGCGATGAGTGCGGAGGTGGTGCGCCGTTCCTGTTCCTCGCCCGCGCCGACCCCGATGACCGAGAACAACCGAGCGGGTTGCCACGTATCCGATTCGGCCTGCCTGAATTCGATCGGCTTGGTTTTGCGCACCACGCGCTTGGCGGTCGCTACTCCGCGCGACGGTGTCTGCACGGCGGGGGTCTCGGGGACAACGACTTCCGGCTCAGCGGGCGCTGGCGCAGGGTCCTCGACAGTGACCCCGAAATCGGTTGCCAGCCCGGTCAGGCCCGACTCCCAGCCCTGCCCGACAGCCCGCACCTTCCAGTTGCCGTCGCGCCGATACACCTCGCCGAAGACGAATGCCGACTCCGTGTCCGCGTCGGCGGTGAGATATTCGGCCAGCGAATGCCCGGCCGGATCGATGACGTGGAACGCGAGTTTGCCCAGCGCACCGAATGTCCCCTCACCGACACTGCCCGCCAAGGCGATGGTGTGGACGTGCACGGGAACCGCCGACAGGTCGATCGAGATCCTGGCTTGCTTCCCTTCCTCGGTGGCACTCGTTCCGAGGAAACATACTGAGCCGTCGGGTGATTCGGTCTGGTTGTAGAAGACGAAGTCGGCATCGGACCCGACGTGCCGGTCGGCGCCGAGTAGCAGCGCGGAGGCGTCGACTTCGGTCTCGGGTTCCGGCCAGCCGATCACGATGTCGACGCGGTCGACATCCTCGGGAAGCGGAATGTTCTGGCCCTTGGACAGCAGCGGAGACGACACAGTGGCGGTTCACCCTTCGAAGGTCGGCGTTCAGTCGCAAGGCTGATGCAGCCGACCCGCTCGCTGACCCCCTTGGCGCACACCGCGATGGCATGACGGTGCCGAGGGTTGTCGGCGGCGAAACCTACTCTGTTACACGGATCACGTTTGAATGATCGCCCGAATGGAAAGGGGTGGGTTACTTCGGATCGCGTTCCGGTAGGGGTCTTTCCACGATGTCCGGGCGGCCGAGGGAGGTGCGGACTCGGCGTTTGGCGGCGGTGTAGACCTGGGCGGTTTCGGCGGCTACCACGTCCCAGGCGAAGTCGGCGGTGAGGCGTTCGCGGGCGGTGTGGGCGCGGGCCTGGGCGGTGGACGGGTCGTCGAGGACGGCGCGGGTGGCGTCTACCAGGCCGTCGATGTCGGCGGGGGCGAAGGACGCGCCGGTGACGCCGTCGATCACCGCTTCGCCCAAACCGCCTGCGGTGGAGGCGATCAGGGGGACACCCGCGGCGGCGGCCTCGAGGGCGACGATGCCGAAGGGTTCGTAGCGGCTCGGCAGGACGATGGCGTCGGCGCCGTGCAGCCAGCCGAGGAGTTCGTCGTGGCCGAGGCTGCCGACGAAGTGGACCGCGCGGGCGACGCGGTGCACGCGGGCGCGTTCGCGCAGCCACTCGAACTGGGTGCCGACACCGGCGACGGTGAGCGTGGTGCCGGGGTGGGCGCGGCGGATGCGGGGGAGAGCGGCGATCGCGTCCTGCACACCCTTCTCGTACTCGAGGCGGCCGACGTAGAGCAGGCGCGGCGGGCCGGAGCGCGGCGCGCGGGAACGGAAGGTCCACGAGCCGACGTCGATGCCGTTGCGGATCACCGTGATCGGCGCGAGCTCGGGCCCGTAGAGCCGGTCGACTTCGTCCTGCATGGAGGTCGAGCAGGTGATGAGCTGATCGGACTCGTTGGTCAGCCACCACTCCACCGAGTGGACCTGCTTGTTGACCCGGCCCGACACCCAGCCGCTGTGGCGCCCGGCCTCGGTGGCGTGGATCGTCGAGACGAGCGGCACGTCGTAGTACTCGGCGAGCGCGATGGACGGGTGCGCGACGAGCCAGTCGTGCGCGTGCACCACATCGGGCGTCCAGCCCTCGCCGACGCCGGGTTTGCCGAGCGCTACCCCGGCACGCACCATCGCGTGCCCCATGGCCAGTGTCCAGGCGAGCATGTCCTCGCCGAAGTCGAAGCACGGCGGGTCTTCGGCCACCGCGACGACGAGCACGCCGTCGGCGATGTAGGAGTGGGTGGGGTGAGTGACCGAATCGGTCCCCGTCGGGCGGCGGGCCAGCACCACGACCTCGTGACCGGCCGCGGCCAGCTCGACGGCCAGGTGATGCACATGCCGGCCGAGCCCGCCGACCACGACCGGCGGGTACTCCCACGACACCATCAAAATCTTCATGCGGATCCTTCAGCGGCGGCCGACGGGACGACGGTCGGCAACCGCCGCGCGTCCAGACCAGGGAAGAATCCGTCGGCCATCGCCCATCCTGCCGCGAGACGGGTCGCTTTGGCGAACTGACCGGCGCCGATCGCCTCGGCGAGCTCCCGGACGGCGTGCGCGTGTTCGTGCGCCCGATCGCGCGCGTACCCGGCGGCGGAGTCCTTGCTGACCATGAACGCCCAGTCGCTGGACACCGTGAGAATCGCCTCACGCAGCAACTGATCGGCGACCGGGTCGCGCAGGGATCCGTCGCGGCGCACTTTGTCGAGGGTGTCCAAGGCCAGGCGAACGATGTCGGCGTTGAGCGCGACGAGGTCGGCGACCTGGTCGCCCGCCCAGACCCGCCAGTCCTTGCCCGAACCCCACGAGGAGTCGTTGAGCTGCACAGGTTCGCCGACGAAGCCCTTCTCGCGGGCATCGGCGAGGGTGCCGACGTTCACCCCCGCTTCGGGCAGCGCGCGCAGCACTTGTTCGAGCCACTGCGGCCCTTCGTGCCACCAGTGCCCGAACAGCTCGGTGTCGAACGCGGCCACCACGAGGGCGGGCCTGCCGATCCGCGCGGACTCCTCGATCAGCCGGGCACGGACGGTCTCGACGAAGTCGGCGACGTCGCGGGTGACCGCTTCGGCCGCCAGTTCGGGATCGTAAGGGGCCTTGTCAGGGCCGTCGACGGTCTTGCCCGTGACGCGCGAGGGTTTGAGCCCGGTCGCGTGGTCGTAGTGGTGGAAATCGCGGTAGGCGCTCTGGCCCGGGTAGCCCTGTTTCGGCGACCAGACCCGGTAACTCACGGCCAGGTCGCGCCCGAAGGCGACGACCTCGGAATCGCGGACCGGCCTGCCGAGCGAGGTGTCGCCGCGCAGCGAAGGGCCGTCGACCATGAAGTGGGTGATGCCCGCGGCGTCGTAGCCCCGTTCCATGCCGGGCGTGTAGCCGCATTCGGGTGCCCAGATGCCGGTCGGTGTGGTGCCCCAGCGCAGGCGCGCGTCGGCCAGGCCCTCGGTGAGCTGGAACTGGCGCAGGCGCGGATCGAGCAGCGGCTGGAACGGGTGCGCCAGCGGTCCGCCGAGCAGTTCGATCGCGTCGGCGTCGATCAGCGAACGCCAGACCGGCGAACCGCCGTGCTGCCAGTTCTGTTCGAAATCGGCCAGCGCGGTCGCGGCGAGCCGATGTTCGTGACGGCCCAGCGCCACATTCCCCGACATCGACGCCTCGTCGGCGCGCAACTGCCAGTTGCCCAGCCAATGGTGCATGCCCGCGAGGCAGTGTGGATCGTCGAGCTGCGCGGCGAGCACCGGTGTGATGCCGAGACTCAGTAGATGCGAACGGCCTTCGGCGGCAAGATTTTTCAGCACCTTGACCAGCGGCAGATAGGACGCGGCCCAGGACTGGTAGAGCCATTCCTCGCCGACCGGCCAGCGCCCGTGATGGGCGAGCCACGGCAAGTGGGAGTGCAGGACCAGCGTGAACTGGCCCGGCACGGCGGAGCGGGAATCGGTCAACGTGGTGCCTTTTCGGCGATCGCGACCAGATCCAGGCTCGCGTCGATATCGCCCGCGCACAGGTCGAAATCATCGATGGTGACGGCGGCGACGTCGGCGGTGAGGTCGGCGGGCCACGGCTCACCGGCCAGCGCGCGCTCGATCTGGGCGTCGATGAACGACCCACCGTGCTTGGCGTCCAGCGCTTTCAGGCTCGCGCCGTGGTGCACGCCCAGCATCTCGGAGACGGTGAACCCGGCCTCGACGAGCAGTTCGGTCAGCTCGGCGGCGTTGAGTTCGCGGGTGTGGAACGGGTTGAGGGGGGTGTCGCGACCGGGGGAGAAGGTGATCCGATTCGGGGTGCTGATCAGCAGCACGCCGCCGGGGCGCAGCACGCGCAGGCACTCGCGCAGGAACTGTCCCTGGTCCCAGAGATGTTCGATGACTTGGAAATTCACCACGACGTCGACGGACTCGTCGTCGAGAGGCAGCGCGGCGAGGTTGCCCTGGATCATCTGCACGCGCGGGTAGCGCGCGCGGACGTGCGCGACGGCGCTCTCGTCGTAGTCCAGACCGGTGACGCGCTGGGCGACGCCCGCGATCATGTCGGCGCCGTAGCCCTCGCCCGAGCCCGCCTCGAGCACGATCTTGCCGGTGCACCGATCGAGCAGGCGGGCATAGGCGATCTCGTGCCGACGGAACCAGTAGTTCTCCTCGGCGATGCCGGGCACCGTCCGCTCGCCGGTCAACGGCAGTGGTTCATGTGTGGCGGCCACGGGTGCGGCAGGGATCACAGCCTCGCTCATTGGTCCGAGGTTACTGGTACCGCCGGTTCACGCAGGAGTCAGGGACCTCTTGCGCAGGTAGGTTACCCACGAGTAACTTAGCGTAGGGTAGTGTTCCGATCTGAGCTAGATATCTCACACGGACGTACGGCTCAGCTCGTGCGGCCCCACCACACACGTGTCCCCAGAAGGAGGTCGACGAAGACCGATGCCGAACATCGTCGTACTCATCAAGCAGGTCCCCGACACCTGGTCCGAGCGCAAGCTGACCGATGGTGACTACACCCTCGACCGCGAGGCCGCCGACGCGGTGCTCGACGAGATCAACGAGCGCGCCGTCGAGGAAGCGCTGCTGATCAAGGAGGCCCAGGGCGGTGAGGTCACCGTGCTGGCCGCCGGTCCCGACCGCGCCAACGAGGCCATCCGCAAGGCGCTGTCCATGGGCGCCGACAAGGCCATCCACATCAACGACCCGGCGATCCACGGCTCCGACGCCGTGCAGACCGCCTACGTGCTGGCCGCCGCGCTCGGCCAGGTCGAGGGTGTCGAGCTGGTCATCGCCGGTAACGAGGCCACCGACGGCCGCGCCGGTGCCGTGCCCGCGATCATCGCGGAGTACATCGGCATCCCGCAGCTGACGCACCTGCGCAAGCTCACCGTCGACGGCGACAAGATCACCGGCGAGCGGGAGACCGACGAAGGTGTCTTCAAGCTCGAGGCGTCCCTGCCTGCGATCGTCTCGGTCACCGAGAAGATCAACGAGCCTCGCTTCCCCTCCTTCAAGGGCATCATGGCCGCGAAGAAGAAGGAAGTTCTGGTCTTCACCCTGGCCGATCTGGGCGTCGACCCGGAGACCGTCGGTGTCGCCAACGCGGGCACCCAGGTCACCGGTGCCACCCCGAAGCCGGCTCGCACCGCGGGCGAGAAGATCGCGGACGAGGGCGAGGGCGGCAACCAGATCGCGTCCTACCTCATCGGTCAGAAGATCATCTGATCCGGCGCCGTCCGAGACTTCCAAGGAGAAAGAACTAATGGCTGAAGTACTTGTGCTCATCGAGCACGCCGACGGTGCCGTGAAGAAGGTCAGCACCGAACTGCTCACCGCCGCCCGTGCGCTGGGCGAGCCCGCCGCCGTCGTGACCGGTCCCGCCGGTACCGCCGACAAGCTGGCCGCCGCGCTGGCCGCCGGTGGCGCCGAGAAGATCTATGTCGCCGAGTCCGACGACATCGAGGGCTTCCTGGTCACCCCGAAGGTCGACGTCCTGGCCGGCCTGGTCGATTCCGCCGCGCCCGCCGCCGTGCTGGTCGCCGCCTCCGCCGAGGGCAAGGAGGTGTCGGGCCGCCTTGCCGCGCGCATCGGCTCCGGTCTGCTCGTCGACGTCATCGGCGTCAACGCTGACGGCTCCGCTGTGCACTCCATCTTCGGTGGCGCGTTCACCGTCGAGGCCAAGGCCACCGGCGACGTGCCGGTGATCTCGGTGCGCCCCGGCGCCATCGAGGCCGCTCCGCAGGCCGGCGCGGGCGAGCAGGTCGTCGTCGAGGTTCCGGCGCAGGAAGACGGCGTCGTGAAGGTCATCTCGCGTGACCCGATCGTCGGTGGCGACCGCCCCGATCTCGCCGAGGCGAGCATCGTGGTCTCCGGTGGCCGCGGTGTCGGTTCCGCCGAGAACTTCTCGGTCGTCGAGGCGCTGGCCGACTCGCTGGGTGCCGCTGTCGGCGCCTCGCGTGCCGCCGTCGACTCGGGCTACTACCCGGGCCAGTTCCAGGTGGGTCAGACCGGTAAGACGGTCTCCCCGCAGCTCTACATCGCACTGGGCATCTCCGGCGCCATCCAGCACCGCGCCGGCATGCAGACCTCGAAGACCATCGTCGCTGTCAACAAGGACGAGGAAGCACCCATCTTCGAGATCGCCGACTACGGCATCGTGGGCGACCTGTTCAACGTCTCCCCGCAGCTGACCGAAGCCGTGAAGTCCCACAAGGGCTGATCACCACCCGGTCGGTTCGACCTCGGCCCGCGAAACCCGTTCCTGCGCCAGCGCAGCCCGGTTTCGCGGGCCGTTGCCGTTTCCCCGACCGGGCACGGGGCGCTGAGCGGTCGACCTCGCAACATCGAGCGGAGTCGGCCACTGTCGCGAAGGCGTGTGGCGCAGGTACTTCGGTGGACCTCGCCGAGGGCGGGTAGCGTGCGAGTCGTGTTGGAATCGGGGGCGGGCTTCGCTGGATATCGCTTGGAGCGGGTGCTCGGGCAAGGGGGGATGGGCACGGTTTATCTGGCCGAGCATCCTCGCTTGCCGCGCAGTGTCGCGCTGAAATTGCTGAATCGGGAGTTCTCGGCCGATCAGGAATTGCAGCGGCGGTTCGAGCGGGAGGCCGATGTTGTCGCGCAGCTGGATCATCCGAGTATCGTCGGGGTGTACGACCGTGGCAGCGATGACGGGTATCTGTGGATCGCGATGCAGTTCATTCGCGGAACCGATGCCGCCACGTGGGATTCGCGTGCGCACGAGCCGGGGGTCACCGCGCGCCTGATCGGGGAAACGGCGTCGGCACTGGACTACGCCAACCAACACGGAGTGCTGCACCGTGACGTGAAGCCGGGCAACATCCTGATCGCCGACGCCGAACACGGTCGTGAAATCCGGGCGGTACTCACCGATTTCGGGATCGCCCGGGTGGCCACCGCCAACACTCAGCTCACGGCGACGGGTACCTTCACCGCCACCCTCGCCTACGCCTCGCCCGAGCAGCTCTCCGGTGAGATCGTCGATCACCGCAGCGACCAGTACTCGCTGGCCTGCACCCTGTTCGCGATGTACGCCGGGCATCCGCCCTATACCGCGACCAACCCCGGCCAGGTGGTAGCGGGACACCTGTCGCACCCGGTGCCGCGACTCACCACGGTGCGAACGGATCTGCCGCCCGCGGTCGACGACGTCATCGCCCGTGCGATGGCCAAGCGGCGTGACGAGCGGTTCGGCAGCGCAACGGAATTCACCGAGGCGATCCGGGATGCGCTCGAGGGCAGGCATGTCGCCGCGCCGACCGTGCGCCGGCCGTGGACCGACCCCGCGCACCAGGTCCCGGGATCCGGTGAACACGCGCAGCGACCGTGGACCGATCCCGCCCGGCAGTGGCACGGCTCCGGCGGACATCCGCAGCAGCCCGTCCTCCCGGCGCATGGTCACAGTGAACAGGTGCAGCAGCACAGCCCGCAGGCGCAGGGCGCCGGTGGGCACCCACAACCCGGCTGGGGGCGCGCGGAATACGGTGCGCCGGTGGGTGATCCGCGGATGTACCCGATGGTGGCGGGCAATCAGTGGTACCAGGCCCCGGTCGGCGGCCCGGAGCCGTCGAAGGCCGCGGCGTTCTTCGTCGGCATCGTGACGCTGCTGTTCAGTCTGTCGATCGCGGCCTTCCTGATCTACGGCATCACCGAAACCCTCGACGAGATCGACCGGGGCAAGGATCCGAGCGGGTCGTTCATCGCGATCGCGATTCTCACCGTCGTCGTCGCGTTCACCGGCAGCGGCGCGGTGTTACTGCTCTGCGCGCGCACCGCCGGTCGTGTCATGTCGATCGTCACCGCGGTGCTCGTCGGGCTCTTCGCGCTGTTCGGGGTCATCGGGTCCGCGGTGGGCGAGGTCTACGCCGCCACCGCCGCCAGTGCCGCGGTGTTCGTCCTCGCGGCGGCGCTGGTCGGTTTCGCGGCATCATCGTCGACCGGGCGCTGGATCCGCTATCGCAAGGCGGTGCGCGCGAGTCGTTGGCGATGACCCGCGGTGCAGGCGGCCATCAGTAGGGTGGGCTGATGTCGTCTGGGCGTGTGGTGCTGCCATCTTCGGTCGAGGAGACGGTTCGCGCGGTGTTCGGTGCGGCCGGGGCGCGGTGGATCGACGCGTTGCCCGAGGTGGTGGCGGGGTTGGCCGCTCGGTGGGGGCTGACCGAGTTCTCCGCGCCGTTCGGTGGCGGAACGCACGCCTATGTGGCGGCCGCGCGGCGCGTGGGCGGGGCATGGGTGGTGTTGAAGGTGCCGATGGTCGACGAGGAGAACGTCGCCGAGGCCACTGCGCTGCACAGCTATGCCGGCGACGGTGCGGTCCGGCTGCTCGATTTCGACCCGGCCAGCGGTGCGATGCTGCTCGAATGGGCCCGTCCGGGCACGGAATTGCTCACCCAGCCGGGGTTCCCGAGCCTGGAGGGGCGACCGGAGAACGCCGACAAGGTGGCGTTCGCCTGCGGGTTGTATCGCCGACTGCGGCGTCCCCGGACCGCGGTTCCCGCCGGTTTCCCGGAATTGCCCATGGCCACCGACGTCGTGACAGGTCTCCGTGCGCGGCTGGCCGATCCGGAACCCGCACTGGCCGAACACCTCTCACCGCTGCTGCGAGAACGGGCATTGAGCAGGTGTGCCGAGTTGAGCGAGCCGGCCGGTGAACTGCTGATCGTCAACCGCGACACCCATCTCGGCAATATCGTGGCCGCCGAACGTGAACCGTGGCTGCTGATCGATCCGAAACCCTGCCTCGGCGAAGCCGCCTTCGACGCGGGCTTCCTGATCATGATCCAGGTCCAGACGACGCCGACCCCCGAACACGCGCGCGCCGTCGTCGTCACGACCGCGCGTCACCTCGATGTTCCGATCGACCGCGCGGGCGCCTGGGCCTTCGTGCGCGCGATCGAGGAGATCGTCTGGTCGGTCGAGGACGGCGACGACGACACTCTGCCACTGCACGTGGCGGTCGCGACGGCGCTCGCAGGCGACCCATGGCGATCCGGCGACCCGACCTGAACCGCCGGGGCCACCACGACTCAGGGGCGGTGCAGCGCATCCAGCAGGGTCTGCACGATCGGGTTCTCGCGGGCGTCCTCGCGCAGGACCGCTGACACCGGGATGCGCAGGCGGTGGTCGGTGAGGTCGAGGGTGAGCAGGCCCTTGGTGGGGCCCTCGTAGAGGATCGTCCAGGACTCGGGGCGGTTGAGCAGTTCCATCGTGGCGGTGTGATCGGGCGGAATCGGCGGGCCGAAGGTGGGTCCGGTCGGGAGGTCGGCGAAGGCGGAGCGGATCAGTGTGTGCAACAACACCTGCTCCTGCTCGGGCGGGAGCAGCAGGGGGTAGGGGCTCAGATCGGCGAGGGTGACCGCGCCGCGTTCGGCCAGCGGATGATTGCTCGAGATGGCGATCACCAGGTCCTCGACCCACAGCTGTTCCACCGCGAGGCCCGGCTGTTCGACGCTGCCGCGGATCAGCGCCAGATCGCAGTCGCCGTCGGCCACCGCGGTGATCCGCTGACGGAAGGGTTTGATCACGTATTCGATCTCGGCGTCGGGGTGGGCGGCCCGCGCGGTGGCGATCGCCGACAGCGACGGCGCGGCGAAAGACATGTTCGCGGCCAGGCGAATGCGCGGTCCGGTGGTGCGCACGGCGGCACGGATCGCCGATTCCAGGCTCAGCATCTGCTTGGCCAGTGGCAGCAGGCGCGAGGTCGCGTCGGTCGGGACGACGGCGCGGGTGGTGCGCTCGAACAGTTGCGCGCCGAGGTCACGTTCCAGTCTCGCGATCTGATGGCTGATCGCGGATTGGGAGATGAAGCAGCGGTTGGCCGCGCGGCTGAAACTGAGCTCCTCGCAGACGGCCACGAAGTAGGCCAACTGTCGAAGTTCCACCAGGTACCTCCCATTGATTAGTCATACAGATAAGAGTCATCTCTATTATGCGCCCAGGCAGTGGAAACATCTTCGTTCCGCATCGCGTTTACTCATAGGAAAGGACTTATTACCGATCTGGAACGCGATCTTGGAGCGAGTGATCATGGAACACACAGATGTCGTCATCGTCGGCTCGGGCTTCGGAGGCCTGGCCGCAGCCAAGCAACTGGCCAAGTCACGAGTCGGTGTCGTGCTGATCTCGAGCACGCCCGAACACCTGTTCCAGCCGCTGCTGTATCAGGTGGCGACCGGCGTGCTCGCGCCCGAGGAGATCGCGCCGCCGATCAAGAACGTACTGCGCCGCCACCCCGAGATCGACGTCCGCCTCGGCAAGGTCACCGGTATCGACGCCGAGAACGCGGTCCTCACCTACGAGACCGCCGACGGTCCCCGCCAGATCGCCTACGCCTCGTTGATCGCCGCCACCGGCGCCAGCCAGAGCTACTTCGGCCGCGACGACTTCGCCGAGAAGACCTATTCGCTCAAGACCATCGACGACGCCCAGCGCCTGCGCGACCAGATCGCTCACGTGTTCGCCTTGGCCGAGGATGCCGACGAGGTGACCAGGCACCGCCTGCTCAGCTTCGTGGTGGTCGGTGCGGGCGCGACCGGTGTCGAGGTGGCCGGCCAGATCAAGGAACTTGCGAAGCGGCACTTCCACCAGCAGGTTTCGGTGACCCTGGTCGAGGGTGCGGGCGAGGTGCTGCCGCCCTTCGGCGGCGGGCTCTCGGAATACGCGAAACGCTCGCTCACCGACAGCGGCGTCGAGGTGCTGCTGGGCACCTTCGTCACCGACATCGACGAGGGCAAGGTGACGGTCAAGGACAAAGAGGGCATGGAGCGCCGGATCGCCGCCGAGACGGTGGTGTGGTCGGCGGGCGTGCAGGTCGGCGGCTTCGCGACCTTGCTCGCCGAGGCGACGGGCGCCGAGACCGACCGTGCGGGCCGCATCCTGATCAACCCCGACCTGACCGTCGGCGGCCACGCCGACATCTACGCCATCGGCGACATGACCTCGCTCAACGGCTACCCCGGCCAGTCGCCGGTCGCCATGCAGGAGGGTCGCCACGCCGCCGACATCATCCGTCGCAAGAAGGCCGCGGGCACGCCGTTCGTCTACTGGGACAAGGGCAGCATGGCCGTGATCAGCCGCTTCAGCGCGGTGGTGAAGCTCAACGAGCGCGTGACGTTCAAGGGCACCATCGCCTGGGCGATGTGGTTGGCCGTGCACCTGATGTATCTGGTCGGTTTCCGCAACCGGTTCGCCGCGGTGGCGGGGTGGCTGGTCGCGTTCATCGGGACGGCTCGCCCCGGTTTCGACGAGGCCGAGCGCGCTGAGGCCGAGCGGGCGAAGGTCGAGCCGACGAAGGCTGAACCGGCGAAGGCCGAGTCGGCGGACGCCGATCGCGCCGACGACACCGTCGCGGCGACCACCAAGGAGCGGGTGAACGCCTGACCCGCCCCTGCGACGGCCTGCCGAGGAATCGGCGGGCCGTTGTCGTTTTCGCAATGCTCGAAATACCCGATCGCGAAGCGGGTCCAGCGCCGAAATCGGTGGTGTTCGGCTAGAAACCCGCAGGTGGGCGAACGATGGGCAGCGGGTCGGTAAACGCCCGGTGTGACGCCCATCTCGTTCACCGAACGGGCATCGGCACGACACTGGAGCGTCGCTCCGATGCCAGCTCGGACTGGCTTCATCAGCAGTATGACAATTTCGTCCGTGTTGACCGCCCCGGCGCCGGACTCCGGGGTGGGGAAATCTCGGTACTCCTTGGTCGTCGCGTCTGATGCCGAGCACCGGGAAGCCGCACAGCGACTGCGCTATCAGGTGTTCGCCTCCGAACCCGGTTTCCAGATGCCCGAGAACGCCACCGGCCTCGACGCCGACAAGTTCGACGAGCACTGCGACCACCTGCTGGTTCGGGACGAGTTCTCCGAACAGTTCGTCGGCTGCTACCGCATGCTGCCGCCGGACAAGGTCGACGCGGCGGGCGGCTACTACACCGCCACCGAGTTCGATCTGACCCAGCTCGATCCCACCGGTCACCGGATCGTCGAGATGGGCCGGGCCTGCGTGGTGCCCGATCACCGCAACGGCTCGGTGCTCACCCTCATGTGGGCGGGGATCCTGCACTACATCCAGCTCACCGGATACGACTGGGTGATGGGCTGTGTGTCGGTGCCGATGCGCGATTCCCCGACCGATCCGGCCGGGGTGAACGTGCGCGGCGTGCGCGACCAGCTGCTCGGCCGCCACGCGTGCGACCCCGAGCGCCGGGTGCACCCGTACAACCCGGTCGTCGTCGACGGACTCTCCCTCGATCAGATGACCCCGCCGAGCCGCCCCAAGATGCCGCCGCTGCTGCGCGGTTACCTGCGCCTCGGCGCCGAGATCTGCGGCGAACCGGCCCACGATCCCGATTTCGCCGTCGCCGACTTCGTCGCGCTGCTCGGCATGGAAACCATCAACACCCGGTACCTGGAGCGGCTGCAGAGCGCGGCCGCCAATTTCGACGGGAAGTAAACCCATGGTGTTCGACGCGCCGCTCGCAACGCACTCTCATTCGTGGATGCCGTCGAGCCCCTGTGGGTCCGGCTGCATCGAGCCGATCGACGAGGTCGGCACCGCCAGGATGTTCGCCCGGCTGGCCGGAATGGCCGGGCTGGTGCTCAGCTTCCCGGTACTGACCGTGGCCACCCCGAAGTCGCGGCGCGAGCAGTTGCAGCGCCGTTACGCCAGGGCGGCACTGAGTTGCCTCGGGATGCGATTACGCATCATCGACAATCGGATTCCCGAGCAGTCCTCGACGGAGGGTTTCGCCGACACCGGCACCGCGGTGATGATCGTGGCCGGGCACATCGGCTGGGCGGATGTGGTGGCGCTGGCCGCGGTGCAGCCGGTCAGCTTCGTGGCCCGTGCCGACATGGTCGAGTGGCCGCTGCTGGGCAAACTCGCCAAGCTCACTCGCGTCATCCCGATCGAGCGGGCGCGACTGCGTGAACTGCCCGGCGTGGTCGGGCAGGTGGCCGACCGGCTGTCCGCCGGTAACCGGATCGTTGTCTTCCCCGAGGGCACCACCTGGTGCGGCCGGGCCTACGGTTCGATGCGGCCCGCCATGTTCCAGGCCGCCGTCGACACCACCACCCCGGTCCAGCCGGTGCGGCTGCGGTACCTGGACAGTGACGGAATGCCGTGCACCGTACCCGGTTTCGTCGGGACCGACACCTTCGCCGATTCCGCGAAGCGAGTGCTGCGCAGCAAGGGCATGATCGCCGAGATCGTGCTCGAGCCGCTCGAACACCCCGGACTGGATCGCCGGGATCTGGCCCGGCGCTGCGAGGCGGCGGTGCGGGGCACCGACCGTTCCCGCCACGGGGTGGCCGACACCCAGTGGATCGAAGCGGGCAATACCCGCGTGCAGGACCCCTCGATGGGGGAGCAGGGGGAGGTTCGCCGACCGGCGAGGGCTACTGCCTGGTAACCATTCTCGGCCGCAATCATCGACTGCCGGAGACCGCGTTCGCGGTCTCCGGTTTTGTCGTCTGTGTCGGAAGAATCGTCACGGACGTGCAGGTCGGCGACGGGCCGACAAATAGTGGGAATGTGAAAAGCTCATGTCCGCTCGGAGATGCTTCGTCCTGCGTATGACCTGCGTATGAGCTGTGTAACAAACTGGCCAGTCGGCTATACCCATTGGTGTGTACGTTGAAACGATCAAATTGCCACTGCGCCGAAATTGATGAGATATTTGCGGTACCGTCACGCAGGATTTTTCCGATACCCCGTGTAGCCGAGAGTCCAGGCGATGGTCGAGATGTGCGATCGCAAGGGTGATCCATGGTGAAGGGAAGCCTTTCCGGTGACTGAGCAAGCTTCTGGCGTACGCCGTCGCGCCGCGCGTCGAATCCGCCGCGCGCCCGTGACGTCCACGTTGCCGCGCCTCCTGCTGGCCGCCGTCGAGCGTGCCCCCGAGGCGCCCGCATTGCGATTTGCCGGGCAGACCCTCACCTACACCGAACTGGACCAGTGGTCGTCGCGTCTGGCCAGGGTGCTGATCGCCCGCGGCCTCGGCCCCGGTGACCGGTTCGTCCTCGCGCTGGCCCGCTCGATCGAGTCCGTGGTCGCGGTCTGGGCGGCCGCCAAGTCCGGCGCCACCTTCGTGCCCGTCGATCCCCGCTACCCGGCCGAACGGGTGGCCCATATGCTCGCCGACTCCGGTGCTGCGTTCGGGCTGGCCACGGCGGCGGACGCCGCCCGGCTCGACGCCGGGATCCAGTGGCTCGCCCTCGATTCCGACGAGTTCGGCGTCGAATGCGCCGCGATGTCGGACGAACCCGTGAGCGCGGGCGAACGCGTCCGCAGGCTTTCCCCGGACGACCTCGCCTACATCATCTACACCTCCGGCTCGACCGGCGTCCCCAAGGGGGTCGCGGTCACCCACACCGGTCTGGCCGGGCTGTGCGCCGAACAGGTCCGCCGCTTCGGCATCACCCCCGCCTCCCGCACCCTGCACTTCGCCTCGCCCAGCTTCGACGCCAGCATGCTGGAGATGCTGCTGGCGATCGGCGCGAGCGCGACAATGGTCATCGCGCCGCCCGATGTCTACGGTGGCGACGAACTGACCGAACTGCTGCGCGCCGAACGGGTGACCCACGCCTTCATCACGCCCGCCGCCCTGGCCGGGCTCGACCCGGCGGCGCTGCCGGAACTGGCCGCGCTCGCCGTCGGCGGTGAGGCCTATCCGCCCGAGTTGATCGCACGGTGGGCGCCCGGCCGCGCGTTCTTCAATGTGTACGGCCCGACCGAGACCACCATCGTCTGCGCGATGAGCGATCGGCTGACCGCCGACGACGTGATCACCATGGGCGACACGATCCCTGGGATGACGGCACTGGTCCTCGACGCCCGCCTGCGCCCGGTTCCGGATCGGGTGCCCGGCGAGCTCTACCTCACGGGGGAAGGTCTGGCCCGCGGTTACCACGATCGCGCCGGGCTCACCGCGAGCAGATTCGTCGCCGACCCGCTCGGTCGCGGCAGGCTCTACCGCACCGGTGATCTGGTGCAGTGGGTTCCCGTGCCCGGCGGGGTCGGCCTGAAATTCCTCGGGCGCACCGACGCGCAGGTGAAGCTGCGTGGCTTCCGCATCGAACTCGGCGAGATCGACGCGCTGTTCGCCGCCGACGACACGGTGCGCTTCGCCGCCACGCTGATCCGGACGCTGCCCAGCGGGGAGAGCGCGCTCGTCTCCTACCTCGTCGCGGCCGCGGGTGCCACGATCGACACGACGGCACTCATCCGGCTGGCCGAGCGGCGCCTGCCCCAGCACGCGGTGCCCGCCGCGATCATGGTGCTCGACGAGGTGCCGTTGACGCCGGTCGGCAAGCTCGATCACCGGGCACTGCCCGCGCCGGAACTCGCCGCCCGCGAGTTCGAGGAGCCGCGCGGTGACACCGAGCGCACCGTGGCCGCGGTCTTCGCCGAACTGCTCGGCGCCGACCCGATCGGGCGCGGCGACGACTTCTTCGCTCTCGGCGGCAATTCGCTGCTCGCCACCCAGCTGGCCGGTCGGCTCGGTGCCGCGGTCGGTGTGCGGGTACCGGCCCGCACCGTGTTCGAGCACGGCACGGTGGCCGAGCTGGCCGGTGCCCTCGACGCGCTGGTCGGTGCCGCGTCGGCGCGGGTACCGCTGACCCGGCGCGAACGTGGTGCGCACGTCCCGCTGTCGCTCGCCCAGCAGCGCATGTGGTTCATGGCGCGGCTGGATCCCGACTCCAGCGCCTACAACATCCCGGTCGCGCTGCGGCTGTCCGGCCCGCTCGACACTGTCGCGCTCACCACCGCACTCGACGACGTGCTCGAACGCCACGAGGTGCTGCGCACGGTGTACCCCGAGCACGAGGGCGCGGGTTTCCAGCAGGTGCTGCCCGTGGCGCAGGCCGGCCTCGACGTGCTGGTCGACCCGATCACGGAAGCCGATCTGCCGGGCGCACTGGCCAGGCTGACATTCGGCGGATTCGACGTGTGCCGTCGAGTTCCCGTGCGCGCGGCCGTGTTCCGGCTCTCCGCGACCGACCATGTGCTGGCGGTGGTCGTGCACCACATCGCCACCGACGGCTTCTCGCTCGGCCCGCTGACGCGCGACCTGATGACCGCCTATGCCGCTCGTGCCGCCGGTACGGCGCCCGGCTGGGCACCGTTGCCCGTGCAGTACGCCGACTACACGCTCTGGCAGCAGGAAATGCTCGGCGCGGCAGACGATGCCAACTCGCTGCTGGCCGAACAGCTCGGGTTCTGGCGCACCGCGCTCGCCGGTGCCCCGGCCCTGCTCGAGCTGCCCACCGACCGGCCGCGTCCGCCGGTGGCGGGAACTCGCGGTGCCGCACAGGACTTCGCGGTGCCCGCCGAGGTGCACGCCGCGCTGGAAACCCTGGCGCGCGAACACAATGCCTCGCTGTTCATGGTCGTGCGCGCCGCGCTGTCGGTGCTGCTGGCGCGGGTCGCCGGTACCGAGGATGTCACCGTCGGCGCGCCGGTCGCGGGCCGTGGCGAACCCGAGCTCGACGATCTCGTCGGCATGTTCGTCAACACCATCGTGTTGCGCACCCGCGTCGACGCCGCCGAATCCTTCGCGGCCCTGCTCGATCGGGTTCGCGATATCGATCTGGCCGCCTTCGCCCACGCCGATGTGCCCTTCGAACGCCTTGTCGCCGAACTGGATCCGCCGCGCACCCAGGCACACCACCCGCTGTACCAGGTGGCGCTGTCGTTCCAGAACTTCGGCGCCACCCGCCTCGAACTGCCCGAGCTGACGGTGTCGGCGGTGGATCTGGGCGAGGAAGCGGCACCGGTGGATCTCCAGCTCACCGTTGTTCCGCTCGAGGACAGTGACGGACCCGCGGGTCTGCGCTGCTCGTGGCGCTACGCCACCGACCTGTTCGACGCCTCGACCATGGCGACGCTCGGTGCCCGGCTGGCCGGGCTCCTGGCCGCGGCCGTCGCCGCGCCGCACCGGCCGGTCGGCGACCTGCCGGTGCTGACGGAAGCCGAGCTGACCGAGCCCTCCGGCGAGCTCCGGCTCGTCTCCGACGCGACGTTGCTCGACGAGTTCCAGGCCCGCGCCCAGCATCGTCCGGACGCACCCGCGGTCACTTTCGACGAGGTCACGGTGACCTACGGCGAGCTGGCCGGGCGCGTCAACCGGCTGGCCCGGCTGCTGGTCGCCGACGGCGTCGGCCCCGCAAGCACGGTGGGCGTGGCGATTCGGCCGTCGATCGATCTCGTCGTCGCCATGTACGCCGTGTTCGCGGCCGGTGGCGCCTACGTGCCGCTCGATCCCGATTCGCCCGCCGAACGCCGCGCCGACATCCTCGCCGCCGCACAGCCGGTCTGCCTGCTGACCACCACCGGCGACGCGATCACGGCCGACGGACTGCCGGTCGTGGAGGTGGACCGGGTCGCGCTGTCGCACTTCTCGGACGCCTGGCTGACCGACGCCGACCGGCTGCGTTCCCTGCACGCCCTCGACCTGGCATATGTGATCTTCACGTCCGGTTCGACGGGCAAGCCGAAGGGCGTCGGCGTTCCGCACGCGGCGATCGTCAACCAGGCCGCGTTCATGGTCGGCGAGTACGGGGTGGGGGAGTCCGACACTGTCCTGCAGTCGATTCCGTTCACCTTCGATGCCTCGATGATCGGTTTCGCTTCCCCGTTGCGCGCCGGTGCGCACATGATCGTGGCCGCCACGCAGGGGCTCACCGATCCCGCTTACCTCGCCGAACTCGTTGCCCGCCATCGTGTTACCGGTACCACCATCGTGCCCTCGGTCCTGCAGATGCTGCTGGATTCCGCGCCCACCGGCGCCCTGCGTTCGCTGCGCGCGGTGTGGGTCGGCGGTGAGGCGCTGCCGAACGCCACCATCGAACGCTTCACCACCGTCACCGCGGGTCGTCTGCACAATCTGTACGGCCCCACCGAGGCCACCGTGTCGATCACCGGCGCCGATGTGACCGAGGTGGGCGACGGCATCGTTCCGATCGGCTTGCCGCACTGGAATTCTCGTGCCTACGTGCTCGACGCGCGGCTGCGGCCGGTGCCGGTCGGCACGCCCGGCGAGCTGTACCTGGCCGGTGCGCAACTGGCTCGCGGCTACCTCGGCAGCCCCGGCAAGACGATGGAGCGATTCGTCGCCGACCCGTACGGTCCCGTCGGCGAGCGCATGTACCGCACCGGCGATCTGGTGCGCAGACTCCCGTCCGGTGACCTGACCTACCTGGGCCGCACCGACGTTCAGCTCAAACTGCACGGCCTGCGCATCGAACCCGGCGAGATCGAGGCGGCGCTGCGCACGCATCCGGCGGTCGCGGGCGCGGCGGTCGCGGTGCATCACGAACAGCTGGTCGGCTACGTGACACCCCTCGACGCGTCGGTCGACACCGTCGAGGTGCTGGCGACCATTCGAACCCTGTTGCCCCCGTACATGATTCCGCACCGTCTGGTGGTGCTCGACGAGTTCCCGCTCGGTGCCACCGGCAAGCTCGACCGCAAGGCGCTGCCCGCGCCCGCTGTGGAGATCCGCGAATACCAGGCGCCGGCCACCGCCGACGAGCAGATCGTCGCCTCGGCGATCGCCGGAGTACTCGACCTCGAACGGGTCGGCCGTGACGACGACTTCTTCGTCCTCGGCGGCACCTCGCTCGCGGCGATCCGGGTGCGCGCCACCCTCGCCGAGCAACTGGGCATCGAGGTGCCGCTGCGCCTGCTGTTCAGCTATCCGCTGGTCAGCGACCTGGCGCTGGCGTTGCGCGACGAGTCGTCGGCCTCGGCCGCCGGTCCTGATCCGGCCGTGGACGCGATCCTCGACCCGTCGATCGACCTCACCGGCTGCGCGCCCCAGCGCACCGGCGCACCGGCCACGCTGCTGCTCACCGGCGCCACCGGGTTCCTCGGCAGCTTCCTGCTGCGCGAACTCCTCGAACAGACGTCGGCGACCGTTCACTGCCTGGTCCGCGCCACCGATGACGCGGGCGCGGTGGATCGCGTGGTCTCCACCGCCGCGAAGTACCGCATCGATCTGCGGCCCTATCGCGACCGAATCGTCGGCGTCCCCGGCGATCTCGCGCAGCCGAACCTCGGCATGGACCCACTGCGCTTCGCCGAACTCGCTGCCAGGGCCGACGCGATCTATCACAACGGCGCGCTGGTGAACCACCTCGAACCGTACGCACGGATGCGAGCGGCCAATGTCTGCGGCACCACCGAGGTGTTGCGCCTGGCCACCACCACCAGGGTCAAGCCGATCCACTATGTGTCGACCCTGTCGGTGCTGGCGGGGGTCCCGCAGGACAACGGGGTGCCCGCGGGTCTGCCCGGCTACGCGATGACCAAGTGGGTCGCCGAGCAGCTCGTGCACGCCGCGATCGAGCGTGGCGTTCCCATCGCCGTCTACCGCCCCGGCTTGATCACCGGCGACTCCCGCACGGGCGTCGCCCCCGCCGAGGACGCCTGGTGGACGATGTTGCGGTCCATGCTGGTGCTCGGGGTGGCTGTCGATGTGCGGGCGATCGCCATCGAGATGGCCCCGGTCGACCATGTCGCGGCGGGGATCGTCAGCCGATCTCGCCAGGCGGCGGCCATCGGCAACATCTTCCGGGCCTCCGGCGCGCAGGTGCCGCTGCAAGTCGTCTACGAGGAGATCCGCAGTCGCGGTTACCGTTTCGACTTCATCGACCCGATGGAATTCGGCCTCCAGCTCTCCACCGCGGCGGAACGCCAGGACGCGGACCCCATCCTGGCGCGGGCTTCGGCACTGAGCGGCAACTACGCGGCCGCCCTCGCCAAGGCGAATCCGGCGGCGGTGCTCACCCGCGTGGAATCGGCCCCCGCCGAACCCTTCCGCGGCCTGCCGATCGAGTTCCCCGCGGTCGACGCCGCGGTCATCGCCCGCTACTTCGACCACTACATCGACATCGGCTTCTTCCCGGCGCCCGGAGCGGACCATCTCACGCACGCGTGAGCGGGAGCTCGCCGAGGTTCCCGCAGGAGCACCGGGCTCCTGCGGGAATCAGCACTACTTCGCGTAGTCGTAGAACCCGCGACCGGTCTTGCGGCCCAGTCGGCCCGCGTCCACCATCCGGCGCAGCAGCGCGGGCGGGGCGAGATGCGGCTCGGCGAACTCCGCGTAGAGCGACTCCGACGCCGCGAGGGCGATGTCGAGGCCGACGGTGTCGAGCAGCGTCAGCGGGCCCATCGGGTAGCCGCAGCCGCCCTTCATCGCCGCGTCGATGTCCTCGGCGGTGGCGTAGCCCGACTCGAGCATCCGGATCGCCGAACACAGGTAGGGGATGAGCAGCGCGTTGACGATGAACCCGGAGCGGTCACCGGCCTGCACGGCCATCTTGCCGAGGGTGTTCTTCACGTAGTCGGTGACGGCCACGGCCGCTTCCGGCGCGGTCACCAGGGTCGAGATGATCTCGACCAGCGGCATCACCGGCACCGGGTTGAAGAAGTGCACGCCCACGACCCGTTCGGGCCGCTCGGTCGCCCCGGCCACCTTGATCACGGGGATCGAGGAGGTGTTGGTGGCGAGGATGCCCTCGGGCTTGACGATCTTGTCCAGCTTGCCGAAGATCTCGTACTTGAGCGCCTCGATCTCCGGCGCGGCCTCGATCACCAGGTCACGATCGGCGAACTCGTCCATGTCCAGGGTGACGCGCACCCGCGCGAGCACCGCGTCGGCCTCGTCCTGGGTGATCTTGCCCTTGGTCACGCCACGGGCGATCGAGGTGGCGATCCGGTTCTTGGCCGCCTCGGCGAACTCCGGCTTCGTCTCGAGCACGAGCACCGAGCTGCCCGCCTTGGCGCACACCTCCGCGATCCCCGCGCCCATCGTGCCGCCACCGATTACACCGATCAACTCCACTGGAGAACTCCCAACATCGCATTGCCCTGGCTGTCCCGGAGATTATTTCACCCCAGGCTGGCACTCAGTGCCACAGGCTGCCGGAACGTGAGCTATCGCACCAGCTGGACGCGACGCTGACCAGGGCATTCGTCAGCGAGCCGACTCACTTACCCGCCGGGTACACGGCGTCGACTTCGACCTCGACCAACCATCCCGCCACCGGCAGGCTCGCCACTTCCAGGGCGAAGCGGCTCGGTCGTGCCGCGTTGCGGACCAGCGGTGCGGCCGGGGCAGCGGTGCCGAGGGGGACCAGCTCGGTGTCGCCGGTGGTGAGGTTCGTATTGGCGAAGAACTGCCGGTAGGCGCGGTTCCAGCCGGCGTAGTCGGCACGGTCGGTGCCGGGCGCGTTGTCGAGGAACACCCGCATGGTGATCACGTCGTCCAGGGTCAGGCCCTGGGCTTCGAGGTTCTCCCGGATTCTGGCCAGCACCGACATGCCCTGCGCTTCGGTGACGGTGACACCGGCGGGCAGCTTCGCGTCCGCGAACTGCTGGGTGTCGATGAAGGATTCGGGGCTGCCGGTGGGGGCGGCCTTGTTGGTGGCGGTGGGGCCGAGGCCGCTGGTCTTGTAGACGGTAGCGTCGGCGGCGATCGTCACGCCTTGGGCGATCATCGGATTCGCCTGTCCCGCTTCGAGAACCGAAGTACTCGGCGCAGTGGACGGCTGCGACTCGGCCGGGTCGGCCGAGCAGGAGGTGAGGGTCAGCGCCGCGAGGGCCGTCGCGGCCAGGGTGATCGTCGTCTTCATGGTCGATACTCCTTGTCGGGGTGCGAGATTCAGGCGGCAACGCGGGCGTGCAGGGCGGTCACCACGTCGCGGGCGGAGGTGAAGGCGCCGTGCTGCCAGGCGATCGCGTTGGACAGGTGGTCGCCGGCGAAGTAGATGTGCTCGACGGGGGCAAGGAGTTTGGTGTACTCGGGGGTGGCCTCACCGCCGTGGGAATTGCTGCCCGACCACCCGACCCACGCGCCCTCGGAATACTTGGTTCGCCGCCAGCTGCCGGAGAACGACGAGGCGATGTCGGCGCGGTACTTGTCGCCGTGGATCGCTGCGCCCTCGTCGACGGCCTTCGCCAGACGTTGCCGGTGGGTGAGTGATTCGAAGGCCTGATGACGTTTGCCGGTGTTGTAGTAGCCGACCACCACGCCGCGGTCGCCGTTGTAGTGGTCGTAGGGGAACATGATCTGCGCGATGTCCTTGTCGGTATTGCTCGCGCCGCCGTAGATCCGGTCGTCGAGCTCCCACCAGCGGCGCGAGTATTCGATGCCGAGCTTGCCGGAGGACACCGGGATCGCGGCTTTCAGCGCGGTGAGCACGTCGGCGGGCAGGTTGTTGGCCAGGCGACCGACGAGATGGGGCGGCAGCGTGCAGATGCAGTAGTCGGCATCGAGGGACTTGCGCGCGCCGTCCTGGGTGTACTCGATCCGCACACCCTCGGGGGTGTTCTTCATCGCCGACACCTCGGCACCGAAATGGATGCGCTGCGTGCCGATCTCGCGCTGGAAGGCGGCGTAGATGCGGTCCATGCCACCGACCGGGGTCATCATCATCATGGCCTGGTCGTAGCCGAATTCGAAGCTGAAATTGCGGCCGAGACCGCTGCGGATCGTGTCGGACATCGGGAACGGTTTCGGCTGTTCGCCGAAGTTCAGACCCGCCCCGGGTTCGGAGGTGTAGCCGCGCCGCGTCGAGCCGAGATAGCGGCCGTCACTGGAGAGGTCGCCGAAATCGCGCAGGAACGACGACAGCGCTTCCTTGTCGGCGCCGGAGAGCACGTCGTCGAGTGCGCCCCGCGTCGCGGCCTTCTGCAGCAGCTCGGACATGTAGCCGTACATGTCGGCCTTGGCGGCGCGGTACTGCACCGACTGCCCGGAGATCGAGGTGCCGCTCTGATAGTTGACCAAGGTGGACGCGTTCTGGTTGCCGAACGGCTGGATCTCGACACCGAGTTCGCGACAGTAGTCGAGGGTGATGTGGCCCTGCGGGATTCGCGTGGCGCCCAGATTGAAGTAGTGCCCTTCGGCGAAGGTGCAGCTCTGGGTTTCGCCGTTGAGATCGGTTTCGGTGGTGCCGTTGCGCACCGACCACACCCGTCCGCCCGCTCGCTTCCTGGCCTCGAGCACGGTCACGTCGTATCCGGCCTTGCCCAGCTCGTAGGCCGCGCACAACCCCGCGGGGCCGCCGCCGAGGATCGCCACCTTCGCGCCCCCGTCGCCCTTGCCGATGAGGTCGCCCATGGCGGGCGAGCGGAACGACACCTGCGCCGTGGCGGGCGCGAGGCCGAGGGTCGACATCGCGCCGTAGGCGAGGCCGGCACCACCGGTGATGCCGAGACTCTGCATGAATGATCTTCTGGTGACTGCCATGGGTAGCTCCGTCCGCCGCGATATCCGTTCTGCGACAGCGTCCGTCGACGGTGGGTCGGTGCCGCTACGCCGCGGAAAACGTTCACCGATCGGCGAGTGAGATCCCCCGCGGTCGCGTTCTCGCTCGGTGACCATCGCCCCGACTCGCGCCCGCAATACCGCCGAAACCAGATCTGGATATCCTCGCCCGCACCGACAACGCTGGGAGGTGTGTGGTGACGGCACTGGCCGACGCGGTCGCGCGCTCGTTCGCGGCCGGGGAACCCGAGCGCCCCGCGGTGTCGCCGTTGCGTGCGCTGGGGCGCAGACAACTGCCGGGTGTGGCGTTGCTCGGCCAGTCGATCGCGACCACCGCGCCCGCCGCGTCGATGGTGCTGTTGCCGGTCACGATGCTCACCCACGACGCACTGCTGCCCGGCCTGGTGACGATCGTGATCGCGACGCTGGTCATCACGCTGATCGCGTACTGCGTCGCACAGTTCACCCGGCGGCTGTCCGCGGCGGGTGGGCTCTACACCTTCGTCAGCCACGGCGCCGGACCGCGTGCGGCGCTGACCTGTGGCGTCGGAATGCTCGTGAAGTACCTGGGCAGTGCGTCGCTGACGATGTATCACGGGTCGCAGACCGCTCTCGCCTTGGCAGCGCAGCTGGGAATCACGCTGCGCGGCTGGCAGATCGGCGCCGTCTATCTCGGCATCGCGGTGCTGATCGGCGCGGTGCTGGTGCGTGGTGTGCGGTTCGCCGCGATCGCGATTCTGGCGGTCGAGGCGTGTTCGCTGGCCTTCATCATCGGCCTCATGCTGGTGTCGGGGCCTGCTGTCGCGATCACCCCGGCCGCGCCGAACGTTCCCGCGGTGCTGGCCATCGCGATGTCGGCGCTGTTCGCGCTCGCGGGCTTCGAGAGCGCCACGTTCTTCGCACCGGAGACGCGGCGTCCGCTGGTCACCGTGACCCGTACGGTGCTGCTCACCCCGGTGCTGTGCGGGGCGCTGTTCATCTTCGCGTCGTGGGCGGCCTGGTCCGGGCATGCGGGAACGGTGGTGAACGCGTATCTGCACGGGACGGCGAGTGGGTCGAGTCTGCTCGTGGTGATCCTGCTCGACGCGGGGCTGACCTGCTCGTGGCTCGGGTCGTCGATGGCTTCGTCGAACGCCGCGTCGCGACTGATGTATTCGATGAGTGTGGAGGGTGTGCTGCCGCGCCTGCTGAGCCGGGTCGGTCCGCGGTTGCGGACCCCGCACGTGGCGTTGGTGCTGATCATCGGCATCGTCGCGACGGCCGGTTCGGGTTTCGTCGCGCTCGACGGTGTGCCCGCCGCGGCCAAGACCGTCATGCGCACGGCGCTCGCGGTGTCCTACATCCTGGTCGCGGTGGGTGCGGTGCTGTTGCTCGGCCGTATCCGCGAGCGCAGCCGCGTCGACCTCGTCGCCGGCTGGGTCGGCAGTGGGGTGCTCGCCGCGGTGCTGGTCTGTCTGACGGTGTCGGACGCGAGCGACGGTGTGGTGGTCGCGCCCGCGACGGTGCTCGCGGTGCTGCTGGCCGGTGCTGCCTGGTATCGCTGGCTGCGGGACAGCTGTCCCGAAAGTCTCACGGCCATCGGTGTTTTCGACAGTCCCGAATCCACTGACGTGCTGCCCGGCGCCGGGGTGTTCGCCGTCAACGCCCGCGGCGCGATGGCCCTGGTAGGGGCGGACCGCGGCGAACAGTGACAACGACGACCCGCCGCGACGGCCCGACCGGGCACGAGCCGAGGGCTGTCCAGAAGGCCCTCGCTCTGCTCGAGGCGGTAGCGCAGCTGGGTTCGGGCGCCACCGCGAAGGACATCGCCGCGCAGACCGGCATCGCCCCCGCCACCGCGTACCGCCTCCTGAATCTCCTCGTCGCCGACGGCTACCTGGTGCGGATCGAGGACCTGTCCGGTTTCGCCCTCGGCCGCCGTACCCGTGAGCTCGCCGGGGCTGCCGCTCCCGAGCCCGTCTCCGGCAATCACCGGATCCTTGGTGAACTGCGCGCCCAGCTGCGTTTCGGCATCCATCTCGCCTCCTTCGCCGGCGGCCGGATCAGGATGGTCGACAAGGACCCCGACCATGAGCTGAATGGGGAGAAGGTGCTGCTCGCCTGCCCGCACGCCTCGGCCATCGGCAAGCTCCTGTTGGCGCGGTACCCGGACTTCGCGGCCGAGGCCACGCCGCGCAAGGTCACCACCTTCACCATCACCGACGCCGCCGATCTCGCCGCCGAGCTACGCCGAGTCACCGCGGACGCGGTCGCCGTCGAGGTGAACGAATGCCGCCTCGGCCGCAGCGCCGTCGCCGTCCCGATCCGCACCGACGACGGCACGGTCACCGGTGCCCTGGCCGCGATCGGCAAGACCGGCCGCCTGCCCGTGCACGATCGCGACCTCATCGACTTGCTCACGTCGGCGGCCGATCAGCTGACACTGTGACCGCACACCCGAGGCCCGGCGATCCACCGAATCGCCGGGCCCCGGGTGTGCAGCGGGTCTATCGAACCGGTGTCAGTTCCGGTTCCGCGGAATCGGGTCGCCTGCGACCGAGCACCGAGTGCCTGCGCCCGTAGGCGAAGTACACGATGACACCGAGTGCCATCCAGATCACGAAGCGCAGCCAGGTCTCGATCGAGAGGTTGACCATCAGCCACACGCAGGCCAGAGCGCCGAGAACGGGAACCACCGGGACGAACGGAACGCGGAACCCGCGCGGCAGATCCGGACGGGTGCGACGCAGCACCAGCACCCCGATCGAGACCAGGACGAACGCGACCAGTGTGCCGATATTGACCATTTCCTCCAGCGTGCCGAACTCGACGAAACCGGCCAGCAGTGCGCACACCACACCGACGAGCACGGTCAGCCGCACGGGTGTGCCCTTCTTGCCGGTCTGCGCGAGACCGCGAGGCAGCAGACCGTCGCGGGCCATGGCGAACAGCACCCGGGTCTGGCCGAGGAACATCACCATCACCACGGTCGACAGCCCGGCCAGCGCGCCGATGGCGATGATGTTCTTCACCCAGGTGGCGCCGTGGATGGCGAAGGCGGTGGCCAATGTGGCGTTGCCGTCGGCCAGTTCGGTGTAGGACACCATGCCGGTGAGGACCAGCGAGACCGCGATGTAGAGCACCGTCACGATCGCCAGCGACGCCAGAATGCCGCGCGGGACGTCGCGCTGTGGGTTGCGCGTCTCCTCGGCGGTGGTGGCGACCACGTCGAAGCCGATGAAGGCGAAGAACACCAGGCTGGCCGCGGCGAGCAGCCCGTACCAGCCGTAGCTGGTGCCACCGGAACCGGTGAGGAAGGCGAACAGCGACTGGTGCATCCCCTCGGCCTTCTCCGACGGTTGCGCCGGCGGGATGTAGGGGGTCAGGTTCGACGGCTTGAAATACGTCGCGCCGACGACCAGCACCAGCGCGATCACACCCAGCTTGATCGCGACGGCGATGGCCGACACCCGCGACGACAGCTTGGTCCCGGTGGCCAGCAGCACGCCGACCACCGCGATGATCACCACCGCGCCCCAGTCGAACTTCACCGTGCCGAGGTGGAGCACCGGCGCCGATGATCCGAGCACTTCGCCGAGGTACTGCGACCAGCCCTTGGCGACCACCGACACCGCGAGCGCGAACTCCAGGATCAGATCCCAGCCGATGATCCAGGCGATCACCTCGCCGAAGGTGGCGTAGGCGAAGGTGTACGCGCTACCCGCCACCGGCACGGTCGAGGCGAACTCCGCGTAGCACAGGGCGGTGAGCCCGCACGCGATCGCGGCGAAGACGAAGGCCAGCGACACCGCCGGTCCCGCCACCGTGCCCGCGGTGCGCGCGGTGAGGGTGAAGATGCCCGCGCCGATCACCACCGCCACACCGAAGATCGTCAGGTCCTTCGCCGTCAGATCCTTGCGGAGCTTGGCATCCGGATCGTCGGTGTCCCGGATCGACTGTTCGACCGACTTGGTCCGGAACAGGCTGCTCTTGTTCATCATCGCAGCGACCTCGGAATGGCATCGAGACGGCGCTCGGCGAATCGGTTGGCGGCGGCGCCGGTCCCGATCCCCTCGGTGATGGCGGCGGCGATGATCTCGCGGCAGCGCGGGTAGATGTCGGCGACCTCGGCTTCGACCTCGGCCGGGGTGGCGGCGCGCAGTTCACCGGCCACCTGGATGAGGCCACCGGCATTGGCCACGAAATCGGGCACCCAGGTGATGCCGCGGTCGGTGAGCGCCTGCTCGACCTCGGGTGTCGCGAGTTGGTTGTTCGCCGCACCGCAGATGAGCTTCGCCTCGATCGTCGCGGCGCTCGCCGCGGTGAGGGTGGCGCCCATCGCGCAGGGGGCGTACACGTCGACCGGCGCGGTGGACACTGTCGACAGCAGCCGGACGGCGGGCAGTTCGTCGGTGACGCGCCGCAGCGCCGCCTCGTTCACATCGGTCACGCAGACCTCGGCGCCGTCGGCGAGCAGCAGGGCGGTGAGTTCGCGCCCGACCTTGCCGACACCCTCGACGCCGACCGTGCGCCCGGCCAGTGTCGGTGCGCCCCACACGAACTCGGCTCCGGCCCGCATCGAGTGGAAGACGCCGAGCGCGGTCAGCCGGGCACTGTCGCCGCTGCCGCCCGCGCCGACACTGCGGCCGGTGACGTGGCTCGTGTGCCGACCGATGACATCCAGATCGTCGGTGTTCGTGCCCACGTCACCGGCGGTGATGTAGCGCCCACCGAGGGTTTCGACGAACCGCCCGTAGGCGGCGAGCAGGTCCTCGCTCTTGTGAGTGGCCGGATCGCCGATGATCACCGCTTTGCCGCCACCGAGATCCACCCCCGCCGCCGCGGCCTTGTACGTCATTCCCCAGGACAGTCGCAGCACGTCTTGCAGGGCCGCGGATTCATCGGCGTACGGGTAGAAGCGGGTACCGCCGAGGGCGGGGCCGAGTGCGGTCGAGTGGATCGCGATGATCGCCTTCAGCCCGGATCTGTCGTCCTCGCAGAACACGACCTGCTCGTGGGCGCGGGCGCTGAGCTCGTGCGATCGGCCGAAGACTCCTGCTTCGGTGTGCGCAACGGTCACTGTCGATTTCCTTTCCGGTTCCGCGCACCAGGGTTGTGCCCTGGGCTGCGGGGTTGTGGTGCCGCGGGTCCGCGGCAGTTTCAGTTGTGCCGCTGGTGCGGCGACGTAGTGGTGGCGCGGGTGCGCTGCGGCGCGGCGATGTGCTCAGCCGCTTGCCGCGGCGGTGCACGTCGCAGTGGCTGGGTTCGCGTGGCGGTGAGGACGTGGTCGAGCGAACGCGGAGGTGGATGGTGCCGTGGGCTCGGTGGCAACGTCTCCCGTCAGGAGTCGATGCCGAGCTCGCGCAGCTGGGCGCGGTAGAGCTCGACATTGCCGAGCTTGATGTCCTCGTAGCCGCGCACGACGTCGGTCAGTGCGGCTGCCGCAGTGGCTGTTTCGTAGTTCTCGGTGGTCAGATCGTGTGCCAGCCGGCGCACCATGTCGGTGTAGTGGGCCAGCAGTTCGCGTTCGACCTTGCGGACGTGGGCGTAGCCGAAGGGGTCGAGCCTGGTGCCGCGCAGGAACTTGCCCTTGGCCAGAACCTTCAGCGCCACATGCGACTTCGGCCTGAGCCCGATCTTCTTGTCCCGGCCCATCGCACGCAGCATCGGGGGATGCAGCTTGTAGGTGAGCTTCTCGCCGCCGGGTACCTGGGCTTGCACGTCGGCGAGGAAGTCCGGGTCCACGAGCAGCCGAGCCACCTCGTACTCGTCCTTGTAGGCCGTGAATTTGAACAGCCCCCGCGCGACCGCCTCACTGAACTCGGTGCGCTCGGTGACCGAACGCTCTGCCGCCCAGACGGATTCGACCGTCTCGAGGTAACGGTGTGCCACCTTAGCGTTCTGGTATCCGATCAGCTGAGCTGCTCGCAGTTCCACGATCCGGCGCACCTCGCCCTCGAAGCTGGTGTTCGCCAGCAACTCCGCGGGCGCCACCGGGGGGGTGCGCCGCGGTCGGCCTGTGTCGACCGCCGCCGCGAACGCCGCCGGATCGGCGACGGCGACCCGCCCCCACCGGAACGCCGCGATGGTGGCGTTCACCGCGACACCGTTGATCCCGATGGCCTCCTCGATCGCCGCGACCGGCAGGCGCAGCCCGCCGTTCTGGACGGCCGCGCCCACGATCAGGAAATTGGCCGCCGCCGTGTTCCCGAACAGCGTCAGTGCCGCCGCGAGCGCGTCGAAGTGACTGATCGAATTCGTCACCGTGGCAAGCCGATCCAGCAGAGTGTCCGTCGCGGGGTAGGCCACCGACTTGTCGAAGACCATGTCGCCGGTCGGGGTCTGGCTCGTCGACGCCACTGCCACGGTGCTCGCCGCGTCGCCGTACTGGAGGTAGCGGGGGTCGGTGGCGGTGAGCAGGTCGACGGCGAGCAGGCAGTCGGCGCTACCGGGGGTGAGCCGGTTGGCCGGCTCCAATTCCGTTGTGGAGAACCGCAGGTGGGACAGCACCGGGCCGGCTTTCTGGCTCAGGCCGATCTGGTCCAGGCTCTCCACCTCGTAGCCTGCGCGCAGGGCGGCGGTGGCCAGGACCTGGTTCACCGTCACGATGCCGGTGCCCCCGATTCCGGCGATCAGCACGTTCTGCGTGCGGGTCGGCGCGCCCACGCCCGGATCGGCCACGGCGGGCGGCTCGACGGGTTCGCGCCGCTGGGACTTGCCCTTGGCCGGATCCACCTCCACCGTCACGAAGGACGGGCAATCGCCGTCCAAGCAGCTGTAATCGGTGTTGCACGAGGTCTGATCGATGCGGGTCTTGCGCCCGAACTCGGTCTCGACCGGCTGCACCGACAGGCAGTTCGACTTGGCGCCGCAATCACCGCAGCCTTCACACACGGCCTCGTTGATCACCACCCGGGTGTTGCGGGTCGGCAGTGTTCCGCGCTTGCGCTGCCTGCGGGCGTCGGCGGCGCAGTGCTGGTCATAGATCAGCACCGTGACGCCCTCGATCTCGCGCAGCAGTTTCTGCGCCTCGTCGAGCCGGTCGCGATGCAGGAGCAGCGTGCCCTTCGCCAGCGCTCGCTTGCTGTGCCGCTTGGGCTCATCGGCGCAGATGACGATCTTGCGGACACCCTCGGTGGTGAGTTTGTGGGTGAGCTGCGCGACGGTGATCCCGCCCTCCACGTCCTGGGCGCCGGTCATCGCGACGACCTCGTTCCAGAGCAGCTTGTAGGTGATGTTCACCCCGGCCGCGACGCAGGCCTGGATCGCCAGCTGCCCGGAATGGAAGAAGGTGCCGTCGCCGATGTTCTGGAACAGATGCGGCACATCGGTGAACGGCGCCTGCCCGATCCACTGGCTGCCCTCACCGCCCATCTGGGTGAGCCCGGTGACCGCGCTGTCGGTGCGCCCGGACATGGTGACCAGCGTGTGACAGCCGATGCCACCGCCGCCGATCGAGCCGTCGGGCAGGGCGGTGGAGCGGTTGTGCGGGCAGCCGCTGCAGAAATAGGGCGTCCGCTTGGCGGAGAGAACCTCCAGCGGAAGTGCCGGTGGCGCTGCCTTTTTCAGCTCCACCCGTCCGCGCAGCACCCGGCGCAGCGGCGCCAGCAGCCGTCCGGCGGTGAGCTCGCCGTCGACCGGCATCAGGCGCGCGCCGCGCTCGTCGCGCTTGCCGAGCACGCGCGGCGCGTCCGGGGTGCCGTAGAGGATCTCGCGGACCTGCGTTTCGATGAACGCGGTCTTGTCCTCGACGACGATCAACTGCTCGAGCCCGCGGGCGAACTCGGTGAGCGCGGCCGTGCCCAGCGGATAGGGCATGCCGATGCGCAGCAACCGGATTCCGGCGCGGTGCATGCTCGCCTCGTCGACACCCAGATCCAGCAGAGCCTGGCGGACCGCGTCGAAGGTGGTGCCGGTGGCCGCGATCCCCACCTTCGCCTCGGCCGGGTCCACCTCGATGACGTCGAGAGCGTTGGCCGCACCGTAGGCGTGCACCGTCGCCCAGCGTGGCCCGTAGAGGTCCGCTTCGGCGAGCACGCTGTCGGTCGGCGCCGCCATCGGTCGCTGTCGATAGACGAAAGGCGTTCCCTCCCACTGCACTTCGGGCACCGTCAGGGCGAGGTCGGCCACGCCCTCGTCGACCGTCCACGCCCCGTCGGCGACATCGGCCACGATCTTCAACGCCACCACGCACCCCGAGGCCCGCGACATCGCGATGCCCTGCATACCGAGGGTGATGATCTCCTCGGCATTGCGCGGGAACAGAACGGGCACCCCCATCGCGGCCAGCGAGCGTTCGCTCACCGCGGGCACGGTCGACGATTTCGAGGCCGGATCATCGCCCACCAGCAGCAGCACGCCGCCACGCGGATTCACGCCGTACATATTGGCGTGCCGGATGGCGTCGGTCGCGCGGTCGACGCCGGGACCCTTGCCGTACCAGACGCCGACCACGCCGTCGTGGGTCGGCCGCCCGGCGGGCAGCTCGGCCTGGCTGCCCCAGACCGCGGTGGCGGCCAGTTCCTCGTTGAACCCGGGGACGAAGGTGATGTCGTGTTCGGTGAGTACCTCCGGCATGCCGAGCAGCATCTTGTCCACCCCGCCCAGCGGGCTGCCCTGGTAGCCGGAGACGAACGTCGCGACGCGGCGACCGGCGCGAATATCGCGCACATGCTGTTCCACCAGCAGCCGGGCGATGGCCTGGACCCCGGTCAGCAGCACCGGGCCCGCGCCGGAGCGGTAGCGATCGGCGAGGTCGTAGGGCGCGGCCGGCTCGGCCGACGGTCGAGCAGTCGCACAGACGACGGTGGTCATGAACGCCTCACCACACTTTCCACAACCCAGATCGTGAGCTGCGCAACGAAGGAACTTGCTATCGGTGCTGCGAAATGTGCCGTGGAGGGCAATCGGTGTCAACAGTCAGTCGAATAGTTGATCAGTCTGCTCAAAAGTGATCTGTACCACTGAGCTGGATGTATCAATCTGCTCGAGCGCGAGAGACCTGGGTCACATCACGGCTGATTCGTCCGGTTCGTCAGATGCTCGACCAGTGGCAGGCTCCGATACCCGATCGGCGTGGCCAGGGCGAGCATGGTCTCGGTGTGGTTCACGCCGTCGATGGCGTGCACCCGCTGGATGATCTCCAGGAGATCCTGCTGCGATTGCGCGGCGATGCGCACCAGCAGATCGGCGCGGCCGGTGGTGGCGTGCACCTCGAGGACGTGCGGGAATCCGCGCAGCGTCTCGATGATCGGATCCATCTTGTTCTGATCGAGTTCGATGCCAAGGAAGGCATGCACCGCGAACCCGATGGCCTGCACATCGATATCGGGCGGATAACCCCGCACGGCACCCGATGCCTCGAGCCGCTTCATCCGCGCCTGCACGGTATTGCGGGCGACCCCGAGTCGCTGCGCCAGCTCGAGAATCGGCGCCCGCGGGTCACGGGCCAGTTCGGCCAGCAACGCGGCATCGAGCGCGTCGAACTTGATGGTCATGGGCGCATTCTGACACGCGCCGAACCCGGGAACCGCACACCTGATCTCAACCGTGCCGGGTCGGCCGGTAGACGAGTTCCTGGATATCGCCGTCGAGGCTGGAAAAGACATCGAACGTGTACGTGGTCGCCTCTTACCTTGCTTGCGAAAAAGGCGCACAATTATTCCGTACACCGGCTTCAAGGTTTGCGCCCGGTGGGGAGTTGAGTGCTTGCCGGGCAACATCCGGGGCGGGCATCCTCCGTGATGGCAACGTCCTCGTATCGGGCTGTGACGGCTGGATTCCGTCGGCCCGAGCGTCACACCGTGCTGAACGCCGGGCGTGGCGAAGGCTGCCTGTAGTGACGAGCCCCTTCGCCGGTTCGGCGTCACTACCAGTAAGGAAACGCCATGTCAGAGCAGAACAAGGCTTCAGCCAAGCGCATCTTCGACGCGTGGAACTCGCGAGACCTCGATGTCTTCGACGAAATCATGGCCGACGACTGCATCAACCACGATCCGCAGAACCCGTTCGCCGAGGTCCACGGCCCCGAAGGCCTCAGGCGGCTCGTGCAGATGTATCTCGCCGCTTTCTCGGATCAACGGTTCCTGATCAACGAACAGATCGCCGAAGGCGACTTCGTCACCACCCGATGGACGGGAACCGGAACCAATGACGGCGAGATGATGGGTATGCCCGCCACCGGCAAATCGGCAGTTGTTCAGGGAATTACGATCAATCGCTTCGCGGACGGCAAGATCATCGAGAGTTGGGCCTCCTGGGACACGCTCGGGATGATGCAGCAACTCGGCGTAGTCCCGTCGGCGCACTCCGCGACAACCTGATTCGTGACGTGGGAGACCGCACCCACGCAACTTCCGGGCCCCCGGCTACCTCGCCCCTGGGATTCGTGATGAGGGAACGGATCTCCGGGGCCGATGGTGGGTCTGGGTCTGTACCCGAAACGGACCCAGAAAGAGGTCGCGCAGCTCTGCGCCGGTAGGGGCGACACCGGCCGACCCGGACTTCTAGCCCGCGCCACAGCGGCGCGTGCGCCTATTCCTGTGGCACTGTTGGGCTTTCGACCCACTGGGCGTATGTTTCGGTCGTCCAAGGCATCGGTGTCGCGCTGATCTCGGGTCCGCTCCACGGATGCGACTCCGCGATGCGCTCGGCCAGACGGTCCCGACCAGCCGCAGCGACGCGGAAGATCAACCGCCACTCCGGACCGGTGCCGACAGCGTTCGTGTTCGCTCTGCAGTTTGTGTGAAACCTGTTCCGTACGTCGCGCGCACCCGCTGTCCGGGCCCCGCGCTCTCGCGTCCGCGCGCAGTCGGGCTGGCGGTCGCACTTGTGGAATCCAGGCTGTTCACACGATTCGTGTGTCGATATCTCGAAACATGCACTCCCGCAGCGCAATTGGGTCATACTATTGAGGGATACCCAGGCGGACTCTCAACTCGGGGCGGGCATATGCAATCGATACCGAATTCGCGAGTTCCTATCTATGTCGGGAAGCGACTGTTCTTGGGCCGCACCGACTTGGTGGTCTCTTTCTACACTCGGAAATGTCAGTTCGAGTGCAGCTATTGTGCGTTGCCGATGAGGTCGTCAACCAGTACGGTCTCGGTTGCTGATCTCAATGAGCAGATCACCGGGGTGTTCGACGACCACCAGCACCATATCGGCACGTTCCAGCAATTCTCATTCGGAAACGAGGGATCGGTACTCGACCCGACACGCTTCCATTCGTACTCTCTCCATCACCTGCTCGACCATGCGGCCAGCATGGAAAGCCTAGAGGTGTTATCGCTCGAAACACGCCCGGAGTACATAAGCCGGGGTCGTCTGATCGATGTGCGTGCCCGCACGACCGCATCGGTAATCGATCTGACCGTCGGTTTCGAAACCCAGGACGACGAAGTACGGCAGGTGACACTTCGGAAGAAGATCAGCCGACGAATGTTCGAGGACCGCATCGCCCTGCTGGGCGAGCTCGGTATGCGGCTCACCTCTTACGTCCTGATCAAGCCTGCGCCACGTATGAGCGAGGAACAGGGGGTAGCGGAAGCGATCGCGACTATGGAGTATCTCGGTGAGATATGTGATCGGCACGGTGTCGATTTGGTCATCTATTTGACCCCGACCTACATCGCCCAGGGTTCACACCTTCAACGTGTAAGCCGGCCGGGAGACTGGGTACCGCCGAAAATTCAAAGCATCTACCGGATTGCGGTCGCCGGGCACCGCATGGGCCTTCCGGTTTACACCGGGCTGTGGAGCGAGGGGCTCGCTGACGAAAAGAACGATTTCCGGGGGCACACCGATTATGATCCCAGCTTGCGCCTGGCTATGGTCAACTTCGACCGCACCGCCGACCCGTCCTATTTGGAGCCCTACTCACATTTGCTGGAGCACACGGACGAAGACGGGGAGGCGGCGTGCGCCCGTATCGGGAACTCTTGAGAAATCTCTGCGAGCACGAGCCCGGCAGACTGGCGTCGCTTCCCCGAACGCTTGTCCTACGCGAAGCATCGTGGCTCCTCCGTCACGACGACATCTACATTCTCCAACAGCTCGCCGTGCGCACCGATGTATTGACCTCACTCAATCCACTCGAGCTCGCCGCCGCTAGAGATCGTGCGCTGCGAGACTGCCGAGCCGACGATTTCTGCTTCCTGTACGGCGCACTGCCCCACGGCGGTGACGTGGCTCCCGAGTCGCTGGCCGAGGCGTATCAGGCATTGGCCAAGCGCGGCAACGTCACGGGGATCGAGGATATTTCCAAGATGACCGGCGTGCTGCCACGGATCAGCGAGGAAGCCGCCCGATGTAGTTACGACGTCCTGGTTTCGACGGGTCGTCTCGGTGCCGCAGACTACGTCCGGCAGCTCTCCGGCGTGCCGGTAAGATTCAGCGTTGAGGCTGGTCGAGCAGGATTGCGAACGCTGCTCCGCGCAGGACGGTACGCCACCGTGACCGAATTGCTTCGGTCTTTTCCGAACGAGCCGATCGGCGAGCTGCGGCAGGACGAGTTGGCGCGGGCATTCGACCGGGCATTCGCGGAACGGCAGCTGAGAGAGTTGGCCGCAATGGTCAAGTCCTCGGGCCGATCAGGTCCCGTCACCGATTTCGCCGCACACGCCAACGAGCTTCTCCGTGCAGGTCGTGTCGCGGAAGTTCCCGCGCTGTTCGCTCTCTGCGTGGATGCGCCCACAGTGATTTCTCCGGAGCTTCGGGCCAGGCTGGTCGCCGCGGAAGACGCAGACATTTTTCGCTTTCTTCTTCAATTCGACACCGACCCGGAATTGCGGCGGGCATATGCCGCGACTGCGTATCGGATAGGCGTTCAGGCGAGGGATCGTGTTGTTGTCCGTCTCGCCTGCGAGCGCGGCGGACACCGGCTGCGTACGAACGATTGCACCACGCTGCTCGATGAGGCAATGATCGACATCGACCCGGACTGGATCCGGTTCGCCAGCAAGAACCTCGGCCGGTTGCCGACTCTCGACTCCGACGCGGTCCAGCTTTTCCTCGCGTCGATTGTCCAGGCCGAGCACGCAAGTCTGCCGGAGATGGAGCGCATGCTCGATGCGACACTCGATGAGCCGCTCCGCCTGTGGCTGGCGGCGTCGATGGACGCCGAGTTCGATCTCGCGGACCTTCTGGTGAGGGAGTTCGGCATTCACCTCGTCGGCGCCGACCAGGACTGGGACCGAACGCTTGTCCAGGACTGAAATCGGTTCACAGGTCACTGGAAATCGGTAGCGTTCGCGCTATTACACACGGTGGTCATCATCGCGGTTGGCAAAGATCGGATGCGCGGCTTCCAGCGGCCGACGCTGGAAGAGCGCGCTGGACGGGAGGTCGTCACGGGCGATCGCCCGGACAAGTGTGAAGCCAAGCCGTCGATAATAGTCCTGGAGTGCGATGTTGGTCGTCCAAACATCGCATCGATACCATGAGACTCCTATGTTGGCGGAGCGATCAAGACCCCACTTCAAGAGCTGAGCCCCCAAGCCGCATCCGGCATGAGACCGGCGGACTATCAGCCTCTTCAGGTAGGACGCCGACTCTGCCTGCTCATCCGCTGTCCACAGCAGGGGGTCTGGGCGGGAATCGATCGTGATAGTTGCGACAGTCTCCGATCCTTCCCGCAGCATCCATGTCTCGCCGGCCTCGATTCCCGCAAGCACATGTGTCCGGAAGCCATCAGGTTCCACTGACCACTGGTCGGTTCCGAGTCGGCGAAGCCACGCGGCCGCCTCGGATCGCATTGCTAGCACCTGTTCCACATCCGACGATACGGCGCGATCGATTATCATTTGCAGCTCCTCAAATCGCTCTCCCATCGGGGAGTTATCGCACATCGAATAACGGGAGTTCGGTCAGCGAGGAAGTCATCACTCCGTCGGCTTCTGCTGCCAAGGCGCGCGTGAGCAGGTTGAACCTGGACTGAAGCGACGCCAGCTTGCTCTTCAGCAGTGCGGTCTCGGTGAACTCACACGTAACAACGACGTCATGAAACTCCCGGCCCCGAAATGTGAAGCTCCGCGTCCTGACCAGACCGAAATCTAGCTCCAAAGCATAGACCAGCTCATCGGTCAGCCGTAGTACCGGGAACTGAAATGCGCTGCGCATCCTTCGCTCCCCGGAACGCGCGTACTCCTCTGTCCAATTGCCTAAGAGCATTGCGACCAAGCATCCATATGTGTCACAGTCGGAGGCTGCGATGGACAGTGTCGTCGTTCCGGACAGCCGTGGATTGATCTCGATTACCCGATATGTATTCTCGACGTAGATCATCTCTACCTCTATTACGCCCTCGACGCCGAGTGTGGTGCACATTGTTCGCAGCCGAGCGGCGATTGGAGCGAAAGCATCGTCCGCTTCTCGACGTGGTATGCAGTAACGAAAACGATCGGACGCCATGAAGGGCGGTGCTGATCCGGTTCTCCCTTTCCAGATAAGCGGCTGGATAACGTAGGACCCGTCATGCCCGACAATCTCGACCGAGCACAGTTCACCTTCGAGGCACTGCTCCAGAACCGCGTTGCCGTCATACGGATCTTGAAGGTAATTTATCAATGCGAGTTCGTTCTCGATGAAACATATCCCGTTGGCGCCGCAATCCCACAGGGGCTTGACCAGCAACGGGAACCCGAGTTCCAATGCCCGACGCCGCACGTACGCTGGGTAGCCGTAAACAGCAGGGCCCCGACCGTTCAGGAGGTCCCCGTCGATGAGGATTCCGTCGGATGCCTCGATTCCGAACCTGCGGACGACTTCCTTGGTGTCCCATTTGCTGCTGAACATCCGGATCACTTCCGGACGGTGCATAATCATGGGTATTCCGCGGTCGGCGAGATGATCTTTCACCACCGCGTCACGCATCGTTTCCTGATCGTACATGGGGAGCGAAATTACGCCATCCGCACCCCACTCGAGAAGTTTGTCGACGAGTTGGTCGCAGTCCATTCCTGGCTTCAGTTGCTCCGCTTCGACAGGAAAATCTTGTACTCCACGCTCATTTTCGATGAAGAACAGCTTTGCCGTGATCTCTGCACCAAGCTGAGATAACGCCACATCGAGATAGGGTGCCGACCAATGGAATTCGTCAGTATAGAGAAATGCGATCCGCTTCATCGAGTCACCGACCCCTCGCATACCCGCGGCGGCAGCAGGTTGGCCGCGGTGTGGCACCGCGTCCGCGGCTTCCGCCTGAGTCACCTTCACCATTGGTGTCAGGAAGATCATACCGTCATCGAGATCGGTGGATCCTCTTTTGCGGCAAGGTATTTCGATATCGCGAACGGCGCCGGCTCCGGCATGGACAAGGTGATGCGGGCATACCGGGCCCACGTCCCAGCGCGACCCAGCGGTCCAGGCCGGATCGACCGGCCGGCAACAGCTCCGTCGCCGAGGACGCCCATGTCCGGCGTGACCAGCTGCGCCTCGTGCAACCGGCGGCACGCCGCGGCCATCCCGGGAGGCTGGCTTGAACACGCCTCGGCCTCCTCGCATACCGCGAACCAGGCACTGAAGACGCCGCCGAGCTCGTCCCGTAGTTCTGGAGAGGCGACCCTAAGACCGCGACAAGCTTGTACAAATCTCCGCGTTCACCTGCGTGACCTGCGGCCGAAGGCGATTTCGGAACTTCGGTCGGCGCAACGACAGCCCGCGTACGAGATCAGTAGTCGGCCCGACCTCCGACCACGGCAGATCGTCGGTAACCGTTAGTCATGAAGTGCGGTCGCAGAGCATCTAGGCCGCTGTATGTGATTTGGGTGGCCGACGTGGCACCCCGGTCGGATCCGGCCGGATATCCCGCAAGGTGGCGAGTGGAGTCGGCGTTCATGGCAGCTCGTTGGTCCTCGACTCTCTGGGCGATGCGAGACCTCGATGCAGTGGAGCAGGGCAGCCGAACGATCGTGCGGGGACCGTGAGCGACAGGAGTCCAGCAGTCGTTGTCGTGAATTCGAAGGGAGCTGATGGCCCCGGATGCGATGCCTCGGACGAGTCGCACCGGGTGGAGTAACGATGCTGACGCGCGTTCCGTGCCTGCTCTGGCGTGGTTGAAGACCTGGTGTGGGGCGCATTGGGGAATATTCGGCAGCTGCGCTCGGGTTGAAGATCCTGGGTAAATCGTCGAAAAATCGTAGGAAGCAGGGGTGGACCCCGAAGATGACCAGGTCAACGGTGGTATAGGCTTTGTCGGTCATGAAGTCGGCTTATTCGGGTCCGGTCAGCGGTGCGCCCAAGACGGTCTACCTCGATCACGCGGCGACCACTCCGATGTTGCCCGCCGCCGTCGAGGCGATGACGGCTGCCCTCGGGGCGGTCGGCAACGCGTCCTCGCTGCACGGTTCGGGGCGGGCGGCGCGGCGGTCGCTGGAAGAGGCGCGCGAGTCGATCGCGGCTGATCTGGGTGCTCGGCCGTCCGAGGTGATCTTCACTTCCGGGGGCACCGAGAGCGACAATCTGGCTGTCAAGGGGATCTTCTGGGGGCGCAGGGCGGCGGATCCGCGGCGTACCAGGATCGTCACCAGCTCGGTCGAGCATCACGCGGTGCTCGACGCGGTCGAGTGGCTCGAGAAGCACGAGGGTGCGCAGGTCAGCTGGCTGCCGGTCGATGCCGAGGGTGTCGTGTCGCCGCAGGTGCTGCGTGAGGTACTCGCCGCGCATGCCGATGAGGTGGCGCTGGTCAGTGTGATGTGGGCCAACAACGAGGTCGGGACCATCGAGCCGATCGCCGAATTGGCCGCTGTCGCACAGGAATTCGACATCCCGATGCACAGCGACGCCATTCAGGCGGTGACCCAGATTCCGGTCGACTTCGCCGCGAGCGGGCTGGCCGCGCTGAGCGTGGCCGGACACAAGGTCGGCGGTCCGCACGGGATCGGCGTACTGCTGCTGGGTCGAAGCGTGCCGTGTGTGCCGCTGGTGCACGGCGGCGGGCACGAACGCGACCTGCGCTCCGGTACCTCCGATGTGGCCGCGGCGATCGGGATGGCCGCCGCGCTGCGCGATGCCGTCACCGACCTGCCCGGGCGCGCTCAGCGGTTGCGGGCGTTGCGCGACGAGCTGATCGACGGCGTGCGGGCCGCGGTGCCGGATGCCGTGCTCAACGGGCCCGCGCAACGACTGCCCGGCAACGCTCACTTCACGTTCCCCGGGTGCGAGGGTGACTCGCTGCTCATGCTGCTCGACGCCGCGGGTGTCGAATGCTCCACCGGTTCGGCCTGCAACGCGGGCGTCGCCTCGCCCAGCCATGTGCTGATCGCGATGGGTGTGCAACCGTGGCAGGCGCGCAGTTCGCTGCGCTTCACGCTCGGTCACACGTCGACCGGAGCCGATGTCGAAACACTGTTGACCGTGCTGCCGCAGGTCATCGATCGGGCCAGGGCCGCAGGCCTGGCCGGCGCTAGAGGAGGTGCCTGATGAGAGTTCTCGCCGCGATGAGTGGTGGTGTCGATTCCGCGGTGGCCGCGGCGCGGGCCGTGGACGCCGGGCACGAGGTGGTGGGGGTGCATCTGGCGCTGTCGGCCAACCCGGGCACGCTGCGCACCGGGTCGCGGGGTTGCTGCTCCAAGGAAGACGCCGGTGACGCGCGTCGCGCCGCCGATGTGCTCGGGATCCCTTTCTACGTCTGGGATTTCGCCGATCGGTTCAAGGAAGACGTGATCGACGACTTCGTCGCCGCCTACGCCGCGGGGGAGACCCCGAACCCGTGTCTGCGCTGCAACGAGAAGATCAAGTTCTCCGCGCTGGCCGATCGCGCGCAGGCGCTGGGCTTCGACGCGGTGGTGACCGGGCATTACGCGCGGCTCGACGAGGGCGTGCTGCGTCGTGCTGTCGACGCGGACAAGGACCAGTCCTACGTGTTGGCGGTGCTCACCGCCGAACAGCTCGCGCGGGCGATGTTCCCGGTCGGCGACACCCCCAAGCCGCGGATCCGCGAGGAAGCCGCCGAACGGGGGCTGGCGGTGGCGAACAAGCCCGACAGCCACGACATCTGTTTCATCCCGTCCGGGGATACTCGCGCCTTCCTCGGTGCCAAGATCGGCATCCGGCCCGGTGCGCTGGTCGATTCCGACGGCACGGTGCTCGGTAGTCACGAGGGTGTGCACGGGTTCACCGTCGGTCAGCGCAAGGGCCTCGGCCTGAGCCACACCGCCGCCGACGGCAAGCCGCGGTATGTGACCGGGATCGATCCCGATTCGGGGACCGTCAAGGTCGGTTCGGTCGAGGATCTACAGGTCGACATCGTCACCGCCGACCGCGCGATCTGGACTTCCGGCGTGCGCCCGGCCTCGTCGGTCGAGTGCGTCGTGCAGGTGCGCGCGCACGGCGGGACCGCGCCGGCCGTGGTCGAGCCCGAGGGCGACGGCTTCGTCGCCAGGTTGCGTGAGCCGCTCACCGGCGTCGCGAAGGGCCAGGCCATCGTGCTGTACCTGCCCGATGCCGACGGCGGCGACACCGTGATCGGCAGCGGCACCATCAACGGCACCGACCGTGCCGCGGGCATCGAGTCCGATTCGTCGGCGGCGACAGCCTGATCGTGTCGTGGCGGGTGTGCCAACAGTCGGCGCGCACGGCAGGATGACGGGTGACGGCCCGCGCCGTGGTGCGGCGCACGGTTCGTGGTGGTCGACGCCGATCCGGTGTGGACCACTGACCCAGACGACACGAAAGGTGTTGAGCGCGTGACGTTGTGGCGTGGCAGTGAGCAGTCCGGCGACCCGGCCGCGGCGGAGCCGGTGGACTTGCTCGCCGGGGCGTTCGCCACCGGTCTCGGTTCCTGGCCGGGCACCGATCCACTCGAGGCGGCGACCACCATCATCGGTGAACTGCCGGAACTGCCCCACCTCGTCGAACTCCCCGAACGCGGGATCGGCGCCGACATGATCGGACGCGCCTCCGCGCTCCTGGTGGATCTGCGGTTCGACGCGACCACCCGCGGTTACCGGCTCGCCGACCGCCCGGGTTCGGTCTCGCGGAAGGCCCGCGACTTCGTGCGCGTAGATCTCGACGCGATCGAGGAAGCCTGGGAGACAGCGGGTCTCGTCGGCTCCGGCCGGGCGATCAAGATCCAGTCGGTCGGACCGCTCACCCTCGCCGCCGAGGTCGAACTGCCCGGCGGCCATCGCATTCTCACCGATCGCGGTGCGCTGCGCGACCTCACGGACTCGCTGGCCGAGGGCCTGGCCCTGCACGCCGCCGAGATCGGAAAGCGACTCGGGGCGAACGTGGTTGTGCAACTGGATGAACCGCAGTTGACGACGGTTCTCGACGGATCGCTGACCGGCCCGAGCGTGCTCAACACCGTCCGCGCACTGCCCGGTCCGGAGGCGATCCACTTTCTCGACGTCGTGATCAACGCCCAACCGGGACCGGTCATCCTGCACACCTGCGCGGCCCGCCCGGCCCTGCCCACCCTGCGCCGCACGGCGGCCGCCGCCCTGTCCTTCGACGCGTCGGCCATCACCACCGCCGACTTCGACGACATCGGCGAAGCCGTGGACTCCGGCAAGAAGCTGGCCCTCGGACTCGTCCCCACCGAACCGCCCACAAGCCCGCTCACCTGGCGCGCCGCCGCCGAGCCCGCGGTCCGGCTCGTGGACGATCTCGGCTTCCCTCGTGCGGCCCTCACTCGAGTCCTGGTCACCCCGACCTGCGGTCTGGCGGGCGCTCCGCTCGCGTGGTCTCGCAAGGCCCTCGCGCTGGCCGCCGACGTTGCCCGCGCTTTCGCCGAGGACCCGGAGTCGCTCACCGTCGAGCGGCCGGAACAGTCGCGCTCGGGCCGCGGTCGTCGGTGACGTAGCTCCCGCCGATCTCCACGAAATCTCGTTCCTGCACGGCTGCGACGTGCATGGATGTGTCGGTGGGCTCGACTAATCTCTGGTGGGTGAGTGACAGCGACAGCGCGGTATCTGTGAGTGCCGAAGCGGCTACGCCCGAGCAGCGGGTGCAGTGGCAACAGTTGGCCGACGAGGTGCGTGGGCATCAGTTCCGCTACTACCTGCGGGACGCACCGATCATCACCGACGGTGAGTTCGACGCGTTGCTGCGCGCATTGCAGGCTCTCGAGGACGCGCATCCGGATCTGCGGACTCCCGACTCGCCCACGCAGCTGGTCGGCGGCGGATTCGCGACCGAGTTCACCGCGGTCGATCATCTCGAGCGGATGCTGTCGCTGGACAACGTGTTCGACTACGACGAGCTGCGCACCTGGGCGAGCAGGGTCGAAGCCGAAACCGGGTCCGGGCTGCACTATCTGTGCGAAGTCAAGATCGACGGCGTCGCGTTGAACCTCGTGTACGAGAACGGCAAGCTGGTGCGCGGTGCGACTCGCGGTGACGGGCGCACCGGGGAGGACGTCACCCTCAACGCGCGCACCATCGAAGACATCCCCGCCGAGCTCACCCCGACCGAGGAATTCCCGATCCCGGAGCTCCTGGAAGTACGCGGCGAGGTGTATTTCCGGCTCGAGGACTTCGAGACGTTGAACGCTCAGATCGTCGCCGAGGGCAAACCGCCGTACGCGAATCCGCGCAATACCGCCGCCGGTTCGCTGCGCCAGAAGAATCCCGCGATCACCGCCCAGCGTCGGCTGCGGATGATCTGCCACGGGTTCGGCCGCATCGCGGGATACCGCCCGGCCTCCCAGCACGAGGCATACCAGGCACTGGCTGCCTGGGGCCTGCCGGTCTCGGCCCACACCCGCCTGGTCGAGGGCATCGACGCGGTCATCGAGCGGGTCGCCTACTGGGGCGAACATCGCCACGACATCGAGCACGAGATCGACGGTCAGGTGATCAAGGTCGACGAGACGGCCCTGCAACGCCGCCTCGGCTCCACCTCCCGTGCCCCACGTTGGGCCATCGCCTACAAGTACCCGCCCGAAGAGGCCACCACCACGCTGCTCAACATCGAGGTCAACGTCGGCCGCACCGGTCGGGTCACCCCGTTCGCGGTGATGGCGCCGGTCTCGATCGCCGGCTCGACCGTGTCGATGGCGACCCTGCACAATGCCTCCGAAGTGCGGCGCAAGGGTGTGCTCATCGGCGATACCGTCACGATCCGCAAGGCCGGTGATGTGATTCCCGAGGTCCTCGGGCCCGTCGTCGACGCGCGTACCGGTGCCGAACGCGAATTCGTCATGCCGACGCACTGCCCCGAGTGTGCCACCGAACTCGCCCCCGCCAAGGAGGGCGACGCCGACATCCGCTGCCCCAACCAGCGGCATTGCCCGGCCCAGCTGCGCGAACGCGTCTTCCACCTGGCCGGACGCGGTGCCTTCGACATCGAGGCCCTCGGCTACGAAGCCGCCAACGACCTGCTCACCTCGGGCGCGATCACCGACGAGGGCGACCTGTTCGCCCTCGACGCGCAGGATCTGCTCGGCGTGCCGCTGTTCACCAAACAGGACGGCACCCTCTCGGCCAACGGTGCCCGCCTGCTCGCGAACCTCGAAGCGGCCAAGGACACTCCGCTGTGGCGGGTGCTCGTCGCGTTGTCCATCCGCCATGTCGGCCCGACCGCGGCCCGTGCGTTGGCCGCCGAGTTCGCGGACCTCGAGCGCATCGAATCCGCGACAGGAGAAGAACTTTCAGCCACCGACGGGGTCGGCCCCACTATCGCCGCCGCGGTCGTGGAATGGTTCACCGTCGACTGGCATCGCGCGATCGTCGACAAGTGGCGAGCGGCCGGGGTGCGGATGGAAGACGAGCGTGACGAATCCATCGAACGCAACCTCGACGGCCTGTCGATCGTCGTCACCGGCTCCCTGCAGACCTTCAGCCGCGACGGCGCGAAGGAGGCGATCCTCGTTCGCGGCGGCAAGGCGGCGGGCTCGGTGTCGAAGAAGACCGCGTTCGTGGTGATCGGCGAGGCGCCCGGTTCGAAAGCGGCCAAGGCCGAAGAGCTGGGCGTCCAGATCCTCGACGAAGACGGCTTCCGGCTACTGCTGGAGGGCGGCCCCGACGCGGTCAGGGTCGCACCGGAGGAGGATCCGCTCGTGGCGGACCAGCCGAGCCCGGCGACGTGAACAGTCGGGTTCGCGTCAGTTCGGGGTGACGGTGACCGTGTTGCCGATCTGGGTCTTCATGTCGAACGACGCGCACTGCCCGTTGCTGAGCTCCTGGGTACGCAACGGCCGCTTCTTGATGTTGGTCTGGATCTCCACCGTCACATCGGTGCTCGCCATCGAGCACACCTTCGACACCGGAGCGTCGGTGTAGGACACCGACCCCGCGCCCTGACACGAGTTGGTCGAGTTCCCCAGGAACACCCGCGCGGTTCCCGTCGGGCACGGATCGGCCAGCGCACTGGGCGCACTCACCAGCGCCGCGGGCACGAGCGCTCCCGCGGTCACCGCGGCAACGACAACTCCGCGAACAATTACCCGAACCGCCATTACGCGCACCCATCCCTCATCGCCGACCGCCGAACCTGCGACGAACCAGCCGCAGTGTCCAGCACCTTAGTGCGTCCGAACCGAACACGCGCGGGATCGGTGCTGCCGTTCACCGGATCAGGCTGCTGCGTGGGCGAGCCCCCGTGTCCCTTAGTCTTGCCAAGAATCTCGGAGAGGCGGACCCTTGCTGCGCAGTTTTCAGGTGACCAATCATGGATCGCTGGCGGAGGCTCAGCAGTTGCGGCTGACCAAGGGGGCAGGCGGGCCGTTGGCGGTGCCGGTGACCGCGGTGCACGGGGTGGCGGCGGCCGGGAAGACGAGCGTGATCGACGCGATCGGGCAGATGCGGGACGCGGTCCTGAATTCCGTGAGCGGATGGGACCCCTACGCGGGCCCGGTGCGGCGACCGCATCTCGGGTTCGCCGAGCGGCCGACGGAATTCGTCGCCGGATTCGTCGCCGAGGGCGTGCCCTACACCTACGGGTTCCGGCTCGACAACGCCGACGTGGTCGCGGAGTGGCTCTACACCCATCCACGGTCGCGCAAGCGGATCGTGTTCGAACGCCGGGGTGACGAGGTGAAGATCGGGCCGATGTTCGAAGCGGCCCGGTACGGGGTGGCGGCGCTGGTGCCGTTGCTGCGGCCGAACGCGCTGCTGCTGAGCTTGGCGGGGCAGATGTACGCCGAGGCGCTAGTGCCCGCGTACCGGTGGTTCGCGGCGAATCTGACTGTGCAGCAGGGCGATGTCGACACCGACGCGCTCGCGCACGATCTCGGCAGCCATATCTCCCGCTCGCCCGACAACGCGGCGCGTCTGCTGATGCTGCTGCGCACCGCCGATCTCGGGATCGAGGATCTGCTCGTCGCCGAACACGATCCGATGTACGCGGATTACCTGCGTGATCTGGACGCCGAGATCGGCGCGCTGGCAGGCCATCTCGACCACCCCGAGCAGATTCTCGTGGATCGCGAGCTGAGCACCCTGCGCGCGGCGCGGGACGCGCTGTACCGGCGCATGGTCGACCGCCGTGGCGCGGGGCTGAGCCTGGTGCACGAGGGCATCGACGTCCCGTTCGAACTGGCCGACGAATCCACCGCCACCCGTTCGCTGCTGCGCGTACTGCCGGCCATGCTGGAGGCTCTCGACACCGGCCAGGTGCTCGCGGTCGACGATCTCGGCGTCGGCCTGCCGGTCGAGGAGACCGACCGCCTCGTCCAGTTGTTCCAGAACCCGGAGACCAATTCCCGTGGCGCACAACTGATCTACACCACCGCCGATCGAGCGCTGATCGACCGCGGCAACGGCCGCTCCCAGCGCACCCGCACGGCGGTGTGGCAGGTGCGCCGTGCACTGGGGGTCAGCGAACTCACGCCGCTGTGAGCGGGGCATAGCATGGGCGCATGCTCGAAGTGGTGATGGCGGTAGCGCTGGTGACGATGCTGGTGGTGACGATCGCGGCCGTCGTCTCCGGCCGGACCGGCCGGGGAAGGGCGAACCTCGAACACGGGTCGCTCTACGTGACCGGTGTCAGCCCGCTGCCCGCGATGACCGGCGAGCACTACGTGACGATCACCGGCACCGTCACCGGTCCGTCGATCACCGGCAAGGTCGTCTACCGCCGCTTCGCCTGGGACGCCGCACACTGGCCCGCACCCGGCGACCACCTCGCCGTGGCCTACCCACCGCACAACCCCGACGACTGGCACGCCGAGCACCCCGGCTTGCGCCCCTACCTCGGCTCTTGAGCGACCTCACCGACCTCGCCGGGCATGGGTGAGTCGGAGCTCACAAGCGTCCAGATGGGAGCATTCGGGGATGCACGGTACCGATGAGCAGACCACCGGACTCCTGATCCGCCCCGCCCACCCCGACGAATACGACGCGGTCGCCGCGCTGACTGTGGAGGTGTACGTGGGCGACGGCTATGTCCCCGACGGGGACGATTACGTGCGGGAACTCGCCGACGTGGCGCACCGGGCCGCCGAGGCCGAGGTCCTCGTCGCCGTGCACGACGGTGCGGTCGTCGGCTCGCTCACCGTCGCGAAGCCCGGCACGCCCTACGCGGAGATCGCTCAGCCCGGCGAACTCGAGTTCCGGATGCTCGCGGTATCCAAGCGGGCACGCGGACTCGGTGTCGGCACCGCGCTGGTTCGCGCCGTCGTCGACGAGGCGAGATCAGGCGGTTTCGACGCAGTCGCGCTCACCACGATGTTCTCGATGGTCGACGCCCACCGAATCTACGAGCGCCTCGGCTTCGTCGGTGTGCCCGAACGTGATTGGGCCACCCACGACGGACTGCAACTGTTCGTGATGCGGCTCGCGCTGCGCTGACCCGATCAGTTCAGGACGGTGGCGACGATGCCGGCGAGGTAGCCGAGCCGCGCCACCTCCGACGGCCGGAAGTCGGGCCCACCGGGGCGACCGAGGAGCAGTGCCCTGCCGGTGTTGCCCAGCGGCGCGGCGGCCAGCTTGGTGTCCATGTCGCGCCAGATCTCGGGCACCCATTCGGCCTCACCGTCGAGCCACATCGGCTTCTCGATGGGCATCCACGGGGCCGAACCCGCTTGTGTCTCAGGGGCACTCGGGCTACCGACGATGCGGTAGGCGCCTGCCGGGCCGAGGCCGATGATCGTGGACCAGCCGACGCGCAGCACCCGCGGGCAGCCGTCGACGAGTACCTGGAGCCGGTCGTCGCGAGCACTGGCGACCTGGTCGATCAGCTCGAGCTCGCGGTGGGTGTCGAGCACGCCGGAGTACGGGCGAATGGAGTCGACGCTCACATCGCGCACCGACTCCGCGGCGGTGATGAGGGTGTCGGGCAGTGCGCCGGTAGGCACTTCGACGACGAGATCGTCGATCGCGAACCCGGCGCCGCGTTCCACGACATCGAGCGAGAGAATGTCCGCGCCGACCCCGCCGAGGGCGAGTGCGAGGGAGCCGAGGCTTCCCGGTCGATCCGGAAGTTGCACGCGGAGCAGGTATGACACGTGCGTTCCTTTCCATAACGGCCGGGGTTGTTCGAGACGAATACCCGGTGAAGCAATACTTACACCCCTGAACGCGGGTTCTCGACCCGAAGTATGACCCCATCGGCGCGACATGCGCGAACTTTCGTGTGCGGCGGGTGCGTCCGAGCCGCGGGGGCGGGCGCGTCGAAACCGATATGACGCGCCGATCAGGCGTACCTCCGCCTGCGCTCCGGCCATGCGCAGGCTGTGGATTGCTTCGCGACCGTGTGAATTAGGCTGTACCGATACTGCCCACCGAAGCCGAAAGGGGTCCCGCGGTGCCCGCAATCTCCCGTGACGAGGTCGCTCACCTCGCCCGGCTGTCCCGGCTGGCGTTGACCGACGCCGAACTCGACCAGTTCGCCGGTCAGCTGGATTCGATCCTCAGCCACGTGCAGACCATCACCGAGGTCGCCGCCGACGTCCCCGCCACCGCGTCGCCGAATCCGACGACCAATGTGACCAGGCCCGATGTGGTCACGCCCGGTCTCACCCCCGAGCAGGCGCTGGACCAGGCGCCCGCCGTGGAAGAACAGCGTTTCCTGGTCCCGCAGATCCTGGGAGAGGGCGAATGAGCGAGTTGACGCAGCTGTCGGCTGCCGAGCTGGCGAGCAAGATCCACGGCGGCGAGGTGACCTCCACCGAGGTCACCCAGGCGCACCTGGATCGCATCGGCAAGGTCGACGGTGAGCTCAACGCCTTCCTGCACGTGGCGGGCGACGAAGCCCTCGCCGCGGCCGCCGTGGTCGACGCCGCGCTCGCCGCGGGCGAAACGCCCGCCTCGTCGCTGGCGGGAGTTCCGTTGGCGCTCAAGGACGTTTTCACCACCACCGACATGCCGACCACCTGTGCCTCGAAGATCCTCGAGGGCTGGATGTCGCCGTACGACGCGACGGTCACCGCACGGCTGCGCGCCGCGGGCATCCCGATTCTCGGCAAGACCAACATGGACGAGTTCGCGATGGGCTCCTCCACCGAGAACTCCGCCTACGGTCCCACCCGCAACCCGTGGGACACCACCCGCATCCCCGGTGGTTCCGGTGGCGGTTCGGCGGCGGCGCTGGCTTCGTTCCAGGCGCCGCTGGCGATCGGTACCGACACCGGTGGCTCGATTCGTCAGCCCGCCGCGGTCACCGCGACGGTCGGGGTGAAGCCCACCTACGGCACCGTCTCGCGCTACGGCCTGATCGCGTGCGCGTCGTCGCTGGATCAGGGTGGTCCGTGTGGTCGCACCGTGCTCGACACCGCGCTGCTGCACGAGGTGATCGCCGGGCACGACCCGCGCGACTCCACCTCGCGCAATGTTCCGGTGGCACCGGTGGTGGCCGCCGCCAAGCAGGGCGCCAACGGTGACCTGACGGGCGTGCGCGTCGGTGTGGTGCGTGAATTGCACTCCGACAGTTACCAATCCGGCGTCATCGCCTCCTTCGACGCCGCCGTCGCGGTGCTGAAGGAACTGGGCGCCGAGGTGGTCGAGGTGTCGTGCCCCAGCTTCGAGTACGCGCTGTCGTCGTACTACCTGGTGATGCCGTCGGAGGTGTCGTCGAACCTGGCGCGCTTCGACGCCATGCGCTACGGCCTGCGCGTCGGTGACGACGGCAGCCACAGCGCCGACCAGGTGATGTCGCTGACCCGCGAGGCCGGTTTCGGTCCGGAGGTCAAGCGCCGCATCATGATCGGCACCTACGCGCTGTCGGCGGGCTACTACGACGCCTACTACGGCCAGGCGCTGAAGGTTCGCACGATGATCGCGCGCGACTTCGACGCCGCCTACGAGCAGGTCGACGTGCTCGTCTCGCCGACCAGCCCGTTCACCCCGTGGAAGCTGGGCGAGAAGGTCGACGACCCGCTGGCCATGTACCTGTCGGACCTGTGCACCCTGCCGACCAACCTGGCGGGTCATCCCGGCATGTCGGTGCCGTCGGGTCTGTCGGCCGACGACAACCTGCCGGTGGGTCTGCAGATCATGGCGCCCGCGCTGGCCGACGACCGCCTGTACCGGGTGGGCGCGGCCTACGAGGTGGCGCGCGGCGCGCTGCCGAGCCCGAGCGCGGTCTGAGAAATTCTCCCCGAGCGGGGCGTGCCGGTTCGACAGAACCTGGTACGCCCCGCTTGTGGCGGTGTGCCCGCCGGTGGTGGGTGTCTACGCCACCGCGCGGCGGCCGACGCCCGCCGTCATCGCGGTGAAGCCGGCCCTCAGATGCTTGCCGAGCGCCACTGAAACCACGGGGCTGAACCAACCGGCGAGGGTGAACCGGGACTCGTAGCGGCACCGGTCGGGACCGAGGGGCACGACGGTGTGTGAGCGCAGGCTGTGCAGTGCGCCCAGCGGCACCGGCTTCATGGTGTAGCTGAACTCGACGCCCGGGGTGTGGGTACGGATCCATTCCCGCTGCGGACGACGGTTGCTGCCCAGCTGGACCCGCATGTCGATGGGCGAGCCCGGTTCCAGCGTGCTCGACGCCTCGTAGCAGAAGGTGTTCCACTCGCCGTAGCGCTCGAAATCTGTGAGCACCTCCCACACCTTCGCGGCGGGGGCGTCGATCTCGATCGTTTCGTCGATGACTAGAGACATGTGTGAAAACTAGGACATGTTCTAGTTTTCGGCAACCGCATCAGACGAAGCGCCGGCGGAACTTGCGCAGCGCGTCGATGATCACGGCCGAAGCCGCTGTCACCGCGAACAACCCGAGGACGGTGCGCGCGAGCGGCCAGAGGTTGGGCCGGTCGGCCGGGTCGGTCTGGGCGAAGACGTTCTCGACCACCGGTGCGCCGTACTCCTGACGCCGCGAGTTCACGTCCACGGCGGTGAACGCGATATCGGCCATCACGCCGCAGCGAGCCCGGGAGAACTCGTCGTCGCGCAGCTGACACGAGGCGTGGATGCGCCGGTTCAGCGCCGCGTCCACCGAGCGGCGCGCCCACCCGCCGAGGGGTTCGTCGACCCGCTCGGCGTAGCGCAGTACGTCGTAGCCCAGGTCGTGCGCCTTACACGCCGACTCGAACTCGGCGGGCAGCGTCACCGGTGAGGAGCAGCCGCCGTTCGGGTTCACCAGTAAGCCGTCCAGCTGGACGGGGTCGTAACCGAACTTGTAGCCGAAATCGCGGGGGATGAGCGAGGTGGCATCCGGGCTGTCGTCGATGAGCGCGCGGACCGCGGCGGCGGCCGCGACGTTCTCGCTGCCGGCCGGGGTGGTGCCGCCCATGGCGCCCGGTGCCGACATGACCACGGCGGCGGCCATGGCCAGCCCGGCCGTGCACAGCGCGACACCGCTACGACGGCGGTGCTGCGCGGAATCGGGGGACGGCGCGGAGGCGGCGGAATCTGCGGTACGGGCCCGAGCAGCGGCGGGTACCGGGCGAAGCGGGGTGTTCATGGCCTCCGACGGTAAGGAGCGGGTCACGCGGCGGGCATCCCGCTACGGACTTGTTTATCGGGGCGCGCGGGTGGCAGGCCCGGCGCCGGGGTCACACCAGGGTAGGGGGTCGTATTCGGTTCGTGGGTATGAGGTCCGCTGACCGGACGGTTCGTAGGCTCACTGTCATGACCGCACCACTGCGCCCCGCCGCGCGAGGAATACCCGCGCGCACCTGGTTCGACTTCGCAACGGTGCTGGTCGCGCTGATTTTGTACAGCATCGCGTGGCCGACGTTGTTCGTCACCCACGAGGTCTCGCCGGTCACCGCGCCCCTGCTGTCGGCCCTGGCGGCCTTCCCCATCCTGTTCGTGCGGGTCAACCCGGCGATGGGGTGGGCGATCTCCGCCGGCGCCGCGCTGCTGTTCTCGATCGGCATGCAGCCGGGTGCCGACAACGATCTGCCCTTCCAGGTCGTGCACATCATCGTGCTGTTCGTGCTGTTGTTCGCGGTGGCGCTGCGGGCCTCGGTGCCGATCGTGGTCGTCGCCTGGGCGGCCACCTCGATGCTGTTCGCCACGACGATGCCCGGCTCGGACACCGGTCCGCTGTGGGGCTGGGCGATGGGGTTCGGCGCGCTGGCCCTGTTCGGCTATCTCGTGCGGATCCTGCTGGCCTCGCGGCGCAAGCTCGAGCGGCAGGAAGAGGTGACCGAGCTCGAGCGCGCGCGCCGGGCGATCCTCGAGGAGAAGGCCCGCATCGCCCGTGACCTGCACGATGTGGTCGCCCACCACATGTCGATGGTCGTGGTGCAGGCGCAGACCGCGCCGTACCGGATCGACGACCTCGACCCGGCCTCGCGCGCCGAGTTCGAGTCGATCGGCGCCACCGCCCGCACCGCGCTCAACGAGATCCGGGGCCTGCTCGGGGTGTTGCGCAGTGACGGCCAGCTGCCCGAACACGCGCCGCAGCCGCGCGCCTCGGACGTGCCCGCCCTGTGCGCGTCGGCTCTGCGTGCGGGTCTGCCCGTCGACTGGACGGTGACCGGGGATCTGGAATCGGTGCCGGAGACGACCGGGCTGGTCGTCTATCGGGTCGTGCAGGAGTCGATGGCCAACTGCGCCCGGCACGCACCGGGTGCCGCGGTGCACGTCGCGGTGGCGGTCGATCCCGGGGAGGTGAGCGTGAGCGTGCACAACGCGGCGACCGCCACGGTGCCCCAGCCCGGTGCGGGCGGTGGTCACGGCATCGACGGCATGCGCACCCGCGTGGTCGCGGTCGGCGGTGAGCTGCACGCGGCGCCCACGCTCAGCGGCGGATTCGAGGTCTCGGTGAGATTGCCCACCCACTAGGGTGACTGGGTGGCTATTACCGTTTTGATCGCCGACGACCAGGCGATGGTGCGCCAGGGTTTCGGCGCCCTGCTGGGTGCGCAGACCGATATCAGCGTCGTCGGCGACGCGCCCGACGGCAAGGTGGCGGTGGCCGAGGCCAAGCGGCTGCGTCCCGACGTGGTGCTGATGGATGTGCGGATGCCGGAGATGAACGGTCTCGACGCCGCCCGCGCGATCCTCACCGCGAATCTCGATCCGCCGGTACGGGTGCTCATGCTCACCACCTTCGACATCGACGACTACGTCTACGAGGCACTGAGCATCGGGGCGAGCGGGTTCCTGCTCAAGGACGCGCCCGCCGAGGAATTGGTGCGTGCGGTGCGGGTGGTCGCCGACGGTGAGGCGCTGCTCGCGCCGACGATCACCCGCAGGCTCATCGCCGACGTCACCCGCAGGCGCAATACCGTGCGGGCAGCCCCGGCGCCCGCGCTCGGCACCCTGACCCCCCGTGAACGCGAGGTGCTGGAACTGGTGGCCAAGGGGTTGTCGAACACCGAGATCGCCGCGGCGCTGTTCGTGGCCGAGCAGACCGTGAAAACCCATGTCTCCAAGGTCTTCTCGAAGCTCGGGCTGCGCGACCGCGCCCAGGCGGTGGTCCTGGCGTATGAATCCGGCCTGGTCGTTCCCGGCTGAGCCGGTGCGCTCAGCGCGGGCAGACGCCGCCGCGCAGGTTCGGCAGGTGCCGGGCCAGCAGCAGCGCCATCCGGTCGAGCAGTGCGGTGGTGTCGTCGAACGAGCCCGAATCGGCTTGTGCCGCAAGGGCTACCGCGAGCTGACCGCTGCCCACGGGTACCAGTCCGAACTGGCGCACGGTGTAGACCCCGGTGACGTCGTCGGGACCCCAGCCGCCCTTGAACTCGGTGTCGTCGAGCAGGCCGAGACCCCACCCCTGATCCTCGGTGATCTCACCCATCAGCGAGGTGACGACCTCGGCCTGCGGCAGACACGGCAGCCGCGACGCGAACCGCACCTGGTTGGCCAGCGACCATTCGGTACCGCCGAAGGAGGTGCCGTCGAGTTCGGTGCGGGTGCCCGACTTGCCGGTGGCCGCGTCGCCCGCCTCGTCGAGGATCTGCTGCACCGCGTCGGCGGCTTCCGGTGCGTCACCGAGGGATTCCCACAGGCCTTCGGCGGCGTCGTTGTCCGACACCGTGATCGCGGCCTCCACCATCTCGAAGATCGACTGGTCGGAGTCGTGGCGCAACGCGGCGACCGCGAGCGGGATCTTGATCGTGGACCAGGCGATGCCGGTGGTCCAGTCGCCGTAGATCGTCATCCGGCCGCCGCCGACCGGCATCAAGGCCATGCCGACCTGGCCCGGCAGCTTCGACTGCAAGAGGGTGAACTCCGCGGCCAGCGAATCGGGCAGCCCGATCGACAGACCGGGATGCCACGCGTCTTCGCTGTTGACGGTGACCGTGGGCGCGCTCACCGCCGTCGGGGTGCCCGGCGTGGCACACGAGGTGGACAGTGCGGCAGTTGCCAGCACCCCACAGAGCAGCAGCCTGCGACAGGCAGCCGTCGTTCCGGTCGACTTCACCACCGAATCCTCCCCACCACCCATTGCGCGTGCTCCGGCGGTGCAAACTTCTCGTCGAACGCGTCCGGTCACACCCGGACGACTGTTAGCAAGTTTCACCGATTTTCGGCGAGAATTCGAATGAACGTGGTCACACGGTCGGAAGGGGGTCGTAGTGCACGACATCGGTGAGGTGTTCGCGGGGTTCACCATCGAGGCGATGCTGGGCCAGGGCGGCATGGGCACGGTGTATCTGGCCCGGCATCCGCGCCTGGACCGGCTCACCGCGCTCAAGCTGCTCAACCGGGATCTGTTCGCCGACGAGCGCGTTCGCGCGCGGTTCGAACGGGAGGCCGATCTCGCCGCCGGGCTCGACCATCCCGGCATCGTCACCGTCTTCGACCGGGGGACCGAGGGCGAACAACTCTGGATCAGCATGCAGTACGTCGACGGGATCGACGCCGCGACGGTCGACCCGATGGCGCTGCCACCCGAGCGGGCCGTCCAGATCATCGAAGGGGTCGCCGACGCGCTGGACTACGCGCACGGCAGGGGAGTGCTGCACCGAGATGTGAAGCCCGCCAACATCTTGCTGGCCCGCTCCACCGGCGGCCAGGGCGAGCGGGTCTTCCTCACCGACTTCGGCATCGCCCGGCTGCGCGCCGACTCCACCCACCTCACCCAGCAGGGAATGTTCACCGCGACACTGGCTTACGCGTCACCGGAGCAGATGACCGGCGCCGAGCTCGACCATCGCTCCGACCAGTACTCGTTGGCGTGTTCGCTGTACTGGTTGTTCACCGGACTGGCGCCCTTCGACTCCGCCGACCCGAACGAGATCATCCGCGGCACCCTCTACGCCCCGCCGCCGCCCCTGGCGCTGCGTCGCGCGGGTCTGCCGCCGATCATGGACGCCGTCCTCGCCGCCGCGATGGCGAAACATCCTGCGGCACGGTTCGATTCCTGCGCCGCGTTCGCCAAGGCGGCTCGCCAGGCGCTGACCTCCACGACCCCACCGGTCCTGCCGCGCCCGCCCGCGAACCCGGTGCCGGGTTACTACCCGCCCGCCCCGCAGCAAGGGCCCGCCGCGCCTTTCGCGCCGCCCGGCATGGCACCGCCCGGGTATCAAGGCGCACCCGGACAGCCTGCGCCACAACCTCATTGGCAACCACCTTCACGGCCTTTCGGAGCTGTCCCGCCGGTCGCCCCGCGCCCGGCCGCGCCCAGCGGTGCGGTGCCGCCCGGCGAAGTACCTCCGGTGGCTCAGCGTCCGGCCGCGAGTCCCGCTGCCGGACAGCCGCGCCGATCCGCGCCCGCTGCGCCTGGTGCGGCGCCCATGGCTGCCGCGGCGCCTGCGGTCGCGGCCTCGGCCGCCGTGCCGCCTGGCGAAGTACCTCCGGTGGCTCAGCGTCCGGCCGCGAGTCCTGTTGCCGGACAGCCGAATGCGCGCCGATCCGGGTCCGCTGCGCCTGGTGCGGCGCCCCTGGCTGCCGCTGCGCCTGCGGTCGCGGCCTCGGCCGCCGTGCCGCCATCCGCGGGCGTGCAGCGCCCCGCGCCGGGGGTCGCCGAAGCTGTGGCGGTGCCCGCGGTCGATGCCGGAATATCTTCCAGCCCAGTGTCTCTCGACAAGCCGTCATCCACGGCGCCTCGATCGGACAGCGCCGCAGCGACCGGCGGCGCGGAGTCCGGCGAGGTATCGGCCACTGCGGCAACCGATGTCGTATCGATGCGCGACGCGGGCGAGCTGGACGCGGCGAACGCGGCGGCCCTGACCGAGGTGACCTCGATCGCTGGGGCCTCGAACGCGGCCCCAGCCGGGCCTGTGGCGCCGGAGGGAGCCGCAGGGCAGTCCAGCCAGCCGGGACAGCCTGGTAGCGCAGCGCATAGCAATGCGGGTCAGCCGAGCAATGCGGGTCAGCCGGGTAATGCCGGTCAGCCGAGCAATGCGCCTCAGCCGAGCATTGCCGGACAGTCGAGCATTGCCGGACAGCCGAGCAATCCGGGTCAGCCGAGCAATCCGAGTCAGCCGGGTAGTGCCGGTCAGCCGAGCAATGCGCCTCAGCCGAGCATTGCCGGACAGTCGAGCATTGCCGGACAGCCGGGCAATGCCGGACAGCCGAGCGGTGCGGGTCAGCCGGGCAGCCCAGGTCAGCCGGGTGGTGCGGGTCAGCCGGGCGGCGCGGGGCCTCAGGTAGACGCGGGGCAGTCGGTGGCGGCGGGGCAGTCGGGTGGTCCGGTCGTGCCGGGTGGTGCAGGTCAGCAGCACGGGGTGGTGCGGTCCGGGCCGCGGGGGCCCTGGATGGTGCCGCATCGGGGGTATTGGCCGGTGCCTCGACGGGTGTCGGGGATGCAGCGGTTCGGGTGGGTTGTGTTGGTGGCACTGGTTCTGGTGCTGGTCGCGTTGGTTGTCGCGTTGGTCGTGGTGGTGTTGCCCGGAGACGACGACGGTCTCGACGTGGAAGACGGCGCGAGCGGGCCGTCGAATTCGGTAGCCGAGGTGGCGGATTCGTTCGCGGAGAGTCGGCGGGTTTTCCCGACCTTGGTTCCGCAGGGGCAGATGAGTGATGGTGTGGGGTATCGGGGGGCGCGGTGTGTGGGGGTGCGCAATGTCAGCGAGCTGGCGTGGAAAGAGGCTGCGTTGCAGTGGACTCCGATCACGACCGGGTGGCAGTGCGAGCGATCCGACAATCAAGTGGGTGCGCTGAGCTACCTGGTGCTCGAGTACGCGAACGCGAGCCAGGCGCGGTCGGTGCTGGAGGCGTTGCCCGCGACCGTTCGCTACGCGGGGAGCAAGGACGAAGTGCCGTTCTCACTGCAGCGGTGGGTGGTTCCGGATCCGGCGAACATCCGCGTCCAGACCGCGCACCAGGTGTTGAGCTTCCCCGGCGACTCCGCCCGCGCGAATTACCTTGTCGTGGTGAGTCGCCGGGGCAGCAGCGGCACCGGCGGGGCCACCCGCCCCTCGGCGCAGGACGAGGTCATCGCGTGGTGGGACGAAGTTCCGCTCTGATCGGTGACGGGGCCGACCCCGGGGTGGTAGACCCGCGATACCGAGGTGACGGTGCGAGGGAAGGCGTCGCCGCGGCGCCGGGCTGAGATGCCGGGCACCGCGGCGACCGAGGTCAGTCCACTGCCAGCGCGGCCACGATCGGCATCCGCGCCGCGCGCAGGGCGGGCGGGATCGAGCCCAGCAGTGCCAGGCCCAGCGCGACCGCACCGTAGACCGCGATCAGCGGGCTCGGCCGGTAGACGATGTCGATGGTCATCGCATGCCCGATCGCCACCGTGGCCAGATACTGCACCGCGACGCCGACGAGCAGACCGATGGCCGCGCCGATGAATCCGATGCCCGCGGCTTCGGCGAGCACCGAGCGCAGGAGGAACTTGCGGTTGGTGCCCATGGCGCGCAGCACCCCCAGCTCCCTGCGTCGCTCCAGGACCGACAGCATCAGGGTGTTCAGCAACGCCACCGTCGCCACCAGGACGACGATCCACAGGATCATGTTGCTCATCGCCGCACCCTGCTGGACGCTCGAGGAGATCGCGTCGACCATGTCGGCGCCGGTGTCGACATGGATTTCGCGGGGAACCATCGCGCGGACCGCGGCCTGCACCGTGTCGGGGTCGGCGCCGGGCGAATACTGGATCGACAGGATCGTCTCGCCGGGTCGCTGATACCACTCCCGCATCTGGTCGAGGTTCATCATCACCACGCCGGAGACGGCGGTGAAGTACGGAATCACTTGCAGCACAGCTGTTTTGCGCTCACCGGAGGGGGTGGGCATGGTGATCTCGTCGCCGACGGCAAGCGAGAGCGACCGTGCCACGTCACGGGTGATGACCACACCTTCGCGCCGCTCCATCCGGTCGATCACCGCCCGATCGACCGCGCCGAGACGGGTATCGGAGGTACTCGGCGGATAGCCCTGCAACATCACCCGACCGCTGCCGATGGTCGCGAAGGCCATCTGGGCGGGGCTCACCCGTTCCACGCCGGGGACGTTCGCGACCCGGGCGGCCAGGCCGTCGGGCAGGACCGGCCCGGTCGGGAACTGCTCGACGGGGCTCGGACTCACGTAAAGATCGGTGTCGCCGAGACTTTGGAACGAATCGGTCGCCGACTTCACCATGTTGCCCGACGCCCCACCGAGCGCGACCACCGCCGCGACGCCGATCATCACCGTCATCGCGGTGGCCCAGACGCGGCGCGGCGCGCGTTCCAGCGTCGTCGCCCCGAGCGCGCCCGGCGCGCCGAACCAGCGGGCGATCGCCGCGGATCCGCGCACGATCGGACCGGTGGCGGCGAAACACAGGAACACCGTCGCGGTGAACGACGTGGTGATCGCGGCCAGCGACAGTCGCCCGAGGTCGATGAACGCGATGGCCACGGCCGCCGCACCGAGCAGCACACCCGCGGCCAGAGCGACCCAGCGCAACACCGAGTTGGTCGCCGCGGCATCGCTGGCCTCCACCGGCGCCAACGCCTCGACCGGTGCGACCTTGTACACCTGTCTGGCCGCGATCGACGCCGCCAGCACCGTCGCCACCACACACGCGGCGATCGCGACGGGGATCGCGTAGTTCGGCACCTGGAATTCGGTGCGCGCCTCGACCGATTGCACGATCGCGGCGGGCAGCCTGTCGATCGCGAACCGCCCCATCAGCGCACCGATTCCCGCGCCGATCGCCCCGCCGATCAGCCCGAGCATCGCGGCCTCGACGAGCAGATCACGCACCATCGGGGCCCGCTTGCCGCCGATCGCCCGCAACAGCGACAGCGTCGGCCTGCGTTGCGCCACTGCCATACTCATCGCGTTGTAGATCAAGAAGGCCGACACGATCAGCGCCGCCGCCGACGACATCAGCGTGGAATACCGCATGATCTGGATCGCGCCACCGGCCTGCGCGGTGCGCAGACTCGGCTCGGCCACCACGGCCCGGCCGTCCACCGCATCGGTGAGGGCGGTGCGCAGCGCGGCCACATCGGTGCCGGGCCGCACCACGATCTGCACCGAATCGAGCTTGCCCACCCGGTCGGTGAGGAATTGGATCAGCGGCAGCGGACCCGCCACCACGTGTCCGCTGTTGAGCCGGTCGGTCGCCTCGGAGTCGAGAACGGCAGCCACCTTCGCCGTCCCTGCCCCGATCGGTACAGGGTCGCCCTCGCGCAGACCCATGGCCGCGCCGACCAGCACGCCGCGCTCGGTGCTGAGCAGCTTGGTGGTGTACTGCGACATCGGCCCGGCCAGATCGCTGCCGAGCGCGCCGATATTCTGATCCGCGCCGATCAGCAGTGCCCGGTCAGGGCCGGCGCCGAGCGTGCCGCGCAGCATCGGCACCGCCGTCGCCACCCCGGGTGTCGCGGCGATCCGGGGTAGCAGTGACTGTTCGAAGCCCGCGTCGGTGATACCGGTGATCTCGAGTTCGGCGGTGCCCGCCAGACCCTTGGTGAGCTTGTCGACCGACCCGGTGACCGACCCGGAGATGCTCAGCACCGCGACGATCAGCGCGGCCGAGACTCCCATCACGGCTCCCGACATCAGGGTGCGACCGGGATGGCGGAGCAGTTCACCGAAGTTGAACAGCCGCAATCGATCGATGGCGGCGGCGATCATGCGTCGACTCGCGAAGCGACGCGCTCGTCCGCGCCGATCTGACCGTCGCGCAAGGTGATCACCCGGTCGCAGTAGTCGACGGAGCTCATGTCGTGTGTCACCATCACCACCGAGTTGCCCTGCGCGGTGATGTCGCCCAGCAGCGCGAGGATCGCGGCGCCGGTCTTGGAGTCGAGGTTGCCGGTCGGTTCGTCGGCCAGGATCAGCGGCGGATCCATGATCAGCGCTCTGGCCACCGCCACGCGCTGCATCTGCCCACCGGAGAGCTCCGCGGGCCGGTGCTGCGCGCGATCGCCGAGGCCGACGAGATCGAGCAGTTCCAGCGCGCGCGGCTTGGCCTTGCGTAAGCCGGTGCCGTCCAACAGCTTCGGCACGGCGACGTTCTCCCAGGCCGAGAGGGTGGGGAGCAGGTTGAAGAACTGGAAGATGAAGCCGACCTGCTCGAGCCGGAACGCGGCCTGCTGGTCTTCGTCGAGATCGCCGATCTCGGTGCCGCGGAAACGAATCGAGCCCTCATCGGGACGATCGAGCGCCCCGAGCAGGTGCAGCAGGGTGCTCTTGCCGGAACCCGACGGCCCGATGATCGAGGTGAACTGGCCTGCTTCGATGCGCATGCTCACCTCGTCGAGCGCGCGGACTTCCTGATCACCGACGCGATACTGCTTGACCACCCGGGTCAACTCCAGCATCGGCTGCTGTGGCGATTCGATGTCGGGCATATCTTGTCCCCCAGGGAGTTTCGGGTTTCAGCGTGCGAGTGCGCGGTCGCGGGTAGTCTGCCCGATCGCCGGGCGTGCGTCGAGAAGCCCACGCAGGGCCGGTTGTTCGGCGGCCAGCTCGAGATAGGCCTCCATCGGGGTGCGGCCGTCGATCTCGGCCAGTTCGAGTTTGACGCGCAGATGATTGTCCCAGCGGTTGGCCAGCGCCTGTAGCAGGCCGTCGACTCCGCCGAAGAGCGTGTCGAGCTCGGCGAGGCCGGCGAACAGGGCCGGGTCGTTCGGGTCGACCGCTGCCCTGGCGAGCACGGTGTGCACGATCTCGGTGCGGTGGTGTAGATCGGTCCAGGTCATGGGCTTCACCTTCCGTGAGCGGGTGAATCGAACGTTACGGGCGGCGAACGGCCGAATCGTCGTCCCGGGGACCCGACTTCTTCTCCTACCCAGGTAGGAGATCGGTACCGTTCGCGGGACGATGCTCGCCCCGTAGGTGGCGACTAGCCTTACATCATGGATGTGAGCCACGCCATCCCCGCGAAGGCGCCGGGCCGAGTGAGCCTGCGGCAGCGGTTCGCGGCCAGGGCCGCGGTGCCGCGATTGCTCACCACCGTCCGCGAACGCATCGAATCGTTGCCCTACGACTATCCGCCCGCGGTGATCCTGGCCGCCGACCTCGCGCTGCTGGTGGTCACCGGTGCGGCGGTGATCCAGCGGCACGCGTACTTCCCGAGTGTGCTGCCGCTGCTGGCGATGGCCACCGCGTTCCTGCCGATTCCGCTGTTCGCGATCTTCCGGGTGAATCCGCACCCCGTGCTGCTGAAGGGCAGCGCGCTGGCTTCCTGCGCCCTGTTCCTGTTGCAGCCGGTCAACGCCGACTTCGCGCCGTTCGTGCTGGTGATCGTCGCCGGTGAGGTGGCCGCGGTCGCCTCGCGCGGGTGGACCATCGGATTCACCCTGCTCGCGATCCTCGAACTGGTCGCGTTCGACGTGGCCGGGCACGTGCACTGGGGTGAGCAGCCGCTGCAAGGACTACCGATGTATGTGATCGGCATCCTGCTCGGCATGTTCGTCGGGGTGATGCTGCAGTATCAGCGGCGTTTCCTGTATCAAGAGCGCGAGAATCAAGCGATCCGCTCCGGTCAGGCCGCCGACGAGGAACGGCGCCGGATCGCCCGCGAAGTCCATGATGTGATCGCCCATTCGCTCTCGATCACCCTGCTGCATCTGACCGCCGCCCGCCGCGCGCTCCAGACCGACGACGACGTCACCGAGGCGGTGGAAGCGCTCGTCGAGGCCGAACGCCTCGGCCGCCAGGCGATGGCCGACATCCGGCGCACCGTCGGCATGCTCGACGCGGGCCCGGCGCAACTGGCTCCCGAGCCGGGCGCCGCCGATATCGACGAACTCGTCGGCGACTTCCGCCGCGCCGGGCTCACCGTCGATTACGCGCGCACCGGCGACCTGACCACCGTCTCCGGCGCCATCGGCCACGCGCTCTACCGGATCGGTCAGGAATCGCTGGCCAACGTCATCAAGCACGCGCCGGGCGCGCCCGCCACGGTGCGCTTCGACGTCTCGGCCGAGGCGGCGACGCTGGTCGTGTCGAATCCGCTGCCGTTCGGGCCCGCGCTGCGCCGCGATACCGGGATGGGACTGCGCGGCATGCGCAAACGCACCGAACTGCTCGGTGGGAAGATCATCGTGGGCACCGGCGACGACGGCTGGACCGTGCGGGTCGGCTTCCCACTGCGAGCAAGCTCGTGCGCCGCCCTCTCGGCCGTGCTGCCGGGCAAGCTCTGGCACAAACCCCAGGAGGACACGTGACGACCGCTTCGCCGATCGAGCAGCTGGTGACAGTGCTCGTAGTCGACGACCAGGAACTCGTACGCGGCGGATTGCGTCGCATCCTGCGGCGTCGCGACGGTTTCACCATCAACGAGTGCGCCGACGGCGACGAGGTCGCGGCCGCCGTCGCCGCGCAACGACCCGATGTGGTGCTGATGGATCTGCGGATGAAGCGGGTCGGCGGCATAGATGCGACCCGGTTGCTGCGCGCCCGCCCCGACGCCCCACCGGTGCTGGTGCTCACCACCTTCGACGACGACCAGCTTCTCTCCGGCGCGCTGCGCGCGGGCGCCGCGGGCTTTCTGCTCAAGGATTCGCCCGCGGAGGATCTGATCCGCGCGGTCCGCACCGTGGCCGGCGGTGGCGCGTGGCTCGATCCCTCGGTGACGGGACGGGTGCTCACGGCGTACAGAACAGTGAAACCGGTCGGTACCCGAACCGATCGCCGGCTCGGCGAACTCACCGCCCGCGAGTACGAAGTGCTCGAATTGATCGGCTCGGGCCGGGTCAACAGCGAGATCGCCGCTGAACTCGGTATCTCGGAAGTAACCGTGAAAAGCCACGTCGGACACATATTCGGCAAGCTCGACCTGCGCGATCGCGCTGCCGCGATCGTGTTCGCGTTTGACCACGGCGTAGTGACACCGGGAGAATCTTCCTACTGAGAAGCAGGTCCACGGGCCTGCCAGAAGTGGGAGGCGGACGCTGGTGCAGGCACCTGGGTCACGGACGGGGAGCAGATTCGGCCCGTACGAGTTGCGGTCGATGCTGGGCAAAGGCGGGATGGGCGAGGTCTACGAGGCCTACGACACCGGCAAGGACCGAGTGGTCGCTCTGAAGTTGCTGGCCGAGGAGCTCGCGCAAGACCCGGCCTATCAGGTCCGATTCCGCCGCGAATCCCAGGCCGCGGCCAAGCTGGCCGAACCGCACGTGATCCCGATCCATGACTGGGGTGTGATCGACGGGGTCCTCTTCATCGATATGCGCCTGGTTCCCGGCTCCGATCTACGGACCGTGTTGCGCGGAGGCGGGCCGATGAGCCCGGAACGCGCGGTCGCCGTCGTCGAGCAGATCGCCGCCGCGCTCGACGCCGCACACGCGGGCGGGCTGGTGCATCGCGATGTGAAGCCCGCCAACATCCTGGTCACGCCCGCCGATTTCGCCTACCTCGCCGACTTCGGCATCGCGCACACCGAGGGCGACAGCGCGGTGACCCAGGCCGGGATGGCGGTCGGCTCCTACATCTACATGGCGCCGGAGCGCTTCGATGTCGGCCCGATCTCCCACCGCGCCGACGTCTACTCACTGGCCTGCGTCCTGCACGAATGCCTCACCGGTGCTTCGCCCTTCCCCGCGGCGAGCATGAGCGTGCTGGTCCGCGCGCACCTGTCCGAGGCCCCGCCGCGGCCGAGCGAGCTGTTGCACGGGATACCCGGCGCACTCGACGACGTCATCGGGACCGGCATGGCCAAGGACCCGGCCGATCGCTACGCGTCGGCCGGTGCGTTGGCTGTCGCCGCTCGGCGAGCGCTGGCTTCGGCCGTGCGGGAAGCCGGTGCGCCCGCGCCATCGGGCGCTTTCGCGTCGTACGACGGGGCCCGCCGCGTCCCCGGTGGCCACGATGTGACTCCAGGTTCTTCGTCCGGTCCCACGCTCCGCAGTTCCGCAGGCGCGCCGGCGGGTGCCCCGCAAGGTGGCCCGGGCTCGGCTCCCGGGCGCGGTTTCGCCGCCGCCGCCGGTTTCGCCGCCGGTGTGGGACGCGGTGCCGCCGGGGCGCCGACCGGTGCTCCCGGCGGACCGGCCGGTGCCGAGCGTGGTGGCCACGCGGGGTCCGCGACCGGTCCAGCGCGTGCGGTGCCCATCGGTGCCGCGAGTGGTGCCCGCAAGGACGCCCCCGTCTCGGAGGAGCCCGCCGACGTCGAGCAGGTTCCGACGCCGACCGGGGAGTTCCGCGTGATCGGCGCGGTGACCGCGACCGGCGGTGTGGAGACCTCACGCAGCCAGTCGACCGCGACCGGCGCCCAGCCCACCTTGATCATCCGCCCGCCCGAGGCGCGCCCCGGGGCCTCGGACACCACCGGTTTCCGCCGTGTTCCCGCCGAGGGCACCGGCGAGATCTCGATACCCGCGGTGATCCAGCCGACCGGCCCCGCCGAAATCCGGCCCGCCGACACCTACTTCGCGCCCCTGCCGTCGGCCGATGAGCCGGAGGCCCCCAAGCCGCCCCCGGCTTACACCCCCGACCAGGGCCTCCCGCGGATGCGTCCCTTCCCGGACGCGCACCTCTACGACGGTGCGCAGCCGGGCGAAACGTCTGCTCCCCTCCTGCAGCCACCGCGTCCCGCGTCGGCCACCCCGTACCCGGCGCCCACCGGACCGCACCGCCTCCCGCCGCAGCAGGATCCCCACCGAGGCGCCCCTACCCAGCGTTACTCCGGCGAACACCCCCTCCCGGCGGCCTACACCCCGCCCACGGAGCAGTACCTCCCGCCGGCATCGAACCCCAACCCCCGGTTCCCCGCTCCCACACCGGAATTCGACGCACCCCGCCCGAACTCGGCTGCCCCCTTCGCGGCTCCCACCCAGCGGTTCGGTGCGGAACAGAATGGCCCCGAGGACCGGTTCGCCAGTCCCGCAGGACCTTTCGGCGGCCCGCCGGACGACGGATTCGACGGCGCTCCCGGCCATGCCCGAGGCGATGCGTTCGGCCCGCCGACCGAGCAGTACAACCCCGCCGCCTTCGCGCCGCCGACGCAGAAGTTCGGCGGCGATCTCGACGATCCGCGAGACCGATTCGGTGGTCCCCCCGAGCGTTTCGACGAGGACGCCGACGACCGGTTCGGTGGCCCGCCCACGCAGTACGCACCGGCGACCGAGCAGTACGACCCCGCCGACATGCAACGGTCGGCGCCGACCCAGCATTACGGGGCCGACGAACTCGATCCGCAGCGCTCGCAGCCGACGCATCAATACCGTGGCGGTGCCGCGCCTTTTGCTGCCCATCATGCCCCGCCGGAGTTCGAGGATCCGGCCAGGGCGGCCGCGACCCGGCAGTACGTGGGTCAGGAGAACGCGTACTCCGACTACGACGAACCGCCCAGTGCCTACGGCGATCACGCCTATCGCGATCCGGCATACGACCCCGGCTACGGGCCTGACCCGGCCTATGGACCCGACCCCGCGTACGGTCCCGATCCGGCCTGGGCGCACCAGGATTCGGGGCGTAGGCGATCGGTTCTGCTGCCGGTGCTGGCCGGTGTCTTCGCCGTCCTGGTACTCGCGGTCGGTGGCGCGATCGGTTGGCGCATGATGTCGGCCGCCGACCCCGCCGAGACCTCCACGGCCGCACCGATTTCGCAGGCGCCGGGCGGTTCCGGCCAACCCGCGGGCACGACCCCGCGCGCGACCACGGCCGCTCCCACCACCTCGGCGGGACCGGCCACCCTGCCCGCGGGTGCGCAGCCCTGTGAAACCGGCACTGCCACAGGCTCTTACAGCAAGGTCGCCGTCGGCAGCGCGGTCACCAGCTGCGGTTTCGCCGAAGCGGTCCGGGAGGCCTACGCCGGCGGCGGTACGGGAGCCCGCTCAGTGGTGGCGACCAGCCCGGTGACCGGCCGCACCTACACGATGACGTGCGCACCCGAGGGCAAACTCGTCACCTGCACCGGCGGTGAGAACGCCGTGGTCTACGTCTACTGACCCGAAACGACCGCGGCCCCCGATATCTCGGGGGCCGCGGTCGCGGAGGAGCCTCAGCTAGCCGAAGCAACCGCGATCACTGTGTCGCCGAGCCGGGCCACGGTGTCCGGGTCGCTCCACGACCCGGTGATCGACACACCGTCGGCCACCACCTCGGCACCCGCCTTGCGCAATCGATCGGCCAAGTCCTGATTGATCACCTCACCGGGCCCCACCGTGATCACCGCGACCGGCTTGCCCCCGACGGCCGGTGCCGAGTCCGGATTGGCCAGCCACGCGATCACACTCGCCGCCAGCGGCGCCACGGTCTCGCCCTCGGCCGCGAACAGCAGCACACCGTCGGCTTCCAGCGTGGAGCGGCGCAGCTGGTCGGCGATCAGTGGCCGCCCGTCCTCGGTGTCGATCGCGGCACTGTAGGCGGGCAGGGTGTCGAGCTCGGCCAGGCTCACCACGTCGATGTTGTTGCGGATCGCGACCTGCTGGGCCTCGGTCGCCAACTGCTGCGCCGTGGACGTCTCGCCGGGTTCGGCGATGAGTGCGAGCAGATATGACATCGGTTGTCCCCCTACTTCGCGTGCTCGATATCGCCGATCGACGCCAGTGTCTTTCGCGGGTGCTGGTTCATTGCCATCTCCTCGACAGAGTTCAACTCGACGGTGTGACAGTCACTTTCACGCTCTTCATCATCGGCTGATCGCTCTCGGTGCTGTAGTCGCCGATCGCGCACAGCACATTCATTTCCGGCATGTACCCGGCGGCGCAGCCCGGCGGAATGTCGTAGGTGACGACCTTGTACTTGGAGAGCGATCGCGTCGACCCGTCACGGGCGGTACTGGTGATGTCGACCTCGTCGAACTCTTTCAGGCCGCGGTCGCGCATATCGCGAGAGTTCATGAAGACCAGCGTGCGCAGGTTCTTCACCCCGCGATAGCGATCGTTGCTGGTGTAGATGGTGGTGTTCCACTGGTCATGGGAGCGCTGCGTGGCCAGGGTGAGCACCCCGGCCGGGTTGGTCGTGTCGGGCAGCGTCGCGGCGGAGAACTCCGCCTTGCTGGACGGGGTGAGGAAGATCAGCTCCCGCGCGGGTTGCCGGATCCGGAATCCGAGCCCCAGTCGCACCCGCCGGTTGTAGTCCTCGAAACCGTCCAGGACCTTCGACATGGTGTCGCGGATGCGGTCGTAGTCCTCGACGTAGTACTCCCACGGCGTCTTCGTCTCGGGCAGTGCGGCTTTGGCGATACCCGCCAGAATCGCGGGCTCCGACAGCAGATGTGGCGACGCGGGCTTCTTCATGCCCTTGGACAGGTGCACCACGGCCATGCCGTTCTCCATCGAGACCACCTGCGGGCCGCTGCGCTGCTCGTCGTATTCGGTGCGCGCGAGGCAGGGCAGAATCAGCGCGCGTTTGCCGTGCACGACGTGGCTGCGGTTGAGCTTGGTGGAGACCATGACGGTGAAGTCGGCCTTCTGGAACGCCTCGAAGGTGTATTCGCTGTCGGGCGCGGCCTGGACGAGGTTGCCGCCCATGCTCATGAAGAACTTCAGCTTGCCCTTCTGCAGCGCCTCGATGGCGGAGACGACGTCGTAGCCGTTGGCGCGCGGCACGTCGATCTCACAGACCTTGGCCAGCCGGTCGAGGAATGCGGCGGGCGGATTGTTGTCGATGCCGCACGTACGGTTGCCCTGCACATTGCTGTGCCCGCGCACCGGCGACGGTCCCGCGCCTTCGCGACCCAGGTTGCCCCGCAGGAGCAGCAGGTTGACGATCTCGCGGATCGTCTCCACGCCGTGCTCGTGCTGGGTGACGCCGAGACACCAGCTGATGATGCTGCGGTCGGAGTCGCAGTAGATGCGGGCGGCCTTGCGGACCTCGGCCTCGCTCAGGCCCGACTCGGTCTGGATATCGGCCCAGGTGGTCGCCTCGACTTCGCGCACGTACTCGTCGAAGCCGACGGTGTAGCGCTCGATGAACTCGTGGTCGAGAGCCTTCTCGTCGGTCGCGGACTCTTCGAGGACGGCCTTGGCCATGCCGCGGATCAGCGCGAAGTCGCCGCCGATGCGCACCTGCAGGTTGAGCGTGCCGGTCTTGGTCGGGTGGAAGGTGGCCATCGCGAGGAAGTCGTGCGGGATGATCGTGTTGCGCGAGCCCGCTTCGATCAGCGGATTGACGTGCACCACCTGGGCGCCGCGCTTGTAGGCCTCGGCGAGCGAGGTCAGCATGCGCGGCGCGTTCGAGGCGACATTGAGGCCCATCACGAACAGCGCGTCGGCCTTGTCCCAGTCCTCGAGGTCGCAGGTGCCCTTGCCGGTGCCGAGCGAGGCCTGTAGAGCTCGGCCGCTGGCTTCGTGGCACATATTGGAGCAGTCGGGCAGATTGTTGGTGCCGTACTCGCGCACCAGCAACTGGTAGAGGAACGTCGCCTCGTTGGCGAGTCGGCCCGAGGTGTAGAACGCGGCCTCGTTCGGGTCGGGCAGCTCGCGCAGCGCCTTGCCCACCATCTCGAACGCGTCGGCCCAGCTGATCGGCACATAGTGGTCGGTCTCGGGGTCGTAGACCATCGGCTCGGTGAGCCTGCCCTGGTCCTCGAGGTCGAAGGAACTCCAGGTGGCCAGCTCGGTGACGGTGTGCTGGGCGAAGAATTCGGGAGTGCACCGCTTGTGCGTCATCTCCCAGGTCACGTGCTTGATGCCGTTCTCGCACACGTCGAGGACCAAGCCGTCGGTGGCGTCGGGCCACGCGCAGCCCGGACAGTCGAAGCCGCGTTCCTGATGGTTCATCTTCAGGATGGCCTTGGTGCCGATGAACGGCTCGTGTTCCTTGCCGACCATGAACTTTCCGACCGCGATCGCCGCGCCCCAGCCCGCCGCCGGATGGTGGTAGGGCTTGGCCTTCGGCACGGCCGCCCGGTCTGCTGCTTCGCTCGGGCCCCGATCGGGATCCCAGATGGTGTGCGGACCGTCAGCCATGTCAGATCTTCCCTTCGCGGTGAATGCGGGTCGAGAAAGATGTGCCCTGTCCAGTGCCTCGGTTGGATTCTCTACCGTCGAGATCACGGAAGGGCGTAGGTAACTTTCGTCGTGTCGCTCGGCGGCGTCCAAGTCCGATTTCCGACCGGTCGATCGGTCGCGCTTATCACCCCCGCCATAGCGCCGTTTTCGCCGGTGCGACCGGGATCACCGCAGGTTGACGGCGTGCGCGCGGATCGTGCAGGCTTGATCATCGGCCCTACGGGCATGTCCCGCGACCGACTTCGGAGGAACCCTTGCGCACCACGCGAACACGGTCGCGCCAGATTTACCAACGGTTCGTCACCGAGATCGATCATCTGCCCGCCGCCCGCGTTTTCGTCGGTCTCGCGATCCCCGGCCTAGTGCTGATCGCGGTGGGCCGCACCGACCTGCTCATCTACGCGGTCTTCGGTTCCTTCACCGGGATGTACGGCTTCGCGGAATCGCCGCGCCGGCGCTTGATCCACCAGAGCGAAGCGGCGGTGATGCTGGTCGGCGCCGTCGGCGCCGGCATCCTGCTCGCGCGCCTGCACGCCCCTCCCGCGGTGCTGGTGTCGGCGGTCGCGGTGTTCGCCGCGGTCGCCTCGCCGATCACCGACCGCCTCGGCTTGCGGCCGGAGGGGCCGTTCTTCGGGATCTTCGCGTTCGGCGCCATCGCCATGGTGGCCGGGGCGCAGCGCGATCCGCTCCTGGCGCTGGTGCTGTGCGCGGGCACCGCGATGCTGTGCGTGATCGTCGGCTATCTCGAGTCGACGCGGCGAGTCCGCCGGGCCGGCATGTGTGCGATGCGGATACCGATTCCGCCGCATCGCACCGGAGGGGTGTCGTACGTGCAGGCGGGACGCTACGCGCTGGCGATCTCGATCGCCGGCGGGATCGGGCTGCTGCTCGGCGTCGGCCATGCCAATTGGGCGATGGCGGGCGCCGCGGTGCCGCTGGCCGCCGCCAGCTCCCGTGACCGGATCACCCGTGGCATGCACCGGGTGGTCGGCACGTTCATCGGACTCGCGGTCACCGCGCCGCTGCTGATCCCGGGTCCGAGCCCGGCGATGCTCGGCCTGGCGATCATCGCGCTGCTCTACCCGACCGAATTGTTCATGGCCCGCCACTACGCGGTGGCGATGGGCTTCTTCACGCCGCTGATCATGTCGATGACCGAACTGGCCGATCCGTCCGATCCGCTCACGTTGCTCACCGAACGCGGAGTCGACACGGTGATCGGCGTCGCGGTGGGAATCGCTGTCGCCCTGCTCATTCGCGAACCCGCTACCCCCGCGTTACCCACCTTCGAGACGCCGGTATGCGAAACGTTGCATACTGTCGGCATGGCTGACGACAACGAGTGGTACTACTGCCTCAAGCACCACAAGGCCGAACAGGGCAAGGCCTGCTGGTACGGCGACCGGATGGGCCCCTACCCGGACCAGGCCACCGCCGAGAAGGCGCTCGAGATCGCGAAGGCGCGCAACAAAGCAGCCGACGACCAGGACGACTGACCGGCTCTCCGAATGCTGTTCCGTCAGCTCGAATACTTCGTCGCGCTCGCCCGGGAACGGCATTTCGCCCGGGCGGCGAAGGCCTGTTACGTGTCGCAGCCCGCGCTGTCGGAGGCGATCCGCAAACTCGAACACGAACTCGGCGTGCCGCTGGTCCGCCGCGCGCGCACGTTCGAGGGTCTCACCCCCGAGGGCGAGCGGCTGGTGCTGTGGGCCAGGCGGATCATCGCCGACCGCGAGGCGCTCGAACACGAGGTCCGCGCATTGCAGACCGGTCTCACCGGTGAACTGCGGATCGGGGTGGTGCCCGCGGCGTCGAGCACCGTCGCGCTGCTCACCGACCCTTTCTGTACCGAACATCCGCTGATGCGGGTGCGGGTCGAGACGAGTCTGCGCTCGCCCGACATCGTCGAACGGATTCGCCGATTCGAGCTCGACGCGGGCATCGTCTACGCGCAGGGTATCGACACTTCGGGCCTCACCCTCACCCCGCTCTACGCCGAACGCCACGTTCTCGTCGCGGGGAGCGCGCTCGTCGCGGGCCGCACCGAGATCTCCTGGGCAGACGCGCTGGAACTGCCGATGTGCCTACTGCCACCGGGGATGCGCGGTCGTCAGCTGATCGACGACGCGCTCGCGACACTGGGCCTCACCGCGGCACCTCAACTCGAGAGCGACTCGGTGGCGACGCTGCTCGAACACGCCCGCACCGGGCGGTGGGCGTGCATCGTGCCGCAGCCGTGGGTCGCGGCGCTGGGACCCACCGCCGACATCCGGGTGTTCGAACTCGCCGACCCGGTGGTCACCTCGCAGATCGTGCTCGTCACCGCGGCGGTCGAACCCGGCTCGGTGCTCACCACCGCCCTCATCGACACCGCGCGGGCCACCGACTTCGCCGTCGCGCCGCGCCCGACAGCGGGCTGATCCCATTCAGCTATGACCGGGCAACCGTTGGGTACTGTGCACGACCATGACCACCCGGTCACGACGACGATCAAATCCGTCGCCGGACTCGCCACCGGTTGAGCGTTGATCCATCGCGCCGATCACCTGATCGGCAACCCGTGTTTGATCAGAACCCGCACAGTGAGCAGAGTCATGGGATGAGCAGAGTGACCGCACGGCGCAAGACGACCCGCCTGTCCCCGGCCGGGCGGATTCAGCGACCCGACACTCTCGCCGTCGAGGAGCCGCTCGAGATCCGGGTCGACGGCCGATCGCTCACCGTCACCATGCGCACCCCCGGCAACGACATCGACCTCGTCCACGGCTTCCTGTTCGGTGAGGACATCATCGGCTCGGCCGACGACATCGTCACCGCGCGCTACTGCGCGGGTACCGACAGCGACGGCCGCAACACCTACAACGTCCTCGATCTGCGCCTGCGCAATCCGGTACCGATCCACACCCGCAATTTCCTCACCACCGGCGCCTGCGGCCTCTGCGGTAAGACCGCGCTCGACGAAGTGCGCACCCGCACCCGCTTCGCGATCCCGCACGATTCGGTGTCGATCAGCACCGACACCCTGACCGACCTGCCGAAACAGCTACGCGCCGGGCAGAAGTTGTTCGAGGCCACCGGGGGCTTGCACGCGGCGGGTCTGTTCACCACCGACGGCACGCTGCTGGCCCTGCGTGAGGACATCGGCAGGCACAACGCCGTCGACAAGGTGATCGGCTGGGCCGTGCGCGAGAACCGGGTGCCCGCGCACGATCTGGTGCTGGTGGTGAGCAGTCGCGCGTCGTTCGAACTGGCGCAGAAGGCGGTGATGGCCGGGATCCCGATCCTGGCCGCGGTGTCGGCGCCGAGCGTGCTCGCCGTCGACCTGGCCGCCGAGTCCGACCTCACACTCGTCGGCTTCCTGCGTGCCGAAACGATGAATATCTATACGGGCGAACACCGTCTGACCTGAGGGTTCGGTGCTCGAAGTGGGCGATCGGCATATGTCGCAGTACGGTAACGGTACGGGTCGCCAGCACCGAACGCCCCGGGGGAGTTTACAAACGAAAATGCTTCACATAATGAATAATGAACGACGCCATCACGTCCGGGTGGTGCTGTCCGCGTTGCTGGGCGTGGTCGTGCTCGCGACCGCGGGTTGCGGTACCGAGCCGAAGGCCGCCCGGCCGAGCGTGACCACCACGGTTCCCGTCGCCGATCCCGGCGCCGACAACGGCACGATCTCGATCGCGGTACCCGGCAGCCTGGCCGCCGATTTCAGCGAGCTCCAGCAGGGTTTCCGCGGGAGCGCGGGGCTGGCGATCATGCCGGTGGGCGGCAAGAAGATGGTCACCTTCGGCAACTGGTCCTCCGGTCCGGCCTGGTCGACGATCAAGGTGCCGCTGGCCATCGCGGCCCTGCGCAACAGCGCTTCCTACTCGTCGTATGCCTCCGCGGCGATCACCGCGTCGGACAACGGCGCCGCCGACACCCTGTGGGCCTCGCTCGGCAGCGGTGCCGACGCGGCCAAGGCGGTGGAGGGCGTGCTGCGCGAAGGCAGCGACACCCGCACCACCGTGCCGACCACGCGCACCCGTGCCGACGCGTCGGTCTACGGTCAGGCCGAATGGACACTGGCCGACCAGGTGCGCTTCGCCTCGCAGCTGCCGTGCATCCCGCAGAGCGAGCGGGTGGTCGGGCTGATGCAGCAGATCATCGCCAGCCACCACTGGGGTCTGGGCGCGTTCGGCAGTGCCGAGTTCAAGGGCGGGTGGGGGCCCGACCCGGCGGGGAAGTACCTGGTCCGTCAGTTCGGTCTGATCGACTCGCCCACCGGCCGGATCGCGATCGCCTTCGCCGCACAACCGGATTCGGGCAGTTTCAACGACGGTATGGCCATGCTCGACAAGATGGCGACGCTCATCTCGGGGCACCTGAGCGAGCTGGCCGGAGGTCACTGCCCCTGATCGAGGCCGGTGCGGCAAGATGAACGCCATGCGCATCGGAGTCTTGACCGGAGGCGGAGATTGTCCAGGTCTGAACGCGGTGATCCGGGCTGTGGTCCGCACCGCGAACGGACGCTACGGCGATGCCATCGTCGGTTTCGAGGACGGGTGGCGCGGCCTACTCGAGGATCGAAAGATCCGCATTCACAACGACGATCGCACCGACCGCCTGCTCACCAAGGGCGGCACGATGCTCGGCACCGCACGCACCAACCCCGAGGTGCTGCGCGCAGGCCTGCCCAGGATCCAGCAGACCCTCGACGACAACGGCATCGAAGCGCTGATCCCCATCGGCGGCGAAGGCACCCTCACCGCCGCGAGCTGGCTCGCCGACGAGGGCGTGCCGGTGGTCGGCGTGCCCAAGACCATCGACAACGACATCGACTGCACCGACGTCACCTTCGGCCACGACACCGCGCTGTCGATCGCCACCGAGGCCATCGACCGTCTGCACACCACCGCCGAATCCCATCAGCGGGTGATGCTGGTCGAGGTGATGGGCCGCCACGCCGGCTGGATCGCGCTGAACTCCGGGATCGCCGCGGGCGCCCACTTGACCCTGGTGCCCGAGGAGCCGTTCGACGTGTCGCAGGTGTGCGCGATGATCAAGGCCCGCTTCCAGCGCGGTGACAAGAGCTTCATCTGCGTGGTCGCCGAGGGCGCGCATCCCGCGCCGGAATCCGGATTCGCGTTGCGCGAGGGCGGGATCGACGAGTTCGGCCACGAGCGGTTCACCGGCGTCGCCCAGCAGCTGGGGTCGGAGATCGAGCGCCGCATCGGCAAAGAGGTGCGCACCACGGTGCTCGGCCATATCCAGCGCGGTGGCAGCCCCACACCCTACGACCGCATTCTCGCGACGCGGTTCGGGGTACACGCGGCCGAGGCGGTGCACGCGGGGCATTTCGGTCAGATGGTGGCGCTGCACGGCACCAATATCGGGCTGGTTCCGCTGTCGGAGGCGACCAAGCAGCTCAAACGCGTTCCGCCGGAACGGCTCAGCGAGGCATCGGCGTTCTTCGGCTGATATCGGCGCCGGTTCCTCCGACATTGTCGGTGCGCGTCGGTACCGTGGGTTCATGCGCACCGGTCGAGTGATCGTTTCGGTTCTTTTCGTCGTCGCCGCGCTGGTGGCGGGGTGTTCGGGGGCCTCGGACGACGCGGCCGCCCCCACTGTGCGGGGCAGCTGGCACGGTGACATCGAGGTACCGGGGCAGCCGATCGCGATCGGGGTGAGCTTCGCCGAGGACGGATCGGCCACCATCGACATCCCGGCGCAGGGTGTGCGCGACGCGCCGTTGAAAGATGTACGCACCGAACCGGACCGGGTGGAGTTCACCATCCCCGACGCGCCGGGTGACCCCGGCTTCCGCGGCAAGCTCGACGGCGACCGGCTCACCGGTGACTGGGTGCAGTCCGGGGAGAAGGCTCCGGTCACGCTGCAGCGCGGCAAGATCGAGAACCTGCCCCGCCCGCAGGACCCGAAACCGCCGTACCCGTACCGCAGCGAGGACGTCACCTATCGCAACGGCGACATCACCATCGCGGGCACGCTCACCGAACCCGAAGGTAGTGGCCCGTTTCCGGCGATGCTGCTGATCACGGGCAGTGGCCCGCAGGACCGCAACGAAGAGCTGATGGGCCACCGCCCGTTCCAGCTGCTCGCTGACACCTTCACTCGCGCAGGCTATGCCGTGCTGCGCACCGACGACCGTGGTGTCGGCGGCACCAGCGGCACTCTCGACGACGCCACCTACCCCGACCTCGCCGCCGACGCGGCCGCGGGCCTCGCGTTCCTGCGTACCCGCCCCGAGATCGATCCCGCCCGAGTGGGTCTTTTCGGGCACAGCGAAGGCGGCTACCTCGCCCCGATGGTCGCCGCGCTGCCCGGCAGCGATGTCGCCTTCGCGGTCCTGATGGCAGGCCCGTCGGTCCCCGGCGCCGACGTGCTGATCGAGCAGAACAAAGTGATCATGGCCTCGACGGGGGCGCCGCAGGGCCAGATCGACCAGCAGGTCGCCTACGTCAGTGAATGGTCGAGGCTGTTGCGCGCGGGCGATATCGAGGGCGCGCGGGCTTTCACCCAGCGGCACAACGACTCCCTGCCGGTGGCCGAACGCGCGCCCCAGGAGGTGGTCGACGGGTTCAACACCCCGTACATGACCTCGTTCATCACCCACGACCCGAAGCCGACGCTGCAGGCGCTGCGCGTGCCGGTGCTGGCGTTCTTCGGCGACAAGGACCAGCAGGTCATCGCCACCCAGAACGAAGGCCCGATGCGCGAGAACCTCGCCGCCGCTCCCGACGCGACCGTGCACACCTTTCCCGGCCTCAACCACCTGATGCAGCCCACCGCGACCGGCAAGCCGAGCGAGTACGCGACCATCGAGACGACCATCGACCCGGCGGTGCTCACCTACGTCACCGGGTGGCTCACCCAGCGCGTCCCGCCCCGCTAGGACCACCGGCCGAGTGCGTCAGCGGGCTTACCTAGACTGGGCGTCATGAGTGCACCCACGGTCGAGTTGATGGATTACGCCGATGTCATCTCCCGGTACGAGCCGGTGCTCGGCATGGAGGTCCACGTCGAGTTGTCCACGGCGACCAAGATGTTCTGCGGTTGCCCCACCGAGTTCGGCGCCGAACCCAATACCCAGGTGTGCCCGGTGTGCCTCGGCCTGCCCGGCTCGCTGCCCGTGGTGAACGAGAAGGCCATCGAATCGGCCATCCGGATCGGCCTCGCGCTGAACTGTTCGATCACCCCGTGGGGCCGGTTCGCGCGCAAGAACTACTTCTACCCCGATCAGCCGAAGAACTACCAGATCAGCCAGTACGACGAACCGATCGCCACCGAGGGCTACCTCGACGTGACCCTCGACGACGGGTCCATCTTCCGCGTCGAGATCGAGCGCGCGCACATGGAGGAAGACACCGGCAAGTCCCTGCACGTCGGCGGCGCGACCGGACGCATCCACGGTGCGAGCCACTCGCTGCTCGACTTCAACCGCGCGGGCGTGCCGCTGATCGAGATCGTCACCAAGACCATCACCGGTGCCGGTGAGCGCGCGCCCGAGGTGGCCCGCGCCTACGTCACCGCGCTGCGCGAGGTGCTGCGCTCGCTGAACGTGTCCGACGTGAAGATGGAGCAGGGTTCGCTGCGCTGCGACGCCAACGTGTCCCTGATGCCGGTCGGCGCCAAGGAATTCGGCACCCGCACCGAGACCAAGAACGTGAACTCGCTCAAGAGCGTCGAGGTCGCGGTGCGCTACGAGATGCGTCGTCAGGCCGCGGTGCTCACCGCCGGCGGCGAGATCATCCAGGAGACCCGCCACTTCCAGGAAGCCGACGGCTCCACCGCCGCTGGTCGGCGCAAGGAAACCGCCGAGGACTACCGCTACTTCCCCGAGCCCGACCTCGAGCCTGTCGCCCCGGCCGCCGAGTGGGTCGAGGAGCTGCGCGCCACCATCCCCGAATACCCGTGGCTGGTGCGCGCCCGGATCCAGGCCGATTGGGGCCTGTCCGACGAGGTCATGCGCGACCTTGTCAACGCGGGCGCCCTCGACCTCATCATCGCCACCGTCGACGCGGGCGCCCCCGCCAACGAGGCGCGCTCCTGGTGGGTCGCCTACCTGACGGAGAAGGCCAAGGAACGCGACATCGCCCTCGCCGACCTGCCCATCACCCCCGCCCAGGTCGCCGCAGTGATCGCGCTGGTGGAAACCAAGACCGTCAACAACAAGGTCGCCAAGCAGGTCGTCGACTTCGTCCTCGCCGGTGAGGGCGAGCCCGCCGCCATCGTCGAGGCCAAGGGCCTCGGCATGGTCAGCGACGACTCGGCCCTGCAGGCCGAGGTCGAGAAGGCCCTCGCCGCCAACCCCGACATCGCCGAGAAGATCCGCTCCGGCAAGGTTGCCGCCGCAGGCAAGATCGTCGGCGACGTCATGAAGGCCACGCGCGGCCAGGCCGACGCCGCCCGCGTCCGCGACCTGGTCATCGCCGCCTGCAGCTGAGGATGAGAAACGGCCGCCCGTACTGCTTTCGCAGTCCGGGCGGCCGCTTCCTCTCCTAGTCCGGGCCGCCTGCTCCACCCTGCGGGGGTGGGATGCGCACGACGCGGTCGTCGAATTCGCCTGGCTCGCCGTCGGTCTTGTTGGTGGTGGTGACCCAGATGCTGCCGTCGGCGCTGGCGGTGGCGCCGAGGAACCTGCCGTACTTGTCCTGCGCGATCAGGGTGGGGGCGGTGGTGACGGCGAACGTCGTGGGGTCCGCGGCGACGGCGGCCAGCGCCTTGCCCTCGCTGAGTGCGATGCCGACGCCGTCACCGGTGGCCGTGCAGCCGCCGACGCCGGGACGGTCGGGCCAGGTCCAGGAGACGCTGAGGGTGCCGTCGGGGCTCAGGTGCTGGAGCCGATCCTCGGCGGCGGTGCGGTCGGTGACCCACATGCCTTCCTTGCCGTCGCGGCAGATGTCGCCGGCCGAACCGATGCCCGACGCCACCACCTGTGGGTTGTTCGTACCCGCCGACGGTGACTCCAGGCGAAGCAGCTTGCCGCCGAGCGAGCCGGGATCGGCGGCGGCGCCGGGGTTTCCGGCGTCACCGGTGAGGATCATCAGCTGGGTCGGCGTCGACCATTCCAGTGCGCCGCGATTTCCGTCGGCGCCCTTGGGAATCCCGGTGAGGATCGGCTTGGCCGCCCCGCCCTTGGACAGCCGCACGACCCGATTGTCGCTGCCGGTGGTGATGTAGGCGTACATCAGCCCGTCCTCACCGAAGGTGGGGGAGAGCACGATATCGGAGATGCCGCCGTCGGCCGACCCGTCGACGGGCACGCTGGCGATCTCCACCGGCGTCTCCTGCGGTGTGCTCGCGTCGACCGGTTTCACCTGCAGGATCCGCCCCGTCTTTCGCTCCGCGACGAAGGCACCCTCGCCCACCGCGATCAGCCCGGCCCCCGATTCCATGCAGGTGGCGATGACATTGGGATCGGGATCGATACACGGTCCGGTCGGTCGCGGCGGCTGCGAGGGGTCCTCCTGCGGCTTCTTCGGTTCCGCGCCGGACCCACCCAGTTGCGGTTCGGTGGTGAACGGACTCGACGCCGACTCGTCGAAACGGGCGCACCCGGCTAGCAAAACGGCGCTCAGTGCCACCCCGACTGCCACGCGGCCCGCGATTCCCGAACTCATAGGTCAGACGTTACCGGCAGCGGTGCGGGCCTGACACGCCCGTCGCGTCCGAATGCGGCGGCCCGGACGCGACCGGAAGTCGAGCGGGGCTGACACGCCCGTTGCGAGGAAGGGCGGCACACCGGGACGGCACGTCATAAGGTGAGTCGGTGACCGACAAGTCGAATGACACTCCGAAGGCCGAAGGTTCGGCACCGGCCGGGCAGGGCGCGTCGGCGGCGGGTCGCCCGGTGACCAGCCCGTTCGATTCGCCGACGACGCAGATGCGCAAGCCGGATCCGAAGGACATCCCCCGCACCGACGAGGATCTCGGTCTCGACCCCGGTGATGAGGTTCCCGGTGCGAGCACCGCGCAAACCGGTCGTGGCGGCGGCGACGAAGATTACGGGTACGCGACGATCCCGCCCGCGTCGGCGGCCTCGGCGGGCACCGTCCGCTTGCAGCGCCGCAACCGCGAGGCTCGCCGCGGCACCCTGGACCTCGGCCTGTTCGTGCTGCGCCTGGTGGTCGGCTACACCTTCATCTACCACGGTCTGCAGAAGCTGACCGGCTGGTTCCACGGACCCGGCCTAGACGGCACCAAGACCATGATGGAAAGCGGCGGCTGGGACTACCCGTCACTGTCGACCGCGCTGGTGATCGCCGGTGAACTCGGCGGCGGCATCCTCCTGGTGATCGGCCTGGCCACCCCGCTCGCCGCGGGCGCTGTCCTGGCCACGATCCTGAACGCGTGGATGTGGAAGCAGGGCATGGTCCCCGGCTTCCAGTACAACGCGGGCACCCCCACCGGCGTCGAACTCGACTCCGTCCTGGCCGGTTCCGCCCTGGCGATCATCCTCACCGGCCCCGGCCGCTGGTCCTTCGACCGCACCCGAGGCTGGGCCACCCGCCCCTCCTACGGTTCCTTCGGGGTCGTCGTCCTGGCTGTCGCCGCCGCCATCCTCACCTTCTGGTTCCTCCACGGCGGCAATCCCCTGAAAGGCATCGGCCCCTTCTGATCCGACTTTCCGCGTCTTTCGGTCAGATCCAGGGGGCGCGGTGCGTCGATGACGCGGCAACTCGGTGAGCCGGTACCCGGTGAGTCGCCGATGTTCTCACGACATCAGTGGTCGCGATGGTGCGGGTTCAGTCAGGTGGGCGGTCATGGTGGCGTGCACGTCGGCCAGGAACGACTCGAATCGTCGCAGCTCCTCGGGGGAGTATTTCCCCATCACCGACTCTTCCACCTTCGTGCCGAGTGGGCCGAAGAAATCGTTGGCGAGAGTGTGGATGCTGGGTGTGCTGCGCAGTGTGATCACGCGACGGTCGTCGTGTTCTCGGCTGCGCACGATATGACCGGCCTGTTCCAGCCGGTTCAGCAGTGCGGTGGTGGCGCTGTTGGACAGCGAGATCCGTTCGCTGAGCCGTGCCGGTGACAGTGTGGTCCCGCGTTCCTCGGCGGTGAGGATCTCGATCAGGGCCTCGGCATCGGTCGAGTGCAACCCGAGCCAGGTCGCGAATCGGCGGGCGAGTTCCCGGTAACTCGCGCCGTAGGCCCGCATTCCTTCGTGGATTCGTTCGTACTGGGCGCGAGCGTCCGACTGGCTCATAGGTTCCTTTCGCATCGTTTGACATCCTATTGCCCTCAATATACTTTGACCATGGAAATATTCCACCATGGAAATAGGAGTGTGCGATGAGTCAAGAGTCGTCCCTTCGTCGATGGCTCGGCTTGATCGCCATTGCCCTCGGCGTGGCGCTGATCGTGGTCGACACCACGATCGTGAACGTGATCATCCCGTCGATCATCGAAGACCTGGACACGGGTTCCACCGAGGCGCAATGGATTCAGGAGTCCTACGCGATCGTCTTCGCGGCGCTGCTGCTGGTGGTCGGCCGGGTAGCGGACATGGTCGGGGCGCGCCGGGTGTTCGTCACCGGTGTGGTGGTGTTCGGCGCGACCAGCATCCTGGCCGGGCTGGCACCGGACGGCGGACTGCTCGTCATCGCCCGATTCCTGCAGGGCGCGGGCGCGGCGATGATCCTGCCGACCTCGCTCGCCCTGCTCAACGCCACCTTCACCGGCAAAGCCCGTGGTCAGGCCTTCGCGGTATGGGGTTCCACGATCGGTGCGGCCGCCGCGCTCGGTCCGCTGCTCGGTGGCTGGCTGGCCGAGCATGTGTCGTGGCGCTGGGCGTTCGGCATCAATGTGCCCCTGGCTGTGCTGATCGTGGTCGGTGTGCTGGCGTGCATCGCGCCGTCACCGAAGGTCGCCGGTCGACTCGATGTGCTCGGCTCGATCCTGTCGGTGCTCGGCCTCGGGCTGCTGGCCTTCGGGTTGGTCGAGGGCCGCACCTACGGCTGGATCACCACCGTCCATCCGATGGGGATCGCCGGATTCACCTGGGAGAGCGGGCCGTCGCCGGTGCTGGTCGCGCTCGTGCTGAGTGTGCTGGCGCTGGGCGGGTTCGTCGTCCGGCAGGTGCTGTTGCGCCGCGGCGGCAATGCCGACAAGGCGCTGATGGACTTGAGCCTGTTCTCGCTGGCCTCGTTCCGCAACGGCAATATCGCGACGCTGATCATCGGCCTCGGTGAGTTCGGCATCGTCGCCGTGCTCCCGCTGTGGCTGCAGTTCACCCTCGGTTACAGCGCCCTGCAGTCCGGTCTGGCTCTGGTGCCGATCGCCATCGGCAGCTTCATCGCCAGTGGTGCCAGCTTCGGGATGGCAGGGAAGGCCTCGCCGCTGAACATGGTCCGCCTCGGTCTGGGGCTGGAGGTCGTCGGCCTGGCCGCGCTGGGCTTCTTCGCCGCCACCGACAGCTCGTGGTGGTCGATCGCGCTGGTCCTGTGTGTGTACGGCATCGGCGTCGGTTTCGCTACGGCGCAGGTGACCAACGTCGTCCTCGCCGACATCCCCGAAGCCGACAACGGCCAGGCGTCCGGTATCCAAAGCGCCTTCCGCCAACTGGGTTCCGCCCTCGGCATCGCACTGCTCACGACGATCTTCTTCACCACGCTGAGCTCGAATGTCGAAGACGATCTCACCGCGGTCGGTACGCCCCCGGCGCAAGCCCAGCAATACGCGCACGCCATCACCGGTAGCGCGGGCGCGGCGATCGAAGGCTTTGCCGCCCAACCGGATACACAGGAAGTAGCCACCGCCGGTCGATCAGCCATGACCGCCGGCGTCAACCTCGGCGCCTACCTGGCCGCGGGCTTCGTCCTGCTCGGCCTCGTGGCCACGGCCCTGATTCCCTCCCGAACCGGCCGCGACGACGAGTCGTCGACGTCGACAACACAACCCGCGCTCGTCTGACAGCAGGACAGTCCGCCCCGCCCGTGAATCGCAACCCGTGATTTCGCAAGAACATGGGTAACTTGCCGGGATCGGGCTACCCGATAACAGGCTCGCCGCCGGTCGCATCGACGACCGGCGGCGAGCCTGAATCTGGCCTGAATACGCGGGGCGGCTACGGCACCTGACGAACGGCACCCTTGTCCGCCGACGTGGCGAGCGCCGCGTAGGCACGCAGGGCGGTGGTGACCGTGCGGTCGCGGTTGACGGGCTGCCACGGGCGCTCCGAGGCCTCCATTTTCGCGCGGCGCTCGGCCATGACCTCGTCGGAGACAAGCACTTCCAGCGCTCGGGTGTGCACATCGATGCGGATGCGGTCGCCGTTCTCGATCAGGCCGATCGCACCGCCCGAGGCGGCCTCGGGGGAGATGTGACCGATCGACAGCCCCGAGGTGCCGCCGGAGAAGCGGCCGTCGGTGATCAGCGCGCACACCTTGCCGAGACCGAGACCCTTGAGGAACGAGGTCGGGTGCAGCATCTCCTGCATGCCCGGACCGCCGGCGGGGCCTTCGTAGCGGATGACGACCACGTCACCGGGCTGGATCTTCTTGCCGAGGATCATCGACACCGCGTCCTCCTGCGACTCGACCACCACGGCCGGGCCTTCGAAGGTGAACAGGTCTTCGTCGATGCCCGCGGTCTTGAGGATCGCGCCGTCGGGAGCGATATTGCCGCGCAGCACGCACAGCCCGCCTTCGACGGTGTAGGCGTTCTCGACGTCGCGGATGCAGCCACCGGCGGCATCGGTGTCGAGCGAGGACCAGCGGTTGCTGGTGGAGAACGGTTCCACTGTGCGCACGCCACCGGGGGCGGCGTGGAAGAGCTCGATGGCCTCTTCGGATGCCTTGCCCGAGCGCACATCCCAGGTGTCGAGGTATTCCTCGAAGGAGGCGGTGTGCACGGTGGTGACGTCGGTGTCCAGCAGCCCACCGCGACGCAGCTCGCCGAGGATGGCCGGGATGCCACCGGCACGGTGCACGTCTTCCATGTGGTAATCCGAGTTCGGCGACACCTTCGACAGGCACGGCACCTTGCGGCTGATGTCGTCGATGGTCTGCAGGTCGAAGTCGATCTCGCCCTCCTGCGCGGCGGCGAGGGTGTGCAGCACGGTGTTGGTCGAGCCGCCCATGGCGACGTCGAGGGCCATCGCGTTGCGGAAAGCCTTGGCGTTGGCCACGTTTCGGGGCAGCACCGAGGCGTCGTCGTCCTGGTACCAGCGCTTGGCGATATCGACGATCACCGTGCCCGCCCGCTCGAACAGCGCACGGCGCGCGGAGTGGGTGGCGAGGGTGGAACCGTTGCCCGGCAGTGCGAGGCCGAGCGCCTCGGTCAGGCAGTTCATCGAGTTCGCGGTGAACATGCCCGAACACGAACCGCAGGTCGGGCACGCGGACCGCTCGACTTCGTCCAGTCCTTCGTCGGACACGGCCTGGTTCGCACTCGCGGAGATCGCGCTGACGAGGTCGAGCGGCGCCTGCGCGACACCGTCGACGATCACCGCCTTACCGGCCTCCATCGGCCCGCCGGAGACGAACACGGCGGGGATGTTGAGACGCATCGCGGCGTTGAGCATGCCGGGAGTGATCTTGTCGCAGTTGGAGATACACACCAGCGCGTCGGCGGTGTGGGCGTTGGCCATGTACTCCACGGAGTCGGCGATGATCTCGCGCGAGGGCAGCGAGTAGAGCATGCCGCCGTGACCCATGGCGATGCCGTCGTCGACGGCGATGGTGTGGAACTCGCGCGCGATGCCACCGGCGGCGGCCACCGCCTCGGCGACGATCTCGCCCATGTTCTTGAGGTGCACGTGACCGGGCACGAACTGGGTGTAGGAGTTCGCGATCGCGATGATCGGCTTACCGAAATCGGAATCGGTCATGCCGGTCGCGCGCCAGAGTGAGCGCGCGCCCGCAGCATTGCGGCCGATGGTGGTGGTGCGTGAGCGAAGCGGTGGCATGGAAGTCCTCGTGATGTCGCTGGGTGCGTGGCGAGCGTGCGCACAGGGGGCTGACCTGCGTGGCACGTGCGCGATCGCGGTGCGTCCGGCAGCCCTTCACGTTACTCCGGCGAGCGATGGTCGCATCGCGCCGGTGGTGGCGTGCGGGGGAGCGGGAACCGGGGCTCGAGGCGGGAGTGTCGCTCCGTGAGGTGTCGCCGCGGTGGTGCCGTCGGCGCGGGGTGCCCGGTCGCCGTCAGCTTACCGGTACAAGGATCGCGCCGACGTGCTCATTCCCACAGTGCCCATGGTCACTGCTCGGTCTTCGGCTCCGCGTCAGGTTCGGCCTTCGCTTCCGACGCTGTAGTTTCGGGCTCGGCCTTCGCGTCGGCTTCCGCCTTCGCCGCGGCCCGCTCGGCGGCGAGACGCTCGGCTTCGGCCGCTTCGGCGGCGGCGAACACATCGGGCAGGCGCCCGCCGGACGCTTCGATCAGCTCACGCAACCGGTCGTAACCGACGGCAGGCAGCTTCACCTCGGATTCGTCGTCGAGCCGGGCGCGCACAGAGCCGCGCTTGGGAATGCTGATCCCCTTGATCCGCGCCCAGTCGAGGTGCTTCGTGCTGGTCATCGAGCTCAGATCCAGCCCGGACTCGGACACGGTCGTGTGCGTGCGCACCACCCACCACACCGCGATCACCGGGGCCAGCAGCAGCGGCCACAGGACGGCCGGCCACCCGACGAACGGGAAGAACACGCAGAACGCCAGCACCAGTACGCCGATATAGGCCAGGCGGGGAACGCCGATCACGTGCACACCCGGCGTCGGCGTGTTCGTCCGGCGCGGCATCAGCAGCCAGACGACCACCGCGACGGGCACGATCAGCCCGATCCGCACCCCCAGCGACCAGTCCTGCACCGTGCCGACGACGATGAAGACCAGGTAGGCCAGCACCACCGCGCCGATCGCCGCGAGCCGCCCCGGACTGGCCGAGCGCAGGCCGCCGGGTCGCGACGGGCGACCCGTATCGGTTCCCTCGTCGGTGGTGTGGGACGATTTAGCCGGTGGCACGGACTGATGCGGTGATGACACCCTCCTATCCTCGCATCTTGGTACACGGACCCACGCAACCACTCGAGTCCCACAGAATGGGACCGGAGCGGAAAGCCTGTTTGACTCGACGCACTACGCGCGCCTAACGTCGTATGCGTGATTCGAAACGAGCTCGTAATCGGCCGGCGCGTCCAGCGCTGAGCCTGACACCTAGTCAATACGTCAGCTCGCGTTTGCGACGCGCCACCCTCGAACAGCCATGCGCTGGGCGGGGGCTTTTTTGTGTTCGGGCGAATGCCAGCGGCCCTGTCGGGTCAGTCCGAGTCAGAACGAGACAGTGAGGAACGAAGACGGTGAGTGCACCAACCGCACGACCCGGGCCATCGGCCCGCAGGTCAGCGCCTTCAGCTACCCCTGGTAGCCCGGCGACCAACCCCGCCCGCCGCCAGGTCGCGCCCGAGCGCGTGACCGGCGCCCAGTCGGTGGTTCGGTCCCTCGAAGAGCTCGACGTCGACACGGTATTCGGCATTCCCGGCGGCGCGGTCCTTCCTGTCTACGACCCGCTGTTCGACTCGAAGAAGGTCCGCCACGTCCTGGTCCGGCACGAGCAGGGCGCCGGTCACGCGGCGACCGGTTACGCGCAGGCCTCGGGCAAGGTCGGTGTGTGTATGGCCACATCCGGCCCCGGCGCGACCAACCTGGTGACCCCGCTGGCCGACGCCCAGATGGACTCGGTCCCGATCGTGGCGATCACCGGTCAGGTGCCGTCGAGCCTGGTCGGCACCGACGCGTTCCAGGAAGCCGACATCTCGGGCATCACGATGCCGATCACCAAGCACAACTTCCTGGTCTCCGACGCCGCCGAGATCCCGCGCACCCTGGCCGAGGCGTTCTACCTCGCCGCCTCGGGTCGCCCCGGCGCGGTCCTGGTCGACATCACCAAGGACGCGCTGCAGGCCCAGACCACGTTCTCGTGGCCGCCGGAGATGCGTCTGCCCGGCTACCGCCCGGTCACCAAGCCGCACGGCAAGCAGGTGCGCGAGGCCGCCAGGATGATCCTGGAGTCCAAGCAGCCGGTGCTCTACGTCGGTGGTGGCGTCATCAAGTCCGACGCCTCGCCGGAACTGCTCGAGCTGGCCGAACTCACCGGCATCCCGGTGGTCACCACGCTGATGGCGCGGGGCGCGTTCCCCGACAGCCACACCCTGAACATGGGCATGCCCGGCATGCACGGCACCGTCGGTGCCGTCGCCGCGCTGCAGAAGTCGGACCTGCTGATCACCCTCGGCGCCCGTTTCGACGACCGCGTCACCGGTCAGCTGGATTCCTTCGCGCCCGACGCGAAGGTCATCCACGCCGACATCGACCCGGCCGAGATCGGCAAGAACCGTCACGCCGACGTCCCGATCGTGGGCGACGCGCGTGAGGTGATCGTCGAGCTGATCGAAACCCTCAAGGCCGATCCGCAGGCCGGCGACGCACCGCTGCTGAACCTCACCGAATGGTGGGCCTACCTCAGCGGCATCCGCGAGAACTACCCGCTGGGCTGGAAGACGCCCAGCGACGGCTCGGTCTCGCCGGAGTACGTCATCGAGACCCTCGGCCGTCTCGCGGGCCCCGAGGCCATCTACTGCGCCGGCGTCGGCCAGCACCAGATGTGGGCCGCGCAGTTCATCAAGTACGAGAACCCGCGCACCTGGCTCAACTCGGGCGGTCTCGGCACCATGGGCTACTCGGTGCCCGCTGCCATGGGCGCCAAGATGGGCGCGCCGGACAAGGAAGTCTGGGCGGTCGACGGTGACGGCTGCTTCCAGATGACCAACCAGGAACTGGCCACTTGCGCCATCGAGGGGGTGCCGATCAAGGTCGCCCTGATCAACAACGGCAACCTGGGCATGGTCCGCCAGTGGCAGACCCTGTTCTACGAACAGCGCTACTCCAACACCGATCTCGGCACGCATTCCCTGCGCATCCCCGATTTCGTGAAGCTGGCCGAGGCGCTGGGTTGCGTCGGCATCCGGGTGGAGAAGGAGTCCGAGGTCGAGGACGCGATCCGCCAGGCCCAGGCCATCACCGACCGTCCGGTCGTGATCGACTTCATCGTCGGCAAGGACGCCCAGGTGTGGCCGATGGTCGCCTCGGGCACCAGCAACGACGAGATCATGTTCGCCCGCGGCATCCGTCCGCTCTTCGACGAGGACGAGTCGGTCTCCGAGCCGGCCGTCATCCACGAGGCGATGGAACGCGAGCAGGCCACCTCCGAGAAGGGTGACGACGAATGAGCACCACCCACACCCTGAGCGTCCTCGTCGAGGACAAGCCGGGCGTGCTGGCGCGAGTCGCGAGCCTGTTCTCGCGCCGTGGCTTCAATATCGAATCCCTGGCCGTCGGTGGCACCGAGATCCCCGAGATCTCGCGGATGACGATCGTCGTGACCGTCGACGATCTGCCCCTCGAGCAGGTCACCAAGCAGCTCAACAAGCTGATCAACGTCATCAAGATCGTGGAGCAGGACGCCGACGCCTCGGTGGCCCGCGAGCTGATCCTGGTGAAGGTGCGGGCCGACGCGTCGGTGCGCACGCAGGTGATCGAGGCCGTGCAGTTGTTCCGCGCCAAGGTGATCGACGTGTCGCCCGACGCGCTGACCATCGAGGCGACCGGCACCCGTTCCAAGCTCGACGCGCTGCTGCGCATGGTCGAGCCGTACGGGATCCGCGAGATCGTGCAGTCCGGTGTCGTGGCCGTCGGCCGCGGCCCCAAATCGATCACCGCGACCCGCTGAACCTCCTTCAGCAACCTCCGCGATAACTTTTCCTAACCGCATTCATTCAGAAGGGACCAACCAAAGTGGCAGTCGAGATGTTCTACGACGACGACGCTGACCTGTCGATCATCCAGGGCCGCAAGGTCGCCGTGATCGGTTACGGCAGCCAGGGCCACGCGCACTCGCTGAGCCTGCGCGACTCCGGCGTCGACGTCCGCGTCGGCCTGGCCGAGGGTTCGAAGTCTCGCCCGAAGGCCGAAGAGGCCGGTCTGACCGTCGGTACCCCCGCCGAGGTCTCCGCCTGGGCCGACGTGATCATGGTGCTCGCGCCCGACACCGCGCAGGCGTCGATCTTCACCAACGACATCGAGCCCAACCTGAAGGACGGCGACGCGCTGTTCTTCGGCCACGGCCTCAACATCCACTTCGGTCTCGTCAAGGCTCCGGCCGGCGTCACCGTCGCGATGGTCGCCCCGAAGGGCCCCGGCCACCTGGTGCGTCGTCAGTTCGTCGACGGCAAGGGCGTTCCGGCTCTGATCGCTGTCGATCAGGACCCGACCGGCGAGGGCCAGGCCCTGGCGCTGTCCTACGCCAAGGGCATCGGCGGCACCCGCGCCGGCGTCATCAAGACCACCTTCAAGGAAGAGACCGAGACCGACCTCTTCGGTGAGCAGGCCGTGCTCTGCGGTGGCACCGAGGAACTGGTCAAGATCGGTTTCGAGGTCATGGTCGAGGCGGGCTACGCCCCCGAGATGGCCTACTTCGAGGTCCTGCACGAGCTCAAGCTGATCGTCGACCTGATGTACGAGGGCGGCATCGCCCGCATGAACTACTCGGTCTCCGACACCGCCGAGTTCGGTGGCTACCTGTCGGGCCCGCGCGTCATCGACGCCGGCACCAAGGAGCGCATGAAGGCGATCCTGACCGACATCCAGGACGGCACCTTCGTCAAGCGCCTCGTCGCCAACGTCGAAGGCGGCAACAAGGAGCTCGAGGGTCTGCGCAAGGAGAACGCCGAGCACCCCATCGAGGTCACCGGCGCCAAGCTGCGCGGCCTGATGAGCTGGGTCGACCGCCCGATCACCGAAACCGCGTAAGGTTTCACCGCGTCTCGAAGGGCCCGTTCGCCACGTGCGAGCGGGCCTTTCGGCATTGTGACGTAGCTTGGTGGCGTGACGGAAGTGAAACCAGCCCAACGATTTTGGTTCGAGCCGACCGGGGTGGGTGTGTCATTCGCGTCACGGATCTGAACCCTGTGCCTTCGGCTGACCTCGGTGGCGGCGATCTCGCGATTCCGTTCGAGCTGCCCGACGGCGATGTCGGCTTCATCTGGGGGGACTCGTTCTCCGGGGACGGCCCGTACGGCCCACCGATGGGCGGCATCGGGAACTGGCGTTCCCCCATCATCACTCGCACGTCTCAACGCGACCCCGCCGAGCCGATCGTCATGGCCACCGTGCCGGGTACCGACGGCCGCCAGCTGTGGGACTACCAGCACGACAACGCCGAGTACTCCACCGTCCTGCCGTGCGACGCGATGACCGTCGACGGCCGGATCTACCTGTGGGTCATGTACACCCAGGGCCTGGGCAACGAGAAGTGGTGCGAGGTATGGACATCCGACGACAGCGGTGTCACCTGGGCGCGCAGCGGGTCGAAGTTCTGGTGCGGCGCGTTCGACGGCAAGCGGGTCATGATCTCCTGGGCCAAGGACCCGCACAGCGACTGGGTACACATCATCTCCACCGGCGGCCTGGCCAGGAACAAGGACATGCTGCTGTGGCGCGCGACGGTCGACGGACTGTCCGATCCGCACGCCTGGCAGGGCTGGGGCTGGGACGGCGACAACTGGGCCTGGAACCGTGAGCCCACGCCGATCCTGCCCGGTTGGCAATTCGGTGAGATCTGCCTGCGTTATGTCGAGAACAGGGCCGTGATCTCCGGATTCGACGCGGGGGACTACTCGATCTTCGTCAAGGTCGGCGACCGCATCGACAACACGAACTGGATCACGACCCACACACACCGGCCGATCACCGGGATGTCGCGCGGTGTCGACACCGTCGCGCGCCTGTACGGCGGCTACATACACCCCTACAGCAGGCTCGAAGACGGCAAGTTCACCCTCATCGTCTCCGAGTGGGCGCAGAACGGGAATCCCTATCGGGCGACCCAATTCACCTGCACCGGGATTCGCCGGAAGGTGCTCGTCCCGGCCCCTGACCCCGAACCGACGCCCGAGCCCTGGCCGACTCCACCACCGGACCCGCATCGGACCTGGTGGCAGGAGCTCGTCCGCCGAGTCGACGAGTGGCGCAGGCGCCTTGGTCCGTAGCGCCACCCGCCCCTTGCTGTCGGCGGTCGATAGCGGGAGTCTCGCTCGATGAGTTGTTCGTGTTTGCTGGGTGGTGGCGCACTCTGTCACCGCATGGTTACCCACTGGTCCTTGCCGTGGTGGTCCAGTAGCGCGAGACTTGCTCGATGACGACGGTTGAGGATTTCGATCGGCAGGCGGCGGAGGTCGGTAAAGCGGCGCGGAAGCGGGTTTCTCGTACCGCGTTGGGGGAGTGGAAACCGGAGCCGGGCCGGGAGGACCCGGTGGCGATTCTGCTGAAGCAGAACGCGAAGCGGGTGCCGAGCCTGGTGCCGATCCGGATGGCGCGAATGGCGGTGTCGCCGTTCACCTTTCTGCGTGGTGCCGCGGCGGTCATGGCCAATGACCTCGGATCCGGTCCCGATACCGGGCTCACCGTGCAACTGTGCGGTGACGCGCACCTGTCGAACTTCGGGCTCTTCGGCACTCCTGAACGCAATCTCGTGTTCGATGTGAACGACTTCGACGAGACGCTGCCCGGCCCGTTCGAGTGGGACGTCAAACGCCTGGTCGCCAGTGTCGCGGTCGCGGCGCTGGGCAACGGCTGTTCGGATGAGGACGCGGCCTCGGCGGCGGAGGCCACCGCCCGCGGCTATCGCGAGGGCATCGAGGCGATGGCTGAGCAGGACAGTCTCGAGATCTGGTACGACCGGGTCGACTCCGACATGGTCCTCGAGCTGGTCCAGAAGAAGAAGGGCCGCAAGCTGGCGGAGAAGACGATCGCCTCGGCCAAGAAGCGCACCAGCCTGCAAGCGCTGGACAAACTCACCGAACCCGATGCCGACGGCATTCCGCGGATCAAGAATCAGCCGCCACTGCTGGTACCCATCACCACCCCTGACGCGGCGACCGTGACGGCGCTGTTCGCCGAATATCGGCGCACCCTGCCCGACCACATGCGCGTGCTGCTCAACCGCTACACCTTCGTCGAGGCCGCCGTGAAGGTCGTCGGGGTCGGTAGTGTCGGCACCCGGTGCTTCATCGCGCTGCTGATGGACAAGGAGTCCGGCGCTCCGCTGTTCCTGCAGTTGAAGGAGGCCGACACGTCGGTGCTGGCGCCGTATCAGAAGGCGAGCCGGTACAAGCACCAGGGACATCGCGTCGTCGCCGGTCAGCGCTTGATGCAGGCGTCGAGCGACATCTTCCTCGGCTGGGCCACCGGCCCCGAGGGCGTGCATCACTACTGGCGTCAGTTCCGCGACATGAAGGGCTCCGTCGATATCGACAATCTGACCCACCGGCAACTGTCCAACTATGGCGCCGTCTGCGGTGGCGTGCTGGCTCGGGCCCACTGTCGCTCCGGTGATCCGCTGGCCATCGACGCCTATATCGGCGGCAGCGAGAAGTTCGACACGGCTCTGAGCGATTTCGCGATGTCGTATTCGGATCAGAGCAAAGCCGACTACGGCCTGCTACAGGCCGCGATCAAGGACGGCCGGGTCGAGGTGGCCGACAACCCGTACTGAGGCCGAACAGGCGGCGTCGGAGCTACAGGGGCTCGCGTCGCCGCCATCTCGGCAACACTCGATACACTCATTACCGATGAGTAACTTCTTTTCCTCGGTGGACCAGGTGACCGACCGGCTGACGGCCGCCGGTTACCTGCCGTCCCTCGATATCGCGACTGCGGTCTTTCTCGCCGATCGCCTCGGTAAACCGCTGCTGATCGAGGGTCCCGCCGGTGTCGGCAAGACCGAGCTCGCCAAGGCGATCGCCGCCGCGGTGAGCGCCGAGCTCATCCGCCTGCAGTGCTACGAGGGCGTGGACGAAGCCCGTGCCCTGTACGAGTGGAACCACGCCAAGCAGCTGCTTCGCATCACCGCCACGTCCGGCGAGGACTGGGACAGCACCCGCGACCACGTCTTCACCGAGGAGTTCCTGCTCGCCCGCCCGCTGCTGGCGGCGATCCGCAACCCCGACCCCACGGTTCTGCTCATCGACGAACTCGACAAGGCCGACGTGGAGCTCGAGGGTCTGTTGCTGGAAGTCCTCGGCGACTTCCAGGTGAGCATCCCCGAGCTGGGCACGGTCACCGCCGTCCGCAAGCCCTTCGTCATCCTCACCTCCAACGCTCACCGCGACCTGTCCGAAGCGTTGAAGCGCCGCTGCCTGTATCTCCATATCGACTATCCGACAGCGGAATTGGAGAAGGCGATCGTCGCGCTCAAAGTCCCCGAGCTGGATGCGTCGCTGGCCGAACCGGTGGTGGCGACGGTGAGCGCACTGCGGCAGCTCTCGCTGCGCAAAGCACCCTCGATTGCCGAAACCGTCGACTGGGCAAGAACTTTGGTCGCGTTGGGAACGCGGACGCTGACCGGCGGCGTGGTCCGCTCGACACTCGGAGTCCTGCTGAAGTATCAGTCGGACCACCGCGTGGCCATCGACCGTCTCGGCCTCGACGACCAGACGGACGGCAGTGTGCGGTGACGAGCCGCGATCACCTCGGCAGCTCGGCGCCTGTCGCGGCAACGGATTCGCGCTTCGCCCCCACGGGCGCTCGGCTCGTCGATTTCGTCACTCTGCTGCGCGAGCACAACATTCACGCGGGCCCCAGCGAAACCATCGACGCGGCCGCGGCGGTGGTAGCTCTCGGCACCACCGACCCCCGCGTCCTGCGCTCGGGCCTGGCCGCCTGCCTGCTGCGCCGCAATGGCCAACGCAAGGTCTTCGACCAGCTCTTCGACCTGTACTTCCTCGGCGTCTCGCTGCCACCCGCGCGCCCGAGCGAGAGCGCCGAGGACCTGCGCGAGCGTCTGCTGGCCACCCTCGTCCAGGGTGAGGACACTGCCGAGCTGGCCCGCGAAGCACTCGACACCTTCGGCGCCTACGGCGGTGCGGGGGAGAGCGCGGGCCGGGTCACCCAGGCTTCCGGCGCCGGCTGGTCCTCCTACCTGACGATGAAATCGCTACGCCCGGATGAGATCTCCGAGCAGCTCGCCCGAACCATGGGTGGCTCGGGGCAGTTCGATACGGCGGTGCGTACCATCGAGGCCCGTCGCCGCGTCGACCAGTTCCGCACCGATGTGCAAACCGAAGCACGCCTGCGTTCGGCCGAACTGCGCGGCACCGACTACATCGCCCGGCGCGGCGTCGAGAACTCAGCGGACCGAACGGATTTCCTCGGGGCTCGCGAACAGGACCTCGCCGAGATGCGCCGCCTGGTGCACCCACTGGCCCGCAAGCTCGCCTCCCGGCTGGCGGTGCGTCGCAAGAAGGCGGTGCGCGGTCAGATCGATCTGCGCCGCACCCTGCGCCGATCGATGGCCACCGGTGGTGTCCCGGTCGATCCGGTGCTGCGGGCCCGCAAGCGCGGTCGGCCCGACCTCGTTGTGCTGGCCGATGTTTCGGGCTCGGTCAGCGGTTTCGCCGAATTCACGCTGCAATTGGTGCAGGCGCTGCAGGACCAGTTCAGCAAGGTCCGCAGCTTCGGTTTCGTCGACACCTGTGCCGAGATCACCCAGTACTTCACTCCCGGTGAGCCGCCGTCACCGGGCTTCGCGCAGGACATCGTCCGTGAAGGTGGCGTCGCCCGGTTCGGATCCAGCAACTACGGCGAGGTCCTCCAGGGCTTCGTCGACCATTATCTCGACGCTGTCGGCCCGCGTACGTGTGTCCTGATCCTCGGCGACGCCCGCACCAACCGCACCGATCCGAATCTGGCCGCGCTGCAAGCGATCACCGAGCGAGCGAAGGCCGTCTACTGGCTCAACCCGGAGCCGTCGCGCTCGTGGTCGACCGGTGACTCGGCCGCCGAGGACTACACCGACATCGTCACCATGCACGAATGTCGCAACGTAGCCCAGCTCGCCGAGGTGATCGGCAGACTGCTGCCCGCCTGATTCAGCTCGGCCAGGTCGACGCTGACTGTGGGCGATGGTCGCGCCGAGGCGTCCTCGTGGGGCGCTCGGTCCCCCGTGCCTGCCGAGAAGTCTGAAACGCCTCGGCAGGCCCTCTGCTTTCGACACGAGCGTTCAAGCGGTGGCCGCCAGCCGCACGACCGCGTACTCCCGGCCCGCCTTGGCCTGGTACTTGTCGTAGCGGGGCTGGGCTGCGGCGATGTGGTCCCAGGCCGTCGCCCGCTCGGCGCCGTCGAGTACCCGAGGCGTCACGGCGACCGGGTCGCGGTCGGGCAGCTGGACGGTCGCCTGATCGGGATGGCCCATCAGGTTGAGGAACCAGTCGGGGTGCCCGTCCTTGCCGCCCGAGGCGACCAGCAGCCAGGAGTCGTCCTCGCCGGGGAACCAGCTGATCGGGGTATCGCGCGGCTGGCCACTGCGGCGGCCGACCGTGTGCAGGATCAGCACGTCCATTCCCATGAAGGTGCCCTTGCCGCGCCGGATCTTGCGGTTCATGCGCGCGTTCATCCGGTGCTGCATCCACCGGGAGAACCCGCCGTGGGAATTACTCTTGCTCGCTTGCTGATTCGCGGACATGGTCACTGTTCCTTTCGAGGAGGGGGCGCCTCAGCCCCAGGCGCCGGCGATCTGACGGGTGGTGGCATTGAGCCGGTTGAACATGTTGGTGACGCCGATCATCAGCACGATCGAGGCGAGCTGCTTCTCGTCGAAGTAGCTGGCGGCGCTGTCCCAGATCTCGTCGGTGACCGCGTCGGGACGGTCGGCCAGCCGGGTAGCGGCCTCGGCGAGTTCGAGGGCGGCGCGCTCCTCCTCGGAGAAGAAGGGGGTCTCGCGCCAGGCGACCACGGTGGCGAGGCGGTCTTCGCTGACGCCCGCTTTGCGTGCGGTGGTGGTGCCGCCGTGCACGCAGGCGCTGCACCCGTTGATCTGGCTGACCCGCAGGTGCACCAGCTCCAGGATCTCGCTGTCCACGCCACCGGTCTCCACGGCCTTGAGTACCTGCTGGATGGGGCCCATCGCGTCGGTGAGGACCATGGCGGGGTTCTTCATCCGAGACTGCATGTCGTTCTCCTTGTTCGGTGTTTCTCCGCTGCTTGCGGTGTGACCCAATAACAGCCCGTCCGGCGCTGGAACAGAATGGCTGTGGGACACTGTGGGACAGCTGAAAACGGCCCTGACCACCGGCTTGTCCGTCGTGAGATTTCTGGTTCAGGCCGGGACAACGGGAGTGGAATACGGTGGTTGTGCAACAGCAGACGGCACGGGCGTACCCGCAGGACGAGCTCGCTTCGCGCCTGCGCCTGATCCAGGAACTGTCCGGTCGTGGCGTGCGCGCCCTGGCCCGCGACACCGGCCTGAGCTCGTCCTCGCTCTCGCGCTATCTCAGCGGCCAGACGGTCCCGCCGTGGCCGGCGGTCATCGAGCTGTGCCGCCTGGTCAAACGTGACCCGCGCCCGCTGCGTCCCCTCTGGGAGCGCGCCAACAACCCTCTGCCTGCCCCGCCGAAGACCAGCCGCCAGCCGGCCCCGCCGAGCCCGCCGGCCGACGCCCCACCGCCGCCCCGCAACGACCTGCCCCGCGACGTGCCCGACTTCACCGGCCGCGAGCAGGCACTGGCCGAGGTGATCGCCGCCGTGCGTGCCGATCGCGTGGTCGCCATCGACGGCATGGCAGGCGTCGGGAAGACCTCACTGGCCGTGCACGCCGCGCATCAGCTCACCGCCGAATACCCAGATGCCCAGCTGTACCTGGACCTCCACGGCTTCACCGACGGACGTCAGCCGCTCGACCCCGACGCCGCCCTCCGTGCGCTGCTGGCCGCGTTGCAGGTCCCTTCGGAAAGGGTGCCGCAGGACGGGGGCGTCGAATTGCGCGCCGCCTGTTGGCGTTCGGAGCTGGCGCGGTTGCGCGCTGTCGTCGTGCTCGACAATGTCGCCGACGCCGCGCAGGTCAGCCTCCTGTTGCCGGGTGCGGGCGAGTCGGTCGCCATCATCACCAGCCGCAACCGGTTGCTCGAGCTCGACGAGGTCCCGCCGGTGACCCTCGACGTACTCACTCCCGAAGAGAGCGCCGAACTGCTGGTGCGGGCCAGCGGTGACGCACGCGCCGGACGGCTCGCCAAGGAACCCGAGCAGGCCGCCGAAGTGCTGCGCCTGTGCGGCAATCTCCCGCTGGCGTTGCGCCTCGCGGCCGCTCGTCTGCGTCATCGCCCGGGTTGGTCGATCGGCATTCTCGTGGAGCGGATGTCCGAGGGGGCAAGCGAATTCGACACCGCCTTCGGCATGTCGGTTCGTCAGCTGAACCGGGACCAGCGCCGCCTGTTCCGGCTGCTCGGCCTGATCCCCGGCTCCACGTTCACCGATTACGTCGCCGCCGCCGTGGCCGACGTCTCGCTGCGCAGCGCCCGCGCCATGCTCGAGGATCTCCTCGACGCGCACCTCGTCCAGCAACCGGCTGACGGCCGCTACCGCCTCCACGACCTGGTCCGCCAGCATGCCCGCACCGCCACCTTCGAACACGACACCCCCGCCGACCGTGAACGCGCACTACACCGCATCCTCGACTACTACGTGCACACCGCGGCCGCCGCCGACGGCGCCATGCCGTTCCTGTCGCCGACCCGCCCGGTCTCGGCCGGCGCACCGCCCGCCGATCTGCCGCGGTTCCCCGGCCGCGACGCCGCGTTCTTCTGGTTCGTCTCCGAGTACACCAACTTGATGGCCGTGTTCTACGCCGCCGTCGAAGTCGGCGCCGATACCCACGTCTGCGAATTGCCGCGCTTCATGCGCGCGTTCTTCGCCCGCCGGTGCGGCACCACACATCTCAACGCGCTCTTCGAGCAATCCCTCACCGCCGCACAGAATCTCGGCGACCCACGCCAACTCGCCGAAGCTCACAGTGACCTGGGTTTCGCCCGATACAACGCAGGGCGGATGACCGAAGCGGCCGCCGCCTACGCCGCGGCCGCACCCCTGGTGGCCGCAGTGGGTGACCCGCTACCCCGGGCCGAACTGACGATGCGCTGCGCCCAATTGCGCTGGGACGAAGGCAGTATCGAAGAACCACTGGAACTGTTCCGCCAAGCCCGCGACCTCTACACCACCGGCGGCTGTCCGACGAGCGCCGCCGACGCCATCGCCAGCGAAGCCTGGGCCCTGCTCCAATTGGGTCATCGCGAACAAGCCGTCCAACTCGCCCGCGAAGCCCTCGCGATCCCCGCGGTCAACCCCTCGCTGCAGGCCCAGATCACTCTCGGCGTAGCGATCGCGGCAGACGAACCCGCGCAAGCTCTGGACCACCTCGACCAGGCCCTGGCCCTCGCTCGTGAGGACGGCCACAAACACAACGAAGCCTGGTGCCTGAACTGCCGGGGCGTCGCCCTGCGTGAAATGGGTCGCTACGACGAAGCCCTCGCCGGTCACCGAGAGGCCTTCGCCCTCTTGGACGCCCTTTTCGAGGATCACTGGAAGATCCACTTCCTCAACGGCTACGCCGAAACCTGCCGCCTCGCAGGACTTCCCGAGCAAGCCCTCGACCTCTACCGCGAAACCCTGGCCCTGGCACCGAGACTGGGACACCGCTTCGAGGAGGCGACAGCCCACCAGGGCATTGCCGACGTTCTCGACGCGACGGACCCGGCTGCCGCCACCGAACACCGTACGGCGGCCGAGTCCCTGTTCGCCGAGATCACCCCATCGACTTCGCTCCGTCCAGCGATTCACGAATGATGTCGGCGTGCCCGGAGTGCTGGGCGGTCTCGGTCATGATGTGCATCAGCGTGCGGCGCGCGGTCCAGCGTCCGCCGGGCTCGAACCACGGGGCCTCCGGCAGGGGCTGACTCACGTTCAGATCCGGGAGGGTGCGCACGAGCTCGTCGGTGCGTGCGGCCACCTGCTCGTACTCGGCCAGGACGCCCTCGAGCGTGTCGCCCGGCAGCATCCGGAAGATCTCGCCCCACTGCGCGATCTGTTCCTCGGTCATCGAGGAGAAGTCGGGGGCTTCCGCGGGCCCGTTGAGGATGAAGCCCGCCCAATTCGCTTCCACCGCGGCCACATGCTTGATCAGTCCGCCCAGACACAGCTCGCTGACGGTCGTGCGCAGACCCGCCTGCTCGTCGGTGAGGTCGCGGACAGTGAAGCGCAGGAAGTGCCGGTGCTTGGCGAGCATCTCGAGGATGTCGGTGCGCTCGGTGTCGATCTGGGTGCTCGTGGTCATGTCCGGATCCTTTGCTTGTCGGTGTTGTGAAACCCAAGGTAGAACCCATTGCGGCCAGTTTCTGACCGCAATTGCGAGATACTCGGAATATGGCCGATACGAGCGCACGCACCCTCCGACTGCTGTCGCTGCTGCAGACCCACCGGTCCTGGTCCGGCACGGAACTGTCCGAACGCCTGCGTGTTTCGGCCCGCACCCTGCGCCGCGACATCGACCGCCTTCGCGAACTCGGCTATCCCGTCGATGCCCGCCCCGGCGTCGACGGCGGCTATCAGCTGGCCGCGGGCGCGGCCATGCCACCCCTGGTCCTCGACGACGACGAAGCCGTCGCCATCACCGTCTGCCTGCAAGCCGGTTCCCAGGGTGCGGGCGACGGCCTGGCCGAACCGTCCATCCGCGCACTCGGCAAATTGGTGACCGTCCTGCCCACCCGCCTACGCCGTCGCGTCGACGCCTTACGCGCCATGACCGAATCCACCGCCTGGACCGCCGTCCCCCTTTCCGACGTGGACCCCGCCGTCCTCACCGATCTGGCCCTCACCTGCCGTCGCGAAGAACGCCTGACCTTCACCTACACCGCCGCGGACGGCCGCACCAGTACCAGGGAAGTGGAACCCCACCGTCTCGTCTCCCTGGGCCGGCGCTGGTACCTCGTCGCTTACGACCTCACCCGCCACGACTGGCGCACCTTCCGGGTCGACCGCCTCACCGGCTCCGCGAGCACCGGCGCCCGCTTCCGCCCCCGCACCCTTCCGGCCCCGGACGCCGCCACCTTCGTCCACAACGCCATCGGCGCCCGCCGTTCCGGCTATATCGTCACCGCCGAAATAGCAGCCCCGGCCACCGACGTCCACGCCCGAGTGGGCCGCTGGTGCACCATCACCGCCCTCCCCGACAACCGCACCCACATAGAAATGACCGTCGACAGCCTCGACTGGCCGATGCTGGTGCTCGGCAAGGTAGAAGCGAATTTCCGCGTCCTCGGCCCACCGGAACTGGTCGAGCAGTTACACGAATGGGGAACCCGCTTCACTTGCTCAACGTAGCGGGTTACCCGGTCGGTAGCCGCCCTGCGGTGGCTGGTTCGGCTGTTGCCAATGTCCTTGTGGTGCACCGTAACCACCTGCGGGAGGCATTCCGGGTCTGGGCATCGGGTAGGGCTGCATCGTCGGCGCGCCGGGGGCCCAACCTGCCGGGCGCCGATCAGCGCCGCCTCGACACCACCGTTTCGTTGACGGCAGCACGGCCAGGACAACAGTGATCACCGGAAACACCATCATGAGCAGCGAAACCGCCCAGGGAATGTCGACGTCGGCCCCGAGTATCGAGTCGATGCTGGAATTCCCGAGTATCGCTTCCAGCTGCCGACTCAACGGAAACCGGTAATCCATGAGCTGGATGACCGTCGACAGAGCTCCGAGCGCATACGTGCCGATCACGCCGAGACAGCCCAGAACCACGAGCACGCGCCCCGGGTTGCGCTTGCGGAAGATCAGGATGGCCCCGGAGACCAGCATGATCGAGGCGACCAGGTCGATCACCAACAGCACCGCCGTCACGATCGACGCCCATCCCGGCACGAGCCCCCACGCGAGCCACCGCGCGTCGAAGCGCAGCGTGTTCACCACGTACATGACGACCCCGCCGAACGCCGCGAACCCACCGAGCAACGCCAGGATCGCCGCGGTCACCGCCGTTCCTCCGGTGGTTGGGCGCTGGGCGGGAGCGGGATACATACGGGTCCTCCTGGAAATCAACGGTCGATGTCCGAGGTACCCACTTTGTCGGACTCGCACGCGGATGTCGCGTCACCCGTTGCGATAGCGCCCCTTCTGCCGCCGCTGATAGAACAGCAGATCCACCTCCACCGGCTCGACCAGTGCGGTGATCTCGGCCAACCGCGAGTCGTACCTGAGCTCGGTGATGCACCGGTGCAGATAGGCCCGCCGCTCCGGCCCCAACTGCGCCCAGATCGACCCGAACCGCGACTGCCCCCGCTCCCCGGAAACCGCCACCAGATCGAGTAACGCAGGCCAGCAACCGGTTTCGGTCGCCCGCGCGGGCAACTCCGCCACCGCGGACTCCGAGAGCAAAGCCAGCGCGTACCCCACAGCGCTCCTGACATCGTCATCCATCCGCGACATCAACGTGAACAACCCACGCCAACTCTCCGCATCGCCGCGCCCATCCATCGGCGCGACCAGATCCACCCCGACATCCGGATCGCTGAACACCGGATTGCCGACCAGCGTCCACAGCCCCAGCGGCGTGAGATACCCAGCCAGCGTGAGGAATTCGGGAACCGCCCCGAGCGCGAGCGCGTTGCGCACCAACCGCGCGACATCACCGGGCCGCGCATTCCCGAACAGAATGTCACCGACTCGGCGGATCACATCGGGCGCGCACCGGGAAAACACCGACAGCGCAGCATGCTGCAGGTCGGGAGAACCCGCCAACACCGTCTGCGTCATCCGCGGCACCCGCCGATGCGGCCCATCCAGCAGTTGGCGAACCACCGCACTGAGCACGTCGACGTCGTAGGAGAACGCAGCCGAGAAGATCAGCCCCGCGTCATCGCGCACCCCCGCCTCGACCGCGGCGATCAATTCCGGTGTCGCACAGGACAAGAACGGACCGGCTGTCACATAGTCCTGCCGCCGCAGCAACTCGTTCACGATGTCGACGATCGGCCCCGGCGCCATCTGATCGGCCAGCTGCTCGATGGCCCGTGGATCGAGATAGGGCGCACAATCCGCCGCGTACCCCGCCTCGAGCATCGTCAACGTCTCCGCCGCCTTGCCCGGATGATCCAACCCCACCGACCCCGCCGCCCGCCCCGTCATCATCGGCGGAACCAGCTTCTGCACCAGCGGAATCGAGATCGTCAACGGAATGAACGGCACCAGCGCGCTGATCCGCCGAAACGTGTCCGTGTGCTGATCGAACAACACCCCCGAGATCTGCTGATGCAACGCATGCAGCCGATCGGCCCCCAGATACCGCAGGTGATCCAACCGCTGCGGATGAACATGCAATGTCCGAGCCAGCAGAATCAACTGCGCCCGCGTCGTCAGGTCCGTCATCTGCCGCCGAACATGATCTTCTTCGTCACCCGGCGCAACGGCCGCGGCAACGCGGAGACCATCGAATCGATGGACTTGTCCAACGCGGCCGCCTCGAACGTACTCGCGGCCCTCATCAACTCGAACAGATCCCGAGCCTCATCCGCCGGCAACTGCTCCAGCGCGGGCAATGTCTCCGGCAAGCCACCTTCACGGTCACTTCTGACAGTCATGCGGCTCCTGGGTAACGCGATCCTCTACTCCGAGGGTCCCCCTTCCCGCCGCCACGCGCCAGAACTTCGCCGAATCACTGTGCATGGCAACGAAAACCCCAGCCCAGGTACATGTGAACGGACGTACCACTATTTGGTAACGCGCGACTGCCCGTCCCGCTGGGAGTGGGAGAGCGGAGGGAGTGCAGGGGTACCCCGGTACCGCGAGGTACGGATGCACCCGTGACGCGAGGTCCGCCGGTCGGTCGTCGCCACGGTCGTTTGGTGATGCACGCCCGCCGGGCATTACTCGGCAAGGGCCGGGACTGGGTTGCTGCACAGAGTCAGGAACACCCAGGGAAGCCCTGGTATCCACGCCACCAACCACGGTGGAGCCGTCCGAGTCCGCCTTTACCGGCCGACCCTGTGTCATCGGAATAGATGCATCGGCCCCTCTGACGGGCGACGACTGCGCGGGTAAGGCGCATCACCCGCACAACTCGCCCGGGCGCACAGCGGCAAGGGGGGAGGTTGGCGGAGATGCCAGAATCATCGGTAGGCTTCCTGCCTACGGCGGTGAGTCTGCTGGTACCAGATTCTCGCCCAGGGCCTCGGCGGTGTTCGTAGCACCACCGGGGCCTGACTTGTGCGGCGACCGTACCATAGCCGTCGGCTATCCAAGAAACGTCGTCAAATCCTCAGACCACCGATCCTGGTCTGACACAGCCCTTTTCCATCCTTGGGGTGGAGGTCAGGGCGCACCCCAGCCTGTCAGTACGGCCTGAGTGAACCCACCCTTCGGCGTCAGGTTGGCCATGAGCTCCTCGGGGGAGGCGGACCGTACGGGCACCCAATCGGTCACGGCGTCAAGTATGCCGAGTTCGAGCGGGCGGCCCAGTGAGGGCGTGGCGCAACTTATTGTGCGGAAGTCGCTCATGCGCCGTGTGATCGTCGAGCCGGGGCATTGACCTGCCTGGCGGATGGTCGGGGGTTGTGATCGGTGAGTGTGACGTGACTGCCGTCATGATCGAGAACCGGATGGGGGGCCTATTTGACTAGTCATGAGCAAGGAGTCAACCGTTGATGTGCTGCTGGAGGGCACTATCGACCGGTTAATCTTTCTGTACAGCAACCGAATTCGTGTACGGTTGCACTGGCACGGTCGGGAGGGATCTGCTCGCGTATTTCGTGCGATCGAGAAGCTTGTGGAGGGGTAGCAAGGTGCGGGAAATCAGTAGATTGCGATCGCTTGAGTTGTGTGCAGGCGCAGGTGGTTCTGCGCTGGGGCTCGAGCAGGCGGGGTTCGACCCGGTCGTTCTTGTTGAGGACCGTGAAATTGCGTGCCAGACTCTGAGCCTGAACAGGCCCAATTGGGACGTCAGAGATCAGGATCTGCTCAAGTTCGAACCCGGGGTTGACCTTCGAGTTGATGTCGACTTGCTATCGGCTGGTTTGCCACGAGTCAAGTCGTCTGCGACGGCGTCGCGAGGGCGAAGCAACTCGATCGAGTTCGAACTGTTGAAGAAGACCGTTCAGCTGGTCGTAGAACTCCAGCCCAGAGCCGTGCTCATCGAGAATGTAGCGATCCTCGCGGAGGGCACGAAGTATCTCGCGATTCGTGAAAGCATCAATGAGGACCTCAAATTTGCTGGTTATGAATATGCTTGGCTCGTTGTCAACGCGATGAATTTCGGCGTTCCGCAGGATCGCGCGTCCGGAATACTCATTGCGTTCCGGGACGGCGGTGTCGCGAGATTCCATAGCGAGTTGCGGCCTGTCGGACCGTCACCACATCTGACTGTAGGTACTGCCCTCAGGCAGTCGATGGGCAGTGGCGGTTGGGTGCACGCGGACGCGTGGGCTGCCTATGCCAATGAGGTAGCACCAACGATCGTCGGCGGGTCATATGACCGCGGCGGCCCCGACCTAGGACTGACTGGCTCGAAGGCGATCTGGGCACAGCGGTTCGCCGTCAACGGATCATCGGTGGGAAATGAGTACCCGGGCCCAGGCTTTGCCTGGGATCCATCGGGCCCCGCGAGTTCTATGGTGAAGCTCACGCTGGACCAGGTTGCCATCTTGCAGGGTTTTCCATCGAACTGGATGTTCGCTGGGAAGAAGACCAACCAGTACAGGCAGCTTGGAAACGCAACACCGCCACCCCTGGCGAGAGCTCTGGGAGTGGCAGTTCGAGCGACCCTCAACGGTTGATCGCGGTGTCCATGTGTTCGCCCGCCGGCTAAGATCTCGATTCATGCACCCTGATGTCGACGAACAGCTACCTATCCCGTCAGCGGACGTCGTCGATCTGTTCGCTGGCCCCGGGGGGCTCGATGTCGCTGCGCGTTGGTTGGGGCTGGATGTCTACGGGTTCGAGTGGGATAGGAACGCCTGCGAGACGCGAGCATCGGCTGGTTTGAATTCCGTACCTCACGATGTACGGGATTTCGGACCGGCTGATGTGCCCGGAGCGTGGATCCTGGCCGGTGGGCCGCCCTGCCAGACGTTCACGGTCGCCGGTTCCGGTGCGGGGCGCAGGGCGTTGGACGAGGTGCTGTCCTTTGTTGGGCGCATGGGTGACGGCGAAGATGTGGCAGACGAGGTCTCCCAGCTCGACGATGTGCGAACAGGCCTGGTCCTGGAGCCGCTTCGCTGGGCTCTGGAAGCGCATAAGGCCAAGAATCCCTATAAATTCATCGTGCTGGAGCAAGTACAAGCCGTCTTACCTGTCTGGCAGGCAATGGCCCAAGTTCTGGAACGCAAGGATTTTGGCTACCGGGCCGTTTGCGGGGTTCTGCACACTGAGGAGTACGGGGTGCCACAGACGCGACGCCGGGCGATCCTCATCGCAAGCCTTGGCGAGGCACGGGAATTGCCCGAACCCACGCATCACCGATACCGCAAGGGTGTTGGCCGAGCTGAAGGCGGCCCGAAGCGTCTGCCGTGGGAGTCGATGGGGGATGCACTTGGCCGCAGCGGCCCCTTCAAGGTTATTTCGAACTACGGGACTGGCGGCGACCCGAAGCTTCGAGGCACTCGTCGGTTCGATCAACCTTCAGCGACTGTCACGGGCAAGGTGTCGCGCAACAGGGTTGTCGATCTCGACGACAACCCGTTGTGCCGTCTGACGTTGCAGGAGGCTGGTCGGCTACAAACCTTCCCGGCGGATTACCCGTGGTCGGGCAAGGATGTTGCCCAGCAAATCGGTAACGCGGTGCCGCCGGTTCTGGCATTGCACGTGCTCGCGGCCGCGCTCGGCTTCAAGGTGAGCCACGAAGACGCCAGAAAGGTGGTCGATCGCCCCTGGCTCGACACCCGAGACTCGGCGCCGATCGACCATCTGCAGCGAATGGATCGCCTGTTCAGCTGATGGTGTAGCGAACTGCCGTTGCCCACCGATAGCCCACATCGACCGGGTAACAACTATCGCACTCACTTCCAACTGGTCGGAACGAGCCGATACTGTTACCCGCAACGCGGGGGAGCGAAACCTCCCATCGTCGACCGAGGGTTAGCGCAGGTGGGAGCATCCGATGAGTGATCTGATCGACAGCCAGTACGACGTGTTCAAGTCCTTCTTGGACAAGGACACCCCAGTCGAGGCGATCAAGAAGCTCCGGCTGTTCGCCTCCGAAGACGTGATCAAGCGGATCATGGAGCGCTACGACGAGGACATGGTTCGGATCAAGGAGATGCGCGAGCCGCACTCGGTGGTCATCGACAACTACGAAACCTGGTATGCGGGACCGCATCCGGATGACAAGCTGTGGCCGGCGATCGAGGACGATCTCATCAAGCAGGGGTGGCCGAGGGATCCGGCCATCAACAGTCTGGACGACTCGTCGACACGGATCGTGTCGTTGCTCCAGCATCCTCGGAAGAACGAGTTCTCCACTCGGGGTCTGGTGGTCGGCTACGTGCAGTCCGGCAAGACCACCAACTTCACCGCAGTGATGGCGAAGGCTGCCGACCGCGGCTACAAGCTATTCATCGTGTTGGCCGGCATCCACAACGGCCTGCGCCGTCAGACCCAGGCGCGACTCATTCAGCAGCTGGTGGAACCGAACCCGACGCTGTGGACGCAGATCACCGACCTCGATCGCGATTTCTCGCCGACTGCCAACCCAGCTAGCTTCTTCGGGAAGTCGAACAAGACCCATGTGCTGTGCGTGGTCAAGAAGAACGCCACGGTGCTGCGCAAGCTGGTCAAGTGGTTGGGTGACGCTTCGGAGTACCTGTCAGACTGTCCCGCATTGATCATCGATGACGAGGCCGACCAAGCGACTGTTGCGACCAAGTCGATCAACCCGCTGATCCGTCAAATCCTCAACACGCTTCCCAAATCCGCCTATGTCGGGTACACGGCCTCGCCGTTTGCGAATCTGCTCATCGATCCATCAGCAGACGATCTCTATCCAGAGCACTTCATCGTGAATCTGCCGAAACCGCACGGACATTTCGGCACCGAGGTGCTGTTCGGCCGCTATGCCCTCGATGGCGAAGACCCGACAGACGTCGACGATGGCTACGACATGATCCGCAATGTTCCGGACGATGACGTGGCGCTCGTTCGCCCGAAGACCAGGGCAGATGCCGAAGATTTCTACCCGTCGATCACCGACACGTTGCGGCGCGCCGTTCTGTACTTTTGGCTGACGACGGCCGCCCGTCGGATTCGCGGTAGCGGAAATCCGCACTGCACCATGCTGATTCATACCAGCGTGCGAACCGCTGTCCACAACAGCTTTCGTGACCCGCTGATGTTGCTGCGTGCCAGGGTCGCGAACAATCTGTCTGACTCCGCCTTGCGGCGCGAACTACGCGACCTGTGGGACGAGGAGACGTCGAGGGTTCCTGCTGTCGAGTTCGATGAGAAGCTGGTCTCATTCGATGAGCTCGCCTCGGAATTGGCTGGTGTTCTGCGTGATTGCCGGATTGTGATGGACAACTCCGAGAGCACTGACCGTCTCGACTACGAGAACGGCCCGGTTGTCGCTATTGCGGTGGGCGGCAACACTTTGTCTCGCGGACTTACTCTGGAAGGCCTGTCGGTCAGCTACTTCGTTCGGACAGTCTCCACCTACGACACCCTCCTGCAGATGGGGCGTTGGTTCGGATACCGGAACGGATATGCGGATCTGCCGCGCATCTGGATGACCGAAGAACTCGAGGATTGGTTCCGTCACCTCGCGACGGTCGAGACCGAGATGCGCCGCGACATCGACGTTTACATGACCGAGGACAAGACTCCGATGACCTTCGCGGTGCGACTGCGGACACACCCGTCGCTCCGTGTTACGGCTGCAGCGAAGATGAAGGATGCTGTGTCGGCGCTGTCCTCCTACGGCGGGCAACGAGTTCAGACCCGATACTTCCGCAAAGACGCCGACTGGCTGCTGGGTAACCAGGCGGCGGCGCGGGCGCTCGTGAAGGCGGCGCTCGGCAGCAGTCGAGCCGAAGGAAACGGCGCGGATGGCCGCTACCTGATTCGCGACGTGCCGAGCGAGTTCGTTCTGGACTTCCTGCGCGACTATCAGTTCCACGAGAAGTCGCAGGAATGCGACGCGAAACTGATGAGCGGGTACATCGAGAAACGAATCCGCAACGCAGGCACCCTGCGGCGGTGGAACATTGCAGTCGTTGGCAAACCAGCCGCAGTAGAGCAGAACCTGTTCGACTTCGCGCCAGGAGTCAGTGTGGGCCGGATCGTTCGTTCGCAATTCGCATCCGGTATCGACCATACGGACATCAAGACGTTGATGAGCCGCAGAGACGCGGGCCTCGATCTCGACGGGATCACTTCTGCCACAACGGAAGGCGATATCGCCAAAGCCCGCAAGGCGCAGCAGCCAGATGCCGGTCTTGTGGTGTTGTATCCGATCGACAAGGTGTCGGAACCCGAGCCGTCGAAGGACAAACGCGAGCCACTGAACGCGCCGGAACATGTGATCGGCGTCGGCCTCGTGTTCCCATCGCCGGCCAACGACGACAGCACTGTCGCTTGGGAATCCGACTACATTTCCGCTGATCTTTCTGGTGTCGAGATCGAAGAGGAGGATTTCAGCCTCCTCGACTCCGAGGACATCTGATGCTGAACGATCTGAAGGAAGTTCTCGACGATCAGTGGCGGCGGCTGGAACGGAGGCCGAGCGCCGAAGCATCCGTCGTCACTGTGTCCGATCTTCCGGTCCCGACAGCGAATGGGTCATTGGCCGCAGGCCTGGACAGCGAAGGAAGCCGCCATCTGCTCGTACCGATCGGTGCACACCAGGTCGTGCGGAAGGGTCTCAACGGCCCGGTTCTGGAGCTGCGCAAGCGAACGTTGGAACACGATGGGCGAGTGCAGGACTACGCTGATCTCACCTGCCTCCGTCGGGATTTGAACGATATCTTTGCGACCCTGTGCGCAGACATTCTCGTTGCCACCGAGGAGTCTTCGGGGAACCCGGTGAAGGTGCTGTACCGCGTCCTCGATCGCTGGCGCGCCCTGTTTCTCAATCCCGGGCCACCACTGGGGACACAGCAGCTCGCCGGACTATTCGGTGAATTGGTGGTGCTGGAGATCCTGCTCGAACATGACAGCGGTGCGATCCAGCTGTGGAAGGGGCCGACTGGCCACCGGCACGACTTCGCGACGAGCGTAGGCGCGCTCGAGGTGAAAACCACGACGAATCCGGATGGGCGATCGGTACGTATCCACGGCCTGGACCAGTTGGAGCCACCGCTCGGCGGCATCTTGGGATTGGTGTGGTTGCGGCTGGAGGCCGACGTCCAGGGCGGTATAGGTTTCCTCGAACTGATCAAGCGTGTGCTGGATCTCTCCGACGACGAGAGCGAGATCCTCACGCGCCTCGCGGCTGTCGGCTATCGCGCCGCCGATAACGATCACTACGTACATTCGCGGTACTCGATCAACGAACACCATTGGTATAACGTCGATGTCGCCTTCCCGAGGCTCACGACCGTAGACCTGGCGGCCGCGTCGATCTCCACCAACGTCCGCAATGTCGACTACACGATCGACCTGTCCGGCGAATCACCTGCTCCGATGGAAGCCAATGACGTCGAGAGGCATATCAAGGTAATGCTCGAGGCATCCCGATGACGGCACCTGCCTGGGTCTCCCAACCATTTCCACCCGACGGCGCGAGCGCTGCGGAAGGTATCAGGAATCAGCTGGGTAAGCCCGAGCTGGATCATCTGACGATCCTGGTCCGCGAATCGGCACAGAACAGTTGGGACGCGCGCCAGGGAGACGGAATTCCGGTCGACTATCGCATCGACCTGCAGACTGTCAGTGCGGCCGATGCCCCTGCATGGCGCGATAACCTTCTGCGCAAGGCGCCCGCCAAGCAGCGGCTACCGTTGCGAGATGCGCTGCAACAGCCCACAATTCGTGTGCTGTCGATTTCCGATCGGGGAACGCGTGGTCTCGGTGGACCGACACGAGCTGACGCAGTCACCGACCAAGGCCGCGATTTCGTAGCATTTCTTCGTAATATCGGCGAGCCACGCGATCGGGCATTGGGTGGCGGAACCTATGGCTTCGGCAAGGGAATCCTCTACCTCGCATCGGGGTCAGGCACGATCCTCGTACATACCCGCTGCCAGTACCAGGGGAAATACGAGACCCGCCTGATGGCTGCCGCGTTATGGAAGAGTTACGACGCCAAGGAAAGCGACCGCGAACGCCGGTACACCGGTAGGCACTGGTGGGGAGACGCATCAGGTGACGTGATCGAGCCATTGGTCGGGGATGCGGCCGACGCGATGGCGCGCAAGTTGGGTCTTCGCCCGTTCGGGGCGACCGAAACCGGAACGACGATCTCGATCCTGGATCCGAACCTGGACGGCAGTGAACCGTCCGATATTGCTCGGTACCTGGCAGAGACCATCGTCTACCAGTTGTGGCCGAAAATGCTGCCCGACAGCTTCGGTGTGCCGCCGATGCGGTTCTCGGTGACCTGTGACGGCATCGAGTACCCGGTCCCTGATCCAGCCCGAATGAAGACCCTGAAGCTGTTCGTCGAGGCCTACCGGAAGATGGTCGGCAGCGGTGCCGACGAGCTCCACTGCAGGCGGCCCAAGAAGCTGCTCGGACGCTTCGGATTGCATCAGACGGTTGCCCTTCGATTCGAACCGAGCAACGCTGAGCACATGGCCGGTTTCGAAACCGGCATGGTGCATCATGTGTGCCTGATGCGACCGGCCGAGCTCGTGGTCACCTACTGGCCAGGACCGAAGCCTGCCAGTGAAATCTCTGCCTATGCAGGGGTTTTCCGTGCTGACAAAGAGCTCGATGATGCGTACGCGAAGGCCGAGCCACCGACGCACGACAATTGGAACTATCAGACGCTTGACCACCCTGAGTATTCGTTCGTGAAAATGACATTCACACGGATGAAGGAGGAGATCGACAAGGTCATCGGGCCCCGTGGAAGCGCCGGCGTCGAGGTGGCGCAAGTATCCCTCGGTGCGGCAAGCGACCGCCTGTCACCCCTCGTCGGTGGTGTCTGGGGCATCGGGTCGGCAACCGACTACGGCAGGCCCGGCGATACCGCGCCACCGCCGCGAGCTGCACCGAAACGGCGGCCTAGCGGGAGGCGAGACGATCCCGCAGAGTCCGATGACCTCGACACTTCGGAAGCGTTCGAGTCCGGCGGCTTGGGCGAACCCACCGTGTCGGACGGCGGCGCTCGAGTCGGTGAAGCGGCCGATCACCAGCCGGGACAGGCTGCGAGGCAGGTGTCTGTCCGTCGTCGTCGGCCCAAGATCGAGTACGTCGGTGATCCCGAACCTGACGAGCTCTGGGGGCATGGCGTTGTAGTGCAGCGATTCAAGCTGCCGGTGCCGATCGCACAGCGGGTCAGCGCGGACGTTGCTGTTGCGTTGAACAGTGAAGGTGGGCTCGAAATGGACCCGCCCATAGGCGCCGAGATGCCTGGCCTCGTGGGCTGGGAAGACCCGCATGGTGAGGTCCACACGACACCCAGGTACGTCATCGAGGGTGGCGACGGCGGTGTGTGGAAGGTTATCGTCAAGCCCGCCCCGGACACGATGACCGATATCGTCCTGTACACCGAGGCGGTCAGCTGATGGCCAATCGTGTTCTGCCGTATAAGAAGCCGACTGCCGGCGTGATCCGGGCGGGGGAGTGGCTACTGACGATCGGTGATGAGGAGATCCCATTGCCGGATCATCTCCCGCACTGGGACTACCAGACGAACCTGCCGCTGCGACGGATTATTCGCATCGATCTCGAGCGAGCGCTGGCCGAGTCGATGCTCGCTCCCGGTACCGAGGTGGCGTTGGCAGCAGTCTGGACATCCACCGGGTCCAAGCTGCGCGGAACGGTGTCACGAGTCATCGTCCCCGCCAACGGCGAGGTCGAGCTGCGGGCGGATCTAGTCGGAGCAGATTTGGGTGGCGTGTTGATGCTCGACACCGTACTGGTTCTGGCGCGCCGCAGACATGGCACCGATCGGCCCGTCGCGCCCCGTCGTGCAGGATCTGTGCTGTGGAGCGATCGTGCGCAGATCCGGCTGCAGGGTGACGCTCCTCAGTTCCCCATCGCTATTGTCGATTTCGAGCAAACCAACTACCCCGGTGATGCCGCCTGGCACCTCGAGATCGGTACAGACCTCGATGTCGCCACGATGGGGTCACTGCTGCTGCTGGTCAATGAAAAGAAGACACTGATCGCTGAAGCATTGCAGCGGGCAGGAAGTCCTCGACTGCAAGACAAGATGGCGCTGTCGATGCTGTACGCAGATGTGGCACGAACCATGGTCGACCACGCGCTGCGAATCAGTGAATTCGACGACGACGCGACATATATCGACGAGACTCTGGGAGCCACTCTGCAGGAGTTGTTCGGTCGTCTGTTCCCCGGCCGGTCCATCACCGACACCCGGCTCGCCGCGCAAGAATCCCCGAACCTCTTCGCTTCACAATTGCAGGCAGCGGTAAAGATTTTCGAGGGGGTCGCATGACACTCCTCTATCCGCGACTCCTTCGTCACCGCGCGAAACTCCTTGCCGCGGAATACAAGGAACTCGGTCCGATCGAGTTGAACAGTCGTTGGTCGCTTGCCGACAGCTCCGCGGTGTTCGTCGCAACCGGTGGTACCCGGATCGAGCAGTCCAAGCTCCAACTCCTGCGCGACATCGTCGTCGACTTGGCCAAGGATTCCGGGTTTCCGGAACCACCGGATGTCAAGCAGAAGAACAGCTTCGATCTGCGACTTGCCGTGGCGCTGCACAGCGAGATGCGAATTTCGCCCGCCGAGGCGGCCTCCGGCGATGTCTGGGCGTTTCTAGCGCTGATCGTTCTTCCTGATGTCGCGCACTGGCGCTACCCGAAACCCCCTGGCGATCGGGTTCTGAGCTCTGATCTCACCCGCCACGTCCTCGGGCGCATGTGGTGGAGAGCCCAACTCGTGTATGCCCCCGCCGATTCCGACCCATACACCGCGCTCCACGTGCTCGGCGAAGCAGCATTCGACCAGATCTACGCCCGGCGCGCCGCGCTCGGCGGCAGCCCTCACCTGATCCAATCGATCCTGCGGACCTGGAAACAGATGAACTTCGCCGGCCCCGACCTCACCGAACGAGACGTCCTTCGAGACTTCCTCAAACGACTCCTACGCTTGGCGCCGTTCGTGGTCTTCGAGGCGCTGGATAGTCGAGCGCTGGACGAGGAGTTGCTCGCGATCGCGAAGGAAACGGTGGTCGGCTATCTGTCGTTCGGCGGACGGGTGCCTGCAACTGAGGTGGAATCCCGAGCGGCGCAGGTCTTCGTCAGCGCGATGGCCTAAATTCTCCACGCTGACGTAGTGCGATCATCTAGCGCCGGACTTGGTTCCAGATCTGACCAAGGCGCGTAGCTGGTCCGGCGTCAGCCAAGGAGACTTGCGGTGGATCATGCGGTGGCAGTTGGCGCACAGGAGGATGAGGTCGCTTGTTCGAGTCTCGGTGGCCCCGGATACATGTAGCGGCGTGACATGGTGGCATTCGGTGTAACAAGACCCTCGTTCGCCATAGACCGTCTCGAAGTCGAACTCGCAGATCTTCAATCTCACTGACGACCAACATGCGGCCGTACGGAGCGGGGTCCAAGTATATTCATCGGAGTTCTAGTTGGAGACTGTGGTTGGTGAAGTTTCGGCTCCGGGTCGGCTACCGCGGCGGCCGGCAGTCAGCTACGTTGACGCGGCGCCACGAATGGTGGTGTTCCGCCCGGCGAGTGCCATCAGCAATACGTCGAAGGTCGGTGCGTCCGGCCACGACGGGGTCAGACGTCCTACACGGTCCCAACCCCAGCGGCGATACGCGGCGTACGCCCGGTCGTTCTCCGGCTCGACCAGCAGCGTCGCACGATCTTCGGTGCGGCCTGCGAGTAATTCGTCGTGTAGACGATGGGCAAGGCCGCGACCTGCATAAGATTGGTCGACCATGATCTCGCTCAGCGCGAAAGTTCTTGTGCCGCTCTCACGAATGAAATCTCCGTTGGCAGCGAGCGGACCATCGAGGGTGAGGCCATCCCACCATGCGGTGTTGGGCGTCAGCGGCCAGCCCCAGGTCTGGCCGATCGAGACATCGTTCAGGTAGGCGATGACGAGTTCGATGCCGCTCTCCCGTGTTGGATCGGTGTAGGCGTCGAAACGGTGCATGAACGCCTCCGGCGAATCGAAGGTATGCCCCGAGTCGATAGCCTCGCGGTAGGACCGGCGGTAGATGTCTTCCACAACGCTGCGATATTGGCGCGAGGCGGCAGCCGAGTAGTGGGTGAAATGCAGTCCGTTCACGCTGTGAGAACGCTCCGATCGAGTTGGTCGTAGCGGTCGGCGAATCCAGAGTCCTTGGCGGCGTGGAGCGCTCGAATCGGTGCCATCGTCCTCAGGGTGCGGGTCGATCCGATCGCGTCGAGAGTGTCTAGGACCGATTGACCCGTCGAGAGTGCTTCACGGGTATCCCCCACGGAAGCAAGAGTTGCCGCGTGCCAGGCACGGGTGTTCGCCTCGTTGCGCACGCTCTGACCCTGTAGTGCGCGCTCGTAGTGGGTTAGAGCGGTCCGATAGTCGCCGAGGTCGCTGTGGCCACGTGCCTCGTGTCCCGCCAACTCCGGCGGATCGACAAAGCGCAGCCAACGCGGACAGCGCCCGAGAATCTCGGAGTTCAAGGCTGTATCCATCGCGGCGTGTGCCTTGCTCATCGCGGTTCGGAATCCGTCATGGTTGCCGACTTGCCCCCACGCCTGTGCTTGCCGGACGGCGATCAGCGCGTGCACTCGGCCAGGATTCCAATGCTGTGCCAGACGATCCGCCCGACTCGCATTTTGCAGCGCCAGATGCGGATTGCCCATGCCTTGACGGGACAGCGCGATCTCTTGGTTCGCCGAATAGAGCAGAGCGTGAACGGCGAGTTCATCATCGCCGGAGCGCACGGACATCTCTAGGGCCGTGCGATAGCAAGACCGGGCCAATGCGTGTTGATCGGCATCGTATGCCAGCCATCCTGTAGTGACGGCGAGGTTGCCCACCGCGCTGGCGGCCGCCGCGCCTGTTGCCTGATCACAGTGGCTCTCGTCAACCTCGCGACGGGCATGGGCCAACGCGGAGCTCGCGGCCTTCACCAATCGAGCTCCTCCTTCCCGCTGGTCGCGTTGTTCGAGTTCCTCGGTGTATTCGATCCATGCTCGCACCTCGGAGAGTCCGATTCGCGGTCGTTCCACCACTGGGCCGCGGCTGGCTGCGGGGCCGACAAGCGAGGCCGCGCTCGCGGTGGTTGCGATTCCGAATTGCCGACGGTTCACGTCGTCCTCGCTCTCCGTGTCCAGCGCCGTGAGCGCCAACTCCATTCGGCGAAGTTGGTCGGCGGCAAGTCGAGCAAGTTGTGTGTCGAGCGCGGCCGCTGACGCGCCACGAACCGGCTTTGCCTCGGTTGCCCGGTACTCCCACTTACGAATCGTGACGGCCTCGAAGCCCAGTCGCTCGGCGAATGCCGGCTGGCTCTCTCTCAGTGCATCCACCCGGAGCGCCCGGACATGCGCTGCCGTCCACCTGCCGACGATCATCGTCGCCCCCTCGCCCTTCTTGGTAATCGATGGATCGGGTTCATACCACCTTCGTATCGGGCTCGGCGCTGTTCGGAACCTGCCAGGCCCGCCACGCTGGAAGACGTTCTCGTCCACCCTCTTCCAACGTCGTATTGCCAGGCTACGCGGGCAAATGTGAGAAGAAGATACATTCCAGGGAGACAACGATGTCCACGGTCGACCAAGCACTCGTCCTTCGCATCCTGCAACCCGGCGGACAACTCACCGACCGCCAGATCGCAACCGTTACAGCGCTGTCCATCCGCCGAACCAGGCGAGCATTGCGCACCCTCCACCTCGACGGACTACTCCGCCAGGTCACCTACCGGGCCGCTTGGGAACTATCGCCCTGTGGTAGTGCGTACACGGCTACCCTGACCGGTCAGGCCATGCTCGACGTGCCACGATCGGCTCTCGCCGGATGAAACCGGTCGCGATCGGATACCTGCGCTCCGATCTCTCCGGATCCGCGCAGAACTGGGATGAGATCCGACTTCGTTCACTGGCAAAGCGATTCGGATACGACCTCGCGAAGACGATCGTATTCGACGCTCGAACCCAGAACCCGATGAGCGAGCTGATCGGCATTGCTCAGCGGACCAAAGCCGAAGCCGTGTTCACACCCCACCGTCGACATCTCGGCACTGATGTCCCCGACCTGCTCGTCCGCACTTGCGACGTCATTACCGTCGATGACCAGATGACCTATGCGAGGTCCTATCTAGGTGGCAGAAGTCCGAGCTGACTCGGAAATTGATCGAGTCTGCTTTGCAAGCGCTAGCGCACCGTGTGGTTGCCGAGGCTCCGTCCGGGCGTGACTGAACGTCCGCGACGCGATCCACAATCTGGTTGTCCAACGTCATATGATCTAGGGGCGACGGCGGAGACGTTCGCTGTCTGCCGAACGGCGGCAATCCGACCCGCCCTTTCGGATGTTGATGGCGTGGCAATAGCATGCGACGAGCGCGCGATTGACCGCGCCACCGAAGGGGCCGAGTATGGGCAGAATCGAGTACTACCACGATCCGAAGGCGCCGAAGCCGAATTCGCTTGTGGTGGCCTGCAATTTGTTGGTTGTCAATGGGGCCGGGGCGATCCTGCTGCAGCGTCGGCGTGATACCGGGCAGTGGGCGCTGCCCGGCGGAGCCATGGACTTCGGCGAAACCGCGGCCGAATGTGCGATCCGGGAATGTCAGGAGGAATCGGGCATCACAGCTGAGATCACTGGATTCCTGGGTATTTACAGCAATCCCCACCACATTGTGGCCTACAGCGACGGTGAGGTGCGGCAGCAGTATGAGAACACCTACATCGGGCGACCGGTGTCAGGTGAACCGACGATCAATGATGAAGCCGATGGCGTAGTGTATGTCGCCCCGGATGACTTGGGCGCCTACGACATCCACCCGAGCATGCGGCAGCAGATCGGTGACTTCCTGTCCGGAAGCTATCCATATCTCGGCTGATTCGCCTTCGCTTGTTCGATTATTGTCGCAGCGAACCAAGATTGCCGGCCCTGCGCGTTGAATGAATCTGCCCACCAATGTGTCCGGTTCGTAGCGGCCGACGATCTCGACGACCCGGGCGGACGGGGTACCCGATCACCATGGCTATCCGCCCGCGGAGGTGCGACGATGACCGAGTTCTACGCCGAACTGATCGAACAGGGAATTTCGCATACCGACGCCGCCCAGCTCTGGAGGGAAAAAATGGACACGGATCTGTCGTTCTTCCGTTCGGAATCTGCTCAGCGGCTCCGCGCTCAAGGGCGTGAGCAAGGATTTGAGCAGGGCTTGGAGGAAGGGCGAGAGCAGGGGCGGGAGCAAGGGCTCGGCCAGGGTGTCGCGCGCTCGGTGTTGACCGTGCTTACTGGCCGTGGAATCGAGCTCTCCGCAGACCACCGAAAGCTGCTTGCCGACACCACTGACGTCGATCAACTCAACGCGTGGTTGTTGCAAGCGGTCACCGCAACCCGCGCGGAAGAGCTTTTCGGCTGAGTTCCACCTTGTCGTCGGGGTGTTGGGGTGGCAGGGCTGGTCAGTAACTATTCGTCTACGAGATCACCAGCCGGAGTGGGCGGGGAATTGTGGACAGAACGCTGCGGCGGCGTTCACCCTCTACATCGCGCAGCAGCCATGCGTAGTAGGGCCGAAGTCCTCGGAGTCCGATGCGGCGGCGCATTTCTCGGTCGAGTAGCGACCACTCTCGGTCGTTGATCAATGGCAGTGTTTCTTGCTCTTCGTGGCGCAGGTGGTTGTGCAACAGCTCGGACAGTGCCCCGAGCGTCGGTCGCGCGGCGTCCGGTCCCGCGCTATCGAAGGCCCGGTCCGCCTGGGCGAGGAGTGGGTCGATGCGGTCGTGTTCTGCGGCCATCGCCTCGACCAGCTGCGCGTTCACGCCGCGGCGGCGCAGACTCGGCCAGAGCACGACGTCCTCCGCGGTGTGGTGGACGGATAGTTGGGTGTGGAACTGCGTCCAGCGTTCACGGTCCGGGGCGCTGGCGAGCGCTCGGAGGTCGCGCCGGAACGCGTCGTGTGCTGCGTACATCATGGTCACGTCACGTTCAGTCATGGTCCAATTACATCCGCGCGAGACGAGACGAGACATCGTTCATTTGCTCGAGTCCATACGCGAACGTCTCAGGATCCGAGGCGCTGATCAGTTCGTCTGGCGGACTTTGATGGCGTCTCGGGAGATGTAGACGTCGTATTCGCCGGGGGTGGCAATGGTGGCGTTGCCGTAGGCGGAGCGGATGAAAGGGCTGGTGTACCAGCGGTTTTTGTTCATGTCTTCGAAGAAGTCGCGGTCGCCGCCGTTGAGGAAGGTCTGGTCCTGGGCGGGGGATTTGCCGTCGAGGCGTTGGCCGTACAGGCGGCTGAGCTTGTAGCCGGAGTGGAAGCCGAGGGCGTTGACCCACGGTTCGAGTTCGACGATGTTGGACTGGAGGGCGAACATGTCGCCCTCGATGCGATGGGTTGTCGGCTGACCCGCGTTTCCGTCTTCGTCGAACTGGGTGAGGACGAGGTCGAGTTGGTGTTCCTGGCCGGCAACGGGTTTGGCGACTACGTGGGCGGCCTTGATCTCGCCGGTGAGTCCGAGATAGGTCTGGAGGAGGGTGGCGATCCAGAGGAGGAGGACCGCGACGAGGAGGAGGGCGGTGCCGGGGACCGCGCGACCGAGAACGGCTTTGGGGCCGCGACGGCGGGTGGCGGCCAGTGCGGCCATGACCAGTAGGGCGATGGCGAGGGCGATCAATGCCAGGAGACCGACCTGGGCGAACCCGAAGGAAACCGGGAAACTCATGATGTGGGTATACCCCGAAAACATCTGCAACAGCGGCGGTCTCGAAGTTCTTGGGTGGGCAATTCGATCAGGAGGGGTGACAGTGGACAAGTACCGGGTGCTGGTGGGGGTTCATCTGGTGTTGGTCGACGCACAGGGACGGGTGTTGTTGGGGCGCAGGGCGAATACGGGGTTCGGCGATGGGTTGTTCCATGTGCCCGCGGGACATCTGGAGGCGGGCGAGTCGGCGGTGGCCGGGTTGATCAGGGAGGCTCGCGAGGAGGTGGGGGTCGAGATCGACGCTCGGGACGTGGAATTCGCGCATGTGCTGCACAGCGATGAGCGGGTCCAGATGTTCTTCACCGTACGACGCTGGACAGGCGGGGTCGCTAACCGGGAGCCCGAAAAATGTTCGGAACTGGGATGGTTCGAGCCCGAAGCGCTGCCCGAGGAGATCGTCGACTACTGCCGGGTCGGGATCGGCAAGGTGATGACAGGGGAAGCGTTCTCGGAATACGGCTGGGATTCGGCTAGGGGCTGACGATCTCGGAGGTCTCGGAGCGCAGGCGCATCAGGCCCAGGACGGCGATCGCGCAGCCGAGTGCCACGACGATCGCAACCGCGCCGGGGCCGATCCCGCGGTCGACATCCGTGGTGCGGTACCAGGACGACGAATAGGCGAGATGGCCGAAGTCGGTGTCGCTCAAAGCGACACCGATCGAGGGCACGAACAGGATCGCGAGTCCGACGGTCCCGGACGTGGGACTTTGTGGAACAGCTGTGCCGAGGCAATACCCGGCGACCGAGCCGAGGGCGAGGCAGCCGAGGGCCGCGGTGAGCGTGGCGGGTGGGTCGAAGATATCGGCGGCCAGGACGAGGCAGGCCAGGGCGAGCACACTCGTCGCGGCTACCAGTGGACGCGGTGTGCGGATACCGATCAGTAGGCCGGCGGCGGTGGCGGCGAGGGTGGCGAGATCGACCCAGCCGGAACGCGGCAGCGTGATGACGAGGCTGCCCGCGACCGAGAAGCTGCTCATCAGCAGGACCAGAATCCCGTCGCGTCCCGGCAGGATCATCGCGGCGGCGACCGCGGCCGCGATGGCGAGGACCGAGGCGACGATCAGATAGGGGGCGCTGGTCTTGTGCGATGCCACGGCGAGCGCGGTGATGATGGTCGTCGTGAAGGCGACGACGGCGGCGAACACGGGCGCCAGCGGAATGGCGGTTTCGGTGGTCCAGCGGGGCGTGGCCACGGTGGTGAGCGCGAAGTACGCGAGCGCGAGCACGCTCGCGGCGATGAACCACAGGGGCAGTGCGCCGCCGAGCGCACCGCTGAAACCGTCGGAGTTCGGGTCGGTGGGCGACTGGGTCAGGTCGCCCAGGATGGTGCCGCCGAGCGTGCCGAACAGATACACGGTGCGCAGGAGCGGTTCGTTCCAGACCGCGACCGCGAGCGCGCCGATGACAGCCCCCGCCAGTAGTGCGTCGATGAAGTTCAAGGTGGGCAGCGACAGAATGTCGAGGTGACCGTCGGCGCTGTCGGGGAGCAACGCGAGATGGTTCACCAAGATGCCGACCAGGGCGATCAGCGCGGTCCAGCGGGCCGTTCGCACGCTGCCGATCGCCACCGTGACGGCGGCGGTGATCACCGCGATGAACGCCGCACCGGTCATCGCCCGCGGAATGTTGAACACCAGCAGGTCGACGTGCAGCGATGCCGCCAAGGACGCGAAACTGATCGGCAACATGATCACGAGCGCCGCCACCGAGGTGGTGACGAAGATCGTCACGGTTTCGGCCGCGCAGCGAACGGTCGAAGGCTGCACCGAATCCCCGTTCTCGCGGCTGAGCCGGTCCGGTCGGACCGTGTCCGGAGCATATCCACTTCGTCACCGGGCGATCGGCTCCTCGAATCGAATGCCGGTCGTGTCGCGGGCAGCGGCATGCGACGATTAGCGAATCAGGTTGGCAGGCACAGGAGTCGGAAGGTCGGTGGATGCCGAGCGGGATCGTGGCCTGGTTCGACAGCGGCAAGGGATTCGGATTCATCACTCCCGACGCGGGCGGACCCGACGTATTCGTCGAATACACCGCGCTGGCCGGTGCGGGGTTCCGCACGCTGCGCGACGGTCAGCGCGTGGAATACACCGTCACCGAGACCCGGCGCGGACCCGAAGCACACGATGTGCGGGCCGGGTGATCAGAAGACAGCCACCGCGTAGGCGGCCAACCCCGTTGCCGCCAGTGAGACGACCGCGCTCAGGATGAGCAGCTGATTGGTGAGGCGGTGCGGCCGGCGGGGTCCGACAGGTTTCAGTTCTGGCCGCTGGGCCAGAAGCGGCTGGCGCGTTGACCGTCCACAGGGCGGGTGAGGTTGGGGTCCTCGGCTTCGGTGATGCCGACCTGCATCAGCAGGATCATGGTCACCATGCTGATGCCGATGATCAGGGGTGTGAGCAGCTGGGCCGCGGTGGCGCCGCTGGCATGGGCCACGTGGGCGCTGGTGTGCGCGCTCATCGAGAACATGCCGGTGTAGTGCATACCGGTGACGGCCACGCCCATCAGCAGGGCCGCGCCCGCGGTGGCGACGATGCCGTGGATGTGCAGGGCGAACCACAGCGCCGCGATCGAGGCGACCACCGCGATGGCGAGCGACGCGGCGACCACGACGGGGTCGTAGATGATCTCGGCGTCGGTTTTCATCGCGTACATGCCCGCGTAGTGCATGGCCCCCACGCCGAGCCCGGTGATCGTGCCGCCGACCGGTAATGCGGCGCTGTCCCAGCTTCGGCGCACCACGATGGACAATCCGAGCCACACCACACCCATGGCGACAGCGGCGCTGAACAAGGTGACGGGAACGTTGTAGCGGATGGTCACGCCGCGTACCGAAAAACCGAGCATCGCGATGAAATGCATGACCCAGATACCGGTGCCACCGAGTGCGATCGCGGCCGCCGTGAGCCAACCGCCGTGCATGCCGGAAGCGCGCGAGCGAACCATGCAACGCAGCGCCAGCATCGACCCGACGACCGACATGGCATAGGCCAGCAAGGGGGTCACCCAGCCGTAAGTGAAATGGTTGATATCCAGCACCGTCTACTCCTAGCGTGATTTCTCGGCGAGGCGTGCGATCCCTCACGATCTCGGAAAATACGCTGGTAGGGAATTTGCCGTACTGGGTTTCTCGAAAATGTCTAGGGTTGCTGACGATGACATGCCCCTATTGCATAGAGCTCTCGATGGTGAAGCGTTCCAGTCGGTTTGGTGTGCGCTCCCGGCTAATCCGGCATCCGTGGAGCAACTGCCTCGGCATACGGCGAGCATCCACCCCGAAAGCGGGCCGCGTCACCTCCGTGCCAGTGGCTGCTGGCAGGATCTGGGGGTTGCCTTCCTCACAGTTCGCACACTTTGCACTGTGCGATGTGGCCGAATTCGTCGGATCATGGCATGGTGGACACCGAGACCAGGGCCGGACTATTAGGACCTAGCTCATCTACAGAAGGTTTTTGAAATGGCACAGGGTGTTGTTAAGTGGTTCAACGGCGAAAAGGGCTTCGGCTTCATCGCCCAAGACGGAGGCGGCCCGGACGTCTTCGTTCACTACTCCGCGATCGGCGGCTCCGGCTTCAAGTCCCTCGAAGAGGGCCAGCGCGTGGAGTTCGAGGTCGGTCAGGGTCAGAAGGGCCCCCAGGCTCAGGACGTTCGCGCCATCTGATTCTGCGCTGACCAGCGTACGAATGTGAAGCTCCGCACCAGTTGGTGCGGAGTTTCTGCTATCCGGGGGTAGTCACCGCAGCGCCTCGGCGCGGAAGAACTCGCCGGTGACAGCCATCGACGCGGTGAGATCACGCGGCCCGCGGGAGTTGAATTCCGTGGTGGCCCTGTCGAATTCGGCGTCGATGAACGCCGTGATCAACGCGGGCGGGGCGGCCGAACCCATCTCCCTCGTCTTCGACTTGAGATCGGTCAGTTCGGTGATCGCCGCCACCAGGTCGACCGGCAACTCGCACTCGGCGAGCAGCGTCGGCAGATGCATCGGCGCCACCGCGGCACCCGGATGCTCACGCAACCAGCGCAGCGCCATCGCGGGCCGCAGCGCGTAGAACACCTTCTTCAAACCGCCGTTGCGCTCGAACAGCGCCCACTGGCGCGCGCCCAGGTGCAGGTAGTGCCGAGCGATCCGGTCGCGATCGGCCACCTCCCTCGCCACCTCGCGCAGCCGGGCGCGAAACGCCTCGTCGCCGCGGTAGACGATCGGCGACATCAACCATTCGACGAGCACCGCGTTGCCCGCCACCAGCAGGCGCAGCGCCTTGGCCAGATCCCAGCCGTTCACGTCGAGCAGCCCGATCAGCGGAGTTTCGATCACGTCGCGGGTGCGCCACGGAGACAGGTAGGTCTCCAGGCCGGCCACATAGACGAAACGGCAGTCGTAGTCGGAATCGGGCGAGGGGAAACCCCAAGCACGGCTGCCACTTTCGATCGCGAGACGGATGGACACGTTGTGCTCGGCAGCCACCCGATCGAGCTCTGCGTCGACGGCGGCCACCACGGCCGGGTCCATCGATTCGGGGACGGTGCGCAAGGACATGCGGTGATCGTAGTGCGGTGGGTGCCCAGGGTTCACCCGGTTTTCGGGCAGGGGGGTAAGGGCAGCCGAAGTCCGGGCGACTATCCTGGTCGGCGGTAACTGCCGACCCCCTTTCTTCCCCAGGAGTACCCCACAGTGAGCCAAGCAGGCCGTCCTGTAGTTCTGATCGCCGACAAGCTCGCCCAGTCGACCGTCGACGCACTCGGTGACGGTGTCGAGGTTCGCTGGGTCGACGGACCCGACCGCCCGGCGCTGCTCGCCGCGGTCCCCGAGGCCGACGCACTGCTCGTGCGCTCCGCCACCACCGTCGACGCCGAAGTGCTCGACGCGGGCAAGAAGCTGCAGATCGTCGCCCGGGCCGGCGTCGGCCTCGACAACGTCGACGTGCCCGCCGCCACCGAGCGTGGCGTGATGGTCGTCAACGCGCCGACCTCCAACATCCACACCGCCGCCGAGCACGCCGTCACGCTGCTGCTCTCGGCCGCCCGGCAGATCCCGGCCGCCGACGCGACCCTGCGGGAGAAGACCTGGGCGCGCAGCAAGTTCAACGGTGTCGAGATCTTCGGCAAGACCGTCGGCGTGATCGGCCTCGGCCGCATCGGGCAGCTGTTCGCGCAGCGCCTGGCCGCTTTCGAGACCAAGATCGTCGCGTACGACCCCTACACCTCGCCCGCTCGCGCCGCGCAGCTCGGCATCGAGCTGCTGAGCCTGGAGGAGGTGCTCGAGCGCGCCGACTTCATCTCCATCCACCTGCCGAAGACGCCCGAGACCAAGGGCATGCTCAACGCCGAGACGCTGGCCAAGACCAAGCCGGGCGTCATCATCGTCAACGCCGCCCGTGGTGGGCTGATCGACGAGCAGGCGCTCGCCGACGCCATCAAGTCCGGCCACGTGCGTGCCGCCGGCCTGGACGTGTTCGAGACCGAGCCGTGCACCGACTCGCCGCTGTTCGACCTCCCGCAGGTCGTCGTGACGCCGCACCTCGGCGCCTCCACCTCGGAAGCCCAGGACCGCGCGGGCACCGACGTCGCCAAGTCGGTGCTGCTGTCGCTGGCCGGTGAGTTCGTGCCGGGCGCGGTGAACGTCACCGGTGGCGCCGTGAACGACGAGGTCGCCCCCTGGCTGGACGTCGTCCGCAAGCAGGGCGCGCTGCTCGGCGCCATCGCCAGCGAGCTGCCCGTCAGTGTCGAGGTCCAGGTGCGCGGCGAGCTGTCCGCGCAGGACGTCGCCGTGCTGGAGCTGTCCGCGCTGCGCGGTGTGTTCTCGGCGCTCGTCGAAGACCAGGTCACCTTCGTCAACGCCCCGGCGCTGGCCAAGGACCGTGGCATCACCGCCACCGTCACCACCGCGTCGGAGAGCCCCACTCACCGCAGCGTCGTCGACCTGCGCGCTGTGTTCGGCGACGGTTCGACCCTGAACGTGGCAGGCACCCTGACCGAGCCCAACCTGGTCGAGAAGATCGTCAACATCAACGGCCGCAACTACGACATGCGCGCCGAGGGCCTGAACCTGGCCGTGCTGAACTACAGCGACAAGCCGGGCGCGCTGGGCAAGATCGGCACCCTGCTGGGCGAGGCCGAGATCGACATCCTGGCCGCGCAGCTGAGCCAGGACGTGGACGCCGAAGGCGCCACCGTGGTGCTGCGCGTCAACGCCGAGGTGTCCGCCGAGGTGCAGACCGCGATCGCCGAGGCCGTCGGTGCCTCGAAGGTCGTCCTGGTCGACCTGGCCTGAGTTGTTTCGTCCCGGTACAGCCGGGACATCGGCAGCTGCGCGCCGTCACCTCACGGTGGCGGCGCGCACCTGTATCCCGGCGCGGCACGGTCCGCCCCGACTTCGAACGGAGCTAGTTCATGAAACTCGCAGTAATCGCCGGTGACGGCATCGGTCCCGAGGTCATCGCCGAGGCGCTCAAGGTGCTCGACGTGGTGGTGCCCGGTGTGGACAAGACCGAGTACGACCTGGGCGCCGCGCGCTACCACCGCACCGGGGAGATCCTGCCGGAGTCGGTGCTGCCCGAGCTCAAGCAGCACGACGCGATTCTGCTCGGCGCGATCGGCGATCCGTCGGTGCCCAGCGGCGTGCTCGAGCGTGGACTGCTGCTCAAGACCCGTTTCGCGCTGGATCACCACGTGAACCTGCGTCCGTCGAAGCTGCACGCGGGCGTCACCAGCCCCCTGTCGGGCAACCCGGACATCGACTTCGTGGTCGTGCGCGAGGGCACCGAGGGCCCGTACACCGGCACCGGCGGCGCGATCCGCGTCGGCACCCCGCACGAGGTGGCGACCGAGGTCTCCAACAACACCCGCTTCGGCATCGAGCGTGTGGTGCGCTACGCCTTCGCCACCGCGCGGGCCCGTCGCAAGCACCTCACCCTGGTGCACAAGAACAATGTGCTCGCCTTCGCCGGTTCGCTGTGGCAGCGCACCGTCGACGAGGTCGCGGTCGAATTCCCGGATGTGACCACGGCGTACCAGCACATCGACGCCGCCACTATCCACATGGTGACCGATCCGGGCCGCTTCGACGTGATCGTCACCGACAACCTGTTCGGCGACATCATCACCGACCTCGCCGCCGCTGTCAGCGGTGGCATCGGTCTGGCCGCCTCGGGCAATATCGACGCCTCGGGTGTGAACCCGTCGATGTTCGAGCCGGTCCACGGCAGTGCCCCCGATATCGCGGGTCAGTCCAAGGCCGATCCGACCGCCGCCATCCTCTCGGTCTCGTTGCTGCTCAACCACCTCGGCAACACCGAGGGCGCGGCGCGCATCGAATCCGCCGTCGCCAAGGACCTGGCCTCGCGCACCGGCACCGCCTCCACCGTGGAGGTCGGCGACCGCATCGCGGCCATCGTGTAGGACAACTCGACGGGGAAGGGCCTGCACCGGTGCTCGATGGTGCAGGCCCTTCCAGGTTTCGGGTGATTGGTCGCTGGATCTGTACGCGACTCGACGGTGGTGTCTATCCCGGACCGTGGTGATTAGACTGATCACATCGTGGCGTGTCCAGTCGGGCGGTCAGGCAGATGAAGGGTGGAAGGCCCCAGATCGGGAGGCGAGATGACGGTTGACCGCGCTGTCGGTGACAGCGGCTTCGGCCCCTACACTGTGCTCGATCTGCACGACCTGTCGGAGGACGGCAAAGGGTTCGAACTCGAGGACGGGTGGTTGGTCGAGGTGGCTGCGGGGGCTCGGCACAACTGGATCGCGCACCGGCTGGCTCAAATAGTGCGAGGCGCACTGCCCAACGACTCACTGGTGGTCCTCGACGGCGGTGAGTGGGAGATCAGCACCCCTTCAGGTGTACGGAAGCCTGACGTTCTCATCGTTCCTCGTGACGTCGCACGATCGGTGATCGTGGACGAGGTGCCGAAAATTCTTCCAGGACTCGACGTCTTGCTCGTTGTCGAGGTGGTCTCGCCGGGCAGCGGGAGCGAACGTACCGATCGGGTGCGAAAAGTCGGTGAATATGCGGCGCTCGGGATTCCCGAATATTGGATCGTGGAGCATCGGCCCAGCATTCGAGTCATCCGGCTGCTGCTCGATGCGGGCGCAGGTACCTATCGTGCCGATCCGGCGGTCGGATCCGGCTCGATGTTCGACGCAGTGTTGCGGGGAGACAGCGATGTTCGATTGTCCTTCGATCCCGAACAACTGATCGACTTCTGACAGCTCGGCAACAAGGCTCGCTTCGGCTGAATGCCGGAGCGAGCCTTTGCCGTTGGTGGCGCGGATCGAATTGTGTCCGGTAAGTGGGTGATACGGCTACTCGACTGTCCCGGAACGCAATTCGAGGGCAGGGGTGCGAGCAGGGTAGGGGCGCTATGTCTCGATGAACCAGACTGCCGTGCCGTTACTTTCGGGATTCTCTGGGTACCAAGGGCACCGCCGCCACTGCGGCGACCGCCGCCAAGGCGTAGACCACGGGGAAGCCGGTCGCCGTGATCACGGCACCGAAAAGTGGTGGGACGGCGGCTATCGCGAGGTTCTGGCCGGTGTTCTGGATGCCGAGGCCGCGACCGCTCCAGAAGGGGCCGGCGATCTCGGCCACGGCCGTGAACGCCAAACCGTTGTCGGACACCGAGATCACCGAAGCCGCGACCATCAACGGGACAGCGGCCCACCACCAGTCGGTCCAGGCGGTGACGGTCAGGGCGGCCATGGCGAGGGCGGCGGCGATGGCCACCTGACGCAGGGGGCCCAGGCGGGAGCCGACTCGGTCCGACCAGGCTCCCGCGCCGATTCTGCCTGCGGCGCCCAGGAATTGGGTGGCGGTCATCAAGGCGCCCGCCGCGGCCAGTGACCAACCCAGGTCGACGTGGAGCCACAGCAGGCCGAAGGTCCACAGTGTGGCCTGGGGGACGACCAGCAGGATCGAGACGCCGTGGATGCGCCACAGGGTGGAGTCGCCGCGATAGGGATTGGCGCGGTCGGCGGCCTTCGCGGCCGGTCGCGGTGGGTCGATGATGCCGACCAGGCAGCCGATCGCGGCGACCCCGGCCATCAGGGCCGGTACCAGCAGCGCTGCGGGGATGCCGTGGTGCGCGGCCACCCACGGGATGGTGAGCGCGCCGATGCCGACGCCCAGTGGCTGCGCGGTCTGGCGAATACCCATGGCCAGGCCACGCCGGTCCGGCGGGAACCAGCCGACGATCACCCGGCCACTGGCGCCGTTGGAGCTGGCGGCGCCGATGCCGCCCACGAACAGCAGCGCACCGAACGCGACCGGGTTGTCCACCACGGCCGCGGCGACGCCTGCCACGAACATCAGCAGGGTCCCCGCCACCAGCACGATGCGTTCGCCGATCCGGTCGACCACGTACCCCCAGGCGATCAGGGTGCAGACCAGACCTACGGTCGGCAATGCCACCAGGGCTCCGGCGGACGCGAGTGAATCGCCACGAGCGGTGAGCGCGGGCAGCAGGAACGGGGTGCCGTGGATGAAGATCGAACTCGAGGTCTGCGCGAAGACACCGAGGGCGAGCATCATCCAGCGTCTGCCGTCACCGATCCGCGTCACTGGGGCCATCGGCCGCGTGTCTGTCACGATTCTCACCTCGCCGGATTGCACGATTGCATCTCATTATCTGAGATTGATGTCTCATTTTTTGAACTTCGATGATCACGCTACACCGGTGACCCGTGGAATTTCCGCACCGGCGAGGTGTCTGACGGGTCACATCGGCGCACGCGCGAATCCCGCAGGCGGGCAGTGGCTTCGAATCACACCGGTGTGATCTTTCCCGCACTTCCACCGGGCGGCTATCGAGCGATCGGTGTCGCATCACGGGTGCGTTCGGGCAGGTAGCCCCGTCTCGATAGACTCCGGGGCATGCGCTTAGGTCGAGTTGCCAGTCCCGATGGAGTCGCTTTCGTCAGCATCGAGGGCGACGGAAGCGATGCCGTCGCCAAGGAGATCGCCGAACATCCGTTCGGCTCGCCGACGTTCACCGGACGGAGCTGGCCGCTGGCCGATATCCGCCTGCTGGCACCGATCCTGGCGAGCAAAGTGATCTGCATCGGGAAGAACTACGCCGCCCACGCGGCCGAAATGGGCGGTGCGGCGCCGGTGGACCCGGTGATCTTCATCAAGCCGAACACCTCGATCATCGGCCCGAACGCATCGATCATCCTGCCGCCCAGCTCTTCTCAGGTCGACTACGAGGGCGAGCTGGCCGTGGTGATCGGCCGTCCGTGCAAGGACGTGGCCGCGGCCAAGGCGTCCGAGGTGATCCTCGGCTACACCATCGCCAACGACGTCACCGCTCGTGACCAGCAGCGCCACGACGGCCAGTGGACCAGGGCGAAGGGTTACGACACGTTCTGCCCGCTCGGCCCGTGGATCGAAACCGCGCTGGATCCAAGCGATCTGGAGATCGTCACCGAGGTCGACGGCGAGGTCCGTCAGCGCAGCCGCACGTCGCTGTTCCTGCACGATATTCCGAAGATCATCGAATGGATCAGCTCGGTGATGACCCTGCTGCCCGGTGACGTGATCCTCACCGGCACACCGGAAGGCGTCGGACCGCTGCAGGCCGGGCAGAACGTGTCGGTCACCGTCGAGGGCATCGGCACCCTCACCAATCCTGTTGCCACCAAGCGCTGAGACCAGCGGAGAAGAGAGTCATGACTGAAGTACGGGTCCGTTTCTGCCCGTCGCCGACCGGCACGCCGCACGTCGGCCTGGTGCGCACGGCGCTGTTCAACTGGGCGTTCGCGCGCCACCACGGCGGCAAATTCGTGTTCCGCATCGAGGACACCGACGCCGCCCGCGATTCCGAGGATTCCTACCGCGCGCTGCTCGACGCGCTGCGCTGGCTGGGGCTCATCTGGGACGAGGGCCCCGAGGTCGGCGGACCCTACGAGCCCTACCGGCAGTCGCTGCGCCGCGATCAGCATCTGGATGTGGTGCGCCGGCTGCTCGAGGCCGGAGAGGCCTATGAGGCATTCTCGACGCCGGAGGAAGTCGAGGCCCGTCATCGCGCCGTCGGCCGCGACCCGAAACTCGGTTACGACAATTTCGATCGCGATCTCAGCGCCGAGCAGATCGCGGCGTACAAAGCCGAGGGTCGCCCCGCCGTGGTCCGCTTGCGGATGCCCGACGAAGATCTCGGATGGAATGATCTGGTTCGCGGCGAAACTACCTTCAAGGCCGGCACCGTCCCCGATTTCGCCCTCACCCGGGGCAATGGTGACCCGCTCTACACGTTGGTGAATCCGGTCGACGACGCGATGATGCGGATCACCCATGTGTTGCGGGGTGAGGATCTGCTCTCCTCGACACCACGTCAGCTCGCGCTGTATGCCGCGCTGCAGCGTATCGGGGTTGCCGAGTTCACGCCCGAGTTCGGGCATCTGCCGTTCGTGATGGGTCAGGGCAACAAGAAACTGTCCAAGCGCGACCCGGAATCGAATCTGTTTCTGCATCGGGACCGCGGATTCATCCCCGAGGGTTTGCTGAATTACCTCGCCCTGCTCGGCTGGAGCATCGGCGAGGACCGCGATGTGTTCTCCATGCTGGAAATGGTCGCGGCTTTCGATATCTCCTCGGTGAATTCGAATCCGGCCCGCTTCGATCAGAAGAAGGCCGACGCGATCAACGCCGAGCAGATTCGCCTTCTCGAGCCCGGCGATTTCGGTCACCGTCTGCGTGAGTTCCTCACCGCGAAGGGCCACATCGGGGCCGAAGTCGACGAGAAGACATTCCTGGTCGCCGCCGAACTCGTGCAGACCCGCATCGTGGTGCTCGGTGACGCGTGGGACCTGCTGAAGTTCCTCTTCGTCGCTCCCGCGGAGTTCGCGATCGACCAGGCGGCGGGCACCAAGAATCTCGGCGCCGAGGCCGACCCCGTGCTCGACGCCGCGATCGCCGCTGTGGAGCCGCTGGGCGAGTGGACCACCCCGGCACTGGAGGAGGCGCTGAAAAAGGCGCTGATCGACGATCTGGGGCTCAAGCCGCGTAAGGCGTTCGCGCCGGTGCGGGTCGCGGTGACGGGTTCGCACATCAGCCCGCCGCTGTACGAGTCGATGGAATTGCTGGGTCGCGAGGCCTCACTCGATCGACTGCGTGCCGCCCGTGGTTGGGCTCCTGCCGCGCAGTAGCTGTGGGAAGCGGGTGCGGCCCTGCGCCGCATCCGCTCCAGCAGGGTCGAAAACGGCCGAAAAGCGGCTTCTGACCAGGCGATTTGTAGTTTACCCCCTAGTGTTTGGTAATCTTCTCATCGCCGCGGAACACGGCCTCGCAACACCGACAACCACTCGGTGGGGATTGCAAGGCCGGGCGTTTCGGTCTTTGGGGTATGGTGTAATTGGCAACACAGCTGTTTCTGGTACAGCCATTCTAGGTTCGAGTCCTGGTACCCCAGCAAGGTTTCACTCTGTGAGATCGTCCTGGCCCCGTCGTCTAGCGGCCTAGGACGCCGCCCTCTCAAGGCGGTAGCGCGGGTTCGAATCCCGTCGGGGCTACAAAGCAAAGTAAGGCCCCCGGTCGAATCCGACCGGGGGCCTTCTTCGTTTCTACAATCGCTTGTGCAACGCCTCGGCGGCCGCGACCAGATCGGCGGCCCAGCGCGCGCCCGGCCTACGGCCCATTCGATCGATCGGCCCCGAGACCGACACGGCGGCCACGATCACCCCGCCCGCATCGCGCACCGGCGCCGACACGCTCGCCACCCCCTGCGCGCGCTCGGCGGCACTCTGCGCCCAGCCGCGCTTGCGCACCTCGGCCAATGCCCGGTCGCCGAACACCGCGTCGGCCAGGACCGTGCGCTGCAACTCGGGATCGGCCCATGCCAGCAACACCTTCGCCGCCGAACCCGCGGTGAGCGGTAGTCGCGAACCGACCGGCACCGTGTCGCGCAGGCCGACGGGCGGCTCCAGCGCGGCGACGCAGACGCGGGCGTGACCGTCGCGGCAGTAGAGCTGGACGCTCTCGCCGGTGATCTCGCGCAGACGGGGCAGAATGGCACCGGCGGCCTCCACCAGTGGATCGGCCGCCCCCGCCGACAACTCGGTGAGCGCGGGCCCCGGCCGCCACAGTCCGTTGCCGTCACGGGCCAGCAGCCGGTGCGTCTCCAGCCCGACCGCCAGCCGATGCGCGGTGGCGCGTGGCAGGCCGGTGCGGGTGCACAGGTCGTTGAGACCGCAGGGCTCGTCGGCGACGGCATAGAGCACCGCCACGGCTTTGTCGAGAACACCGATACCGCTATGCTGTCTCATAGAACGATACTAACGTCTCAAATGCTGAGATACCAAGTATGCCCGTCGAAAGGTGATCAAGCTATGGCCGAGCGCGCTCGCACACTGGCCGAGAAGGTGTGGGAACAGCACGTCGTCGTCACTGGTGAAGGCGATGGTTCCTCCCGTGAACCCGACCTGATCTACATCGATCTGCACCTCGTGCACGAGGTGACCAGTCCGCAGGCCTTCGACGGGCTACGCGCGGCGGGCCGTCCGGTGCGCAGGACCGATCTCACCATCGCCACCGAGGACCACAACGTCCCCACCACCGATATCGACAAGCCGATCGCCGACCCGATCTCGCGCACCCAGGTGGAGACGCTGCGCCGCAACTGCGCCGAATTCGGCGTGCGCCTGCACTCGATGGGCGACGCGGAGCAGGGCATCGTGCACGTGGTCGGTCCGCAGCTGGGTCTCACCCAGCCCGGCATGACCGTCGTCTGCGGTGACAGCCACACCTCCACCCACGGCGCTTTCGGCGCGCTGGCGATGGGCATCGGCACCAGTGAGGTCGAGCACGTGCTCGCCACCCAGACGCTGTCGCTGCGCCCGTTCAAGACGATGGCGATCACCGTCGACGGTGAATTGGCGCCGGGCGTCACGAGCAAGGACCTGATCCTGGCCGTGATCGCCGAGATCGGCACGGGCGGCGGCCAGGGTTATGTGCTGGAATACCGCGGCGAGGCGATCCGCAAGCTGTCGATGGAAGCGCGGATGACGATCTGCAACATGTCCATCGAAGCGGGCGCACGCGCCGGCATGATCGGCCCCGACGAGGTGACCTACGAATTCCTGAAGGGCCGCCCGCACGCACCGCAGGGAGCCGACTGGGATGCCGCAGTGGCCTCCTGGGACGCGCTGGTCACCGACGAAGGCGCGCAGTACGACGCCGAGGTCCACATCGACGCGAACACGCTCACCCCGTTCGTCACCTGGGGCACCAATCCCGGCCAGGGCCTGCCGCTGGGCGCGAATGTGCCCGACCCGGCCCAGATCGCCGACGAGAACGAGCGCGAATCCGCCGAGAAGGCCTTGCGCTACATGGACCTGACGCCGGGAATGCCGCTGCGTGAGGTGAGCGTCGACACCGTATTCGTCGGCTCCTGCACCAACGGCCGGATCGAAGATTTGCGCGCGGTGGCCGATGTTTTGAAGGGACGCCAGGTCGCCGAGGGCGTACGAATGCTGGTTGTGCCTGGCTCGATGCGGGTGCGCGCGCAGGCGGAAAAAGAAGGACTCGGCGAGATTTTCACCGCCGCGGGCGCGGAATGGCGTCAGGCGGGCTGCTCGATGTGCCTGGGTATGAATCCCGATCAGCTCGAACCCGGCCAGCGCTGCGCGTCGACCTCGAACCGCAATTTCGAGGGCAGGCAGGGCAAGGGCGGTCGCACGCACCTGGTCTCGCCGCTGGTCGCGGCCGCCACGGCGGTCCGTGGAACCCTGTCCTCGCCTGCCGATCTGGCCTGAGTCACCGATCACCTACAGATCGAAAGGGAATCGTTATGGAAGCCTTCACCGTTCACAAAGGCATCGGCGTACCGCTGCGCCGGTCCAATGTCGACACCGATCAGATCATCCCCGCCGTTTACCTGAAGCGCGTGACCCGAACGGGTTTCGAGGACGGCTTGTTCGCCGGTTGGCGTGCCGATCCGGAGTTCATTCTCAACACCGAGCCGTACACCCGGGGCAGCGTGCTGGTGGCGGGCCCGGATTTCGGTACCGGTTCTTCGCGTGAGCACGCTGTGTGGGCGCTGTCGGACTACGGCTTTCGGGTGGTCATCTCGTCGCGTTTCGCGGACATCTTCCGTGGAAATGCGGGCAAGGGCGGGCTGTTGGCCGCGCAGATGTCACAGAACGATGTCGAAATGCTCTGGAAGCTGATCGAGGAACAGCCCGGCATCGAATTGGTTGTCGACCTGTCCGCGCGCACCGTCACAGCGGGAACCGTCGTGTTGCCGTTCGATATTGACGACTACACCCGGTGGCGTCTGCTGGAGGGTTTGGACGATGTCGGCCTCACGCTGCGCCGCGCCGACGAGATCAGCGAGTTCGAAAAGGGAAGGCCGTCATGGAAACCCGTGACGCTGCCGGAGCCTATTTCACGGGCGTAATCAGCTGGGGCGCTTAGGGGCGCATCCTGGGCGGCGGTAGCTGGACGTGTGCTAAACCACATGAATTTTGGCGTGGCACATAGACTCTTGCTCAAACTGGGTTTACCGTGGTACCTAGTCGGTCCGACGACGGGCCATTAGTCTGCGGAGGATTCAATGAACAAGGCGGAACTGATCGACGTTCTGACCGAAAAGTTGGGTACGGACAGGCGGACGGCTACCGCGGCTGTCGAGAATGTTGTCGACACCATCGTCCGTGCCGTGCACAAGGGTCAGAGCGTCACCATCACCGGATTCGGTGTGTTCGAACAGCGCAAGCGTGCTCCCCGGGTTGCCCGTAACCCGCGTACCGGTGAAACCGTGAAGGTGAAGGCTACTTCGGTGCCTGCCTTCCGGCCGGGCGCGCAGTTCAAGGCAGTCATCGCGGGTAAGCAGAAGCTGGCCTCGTCCGGGCCTGCCGTCAAGCGAGGCGTGAATGCCCCGGTGGCGGCGAAGAAGGCGGCAGCCAAGAAGACCGCGGCGAAGAAGACCGCGGCCAAGAAGGCCACGCCGTCCAAGGGTCCGGCCAAGACCACGGCCCGTAAGGCCGCCACCAAGGCACCTGCCGCCAAGAAGACCACGGCGGCAAAGAAAGTGACGGCGGCCAAGAAGGCGCCCGCCAAGAAGGTGACGGCGGCCAAGAAGGCTCCTGCCAAGAAGGTGACGGCGGCCAAGACCACGGCCGCCAAGAAGACCACCGCTGCGAAGAAGGCTCCTGCCGCCAAGAAGACTGCTGCTAAGAAGACTGCCGCCCGTCGTGCTCGTTGATCCTGCCGCAGCGGGATCAGGTCGGGGAATGTGCACGTAGGCCGCATCACCCACCACTGGACCGAGAACGGCCCCGGGAATCCCGGGGCCGTTTCGGCTGTTTCCGAGCCGGTCCGGGTGACTCAGGTGGTGACGATTGCCGTCGACAACGAACGGTCCATATGGTCCGCCGCGACCAATCGGTCCGCGACGAACGACAATGCCCAGACGCTGCCCTTGCGATTGCGCGCCGAGGGCAGCGTGAGCCCGCCCTGCTCGGCCAGCCACTGGGTGAGATCGGGAATCACCCCGCCCTGACTACACACGACCGGCACCCCCCGATCTGTTACCAACGACAGAAATCGTTGCCGTGCCGTGCTTTTCGCTGAATCGTAACCTTGCTCGGAAAACATTGGCTCGCAATTGATTTCGGTGTTGAGCTGTTCCGCCAACGGGGTCACGGTTTGGATGCAGCGCAGGGGATCGGCGGAATAGATCTCGGATGCGCCGAACGCCAGCAGATTCGGCGTCAATGCCTTCGCCTGCTGTTCCCCGGCGGCCTCGAGCGGCCGTAACTCGTCGGGTCCGTCGAAGCGGTTGCGCTTGCCCGCCTTGGCGTGGCGCACCAGCAGCACCGTGTTGGTGCGGGCGGGCAGCCGCGCGAAGATCCGCACGATCTGGCGATCCATCGGATACGACAATTGGTCCATCACCCGGGCCAGCGGGAACCACCGCAGCTGGTCGACTTCGTCGTTGACGGCGAAGTCGCCGTCGGCCGCCTCGGCGGCCCAGTAGTCGACCCGCTTGAGCTGACGGTGGCCCGGGATCGGATAGGTGACGTGGCCGAGATAGCGCCCCAGCGTGGCAGCGAGGCCGGTTTCCTCGCCCACCTCGCGCACGGCCGCGACCACCGGGGTCTCGCCGGGATCGAGCTTGCCCTTCGGCAGTGACCAGTCGCCGTATTTCGGCCGGTGGATCACGCCGATCTCCGGGCCGAGCGTCCCCGCCCGCCACAGAACCGCCCCGGCGGCATGGATGTTGGGCCGTACGCGCGGGTCGCGCAACGACCCGTCCTGACTCTGTGCGCTCACGGCTGATCGGGGCGACGCCGGCGCATGAGGAAGGCCTGGTGATCACGCACCTGGTCGGCCTCGACATCGGTGGGACTGGCCTGCCAGGTGCCATCCGGCAGCAGGATCCAGCAGCGGGTCGCCGGATCGAGCGCGGAATCGAACACCTGCGCGAGCTGATCGACGAGTTTGGGATCCTTCACCTGCACCATCACTTCGACGCGGCGGTCGAGATTGCGGTGCATCATGTCGGCGCTGCCGATCCAGGTCTGCTCCTGCGCGCCGAATTCCATGACCCGGGAATGCTCCAGGAACCGGCCGAGGATCGACCGCACCTCGATGTTCTCGCTCAGACCGGGCACACCCGCGCGCAGGCCGCAGATGCCGCGCACCACGATCTGCACCGGCACGCCCGCCTGGGAGGCCCGGTAGAGCGCGTCGATGATCTGCTCGTCGACGATCGCGTTGGCCTTGATCCGGATCCGGGCGGCCGCGCCCTGTCCGGCCAGTTCGATCTCGCGATCGATCCGCTCGATGATGCCCGCGCGCACGCCCAGCGGCGCGACCATCAGATTGCGGTAGTCCTCCTTGCGGGAGTAGCCGGTCAGCGAATTGAACAGGTCGGTGAGATCGGCGCCGATCTCCGGTGCGGCGGTGAACAACCCCACGTCCTCGTACAGGCGCGCGGTCTTCGGGTTGTAGTTACCGGTGCCGATGTGGCAGTAGCGCCGGATCGTGGAACCCTCGCGGCGCACCACCAGGCAGGTCTTGCAGTGGGTCTTCAGACCGACCAGGCCGTAGACCACGTGCACGCCCGCCTGTTCCAGCTCGCGTGCCCATTTGATGTTGGCCTGCTCGTCGAAGCGGGCCTTGATCTCGACCAGCGCGACGACCTGCTTGCCCGCCTCGGCGGCCTCGATCAGCGAATTGATGATGGGGGAGTCACCGGAGGTGCGGTAGAGCGTCTGCTTGATCGCCAGTACCTGCGGGTCGGCCGCGGCCTGTTCGATGAACCGCTGCACGCTGGTGGAGAAGGAGTCGTAGGGGTGGTGCACCAGCACGTCGCCCTCGCGTAGCGCGGCGAAGACGTTGCGTGGAGTCTCGCGCTCGCCGAAGGCCGCCGGAGTGGCCGGAACATACGGCGCGTCTTTCAGCTCGGGGCGGTCGACACCGTAGACCTGCCACAGGCAGGACAGGTCGAGCAGGCCGGGCACCTGGATCACATCGGCGGGGTCGACCTCGAGCTCGCGTAACAGCAGTTCCAGCATGTGCTCGGTCATGTCGTCGGAGACCTCGAGGCGCACCGGCTTGCCGAAGCGGCGGCGGGCGAGTTCGCGCTCCATCGCCTGCAGCAGGTCTTCGTCGCGGTCCTCGTCGACCTCGAAATCGGCGTTGCGGGTGATCCGGAACGAATGCGTCTCCACCACGGTCAGACCGGGGAACAGCAGGTCGAGGTGGGCGGCGATGAGGTCTTCCATCGGCAGGAACGCCGCGATCGCCGACGGCGCGCCGGTGCGGCGTACGCGCACGAAACGGTCGACGTTGTCGGGCACCTTCACGCGGGCGAAGTGCTCACCGCCGGTGCCGGTATCACGCACGGTCACGGCCAGATTCAGGCTCAGGCCCGAGATGTAGGGGAACGGGTGCGCCGGGTCGACGGCGAGCGGTGTGAGGACCGGGAACACCTGGTCGGTGAAGTAGTTCGACAGGCGTTGGCGCTCATCGTCGTCGAGGTCGCTCCAGCCGATGATGTCGATGCCCTCGACGGCCAGCGCCGGGTTCACCGCGTCGATGAAGACCTTCGCGTGCCGCTCGGCGAGCTCCTGGGCACGGGCGGTGATCATCTCCAGCTGTTCCGACGGTGAGCGACCATCGGCCGAGCGCACCGACAGGCCGGTCTCGGCACGGCGTTTCAAGCCGGCCACGCGCACCATGTAGAACTCGTCGAGGTTCGACGCGAAGATCGCGAGGAATTTGGCTCGCTCCAGCAACGGCAACGAGGCGTCCTCGGCCAGGGCCAGGACACGGGCGTTGAAGTCGAGCCAGCTCAACTCGCGGTTGAGGTAGCGATCTCTGGGCAACCGCTGGGCGCTCGCGTCACCGCCCGAGGCGAGGGCGGCCGCAGGTGGCGGGGAAATCGGGGGCAGCTGCTTGATGGTTTCCGTATCGCTCACGAGATCAATCATCCCTCGAGGAACGGGCGCCGCGCATCACGACATTGCACGATTCGTTCCGACTGGTCCGATTGTGGCGATCAGCTAGCACACAGTGCGAACGGGATCACTTCTGTGCGATGAGAATCCGAATTCGCGCAGGGTCGAGGTGGTGAATTCGCCGACGCCGAGCGTGCGGACGAGATCGAGATCCTCGGGGGTGTCGACATCGCAGCGCAGGCCCGGCCAGTGCCCGAGCAGCGGCACGGCGCCGTCGTCGCGGTGTGCGCGCGCGGAATCGGCGCCGAAGCGGGGCGACAGCGGTGCGGTGGCGTCGCGGATCAGCAATGCGGCGGTGCCGGTACCGGTGTGATCGATCACCACCGATCGCGCGCTGACGGCGACGGTGAGCACGTCGGCCAGTTCGGACGGGCGGAGAGCGGGCAGGTCGGCCTGCAGCGCGAGCAGCGCGGTGGGTCCGTGGCGATCGCGCACGTGGGCGGCGCCCGCGGCGAGCGCGGTGTTGAGCGGGTCGGCACCGGCCGGTGGCTCATCGAGCACGTGCGCGCCGAGCTCGCGCGCGCGGGCGGCGACCAGCGGATCGGGCGTGACCACGGTCAGCGACGACAGCTCGGGCACCGCGGTGGCGGCAACGGCGGTGTCGGTGAACATGGCGAGCACGAGCTGGGCCCGCTGCTCGGTGCTCAGCACGTTCGCCAGCCTGCTCTTGGCCCGGCCGATGTGTTTGACCGCCATCACGGCGTGCACGGTGTGCATGGTTCCGATCCTTGCATGGCATATTGGGCTGATGACGAGGGCGGCGGTTATGGGTGCGGGGTCGTGGGGTACGGCGTTCGCGAAGGTGTTGGCCGAGGCGGGGACCGACGTGACGATCTGGGCCAGGCGGCCCGAGGTGGCGCAGGCGCTCGATACCGAGCACCGCAATCCGTTCTACCTGCCCGGCGTGCAGTTGCCACCGGTGCGGGGCACCGATGACCATCGGGTCGCGCTGGACGGGGCGGATCTGGTGGTGCTGGCGGTGCCGTCGCAATCGTTGCGGGCCAATCTGGATCTGTGGAAGGGCGATATCGGGTCCGACGCCACGCTGTTGAGTCTGGCCAAGGGGATCGAGACCGGCACGCTGCTGCGGATGAGTCAGGTGATCGCGGAGGTCACCGGGGCCGAGCCGGGACGCATCGCGGTGTTGTCGGGCCCGAATCTGGCGCACGAGATCGTCGAACGGCAGCCCGCGGCGACGGTGATCGCCTGCACCGACACCGAGCGGGCCGGGGTCGCGCAGCGCGCGTGTGCCACCGGTTACTTCCGGCCGTACACCAATACCGATGTGATCGGCTGCGAGATCGGTGGCGCGTGTAAGAACGTCATCGCGCTCGCCTGCGGCATCGCTTCGGGAATGGGATTGGGCGACAACACGGCGGCCAGCCTGATTACGCGCGGGCTCGCCGAGGTGATCCGGCTCGGGGTGGCGCTGGGCGCGCAGCCGGTGACGCTGGCCGGGCTGGCGGGTGTCGGCGATCTGGTGGCTACCTGTACCTCGCCGCTGTCGCGCAACCGGTCCTTCGGGTACGCGCTCGGTGCGGGCGGCACGATGAGCGCCGCGCAGGAAGCAACCAATGGGCAGGTGGCCGAAGGTGTGAAGTCGTGCACATCGGTGCGGGCCCTGGCCGCCGAGCACGGGGTGGAGATGCCGCTCACCGACGCGGTGCACAGGGTGTGTCATGAGGGGCTATCGGTGAGCGAGGCGGTCGGCAGCCTGCTCGGCAGGCGGATCAAGCCCGAATAAGGGCGATAGCGCCACGGCGGCGAGAACCTACTACGGTGACGTTCATGACGGAACGGATCAGGGTGGCTGTGGTGTTCGGCGGGCGCAGCAGCGAGCACGCCGTCTCGTGTGTGTCGGCGAGCAGTGTGCTGCGCAACCTCGATCCCACCCGCTACGAGGTGGTGCCGATCGGCATCACCCCGACCGGCGGCTGGGTACTGGCCGACGGGATCGGCGAGCTGGCGCTGAGCCACGGCGTGCAACCGCAGGTCGACGCGTCGGGAACCGCCCTCACCCTTGCCGCTGACCCCGGCCGCTCCGGTGCGCTGGTCGCCCTCGATTCGAGCGACGTCCTCGGCAATGTCGATGTCGTGTTCCCGATCCTGCACGGGCCCTTCGGTGAGGACGGCACGTTGCAGGGCATGCTCGAACTGGCCGGGATTCCCTACGTCGGCGCGGGCGTGCTGGCCAGCGCGGCGGGCATGGACAAAGAGTTCACCAAGAAATTGCTGGCCGCCGAATCGCTGCCCGTCGGCGTGCAGGTCGTGCTGCGGCCGGGCACCGAGACCCTGTCCGAGGCCGACCGGACCCGGATCGGCCTTCCTGCCTTCGTGAAGCCCGCGCGCGGTGGCTCCTCGATCGGCATCACCAAGATCACCGATTGGGCCGATCTCGCCGCGGCCATCTCCGCCGCCCGTGCGCACGACCCCAAGGTGATCATCGAAGCGGGCATCGTCGGACGCGAAGTCGAGTGTGGCGTACTGGAATTCGCCGATGGTGAGGTGCGCGGCAGCGTCGTCTCCGAGATCCGCATGCCCGATGCCGACGCGGCCGCGCCCGAGTTCTACGACTTCGCCACCAAATACCTCGACGACGTGTGCGAATTCGATGTGCCCGCCAAGCTCGACGACGATGTCGCCGACGAGATCCGGGAGCTGTCGGTGCGGGCGTTCCGCGCGCTCGACTGCCAGGGGCTGGCGCGGGTCGACTTCTTCGTCACCGAGAACGGTCCGGTGATCAACGAGATCAACACGATGCCCGGCTTCACGCCGATCTCGCAGTACCCGCGGATGTGGGAAGCGACCGGAATCGACTACCCGACGCTGGTGTCGACGCTGATCGAGACGGCGCTCGCGCGCGGAACCGGGCTGCGGTAGTTCTGTTCGGCCGCAGGGCTTTCGGCGGGGTTGTGCGCGAAAGCCCCACGGCGCCAGTCGGTTAGCTCAGAGTTCGCCCGGAGTCGGTTCGCGGGCAGGCAGATTCGCGTTGATGATGTCGGACACGGTCTGCACCGCGCTGGTTCCGGAGCCATCGGGGACGGTCAGCGCGATGTAGGTCTCGCGGTCGACGGCGAACCAGGTGCCGGTCTTGCCGACCTCGTCGCGGACCTGGAACCACTTCACGCCGTCGATCACCGTCAACGGTGACGCGCGGTTGAACTCGAGGGGGCGGTCGAGGCCGCAGCGCAGCGTGATCGGATCGCCGCCGTCGGGGAGCTGCCAGGCGCGGGTGGCCGGCGGGGCGGGTTCGACGAGGGTCGACTTGGTGTAGTCGCCGAGCTCGGCGGGCAGGGCCGGGAGCAGTGTTTGACAGGCGGGGCCGTCGGCGGCGGGGGCCGGGACCGGGCCGAGGGCGAGGGGCTCGCGTTCGACGGGGGCGCGCAAGGCGATGAAGGCGGCGACCAGGACGGCGACGATCAAGACGACGGGCAGGGCGACCGCGGTGGCGATCAGCGCGGGAGAGTGGTGTGACTCGAGGTCGGCGTCGTCGGAGTCCTCGTCCTCGTCGTCGGACTCCGAATCGCCCGCGTCCCTGTCTGTGTCGGCGGCGAGGCTCGGCTCGGCGGCGGGTTCCGGGTGGGCGCCTTCGCCGGACGGCGGATTGTCGTCGGACGTCGGCTCGTCGCCGGACGATTTCGCGTCGGCAGCGGCGGTGTCGTCGGGAGTGGTCGCCTCGTCGCGATCCTCCGGTGTCGAGTCCGCCATAGCTGTGTGGTCCTTCCGTTCGCTGGTTCGCCTGCGCCGTCGGTGGTGCCCGATCGCCTCCGAAAGGGTACCGTCGGGGCGATTTCGTCGGTCAGCAGCACAGCGGGAAGGGGTCGGTCATCAGCGAGGACAGCCGTCCGCAGACGGTGCGTGAGCTGGGCGAATTCGCCTTGATCGACCGGATCAACGCCGGTCGGGAGCAGGCCGCGCACGTGCTGCTCGGCCCCGGTGACGACGCCGCGCTGGTCGCGGCGCCCGATGGGCGGTTCGTGGTGAGCACCGACATGCTCGTCGAAGGCAGACACTTCCGCCTCGACTGGTCCTCGCCCGTCGACATCGGCCGCAAGGCCATCGCCCAGAACGCCGCCGATGTGGTGGCGATGGGTGCGCGGCCTACCGCGTTCGTGGTCGCGCTCGGCTGCCCGGCCGACACCCCCGTGTCCGTGGTCGAAGGGATCGCCGACGGAATGTGGATCGAGGCCGGCCGCGCCGGGGGTTCCATCGCGGGCGGCGACCTGGTGCGCAGCGATCAGCTGATCGTCTCGGTGACCGCGTTCGGTGACCTCGGCGGACAGCCCGCGATCACCCGCTCGGGCGCGGTGGCCGGTGACATCGTCGCGGTGGCAGGCGAACTCGGCTGGTCCGGCGCCGGGCTGGCCGTCCTGACCGGCGACGCGGACCTCGCCGATCCCGAGTTCACCTATGCCCTTGCGACACATCGTGTTCCGCAGCCGCCGTACGCGGCGGTGATCGACGCGTTCGGCGCGCACCCCCCGACCGCCCTCACCGATGTCTCCGACGGACTGCTCGCCGACCTCGGTCATCTCGCCGCCGCCTCGAACGTCGCGATCGACGTGCACAGCGCGGCACTGACCGACCCCGAACTGGCGGCCCTCGCGACATTGCTCGATGCCGATGCCGCGCAATGGATTCTGGCCGGCGGCGAAGACCACGCTTTCGCCGGAACCTGGCCGGCCGAGGTGGCGCTCCCCGCGGGCTGGCGGCCGATCGGCGTAGTAACCGCAGGCAGTGGCGTCACCGTCGACGGCGTGACACCCACCGGCGGCACCGGCTGGGAATCGTTCCGTGGGGCGGACGCCACGCCCACCGACGGCGAACGATAGGTTGTGCGGTCATGGGTGCCAAACCACTGTCGGAGATCATCGATCCGGGCTGGGCCCGGGCACTGGAGCCGGTCACCGACCGCATCAGCGAAATGGGCGAATTCCTTCGCGAAGAGAACGCGGCGGGCCGCGGCTATCTTCCCGAAGGGGAGAACGTGCTGCGCGCGTTCCAGCGCCCGTTCGACGCGGTGCGCGTGCTGATCGTCGGCCAGGATCCGTACCCGACACCGGGCCACGCGATGGGGCTGAGTTTCTCTGTCACACCGCAGGTTTCGCCGGTTCCACGCAGCTTGTCCAACATCTTCGCCGAATACAGCAAGGATCTCGGCTTCGATACGCCGACCTGCGGAGACCTGAGCCCCTGGTCGGATCAGGGTGTGCTGCTGCTGAACCGGGTACTCACCGTCACCCCCGGCGCGCCCGCCTCGCACCGGGGCAAGGGCTGGGAAGCGGTCACCGAGCAGGCGATCCGGGCGCTGGTCGCCCGTGACGAGCCGCTCGTGGCGGTGCTGTGGGGCAACGACGCCCGCTCACTGAAGCCCACACTGGTCGACGCCGAGGTGCCCTACGTCGAATCGGCGCACCCCTCACCGCTTTCCGCCTCGCGCGGGTTCTTCGGTTCACGACCGTTCTCCCGGGTCAACGAACTGCTCGACGAACTCGGCGCCGACCCCGTCGACTGGCGGCTGCCCTGACCCGGGGCGTCGCCCGCACCAGAAGAGAATGATGAAGGAGCACAACCCGATGCACATCTCCACCGTTCGCGCTGCCCTCGCGACCGCCGCCGTCGCCGCCGCCATCACCGCGGGCGCGGGCTCGGCCACCGCCGCAGGCCTGCAGCTCGAGCCCTACAACGAGCAGGCCGCACCGGTGGCCACCACCCAGGTCGGCGAGGAATGGACCTCCACCGGCACCTCGACGATCTCCTCGGGCGTGAACGCGAAGGTGACCTGCCTGCTGCAGAACACCTTCAGCGCCCTCGGCGCTGCTTGTTAGAGCGGCTGGCGCCGCGGGGTTTTCGGCCCTGAGGGCCTCGCATCCGAAGGGCGATACTGCGCCTTCGGCGTTCCGTCTCGCCCTTCGGATGCGAGGCGGCCGAAAACCCGTGGTGGCTGACACCCGGCGTGGCGTTGGTCGCGCCGGGGTGGTCAGTTCAGTCGCGGGAGTTGGTGACTTCTATGTCGAAGTTGGTGGCTTCTAGGTGAGGCCGACGTAGTTCGGCTTGCGCTTGCCGACGAAGGCGTCGACGCCTTCGCGGCCGGTGTCGCTGTTCGCGGCGGCCGAGATGCTGTCGCGTTCGGCATCGAGCTGCTGGTCCAGAATCGCTGTGGGCGACTGGGCCAGCAGTTTTTTCATGGCCGAGTAGGTGGCGCGGGGGCCGTTGACGAAGGTCTGTGCCAGGCGGAGGGCTTCGGCGCGGATGTCGTCGTCGGCGACCGTGCGGCTCAGGATGCCGAGGCGGACGGCTTCGTCGGCGTCGAGGACGGCGTCGGTGAGCAGGATCTCGCTGGCGCGGCCCAGGCCGACGATCCGGGGGAGCAGCCAGGACATGCCGCCGTCGGGGGACAGGCCGATGCCGGGGTAGGCGGGGCGCAGTTTCGTCGAGGGCCCACCGATCGCGATATCGGCGGCGCAAACCAGGCTCATGCCCGCACCCGCCGCCCAGCCCTGCACCGCGGCGATCACGGGAACGGGGGCGGCCGCGAGCGCGCGGACGAACTCGTGGAGTTCGTCGGCCAGCTGGTGCAGGTAGGCGCCGCGGTCATCGGCCCCGGCGAAATTGCGGACATTGCCGCCCGCGCAGAAGTTCGCGCCCGCGCCGGTGAGCAGGATCGCGCCGACCGACGGGTCGAGGGCGCGCAGGGCCGCGGTGCCCGCGTTGATCAGGTCGAAATCCATCGAGGTGCCCGCGGCGGAGGTGGCGATGGTCAGCTGGAGCACGCCGTCGATGATCTCGGCGGCGGCGACCGGTTCGGTGGTACTCATGGCGTCACATTAACCCGGCTCGCGTCGCCACAATTGTTCGGGCAGCAGGGTGAACGGGTCGGTGCGGCGGTTGCCGGTGTCGGTGAAGCCGTGCCTGCGGTAGAAGGCGTGGGCGCGCGGATAGTCGGCGAAGACCCAGAGGGTGCACGGCGATCCGGGGGCCGCCGCCTCGATCAGGGCGTCGGCGATGCCGGTGCCGTGCCAGGCACTGCGGACGTAGAGCGCTTCGAGTTCGGCCTCGGTGGACGGGCACCGGTCCGCCGGTCGACCCGGTACGGGCAGATCCCGCCCGGCGGCGAAACCGATCAGGCGGTCGCCGACCAGCGCGACCGGCAAACGGTGGGTGCCCGCGGCACGACGACGTTCCCAATTGATCGCGGAGCGTTCGAGGTCGAAGCCGTCGAGGATGTGGGCGGGCACGAGCGTGTCGTAGGCCTCACGCCAGCTGGCGATGTGGCACGCGGCGAGTTCGGTGACCCGGTTCGCCGTGAGCGGCGCGATCCGCCAGTCAGACACGGCGCGCTCGTTCGAGGGCGCGGGGCCGTTGTACGACAACGCCCCGGATCACCCACGAGGGGTGCCGGGGCATTGTCGGCAGAATGTACGGGCTGAAAATCAGCCGCGGACGACCTTGCCCGCCTTCAGGCAGGAGGTGCACACGTTCATCCGGCGGGTGTTGCCAGGGGCAACCTGCGCACGCACGGTCTGGATGTTCGGGTTCCAGCGACGGTTGGTGCGCCGGTGCGAGTGCGAGACCGACTTCCCGAAACCGGGGCCCTTGGCGCAGACGTCGCAAACGGCAGCCATGTCGCGAGCTCCTTCATGTCATAAGCGGACAGCGGCGCACGTATGCCCGCTGAACCGGAAACTGATGTCGTCAAATGCCTTGCCGACTGTCGTCGGCCAGCGCAGACCCACGTGGGCCGCACAAAGCAACCCTGCAAGACTAGCGGGCCGGGCCTCGAAGTTCCAAACCGGGTATCCCGGTCGACCTGCCGAGCACAGCCCGGCTGAGGGCCCGTCCGAGGTCAGCGTACCCCGGTCGGTAGCTGCCGCTAACCTGGCGTGCGTGCTCGGCGCGCGGGTACGCAGAACGGGGAGCGAGGTGGCGGTGGCGCACGTGCGGGAGTCTCTCGACGGCCCCGATCTGCTGGTCTGGGCCCGCGGTTGCCGCACCGACCTGGAGCTACGCCGCGCGGAGATCGACGCGCTCAACGTGTTCCCCATCGCCGACGCCGACACCGGGACCAACCTCCTGGCCACCATGCGCGCCGCGGTCGCGACGGCGGAGCGGGCCGTGCTCGACGCGCAGGACGCCACGTCCCACCTCGTCGCCCAGGCCTTGGCCCGCGGCGCGACCACGGGTGCGCGCGGAAACTCGGGCATCATCCTGTCGCAGGTCCTGCGCGGGATCGCGGAGGCCGTTGTCGCAGGCCCGTTGACCGGTGCGCGGCTGCAGGAGGCATTGCGGCGGTCGGCCGTGCTCGTGCGCACGGGACTGAGTGCCCCGGTCGAGGGCACGATCCTGACGGTCCTCGACCGCGCCGCCGCCGCGGCCGCCGAGGTCGCCGAACCCTCCCTGGAAGAGGTGGCCCGTGCCGCCGCCGAAGGTGCCGCGCGGGCACTGAGCCGGACTCCGACCCAGCTGGGCGTGCTGCGCGCGGCGGGAGTCGTCGACGCGGGGGCGCGTGGGCTGCTGGTGTTGCTCGATTGCCTCGTGGCCGAAGTCTGCGGTGAGGCTCCCGCGCGAGTCAGATACACGCGGGGCGAGCGCGCGGACCAGGGGCCGCACCGGCGGCCGGACGACGGCGACGAGCGGGGAGCGACTCTGCCCGGCGGGTCCGGTGACATCGATCACGAACCTGCGCGCGACGGCGAGGGGGAGGCCGTTTCCGACGGCCGGGAGCAGCGGATACGCGACGACCATGATCACCGTGATCGGGACGCTGATCCACACTTCGAGGTCATGTACGTGATCTCCGGCACCGACGAGACCGCCGCGGGTGGGCTGCGCGATCGACTCGCCGTTCTCGGTGATTCGGTGGTGGTGGTCGGCGACGGCGACAGCACCTGGTCGGCTCATGTGCACTGCCGCGACGCGGGGGCGGCGATCGAGGCCGGGCTCGCGGTGGGCACGGTGACGAGCATTCGAATCGAGAGTTTCGCGGTGACCGCGCCGCACAGCGGCCACCACGAGCCCGGCCATCACGATCACGGCCACCACGCGCGAGGCGCCGACCGGCTCGGTGCGCGGCACGCGCGGGGCGGGACGGGTGCGCGAGACAACTCCGCGGTGTGCGCGCAGGTTGCGAGCGGTGCCGGTGATCGACTGTCGCGTCCCGCGGAGGGAGACGTCTTTCCCGTCACCGGCGGTGCTCGCGATGGTCGCGTCTTCGGCGATCCCGCCGCGCGCGGTGTCCTCGCGGACCGCGGCGTCCTGGCGGTGGTGGCAGGCGCTGCAGCCACGCGCCTGTTCGAAGATGCCGGGGCGGTGGTGTTGCGCGGGGATCGGCAGGTCGATACGAGCACTCTGCTGACCGCGATTCGGCGGATGCCACATCGTGAGGTGCTCGTGCTGCCCAACGGCGCCCTGCCCGCGCAGGAACTCGTCGCGGTCGGTGTGGCCGCGCGTGACGGGTCGCGTGATGTGTTGTTGCTGCCGAGCGCGTCGATGGTGCAGGGTCTCGCGGCGCTGGCGGTGCACGATCGCGGGCGGATCGCGGTGGATGACGCGTTCGCGATGTCGGAGGCGGCGGCGACCATGCGCTGGGGTGCCCTGCGGGCTGCTCGGGTGCGGGCCCTGACGATGGTCGGAATGTGTTCTCCCGGTGACGGACTCGGGCTCGTCGGCCAGGATGTGGTGGTGATCGACCCCGATGTGGTCGGCGCGGGACGCATTCTGCTCGACCGGATGCTCGGTCTCGGTGGGGAATTGGTGACCCTGCTGATGGGCGCCGATACGGGGCCAGAGCTGGCGCAGGTGCTCGCCGAGCATGTGACGGCCGGTTTCCCCGGCGTCGAGGTGGTGGTGTATTCCGGTGGACAGCAAGCGGATCTGGTGCAGATAGGGGTCGAGTAGATGGCGACGTTGAGTGACCGGCTCGACCATGTGCTGGGCGTCAAGGCGGCCGACCGGCTGACCGAGGCGTTCGACATGTCCACGGTCGAGGATCTGCTGCGCCACTATCCGGTGCGCTACGCCACGCAGGGGCAGCCCCTCACCGAGGAGGAGCCGGAGGAGGGTGCGCACATCACCGTCATCGGTCGCATCACGAAAACCGAACTGCGCCCGATGAAGAACCGGCGCGGCTCCCTGCTGAAGGTGCAGCTCGACACCGGCGCCCAGCGTCCACTGGAAGCCACCTTCTTCAACGGCGACAAGGTGCGATATCTGGTGAAAGAAGGTGTGCGAGCGATGATGTCGGGCACCGTGCACTGGTGGCGTCCCGACCGCTGGAACCTCTCGCACCCCGACTACCTGATCCTGCCCGACAAGGCCGAAGCCGGCGTGGAGGAACTCACCTCCGTGCGCGGTAGCGGCGCGCTGCGCGGGCTGGCGCAGAGTGCGAAAGGCGCGGGCGGAGTGGATGCCTCGTTCTTCGAGCGCGAATTCGTCCCCGTGTATCCGGCGACCGCGAAGGTCCAGAGCTGGGACCTGCTGGCCTGCATTCGCCAGGTACTCGACCAGCTCGACCCCATCGACGACCCGCTGCCCGCCGACCTGCGCGAGGAGCGCCAACTGCTTGCGCTCTCGGAAGCGCTGCGCCTGATCCACCTCCCTGAACACAAGCTGGATATCGAGAAGGCCAGGGACAGGCTTCGTTTCGATGAGGCGCTCGCCTTGCAGCTCGTGCTGGCCGAACGCCGCCACGAGGTGGAGGGCCGCACCGCCCCCGCCTGTCCGCCCTCGGCCGACGGTATCGCCGCCACCTTCGACGAGCGCTTGCCGTTCGAGCTCACCGAAGGCCAGCAGCAGGTGCTCGCGGAGATCTCCGAAGACCTCTCCCGTACCCGCCCGATGCACCGCCTGCTGCAGGGTGAGGTGGGTTCGGGCAAAACGATCGTGGCACTGAACGCCATGCTCCAAGTCGTGGACTCGGGGCGTCAATGCGCCCTGCTCGCGCCGACCGAAGTCCTGGCCGCCCAGCATTATCGGTCGCTGCGGGCGATGCTCGGCGACCTCGGCAACGCGGGCGAACTCGGCGCTGCGGAGAACTCGACGAAGGTCGTGCTGCTCACCGGATCGATGTCGACGGCCGCGAAGAAGGCGGCATTGCTGGACGCGATGACCGGCGAGGCGGGCATCGTCATCGGTACCCACGCGCTGATCCAGGATGCCGTCGAGTTCTACGACCTCGGCCTCGTGGTGGTCGACGAACAACACCGCTTCGGTGTCGAACAGCGAGACGCGTTGCGCGCCAAGGCGAAAGACGGCATCAGCCCGCACCTGCTGGTGATGACCGCCACCCCGATCCCGCGCACCATCGCGATGACGACACTCGGCGATCTCGAAACCTCCACGCTCACCCAGCTGCCCAAGGGGCGCTCACCGATCGTGTCGAAAGTTGTTCCGCGCAAACTGCACCCGGGCTGGGTGGATCGTGCCTGGGAGCGCATCGTCGAGGAGGTCGGCCAGGGCAGGCAGGCCTATGTCGTCTGTTCGCGCATCGGCGAGGATCCCGACGCGCCACCGGCCAAGGGGAAGAAGGCGGAAAAGGAAGGCCCGACCACCGCGGCCGCGGTGGAGATGTACGAGACGCTGAGCGCCGGTCCGCTCGCCGGTGTACGCGTCGGCCTGCTGCACGGCAGGCTGCCGTCCGATGAAAAAGACCACGTGATGCGCCAATTCAACGACGGCGCCATCGACGTGCTGGTCTGCACCACGGTCGTCGAGGTCGGTGTCGACGTGCCGAACGCGACCGTCATGGTGATCGTCGACGCCGACCGGTTCGGGGTGAGTCAGCTGCACCAGCTGCGCGGTCGCATCGGCCGAGGCAAGCACCCGGGCCTGTGCCTGCTGGTCACCGATGCCGCGCCGGGCGGGACAGCGATGGCGCGGCTGGAGGCGGTGGCGGCGACGACCGACGGCTTCGAACTCTCGGTGCTCGACCTGCGCCAGCGTCGCGAAGGTGACGTCCTCGGTTCGGCGCAGTCCGGTACCGCCCGGTCGTTGCGGTTGCTCTCGCTGCTCGACGACCTCGAGGTGATCACCGCCGCACAGGAACTCGCCCGCCAGGTCGTCGCCGAGGACCCGGGTCTGGTGCATCATCCGGGCTTGGCGGGCATGATGCACGCCGCCGTCGACGGCGAACGCATCGAATACCTCGCCAAGTCCTGACCCCCGCGATGTCAGCGAGGTAGGCGCGGGTACGGCAGGTCGGTGCTGGTGTGTTCGGTCACCGACAGTGGCCGCCCGATCTGCGGGAACGCGCGCTGCGGGCACGACGGACGCTCGCACACCTTGCACCCGGCCCCGATCGGCACCGCCACCTGCGGATCGTCGAGCTGCAGCCCCTGCGAATACACCAGCCGGTCGGCGTATTCGATGTCGCAGCCGAGCCCGATGACGAAGTTCTTCGACGCCGCCCCGAACCCCTGCGCGGCGGCGGGGGTGGTGCGCGCGATCCACAGGTACCGGCGCCCGTCGGGCATCTCCGAGATCTGCGTGAGGATGCGTCCGGGGTGCGCGAACGCCTCGTGGGTGACCCACAGCGGGCAACTGCCGCCCACCCGGGAGAAGTGGAACGCGGTGGCGGACTGGCGTTTCGAGATATTGCCGGCCCGATCGGTACGCACCAGGAAGAACGGCACGCCGCGCTGACCCTGCCGCTGCAGGGTGCTGAGCCGATGGCAGACCGTCTCGAAGCCGACTTCGAACCGCAGTGCGAGCAGGTCGACGTCGTAGCGCAATTCCTCGGCCGAGCGCAGGAACCGGCCGTAGGGCAGGATCAGCGCGCCGGCGAAGTAGTTGGCCAGCCCGACCCTGGCCAGGGTGCGCGATTCGCCGGTGAGCGCCCGGGATTCGGCGAGCACGTTGTCGATCTCGCGGCCGTAGAGCAGCAGGCCGAGGGTGGTCGCGATCTGGAAGGCGCGCTGCCCGGGGCGCAGTCGCCTGGCCAGGGTGAGGGTTCGGGTGTCGGGGTCGTAGTGGCGTTTCGGGATGGCCGGGTCGGCGCCGTCGCCGCGGACCAGCACCGTGACGCCGGCGCGTTCCTCGGCGATCCTGGCCAGCTGACGATCCAGCGAGCCGATGCTCAGACCGGATTCCTCGAACAGTTGCTCGGCGGCATGGTCGAGGGTCGAGATGTGGTTGCGGTGGTCGTAGAAGAAGTCGCGCACGTCCTCGTACGGCATGGGGGTGCCCGGCGCGCCGGCCGGTGTGTCGACGCGCGAGGACAGCAGGTCGAGCTGGTCGGTCGCCGCGCGCAACCGCCGGTGCATCGCGATGACGATGCGCGCCACCTCGGGCAGCCGGGTCGCCAGTTCCTCGACCTCGGTGATCGGGGCGGTGTCGCCGCCGCCCGCGGCTTCCACCAGTACCTCGTGCAGGTCCGAGACCAGGCGCGCGTCGGAGTCGGCGGCGAAGAACTGCACGTCCAGATCGAAGGTCGAGTTGAGTTTCAGCAGAACAGGAATGGTCAGCGGGCGCTGATCACGCTCGAGCTGATTGAGATAGCTGGGTGAGAGGTCCAACGACTTCGCGAGCGCTGCCTGGGTCATCCGCCGTTCTTCGCGCAGCCTTCGTAGCCTGGCCCCCGCGTACATCTTCCGCACGTCGCAGATCCTAACGCGACCTGTTCGCAATGTTTGCTCAAAGTGGCGAATGCCTCGGGAGAAGTCCAGTCCCGCAAGGGATTTTACCTGTGTCTACCCGTGCGTAACATGCGAAGTCGCGCTCGGCGGCAGAGGCGGGCTCGCGTGCGGCGACCGCATTATCGCCGAGGGCCGCCCGCGCGTTCTCTGCGTGGTTGCCGGGAGAATCAACCATAGCGCTTCGGTATCACCGATCCGGCGATGATCGCCGATCTTCGCAATAGTTGCTGATTTGTCGTCCATTGCACGCAAAAATACGCTTGTTCAGCCCATATCCAGCGATAGATCCAGTGCGTAGCGTGCGAACCATGGCAATGAAAACCCATATCGTTCGCAGCGTCGGGGCCGCCGAGGACTTTCCGCGGTCACAGCATCTGGCCACGCTGATCGCCGAGGTGGCCACCGATCCGGTGGCGGTGACCGGCGAGGTCGCCGACATGATCGTCAATCGCATCATCGACAACGCCGCCGTGGCCGCGGCGTCGGTCCTGCGCGGTCCGGTCCGCACCGCCCGCGCGCAGGCGGCGGCCCATCCACTGTCCGCCGCCTCGCCACGCCACGGGGCCACTGTCTTCGGACTGCCCGGCGGGCAGCGATTTTCACCCGAGTGGGCGGCGTGGGCGAACGGGGTCGCGGTGCGCGAGCTCGACTTCCATGACACGTTCCTCGCGGCGGAGTACTCGCATCCGGGCGACAACATCGCGCCGATTCTGGCCGTCGCCCAGCACCTGGGCCGGTCCGGCGCCGAGCTGATCCGCGGGCTCGCCACCGGCTACGAGATCCAGATCGACCTGGTGCGCGCGATCTGCCTGCACGAACACAAGATCGACCACGTCGCTCACCTCGGCCCGTCGGCCGCCGCGGGCATCGGCACGCTGCTCGGCCTCGACGCCGAGACCATCTATCAGGCCGTCGGCCAAGCAGTGCACACCACGACCGCCACGCGGCAGTCCCGCAAGGGCGAGATCTCCAGCTGGAAGGCCTATGCCCCCGCGTTCGCCGGGAAGATGGCCGTCGAGGCGGTCGACCGGGCGATGCGTGGTGAAGGCGCGCCCGCACCCATCTGGGAGGGCGCCGACGGTGTGATCGCCTGGTTGCTCGGCGGCACCGATGCCGAATACCAGGTGCCGCTGCCGACTCCGGGCGCGGCCAAGCGCGCCATTCTCGACAGCTACACCAAGCAACACTCCGCCGAATATCAGAGCCAGGCCCCGATCGACCTCGCCCGCCGACTGCGCGAGCGGATCACCGACACCGCCCGCATCGCCTCGATCGTGCTGCACACCAGCCACCACACGCACTACGTGATCGGCACCGGATCCGGCGACCCGCAGAAGTTCGATCCGCACGCCAGCCGCGAGACCCTCGACCACTCGCTCCCCTATATCTTCGCGGTCGCCCTCCAGGACGGGACCTGGCATCACGAGCGCTCCTACGCGCCCGAGCGCGCCCAGCGACCCGACACGGTGGCGCTGTGGCGCAAGATCTCCACGGTCGAGGATCCCGAGTGGACGCGCCGCTATCACGCGACCGATCCGGCCGAGAAGGCCTTCGGCGCCCGTGCCGTGGTGACTCTCGACGACGGCGAGGTGATCGTCGACGAACTCGCGGTCGCCGACGCGCATCCACTGGGCGCGCGGCCGTTCGCGCGCGAACAGTACATCGAGAAGTTCCGCGTCCTCGCCGACGGTGTCGTGCTGCCCGCCGAGCAGGACCGTTTCCTCGATGCCGCCCAGCGCACACCGGAACTCGGCGCAGGCGAGCTCGATCAGCTGAGCTTCACCGTCGACCCCGCGCTGTTCGACCGGCTGCCCGCCGCACGGGACGGACTGTTCTGATGACTGTTTCCGGACTGCTCGCCGCGCACACCACTGCCGCGCAGAAGCGGGCGAGTTTCCGCGCCGGGCTGGCCTCAGGTCGCCTGCAGCGGCTGCCAGGAGCGGTGAACCCGCTGGTGGCCACACTGATTCAGGAGATCGGATTCGACGGCGTCTACGTGTCGGGCGCGGTGATCTCGGCCGAGCTGGCACTGCCCGATATCGGCCTGACCACGCTCACCGAGGTCGTCGAGCGTGGCCGCCAGATCGCCCGCGCCACCGATCTGCCCGTCCTCATCGACGCCGACACCGGCTTCGGTGAACCGATGAACGCCGCCCGCACCGTGACCCTCCTGGAGGACGCGGGCCTGGCAGGCTGCCATCTGGAGGACCAGGTCAACCCGAAACGCTGCGGACATCTCGACGGCAAGGCGGTCGTCGACACCGCCGAGATGGTGCGCCGCATCCGGGCCGCCGTGGCGGTGCGCCGCGATCCGGACTTCGTGATCTGTGCCCGCACCGACGCACGCGCGATCGAGGGTCTCGACGCGGCGATCGAGCGGGCACGAGCCTACGTCGACGCGGGCGCGGATTTGATCTTCACCGAGGCGCTGGCCGAGGAGGCCGAGTTCGCGAAGTTCCGTGCCGCCGTGGCTGTCCCGCTGCTGGCGAACATGACCGAATTCGGTAAGACGCCGCTGCTGAGCGCGCGGACATTGACCGATCTCGGCTACAACGCGGTGATCTATCCGGTCACCACGCTGCGCCTGGCGATGGGCGCGATCGAAGACGGCCTGCGCGAGATAGCGACGGCTGGAACACAATCGGCGCTGCTGGACCGGATGCAGCACCGGTCTCGGCTCTACGAACTGCTCGGCTACCGGCACTACAACGCATTCGACTCCGGCATCTTCGACTTCACAGTGGGTGAGTGACGCCATGACCAGTGGACACACAACACAACCCGCCATCGCCAAGGGCTTGGCCGGGGTGGTGGTCGACACGACGAGCATTTCCAAGGTCGTCGCCGAGACCAACTCGCTGACCTACCGTGGCTACCCGGTCCAGGACCTGGCCGCGCGCTGCGGTTTCGAGGAGGTCGCCTACCTGCTGTGGTACGGCGAACTCCCCGACGACGGTCAGCTGCAACTGCTCTGCCAGCGTGAACGCGCCCAGCGCCGGATCGACCGGTCGGTGCTCGCCCTGCTGGAGAAGATGCCGCAGACCTGCCACCCGATGGACGCGGTCCGTACGGTCGTGAGCTACCTCGGCACCGAGGACGCGGCCTCCGAGAGTACGAGCGAGCGCGAAAGGCTCGACGGCGCACTGCGATTGACCGCGCTGCTGCCGACGGTGATCGCGACGGCGATGCGCAGGCGCCGGGGGCTCGACCCGATCGCACCGCACTCCCAGCTCGGTTTCGCCGAGAACTTCCTGTACATGTGCTTCGGTGCGGTACCGGATCCGCGGATCGTGCGCGCGTTCGAGATCTCGCTGATCCTCTACGCCGAGCACGGATTCAACGCGTCGACCTTCGCCGCTCGCGTGGTGACCTCCACCGGCTCGGACTCCTACAGCGCCATCACGGCGGCGATCGGCGCCCTGAAGGGACGATTGCACGGCGGCGCCAACGAGGCGGTGATGCACACGATGCTCGAGATCGCCGATCCCGCGCACGCGCAGGCATGGATCGCCGAAACCCTGGGCGCCAAGCGCAAAGTGATGGGCTTCGGGCATCGCGTGTACCGCAACGGCGACTCCAGGGTGCCGACGATGAAGGCGGCCCTCGACGAGGTCGCGGCGGTGACCGGGGGACAGCAGTGGGTCCGCATGTACGACGAACTCGCCGCCGCGATGGCCGAGAAAACCGGCATAGCGCCGAATCTCGACTTTCCGGCAGGGCCTGCCTACTACCTGATGGGCTTCGACATCGAGATGTTCACGCCGATCTTCGTGATGAGCCGGATCACCGGCTGGACCGCGCACATCGCCGAGCAGTCGGCCGCCAACGCGCTGATCCGGCCGCTGTCGGAGTATCGCGGCGTGGCCCAGCGTGCGGTTCCGGTCGCCAGGGCGAGCTGAACCGAACCACTGCCTCGGACGGAAATCTCCGTCCGGGGCAGTGGTCTGTGTGCCGCTCACCGTCGCGGTGCTCAGCTCCCGTCGGTCAGCGCAGCGCCGCGGCGGCCGTCACCAGATTGCGTAGCGACGCCTCGACCTCCACCGGTCCGCGGGTCTTCAGGCCGCAGTCCGGATTCACCCAGAGTCGTTCGGCCGGAACGGCTTTCAGCGCCGCGGACAGGGAGATCGTGATCTCCTCGACCGACGGCACCCGCGGCGAGTGGATGTCGTAGACGCCAGGCCCGACACCGAGCGCGAACCCGGCCGCGTTCAGATCGTCGAGGACCTCCATGTGCGAGCGCGCCGCCTCGATCGAGGTGACATCGGCGTCCAGGCCCGCGATCGCCGAGATGACCTCGCCGAACTCCGAGTAGCACAGGTGGGTGTGCACCTGGGTGGTGTCGGCGACGCCCGCGGTGGCGAGGCGGAACGAGTCCACCGACCACCGCAGGTACGCAGGCTGTTCGGCCGCGCGCAGCGGCAGCAGCTCGCGCAGGGCGGGCTCGTCGACCTGGATGATCCGCGCGCCCTGGGCTTCCAGGTCGAGCGTCTCGTCCCGGATGGCGAGCGCGACTTGGCGGGCCGAGTCACCCAGCGGCTGGTCGTCGCGGACGAACGACCACGCCAGGATGGTCACCGGGCCGGTGAGCATGCCCTTGACCGGCTTGGTGGTCAGCGACTGGGCGTATCCGATCCACGACAGCGTCATCGCCGCGGGCCGGGTGACATCGCCGAACAGGATCGGCGGACGCACGCAGCGGGTGCCGTAGGACTGCACCCAGCCCGCCTCGGTGACGGCGAAACCGTCGAGCAGTTCGGCGAAGTACTGCACCATGTCGTTGCGTTCGGGTTCACCGTGCACCAGCACGTCGAGACCGAGCTCTTCCTGCAGGGTGATCACGTCGGCGATCTCGGCCCGCATCCGCCGCACGTACTCGGCCTGGTCGATCTCGCCCTTGCGCAGCGCGGCACGGGCCAGCCGGATGGTCGAGGTCTGCGGGTAGGAGCCGATGGTGGTGGTCGGCAGCACCGGCAGGTCGAGGTGATCGCGCTGGCGGGCGCGACGCTCGTCGGCGGGGGAGCGGGTCAGGTCGTTCTCGTCGAGCGCGGCCAACCGGCCGCGGACCTGGTCGTTGTGCAGCCGCGGATCGGTCCGGCGTGAGTCGGCGGCGGCGCGGGCCGCGGCCAACTCGTCGGCGACCGCGTCGACGCCCGCGGTGAGTGCGGTGGCCAGGACGCGCACCTCGCCGACCTTCTCGGTGCCGAAGGCCAGCCACGAGCGCAGCCGCTCGTCCAGCCCGGTCTCGGGAGTCAGCGAATACGGCACGTGCAGCAGCGAGCACGAGCTCGATACGGCCACCGCGTCGGCGCTGCCGAGCAGGGTGCCCAGGGTGCCGAGGGCAGCGTCGAGGTCGGCGCGCCAGATATTGCGGCCGTCGACCACACCCGCCACCACCAGTTTGCGGGACAGGGTGGGCAACGCCGCGACCGCCGAGAGATCGGCGCCCGCGGTGACATCGAGGGCGACACCCTCGATCTCGGTGTCGGCCAGCACCGCCAGGGCGGCATCGGGGTGCCCGAAGTAGGTGGCGACCAGGATCGCGGGCCGGTTCTGCGCGGCCGACAACGCGCTGTAGGTCTGGCCGACCAGGGCGAGCTCCGCCTCGGTCAGGTCGGTGACCAGCACCGGCTCATCGATCTGTACCCACCGCGCGCCCGCGTCCGCCAGCCGGGCCAGCAGGTCGAGATACAGCGGCACCAGCTCGGGCAGCCGCTTCAGTGCGGCGCCGTCGACGGCTTTGGCCAGCTTCAGGAAGGTGATCGGACCGATCACCACCGGCCGTGCGGGGACCCCCAGCTCGATCGCCTCGTCGAGTTCGGTCAGCAGCTTGCCCGGATGCAGGGAAAAGGTGGTGGCCGCGTCGATTTCGGGCACCAGGTAGTGGTAGTTGGTGTCGAACCACTTGGTCATCTCCAGCGGAGCGATCGTGTCGGTGCCGCGCGCGGCCGCGAAATAGCGGTCGAGCGGATCGGCGATTCCGGCGACCCGCGCCGGCAGTGCGCCCAGCAGTTCCGCGGTGTCGAGCATCTGGTCGTAGTAGGAGAAGGTGCCCACCGGCACCGAATCCATTCCGGCCGCGGCGAGTTCGGTGAGCTGGGCGCGACGGAGCTGCCGGCCGACCGCGTGCAGGTGCGCGGCATCGGCGCGGCCCGCCCAGTAGGACTCGGTGGCGCGCTTGAGTTCCCGGTTCGGGCCCACTCGCGGTAGGCCGAGAACCGTTGCGGTGAAGGGGGTATGCGAAACAGTCACGGAGATTCTCCAGTGTCGTGCGGGGAGAGCCGCCGCCTTTTCGCGGGCACACGCCACACGGCCGACAGAGTCGCGAGAGAACACGACAGGTCGGTATCGGTGGTCCGCGCGCCCGATCCACGAGGCGGTGGCCGCCGGATACGGCGTATCCGGCACAGTCGGCAGGTCTTCGGACTCGCGGGCACCGGTCGTGTGATCGACCGACCTACTGGCCGTCGCTTCCCAGGCGTGCAGCCCAGTGCTGATGACGGCGGTCGTTCCTGCTCACCGCTGCGGGACAGTCCCGGATTCTCACCGGGTTCCCTCTCACCCGGTGCGGAACATGATCCGCACCCGGGTTTCGACGCCTACGCGGGAGGTCGGGGCTCCGACTCTTCCACCGCGCACGCGAACCAGCTGCCCGCCCAGCATAGGCCCTCGGCGGGGACATGGGTCACCGCCCCGTCCTGAACACGGCCGTGACCTGCGGTTGCGCCCACGTTGTCCGTGCGCACCGCGCACCGCTGCGCACGGTGAGATGTGACGGCCCGATGAACGCAACTTCGCAGGTAGGCAGGTGTGCGGTGTGAAGATTGCTGCGAAGCCACCTTGCGTGTCCGGCCCCGGCTCGTGGCCGGGTACCGTAGGCCAATGTTCTCGAAAGTCTTGGTCGCAAATCGTGGTGAGATCGCTATCCGTGCCTTCCGCGCGGCCTACGAACTCGGCATCGGAACGGTCGCGGTGTTCCCGCACGAGGATCGCAATTCCGTCCATCGCCTGAAGGCTGCCGAGTCCTATCAGATCGGCGAAGAGGGTCATCCCGTTCGCGCGTATCTGTCGATCGAGGCGATCATCGAGGCGGCCAAGAGCGCCGGCGCCGACGCGATCTACCCCGGCTACGGCTTCCTGTCGGAGAACCCCGACCTCGCCGCGGCCTGTGCCGCCGAGGGCATCACCTTCATCGGCCCCACCGCCGAGATCCTGGAGATGGCCGGCAACAAGGCCACGGCCATCGCGGCGGCGAAGGCGGCCGGACTGCCGACGCTGAAGTCCAGCGAGCCCTCGGCCGATATCGACGAATTGCTCACCGCCTCGGCCGAACTCGAATACCCGATCTTCGTCAAGGCCGTCGCCGGTGGTGGTGGCCGTGGCATGCGCCGGGTCGCCGCGCCCGAGCAGCTGCGTGAGTCGATCGAGGCCGCGTCGCGCGAAGCGGAGTCGGCGTTCGGCGATCCGACGGTGTTCCTCGAGCAGGCGGTGGTGAACCCGCGCCACATCGAGGTACAGATCCTGGCCGACCAGCACGGCAACGTCATGCACCTGTTCGAGCGGGACTGTTCGCTGCAGCGTCGCCACCAGAAGGTGATCGAGCTCGCGCCCGCCCCGAACCTGTCACCGGAACTGCGCGAGCGCATCTGCGCCGACGCGGTGGCCTTCGCCCGCCAGATCGGCTACATCAACGCGGGCACCGTGGAGTTCCTCCTGGATGAGCGCGGCAACCACGTGTTCATCGAGATGAACCCGCGCATCCAGGTGGAGCACACGGTCACCGAGGAGATCACCGACGTCGACCTGGTGCAGTCGCAGCTGCGCATCGCGGCGGGCGAATCCCTCGCCGACCTGGGGCTGAGCCAGGAGACGGTGCAGATTCGCGGCGCCGCCCTGCAGTGCCGCATCACCACCGAGGACCCGGCCAACGGCTTCCGCCCCGACACCGGCCGCATCACCGCCTACCGCACCCCCGGCGGCGCGGGCATCCGCCTCGACGGCGGCGCGAATCTCGGCGCCGAGATCGGCGCCTACTTCGACTCGATGCTGGTGAAGCTCACCTGCCGTGGTCGTGACCTGCCCGCCGCCGCCGCGCGCGCCCGCCGGGCGCTGGCCGAATTCCGTATCCGCGGCGTGACGACCAACATCCCGTTCCTGCTGGCGGTGCTCGACGACCCCGATTTCCAGGCGGGCCGGGTCACCACCTCGTTCATCGACGAGCGTCCCGAACTGCTCACCTCGCGCGGCTCGGCCGACCGCGGCACCAAGATCCTGACCTATCTGGCCGACATCACCGTCAACAAGCCGAACGGCGACCGCCCGACCACGGTGTACCCCTACGACAAGCTGCCCGCTGTCGACCTCACGCTGCCGCCGCCGGACGGTTCGCGCCAGCGTCTGCTCACTCTCGGACCGGAGGGTTTCGCGAAGGCCCTGCGCGAGCAGAGGGCACTCGGTGTCACCGACACGACCTTCCGTGACGCACACCAGTCGCTGCTGGCCACCCGTGTCCGCACCAACGGTCTGCTCGGTGTGGCGGGTCATGTCGCGCGGCTGACCCCCGAACTGCTCTCGATCGAAGCCTGGGGCGGCGCGACTTACGATGTGGCACTGCGGTTCCTGCACGAGGACCCGTGGGAGCGCCTGGCCGCGCTGCGCGAAGCCGTGCCGAACATCTGCTTGCAGATGCTGCTGCGCGGTCGCAACACCGTGGGCTACACGCCCTACCCCGAACAGGTCACGCGCGCTTTCGTTTCCGAGGCCGCCGCCACCGGTATCGACATCTTCCGCATCTTCGACGCGCTCAACAACGTCGACCAGATGCGCCCGGCGATCGACGCGGTCCGCGAAACCGGTACCGCCATAGCCGAAGTCGCGCTCAGCTACACCGGCGACCTGCTCGACCCGAACGAATCGCTCTACACCCTCGACTACTACCTGAAGCTGGCCGAACAGATCGTCGACGCGGGCGCGCACGTCCTCGCGATCAAGGACATGGCCGGTCTGCTGCGTGCCCCCGCCGCCGCGAAACTCGTGACCGCACTGCGCAGCAACTTCGATCTGCCGGTGCACGTGCACACCCACGACACCCCCGGCGGCCAGCTGGCCACCTACCTGGCGGCCTGGCAGGCCGGGGCCGACGCGGTCGACGGTGCGTCCGCGGCCATGGCGGGCACCACCTCACAGCCCGCGCTGTCGGCGATCGTGGCCGCCACCGCGCACACCGATCGCGACACCGGCCTGAACCTGCAGAACGTGTGCGATCTCGAGCCGTACTGGGAGGCGCTGCGCAAGGTCTACGCGCCGTTCGAGTCGGGTCTGCCCGCGCCGACCGGTCGGGTGTACACCCACGAGATCCCGGGTGGTCAGCTGTCGAACCTGCGTCAGCAGGCGATCGCGCTGGGCCTGGGCGACCGGTTCGAAGAGGTCGAGGCCAAGTACGCGGCCGCCGACCGGCTGCTGGGTCGCCTGATCAAGGTGACTCCGTCGTCGAAGGTCGTCGGTGATCTCGCGCTCGCCCTGGTCGGCACCGGTGTCGACATCGAGGACTTCGCCGCCGACCCGGGCCGGTACGACATCCCCGATTCGGTGATCGGCTTCCTGCGTGGTGAGCTCGGCACCCCGGCCGGTGGCTGGCCCGAGCCGTTCCGCAGCAAGGCGCTGGCCGGGCGCAACGAGCCCAAGCCCGAGACCCCGCTGAGCCCGGCGGATCAGAAGGCCCTCGACGGCTCGTCCGCCGAGCGTCGCGCCACGCTGAACCGGCTGCTGTTCCCCGGCCCGACCGCCGAGTTCAACGCCCACCGCGAGAAGTACGGCGACACCACCGGGCTGTCGGAGAACCAGTTCTTCTACGGCCTGCGCCGCGGCGAAGAGCACCGCGTGCAGCTGGAGAAGGGCGTCACCCTGCTCATCGGCCTCGAGGCGATCTCCGAGCCGGACGAGAAGGGTATGCGCACGGTCATGTGCATCATGAACGGGCAGTTGCGCCCGGTCGCGGTGCGTGACCGGTCCGTCGCCTCGGAGGTGCCCGCGGCGGAGAAGGCGGACAAGAACAACGCGGGCCACATCGCGGCACCGTTCGCCGGTGTGGTCACCCTGGCGGTGTCCGAGGGCGACGAGATCCACGCCGGCGACACGGTCGGCACCATCGAGGCGATGAAGATGGAAGCGGCCATCACCGCGCCGCGCGGTGGCGTGGTGGGCCGGATCGCGACCACCAAGGTGGCCCAGGTCGAGGGCGGCGACCTGCTGGTGGAACTGGTCGCACGCGAGTCGGAATGACACGCATCGTCGCGGGTGTGGCGGGCGGGCGGCGCTTGAAGGTGCCGCCCGCCGGTACCCGCCCTACCTCCGATCGGGTGCGTGAAGCGCTGTTCAGCGCGATCGACGCCCGCCTGGATCTGGACGGGACGCTGGTCCTGGACCTGTACGCGGGCTCGGGGGCGCTGGGGTTGGAAGCGCTGTCGCGCGGGGCGCAGCGGGCGCTGCTCGTGGAGTCCGATCGCAAGGCGGGCGAGGTGGTGCGCGCCAATATCGCCGAGCTCGGTCTCCCCGGTGCCGAACTGCGGCTCGGCAGTGTGTCCTCGGTGCTGAAACAATCCGCGCCGAGGGCCTACGACGTGGTGTTCTCGGATCCGCCCTACGACGTGAGCACCGAGGACGTGATCGCCGACCTCACCGCGCTGGCGAACAACGGCTGGCTCGCGCCGGAAGCGCTGGTGGTGGTGGAACGGTCGAGCCGCTCACCCGAGATCACCTGGCCCGCAGGCTATGTGGCGTTGAAGACACGCAAATACGGGGAGACCAGAGTCGAACTCGCCGAGTTCGGTGCTACAGCGTGTCCGGAAACCTAGATCGTCCCGGACACCGCCCTTCTCGGGCGTCGTCGGTTCACGCCACAAGCGTGGCGTGAACCTCTGTTCCCGCGTCTACCAGGACGGTTTCACCGACACCCACAGGGTGCCGGTCAGAGCCTTCCCGTCGGCGGACTTTGGTAACCCGGCCTCCTGCTCGGGGGTCCGGGGATCGTGAAAAGTCTTGTTCAATCGTCGGCCACAGTGCGAGGTTGACCGCCGCGTTGTGGTCCCGGTCAGCGCGAAACCCACATTCGCAGACGAACACGCGATCCGCCAACGACAGCGTCGGATTATGTGCGCCGCAGGCCGAGCACCGTTTACTCGATGGAAACCAACGATCCGCGACGGTGACCGTGCCACCGTGCCATGCCTGCTTGTAGACCAACAGGCGCGCGAAATCGGCCCATCCGACGTCGCTGATCGCGCGGGCCGAACGACGGTTGCCGAGCATTCCCGCAACGTTCAAGTCTTCGACAACGAGCCGGTCGTGGGTCTTGACCAACTGGTTAGCAACTTGATGAGCGAAATGACGGCGAATGTTGGCGACCTTGTGATGGTGGCGGGCCAGCTGGGCAACCGCCTGCCGATGGTTGCGGGACCCGCTCTGCTTCCGAGTCACCGACTTCGCCATCCGTCGTTGACGATCCAGCCCGGTAGTCAGTGGTTTGGGGGCGTTGGTGATACGAGCGACCTCGGCACCGGTGGAGTTCGCGGCGACAGCGAACGCGGTCAAACCGCGGTCGATCCCGACCCAGCCACCGTGATCAGCGTGTTCCCGGGGCCGGTGACGATGGGCTGTGTGGAGATCAGATGCTTCGACGGTCAGGCTGATCCACCAGCGTCGCACCCGATAGGCGACGGTGACGTAGAGGATCCTCGCCCGGTCTTTGGTAAGCATCCGCCGCAACCGGCGGGTGTCCTCGCGCACCCGGATCGCGCCGATCCCAGGCAACGCCACTGACCGAGCGCGTCCCTGGTCACCGACTCGGATCGACGCTCGCCCCGACTTGGCGGGCTTGTTACGGATCCGGAATGCCGGGACGGTTGTACCCTTCTTCTTGAACCGGGGAAACCCGACCCGTTTACCCGCGTGTTTGCCGGTTCTGGAATCAGAGAACGCGGCCAGCGCGCGACCGCAGTCGACGGCGGCTTCCTCGAAAACTTGCTGAGACACCTGAGCACGCCATGCCAACCCGGTTACCTGTACTTCGGTGACCCCAGCCGCGTCGACAGTGAAGACCCGTCCTGCGGCTTCGGTCTTCTTCCAGGTGTTGAACGTTTTGATCAGGTCGAACCGAGTCCATGGGACCGGATGTGCTGGGCGGGTTTTGCGTTGGGTGAGAGCGGTTTTCACGAAGTCGAGGCTTTGGTTGAACGCGAATCGGGCCGCACCGGCATGCCTTGCGAGCATGTCGGACTGCTCGACTATGGGGTCGAGGCAATACCGGAAAGTCGTGTGGCGGCTCATCATCCACGAGTGTGACACGCACCACCGACACTGAATGACGAGCCGCCCGGCACGGGCCGTCTCAGTTCTCAGATAGTCTCTGAGGTATGGCTGCAGCACTGTGCCCCGGCTCCTTCGACCCGGTTACCAACGGTCACCTCGACGTGTTCGCTCGCGCGGCCGCCCAGTTCGACGAGGTGATCGTCACCGTCAACGTGAACCCCAAGAAGCAGGGCATGTTCACCGTCGAGGAGCGCATGGAACTGCTGCGCGAATCCGTCGCCCACCTGCCGAACGTGCGCGTCGCCTCCTGGCAGGGCCTCACGGTGGACTTCGCCAAGCAGGAGGGGATCAGCGCGATCGTCAAGGGGCTGCGCGACGCGGGCGACTTCGGCTACGAGCTCCAGATGGCCCAGATGAACCACAAACTGGCCGGCGTGGACACCTTCTTCATCGCCACCAACCCGTCCCTGAGCTTCCTGTCCAGCTCGCTGGTCAAGGAAGTGGCGGCCTATGGCGGCGACGTGAGCGACATGCTCCCGCCGGCGGTCCACAAGCGACTGCTGGACCGCCTGGCCGAACGTAAGGGCTAGGAAGTCGCGGGCAGGCGGAACAGTCCACGCAGGGCGAGGAATCGCATGCCGCCGACCGCGGCGGTGATGGCCAGGACCGTCAGTGCCTGCGTGATGTCACCCAGTCCGGGTGCCCAGAAATCCAGTCCGGCCAAACACGCGGTCGTGATCGCGAGTCCGATCAACGCGATCCCGCCGCCTTCCCACTGCGCCGTGAACCAGGTGACCCGGTCGGTGGCGTGGAACGTGAGCTGACGGTGGAATTCGTTGGCGATGATCGTGCTGACCACCGATCCGGCCACATTGGCGACCAGCGGGCCGATGCCGTGCATCGCGAAGAACAGCAACACATAGGCGATGTTGCTCGACCCGCCGACGAGGGCGAAGCGGAAGAGCTGGGGCAGCGCCCGGTCGCCGCGCAGGTAGGTGAGCGCGCCCTCGAACTGCGGGCGCAGCGCGGGTGCGACTTCACTCGGCGTCACCACGGGGAACGGACCGGTCCAGGGAGTGAACATGCCCGCGACGTGCGACACCGGACTCCTAGGAGTTTCCAGGAGGGTCATGTTCGACTCCGATCCCAAATGAACAGACGTCGAGGAGTACAACAGCGAAAAGGTTGCGGTGCTTCCCGGCGGACGGCGTTGTCGTGCTTACCGATGGTAGCCGAAGTGGAGGGCTGCACTCCACTTGATATCTGTGCGATCTTGGACACTGTCGCGACACACCGCGACGACATTCGGCACAGCCGCCCCGGACAGGCACACTGGGCGTCGGCGGTAGTGGTTTCGCCGTGAGTCCGCAGGAGGGTAGTGAGCATGTATCGCGTATTCGAAGCACTCGACGAACTGGTCGCCATCGTCGAAGAGGCGCGTGGCATCCCGCCGACCCGCAGTTGCATCGTGCCGCGCGGCGATGTTCTCGAGCTGCTCGACGACGTCCGCGACGCGCTACCCGGTGAACTCGACGACGCCCAGGACGTGCTCGATCACCGCGACAAGATCGTCGGCGACGCCCGTTCCGGCGCCGAAACGACGGTCACCACGGCCAACGAGCAGGCACGCACCACCATCGACAAGGCGCGCGCCGAGGCCGATCGCATCCTCGCCGACGCCAAGGACCACGCCGACCGGATGGTCGCCGAGGCCACCGCCCACGCCGACCGCCTGGTGACGTCGGCCCAGGCCGAGGCCGATCAGGTCGTCGCCGACGGCAATGCCGAGTACGACGAGCTCACCGGTCGCGCCCAGATCGACGCCGACCGGGCCATCGAAGCGGGCAAGGCCTCCTACGAACGTTCGGTCGCCGACGGGAAGGCCGAGCAGGCCCGCCTCGTCGCGCAGACCGAGGTCGTCCGGGTCGCGCACGCCGAATCCGCCCGTCTGATCGACGAGGCCCAGGCCGAGTCCGACCGGGTGCGCACCGAATGTGACGACTACGTCGACGAGCAGATGGCCGATTTCGGCAACAGGCTCGCATCCATGGAAGAGACGCTCAACACCACCCGGCGCTCGATCACCCGCGGACGCCAGCAGATGCGCGGCGCACCGGCCGCCGAATACCCGGAATACGCTGCCGAGCACCGGCGCTGACCGGTCCTGGCGCCCAGCGCGCGTTTTGAGTTCCGGCGGGGTCCTGCCGTACTGTGGAGTGGTTGCCCATTATCCCCTCGACGGTAAGTGAGTCCGTGATGTCCGCCGGTTCCGGTTCGTCCGCGCGTCCACGCAAGACCAGTGGTCCTGTGTCGGAGGCGGGCTTTGTGCTGGATGTCCGCAATCTCGGCCGTCGGCCGGGAACCATGCGGGAGCTGCGTCGCACGGTCACCGACCACGAGCGGCTGGGTCTCGACCTGATCGCCATCCCGGCCGATGCCGAGGTGGAACTCGATCTGCAATTGCAGGCGGTCTCGGAGGGTGTGCTGGTCACCGGCACGGCGTCCGGGCCGACGGCCGGGGAGTGCTCGCGCTGCCTCGAACCGTTCGAGGACCAGGTGGAGATTCGTCTGACGGAGTTGTTCGCGTATCCGGACAGCACCACCGAGCAGACGACCGAGGATGCCGAGGTCTACCGCATGGAAGACGATCTCGTCGACCTCGAGCCGGTGATCCTCGACGCCATCGGGCTGGAGCTTCCGCTGCAGCCGCTGTGCTCGCCGGACTGCGCGGGCCTGTGCCCCGAGTGCGGTGTGCGGATGGCGATTGCGGGTCCTGATCATGGGCATGAGATACTGGACCCTCGCTGGGCGAAGTTGGCGAATTTTGCCACTGACGAGCCCGGTACCGGCGACCCCGCCTGAGGGTTCCACCACCAAGACCAAACCGTTGCCGCGGCATCTGATGCCGGTGTAGTCAGCGAAAACCAAGAGGAGAAGTAGCCGTGGCTGTTCCCAAGCGTCGGATGTCGCGTTCCAACACCCGGTCGCGGCGCAGCCAGTGGAAGGCCACCGCGCCGACCCTGGTCACCTGCCCGAACCGCGCGTGTGGTGAGAAGACCCTCCCGCACATCGCGTGCCCGTCCTGCGGCACCTACAAGGGCCGCCAGGTCACCTCTGCAGTCTGATCGTTGTAGATCATTCCTAGCAACGTGACAGCCAGTAAAGACAATGTGGGCGCGGCGGATCACGCCAGCCTGCTCACCGCCCTCGGTGTCGACGTACGACCGGAGCTTCTGCGCCTAGCGCTGACGCACCGGTCGTACGCGTACGAGAACGGCGGTTTGCCGACCAACGAGCGCCTGGAATTCCTCGGCGACTCGGTACTCGGCCTCAGCATCACCGAGCGCCTGTATACCGAGCATCCGGAGAAGTCCGAGGGTGAACTCGCGAAGCTGCGCGCCAGCGTGGTGAACATGCACGCGCTCGCCGAGGTGGCGCGTGGTCTCGGCGACGGCGGACTCGGTCAGTACCTGCTGCTCGGCAAGGGCGAGGAGCTCACCGGCGGTCGCGACAAGCCGAGCATCCTCGCCGACGGCATGGAATCGCTGCTCGGTGCGGTGCACCTCGAGCACGGCATCGAAACCGCGCGCGGTGTGGTGCTGCGGCTGTTCGCCGACCTGCTCGAGCGCGGCCCCCGCATGGGCGCCGGCCTCGACTGGAAGACCAGCCTGCAGGAACTCACCGCCGAACGCGGTCTCGGCGTGCCCGCCTACGAGATCACCTCCACCGGACCGGACCACAACAAGGAGTTCACCGCCACCACGGTGATCGCCGGTGTTCCGTACGGTTCAGGCGTGGGTCGCTCCAAGAAGGAAGCCGAGCAGAAGGCCGCCGGTACCGCGTACAAGGCGCTGACCGCCGAATCCGCAGACAAAGCCTGAGCCGTGCCCGAACTGCCCGAGGTCGAGGTTGTTCGTCGCGGTCTCGCCGAGCACGCCGTCGGTAGGGCCATCGATACCGTCACCGTCACCCACCCGCGAGCCGTGCGCAGGCACATCGCGGGTGGTGCTGATCTGGCGGCGAGGCTCACCGGGTTGCGGATCGACTCCGCGCAGCGCCGCGGTAAGTATCTGTGGCTCACCTTCGACGAGCCCGATACCGCACTGGTGGTGCATCTGGGCATGAGCGGTCAGATGCTGGTGCAGCCCGCCGACGCTCCCGTCGAGAAGCACGCGCACATCCGGGCCGTGCTCGGTGACGGCGCCGAATTGCGCTTCGTCGATCAGCGCACCTTCGGCGGCTGGGCGCTGGCCGACCTCGTCGAGGTGAACGGGACCGTGGTGCCCGATTCCGTGGCCCATATCGCGCGCGATCCGCTCGACCCGCTGTTCGATCGCGAGGCCGTGGTCGCGGCCATCCGCGCCAAGAACACCGAGATCAAACGCGTGCTGCTCGACCAGACGGTGATCTCGGGTATCGGCAATATCTACGCCGACGAAGCACTGTGGCGGGCCGGATTGCACGGCACCCGCGTGGCCGCCGAACTCACCCGGCCGGTCGTGCGTACCCTGCTCGACGGAGTCAGCGCGGTCATGACCGAAGCGCTGGCCGTCGGTGGCACCTCCTTCGACGCCCTGTACGTGAATGTGAACGGCGAATCCGGCTATTTTTCCCGGTCACTGGCCGCTTACGGGCGCGAGGACGAACCGTGCGATCGGTGTGCGACGCTGCTGGTGCGGGAACAGTTCATGAATCGGTCGTCGTTTTCCTGTCCGAAGTGTCAACGGAAGCCGCGCCGCCGCTGATCCGGGCACGCTAACGTTTCCTCTGACAGGTCGTGACAGACCGGGTCCGTGCAGGGAGGACGTTATGCGCAAGCTGACCTATTTCGTGGCATCGACAATCGACGGTTTCATCGCCGCCGAGGACGGAACGCTGGACTTCTTCCCGGTAGGCGGTGATCACGGGCCCGCGATCATCTCGCAGTACCCGGAAACCCTGCCCACCAAGGTGCGCGAGGCGCGCGGAATCGCGGCGGGCAACATCTACTTCGACACCGTGATCATGGGCCGCAAGACCCACGACTTCGGGGTACGCACCGGCACCGCCAGCCCGTACGAACACCTGCGCCAGTACGTGGTGTCCACGACGCTGCCCGAATCGCCCGCGCCCGGGGTGGAATTGATCGCCGAGGATCCGATCGCCGCGGTGCGTGAGCTCAAACGCGAAGACGGACTGGGCATCTGGCTCTGCGGTGGCGGTGAACTGGCGCAGGCGCTGCTGCCCGAGATCGACCAGGTGTTCCTGAAGCTGCACCCGGTGGTGCTCGGCACCGGCAGGCCGCTGTTCGGCGGCGGGGCGAAACTGCCCGCGCCGGAGAAGTTCCGGGTGATCACCAGCCGGGTGTACGCCGACGGCGTCGCGTTCCTCAAGTACGGCCGGATCAAGTAGTCGCGATGACATCGGCGGCGAGTCCGGGTCCGGTGGCGGCACTGCGCGAGGTCGGGTTCTGGCTCGAACGCGGTCGTGCCGAAACGCACCGGGTGAAGGCTTACCGCCGTGCCGCCGATGTCGTCGCCGGGCTCGCCGACGACGAGGTGGCGACGCGCGCCCGCGAACACAGCTGGCGTGAGCTCGCCGGGATCGGGCCCAAGACGGCCGCCATCATCGAAGCGGCCTGTGCCGGTGAGGTTCCCGGCTATCTTGCCGAGCTCCGCGCACAGGCGAAGCCGATCGCGCCCGCGGGCGAGGAGCTGCGCGCGGCGCTGCGCGGTGATCTGCACACCCACTCGGACTGGTCCGACGGGGGCAGCCCGATCGCCGAGATGATGGGCGTCGCGGCCGCGCTCGGCCACGAATACTGCGCGCTGACAGACCATTCGCCGCGTCTCAAGGTCGCCAACGGGCTGTCCGCCGACCGGCTGCTGCGCCAGCTCGACGTGATCGCCGAACTCAACGAGCAGATGGCGCCGTTTCGCGTCCTCACCGGTATCGAGGTCGACATCCTCGACGACGGCACCCTCGACCAGCGGCCAGATCTCCTCGAACGCCTGGATGTCGTTGTCGCCAGCGTGCACTGGCACCTGCGCGACGACAGCGACACGATGACCAAGCGCATGGTCTACGCCGTCGCGAACCCTCACGTCGATATCCTGGGTCACTGCACGGGCCGTCTCGTGGAAGGGGCGCGCGGCACCCGGCCGGAGTCGTCGTTCGACGCCGAACTCGTCTTCGAAGCCTGCCGCCGCTACGGCACCGCCGTCGAGATCAACAGCCGCCCCGAACGCCGTGATCCACCCGGGCGTTTGATCGAGCTCGCCGTCGAGATGGACTGCCTGTTCTCCATCGACACCGACGCGCACGCGCCGGGCCAGCTGGCGTGGCAGGGGTACGGATGCGAGCGGGCGCTGGCGCACGGTGTGACGGCTGAAAAGGTGATCGACACCTGGCCGGTCGAGCAGTTGCTCGCCTGGTGCTCGGAATCGAATGGGTGAAGTCTTGCCCAACAACTGATTTCGATCTCTGATCCGCCGAATCCCGCCTGGTACACATCAACTCGCTGATCGACATGGTTTAGTGGGGGATTTGATGGACATTCCGGTGGAGCTCGTACTTTCCGCGGTCGGCCTCGTGGTGGCCTCGGCGGCGTTCGTTCGCGAATTCGTCCTGGTCGGGCGGCGTCGGCTGGGATACCGCGTCCAGATGGACACGCCGGTGACCGGCGAGACGGACACAGCGTCGCTGGTCGGCGCCCTGGCGAATCTGAGCACCCCGGAAGCCGGTGGGCCACAGCTGGACCTGTCCAAGCTGTCGGTCGTGCTGGTCCGCGTCGAGAACAACGGCACGCTCGCCATCGACCCCGACGACTACACGATGAGTGGAGCCGATCCGCGGGTCGGGCTGCATGTCACGTTCCCTGGTCGTGAGGTCATCGGTTTGGCGGTGACCGAGCTGGACGGGCCGCTCTCCGACAATCTCGGCCCCGCATCGGGTATCGGCAAACGGGCCAGAGGCGAGGGCGAGAACTTCGCCGGCATCATCGATCTGCCGAAGGTGCAGCTCGAACGACGCCAGCACTACAAGATTCTCGCGGTGCTCAAGCGGGTGCACGGTGACGGGGAGCCGGTGGAACCGGTCCTGACCGGGCGGGTCAAGCGAGGCAAGGTCGTCGAGACCACGAGTCACTCCGGCCCGTCGAAGAAACTGATGGCGCTGTCGGGCTTCCTGGTCGCGCTGATCGCGGTGCAAGCGGTCCTCGCTCTGCAACCGGACCCGCCACCGCGTGACTGCGCGGAGGGTGCCCTCACACTGGTCGGTTCCACCGCGATGGCGCCGATGATTCGCACGGCCGCGCAGAACTACGCAAAGACCTGCACCGGAGCGAAATTCACCTTCGACTTCGCGGGAACCTCCGACGGGCTCGTCGAGCTGGTCCAGACCGGCCCGACGCAGGAGATGCTCGCGATCAGTGACGGTCCCAAGGGCAACGGCTTCGACAAACTGATCGAGTATCAATTGGCTCTCAGTTCCTTCTCGATCGTGACCCACCCGGGTGTCGACCTGCCGAATCTCACGACGCAGCAGGTCCGTGATCTGTACCGGGGAAACATCAAGAACTGGAACCAGATCGGTGGGCCCGATCAGCCGGTGGTGCTGATCGACCGGGAGGCGGGTTCCGGCACCCGAACGGCGCTCGAGAACCGGTTGCTCGAAGGTAACCGTAAGGTGTTCCCGTTCATCCCGTGCGCCGGAAGGCCATCGGAGGGCGAACAATGCGAGGTCAAGACCACCGAGGGGGTGGCATCGTTCGTCGCCCGTACTCCTGGCGCGGTGGGTTACATGGAGACTTCGGCGGTCAGCGGTGAGGTGAAACTCGTCGCGCTGGACGGGGTCAACGCGTCGGAGGACACCATGAAGATGCGGACGTACCCGCTCACGGTGGTGGAGTACGCCGATACACATGGACAGGTGGCCGGTGATTCGCTGGCGGCTCAGTTCATCGACTACCTGATGCACGGTCAAGGCAGGGCCACTATTCGGGAGTTCGGCAATATTCCGTGCCTGGATTCGGTTGGACAGGCAATCTGTACGCCGTAGACCGCCTCTGACCGCGTAATCTCCTGCCGTGGTAGGTAATCGATATAGAACATTTCCAGCAACACGCTGGTTTACTCTGCGGTAGCGGGGTACGTTCCTTGACGGCCCCTCTGTTCAGGCGGGCACCCGAAACGGTGCGTATTGCGTCTGGCCAGGCCAACCATGCCCCATGGACGGCGGTGAAGCTCTCGTCTCCACCTCCGCCGAGGCGGCCATCTCTTGTTCGCGCAAGTGTTGCTAGGTTGCGTCCCTGGAAGGAAGGTCATGAGTACAGACACGTCGGCAATGTCGCCGACCGGTTTGTCCGCGTCCGATCTCTACTCGATCGATCACCACGGTGGTCCCCTGCGGATCGCGATGGTTGTTCCACCGTATTTCGATGTTCCACCCAAGGCCTACGGCGGCGTCGAGGCCGTAGTCGCCGATCTGGTCGACTCCCTGTGTGAGCGTGGCCATCACGTCACCCTGTTCGGTGCGGGTGTCGACGGTACCAAAGCGGATTTCGTTCCGCTGTGGGACCGGATCCAGCCCGAACGGCTGGGCGATCCGTTCCCGGAAATCGTGCACGCGCTGCGGGTGCGCCGCGCCATCGAGCGGCTGGCCGATACCGAAGGCATCGACCTGGTCCACGACCACACGTTCGCGGGCCCGCTGAACGCGCCCGCCTACGCCAATCTCGGGTTGCCGACGGTGGTCACCGTGCACGGCCCGGTGCAGGACGACTGCTACCGCTACTACAAGGAACTGGGCCAGGAGTGCTCGCTCGTCGCGATCAGCGACCGTCAGCGCGCGCTGGCGCCCGATCTGCCATGGGCGGGCCGGGTCCACAACGCGCTGTGTCCCGATCAGTGGCCGTACGAGACCGAGAAGCAGGACTACGCACTGTTTCTCGGCCGGTTCAGCGACGACAAGGGCCCGCATCTCGCGCTCGACGCCGCCCACGCCGTCGGCATGCCGCTGATCCTGGCGGGCAAGTGCAGTGAGCCGCCGGAGAAGGCCTACTTCGAGGAGTTCGTGCGGCCGCGGATGACCGATCAGGATCAGATGTTCGGTCTCGCCGACGCGGCCGCCAAGCGTAAGCTGCTCTCCGGAGCTAAGTGTCTGCTGTTCCCCATTCGATGGGAGGAGCCGTTCGGCATGGTGATGATCGAGGCGATGATCTGCGGTACGCCCGTGGTCGCGTTGCGTGGCGGTGCGGTGAGCGAAGTGGTGGTCGACGGGGTCACCGGGCGGATCTGTGACGATCCGGCCGAGCTGCCCGAGGCCATCGCCGAAGTTCAGACCTACGATCCGGCGGTCTGCCGCAAGCACGTGGTCGACAACTTCAGCGCCGACACCCTCGGCCGCGGCTACGAACAGGTGTACCGGGATCTGCTCGCCCGCACCACGATCGGGTACGACACCGCGTATGCGATGCCGATGCCCGTCGGGGTAGCGGCCAACGGGCGCGCATGAGCACCGACAGCGCCTCGGCGCCGAGCCCCCTCAACGCGGGGGAACCCGCGGGGCTCGGTGGCGGCGGCGGCAACATCACCCTGGTCGAAGGCGGCACGTTCTGCCTGTCCGACCGGCTCGGCGATATCGAGCCGGGTAAGCCGCAGGGCCTGTTCTTTCGTGACGCCAGGGTGATTTCGCGCTGGGAGCTGATGATCGACGGCAAACGGCCCGAGGCGCTGTCGGTGTTGAGCCCGGAGGCCTTCGCGGCGCGGTTCGTGCTGCGCAGGCCGCCGCAACAGGGTCGGGCCGACAGCACCCTGCTCGTGGTGCGCGATCGGCTCGTCGCCGAGGGCATGCACGAGCTGATCACGTTGGAGAACATGAGCCGTGAGGCGACAGCGGTGGTGCTCGAACTGCACGTCGACGCCGATTTCGTCGACCTGTTCGCGGTGAAGGAAGGCCGGACCCACGGGCGCCGGGCGGAGATGACCACCACCGACGGTGAACTGCTGCTGCACGATCGCGCCGATCTGTCACGTGGGCTCGCGCTCACCTCGACCGTCGAGCCGATGGTGTTGCCCGGCACCATGATCTGGCGGGTCGTGGTCCCCGCGGGCGGGCGCTGGCAGACCGAGATCACAGCCCAGCCGGCGGGTGCCGCGCAACGCCCGCAGACCGCGGGGACACCGGGCGAGCGATATCGGGCCAGCGAGCCCGTGCGCAAGATCCAGGCCTGGCGAGCCACCGCCACCGATATCTCCGCGGATTCGGGCCTGCTCAACCAGATCCTGCGGCGCACCGAAAGCGATCTGGGCGCCTTGCAGATCCACACCGATTCGGGCACCAACCGGCCCTTCGTGGCGGCGGGCGCGCCGTGGTTCATGACGTTGTTCGGCCGGGACTCCCTGCTCACGGCGTGGATGTCGCTGCCACTGGAAACCGATCTGGCACTGGGCACTTTGCAGCAGCTGGCCGAATTGCAAGGGCAGACGATCGACCCGCTCGTCGAGGAGGAGCCGGGCCGGATCATGCACGAGATGCGGCGCGGGCCCTCGGTCGGGCAGGTGCTGGGCGGGCAGATCTATTACGGAACCGTCGACGCCACACCGCTTTTCGTGATGCTGCTCGCCGAATGTCTGCGATGGGGCGCGGATCCGGCGTCGATCGCCACCCTGCTGCCCGCGGCCGACGCCGCGATCAGCTGGATCACCGATTTCGGTGACCGCGACGACGACGGTTTCGTCGAATACGTGCGCGCCACCGATCGCGGCCTGATCAATCAGGGCTGGAAGGACAGTTTCGACGGAATCAACGACGCCGCGGGACATATCGCCGAGGCACCGATCGCGCTGGCCGAGGTCCAGGGATATGTGTACGCGGCGTTCCTGGCCCGTGCGGAGCTCGCCGACCAGTTCGACGACCCCGAGCTGGCCGTGCGAATGCGGGAACGGGCCGACGAGTTGCGAACCAAGTTCGCCGAACAGTTCTGGCTACCCCATTACGGGTGGTACGCGGTGGCCTTGGACGGACGCAAACGCCAGGTCGACGCGTTGACCAGCAATGCGGCGCACTGTCTGTGGTCGGGCATCGCGACCGACGAGCACGCCGAGATCCTGATCCGGAATCTGTCCCGGGCGGAGATGGATTCGGGCTTCGGGCTGCGGACGCTGGCTTCCGATATGGGCGCCTACAACCCGATGAGTTACCACTGCGGGTCGATCTGGCCGCACGACACGGCGATCGCTGTCGCCGGGTTGATGCGATACCAGCATGTGCCGGGCGCGGTGGAACTGGCGACGAAGCTGTCGGGTGGTCTGCTCGATGCCGCCGCGGCGTTCGACGGCCGGTTGCCCGAGCTGTTCTGTGGTTTCCCGCGGGCGAGATTCGCCGCGCCCGTGCCGTATCCGACGTCGTGTTCGCCCCAGGCCTGGGCCAGTGCGGCGCCGTTGCTGCTGGTTCGGTCGTTCCTCGGGCTCGATCCCGATGTGCCGGCCAGGACGTTGACGCTGCGGCCGCAGATTCCCCCGGCCTGGGGGTGCGTGCGGATGTCGGAGTTCCGGCTCGGCGACGGGGTGACGGTGGATCTCGAGGTGTGCGGCTCGGCGGTGACCGTGACGGGCCTGCCCGAGGGCTGGGCGCTGATCACCGACGAGGAGTAGATCGCGGAATCGGGGCCGCGACCAGCGATGGTCGCGGCCCCGATTGCTGTGCTTCAGCCTTCGAACGGGTAGCGGGCGTCGAGATCGAGGTTGAGTTCGACGACGTTCACCCGTGGCTCCCCGAGGAATCCGAGCGTGCGCCCGTCGGTGTGCGCGGCGAGTAGTTCGCGCACCTGGGTGGCGGTGATGCCGCGTGCTTCGGCCACCCGGTCGACCTGGATGGTCGCGTATTCGGGGGAGATGTGGGGGTCGAGACCGCTGCCGCTCGCGGTGACCGCGTCGGCGGGGACCGTGGCCTCGGCCGGCGCGTCACCGAGGATCGGGATGATCCGGCCGACGGCGTAGTCCTCGCCCTCCTGCGCACACTCCACGGCGACACCGCGGAACGTGGTCAGGAACGGTCGCGCGGGGCAGAGTTCGTTGACGCTGACCACCTGCACCGGCCGCGACACGTCGCCGTCGGCATCACGCGGCCCGATCACCGAGAGCGCCGCGCCCACACCGTCTTTCGTGCAGAACTGCCGGGCGCCGTCGACCCCCTCACGGTCGCCGACCTCCTTGGAACGGGCGCACACGGTGGTGAGCAGGCTGGTGCGGTCGGCGGTGTCGACAATGTCCTCCGGGCCGAGATTGCTCGCGGCGGTGGACAGCGGGTCGTAGCCGTCGCCCGCGGCCGACGGGCGGCTCTGGAAGTACTGCGCCATAGCCTTGCCGTCGGCGCCGGCGAACGACTGCCCGATCAGACTGGAGCCCACCAGCTTTCCGTCCCGCTCGATGAGCGAGCCGTCGGCCTTGTTGTCGAGTCCGGGCAGCTGAGCGACCGCGAAAACCGCCACGGGATAGATGATTCCGGTGATCGCGGTCAGCACGAGCAGGGCGCGCAGGGCGGCCAGGTGCTGGCGGATCCAGGTTGACATACGCATTTCAGGACATCCCGGGGAGGAGTTGGACGAACAGATCGATGACCTTGATGCCGAGGAACGGCGCGATGATGCCGCCGAGGCCGTAGATCGTCAGGTTGCGGCTCAACAGCTTCGAGGCGTTGCTCGGCCGATAGTTGACACCGCGCAGCGCGAGCGGGATGAGCGCCACGATGATGATCGCGTTGAAGATGACCGCGGACAGGATCGCCGACTGTGGGCTGGCCAGGCGCATGATGTTGAGTGCGTCCAGACCGGGGAACAGTGCCACGAACAGCGCGGGAATGATCGCGAAGTACTTGGCGATGTCGTTGGCGATCGAGAACGTGGTGAGCGCGCCACGGGTGATCAGCAACTGCTTGCCGATCTCCACGATCTCGATCAGCTTGGTCGGATCCGAGTCGAGATCGACCATATTGCCCGCCTCTTTGGCGGCCGAGGTGCCGGTGTTCATCGCCACGCCCACGTCGGCCTGAGCCAGGGCGGGAGCGTCGTTGGTGCCGTCACCGGTCATCGCGACCAGGCGGCCGCCGTCCTGTTCGGACTTGATCAGCGCGAGCTTGTCCTCCGGCGTCGCCTCGGCGAGGAAGTCGTCCACGCCCGCTTCGTCGGCGATCGCCTTGGCTGTCAACGGGTTGTCGCCGGTGATCATGACCGTGCGGATGCCCATGCGGCGCATCTCGTCGAAACGTTCCCGCATGCCCTGCTTGACGACATCTTTGAGATGGATGACGCCGAGCAGACGCGGTGTTGCGTCGCGGACTTCACCGACCATCAGCGGGGTGCCGCCGGAGGCGGAGATGCCGTCGACGATCGCCGAAGCCTCGGCCGGGATCGAACCACCTTGGGCGCGAACCCATTCGGTGACCGCACCCGCTGCCCCCTTGCGCAGCTGGTGCCCGTCGGACAGATCGACACCTGACATGCGCGTCTGCGCGGTGAACTCGACCCAGGTGGCCCCGGGCAGTTCACCCGCGCTGCGCTCGCGCTTGTTGAACACCTCCTTGGCGAACACGACGATCGAGCGCCCCTCCGGCGTCTCGTCGGCGAGGCTGGACAGCTGTGCCGCGTCGGCCAGGTCGTCGTCGAGAACGCCGGGTACCGGGATGAACGCGGCTGCCTGGCGGTTGCCGAGGGTGATCGTTCCGGTCTTGTCCAGCAGCAGTGTGTTCACATCCCCCGCGGCTTCCACCGCACGGCCGGACATGGCCAGCACATTGCGCTGCACGAGGCGGTCCATGCCCGCGATGCCGATGGCTGAGAGCAGCGCGCCGATGGTGGTGGGGATGAGGCAGACCAGCAGCGAGACCATCACGATGCCGGTGATGCCGTGCGCGTCCAGTGCCGAGGTGTCCGGCACGCCGGGGTTGTTCGACTTGGCGAAGACGGCCAGCGGCTGCAGGGTGGTCACCGCGAACACGAAGATGATCGTGAGCGCGGCCAGCAGGATGTTGAGCGCGATCTCGTTCGGTGTCTTCTGCCTGCTCGCACCCTCGACGAGGGCGATCATCTTGTCGATGAAGCTGGCGCCGGGCTCCTGGGTGATCCGTACGACGATCCGGTCCGAGAGCACCGTGGTGCCGCCGGTGACGGCCGAGCGGTCGCCGCCGGATTCCCGGATCACGGGCGCGGATTCACCGGTGATGGCCGATTCGTCCACCGAGGCGATGCCTTCGACGACGTCACCGTCGCCGGGGATGATCTGGCCCGCTTCGACGACGACGTAGTCGCCGCGTCGCAGTTCGGGAGCCGCGAGGCGTTCCTCGACGATGCGCCCACCCGGTGTCCAGTCGGCCAGGCGGCGGGCGATGGTGTCGGTCTTGGCTTTGCGCAGCGAGTCGGCCTGCGCCTTGCCGCGCCCCTCCGCGACGGCTTCGGCCAGATTCGCGAAAACGACGGTGAGCCAGAGCCAGACGACGATCGCCCAGGCGAAGAAGCTCGGGTCGGCGATGGCGAGGACGGTCGACCACACGGCGCCGATCTCGACGATCAGCATCACCGGGTTCTTCCACAGCGTGCGCGGATCGAGCTTGCGCACGGCGTCGGGAAGGGAGGTGAGCAGCAACTTCGGGTCGAGGACGCCGCGTTGTACGCCCTTGGTGCGGTGCTCGGGCCGCGGTGCGGATTCTATTGTGGGAGTGGTCATTTCAGTGGATTCCTTCGGCGAGCGGCCCGAGCGCGAGAGCGGGCAGGAAGGTGAGCGCGACCAGGATCACCGTCACGCCGACGACCATGCCGACGAACTGCGGCCGGTGCGTCGGCAGCGTGCCGATCGACGCGGGGGTGGTGCCCTGCTGGGCCAGCGAACCCGCGAGTGCCAGCACGATGATGATCGGCAGGAATCGGCCGAACAGCATCGCGAGGCCGAGTGCGGTGTTGTACCACTCGGTGTTGCCGGTGAGACCGGCGAAGGCGGAACCGTTGTTGTTGGCCGCGGAGGTGAAGGCGTACAACACCTCCGACATGCCGTGTGGCCCGCCGTTGAGCATGCTCGCTCGTTGTCCCGGCAAGGCCATGGCCACCGCCGTGCCGACCAGGACGATCAGCGGACTCACCAGGAAATACGTTGCCGCCAGCTTGATCTCGCGCGGGGTGATCTTCTTGCCCAGGTATTCCGGAGTGCGTCCGACCATCAGGCCCGCGACGAACACCGTGATCACGGCGAGGATCAACATGCCGTACAGGCCGGAGCCGACACCGCCGGGCGCCACCTCGCCGAGCTGCATGTTGAACATCGTCATCATGCCGCCGAGGCTGGTGTAGGAATCGTGGAACGAGTTCACCGCGCCGGTCGAGGTGAGGGTGGTCGCACCGGCGAAGGTGGCCGAATCGGCCACGCCGAAACGGGTTTCCACGCCTTCCATGGAGGCGCCGATCGCGGTCGGCACCGTGCCGTGGTGCTGGAGCTGGAACAGGTTGGTCAGCGAGATGCTGGCCAGGGCGATCGTGCCCATCACCGCCACGATCGCGTAGCCCTGCTTGGTGGAACCGACCATCCGGCCGAAGGTGCGCGGCAGCGAGAACGCGATCACCATCAGCAGGAAGATCTCGAGGAAGTTCGTCCAGGTGCTCGGGTTCTCGAACGGGTGCGCGGAGTTCGCGTTGTAGAAGCCGCCGCCGTTGGTGCCGAGTTCCTTGATGACCTCCTGGCTTGCCACCGGACCGCCGGTGATCGTCTGTTCGGCGCCGCCGATGGTCTGCGCGACCTGATCGTGGAGGTGGAAGTTCTGGATGACGCCGCCCGCGACCAGCACGATCGCGAAGACGAACGCCAGCGGAAGCAGAATGCGCAGGGTGCCGCGCACCAGGTCGACCCAGAAGTTGCCGAGGTCGCCGGTGTGGCGCCGGGCGAAGCCACGCACCAGCGCCACCGCCACCGCCATGCCGACGGCCGCGGAGACGAAGTTCTGCACCGCGAGACCGGCCATCTGCACCAGGTGACCCTGGGTGGACTCACCGGAATAGTTCTGCCAGTTGGTGTTGGTGACGAAGCTGACCGCGGTGTTCCACGCGAGCGCGGGGGTTATCTCGGTGCCGGGATCGTCGAGGTGCAGCGGCAGCGCGCCCTGCACCAGCTGGAAGAAGAACAGGAACAGCACGCTGACCGCCGAGAACGCCAGCACGCTGCGGGCATAGACGGGCCACGTCTGCTCGACCTCGGGCTTCGCGCCGATGGCGCGGAAGATCAGCCGCTCGGCGCGGGAGTATTTGTCGCTGCTGTAGACCCGGTACATGTAGTCGCCCAGCGGCACATGGACCAGGGCGAGCGCGAGAACCAGGGCCGCCACGAAGACGATCCCCGCAGTAGTCGTGTTCACCTAGAACCTCTCGGGGAAGAGCAGCGCCGCGACCATGAAGACGGCGACTCCGGCAGCCAGCGCGAGACCTACAAGGTTCGCGATCACAGCTTCTCCACCCCTCGCTGGATCAAGCCCAGCAGCGCGAAGATCGCCACGGTGAGCACCGTGAACACCACGACAGACATTTCCAACCTCCTTGCGCTCCGAGGTGGAGCACCTAGGTGAGTGAAACGCCGGATCGCGGCTCGGCGTGGCTTCCTTACGACTCCTTAGCGCCTCGGGGCCCGGCCTTTGCGCAACGTTGACGCTGCCGATGGGTGTGAGGATGCCGTCAAAGCAGGCGCGATAGCTGTCAACACACCGTAAAGATCGAGATCACGCGCCTGTTCGGGCGGTAGAAAGTGGGCACCGGTCGGCGAATGGCGCCGGCGGTCCCTGGTGCACGGAAAGTGAGATCGCGGTGTCGGTAGTGACCCTTGCGGTGATTTTCGGTTTTGCCGGATCGCTGCTGTTGATCCGGATGCTCGGTCGGCTGAACACCTCGCACACACCGATGGTGAGCGTCGGTGTGTTGCCGGTGCGCACGTCGGCTCCGGCGCGTCGACACGCGATGATGGACCGGTGAAACGCGGACAACTGCGCATCTACCTCGGTGCGGCGCCGGGCGTGGGCAAGACCTACGCCATGCTCGGCGAAGCGCATCGGCGGTCCGAACGTGGCCGTGATGTGGTGGCGGCCGTCGTGGAGACGCACGGGCGCAAGAAGACCGCCGAACTTCTGGACGGCATCGAGCAGATTCCGACCAAGACGGTCTCCTATCGCGGGACCGAGCTGCCCGAACTCGATGTCGATGCGGTACTCACGCGCAAGCCCGCGGTAGTGCTGGTCGACGAACTGGCGCATACGAACGCACCGGGCAGCGTGCACGAGAAGCGTTGGCAGGACGTGGAGCAACTCCTGGCCGCGGGTATCGACGTGATCTCCACGGTGAACGTGCAGCACCTCGAGAGCCTCAACGATGTGGTCCAGCAGATCACCGGGATCGAGCAGCGGGAGACCGTGCCCGACGCGGTGGTGCGTGGCGCCGATCAGGTGGAACTGGTCGACCTGACACCGGAAGCGTTGCGGCGCAGGCTTTCTCACGGGAATGTCTACGCCGCCGACAAGGTCGACGCGGCGCTGCGCAATTACTTCCGCCCCGGCAATCTCACCGCGCTGCGCGAACTCGCGCTGCTGTGGCTGGCCGACCAGGTCGATGCGGCGCTGGCCCGGTACCGGGCCGACCACAAGATCACCGAGCTCTGGGAGGCGCGTGAACGCGTCGTGGTCGCGGTCACCGGTGGTCCCGAGTCGGAGACGGTGGTGCGCCGGGCCGGGCGGATCGCGTCCAAGTCCAGTGCCGATCTGGTCGTGTTGCACGTGGTGCGCGGCGACGGGCTGGTCGGGGTGTCGACCGAACGGATGACCAAGCTGCGCGATCTCGCCGCCGGTCTCGACGCCTCGCTGCACACCGTGACCGGCGACGACGTGCCCACCGCGCTGCTGGAATTCGCGCGAGAGGTCAATGCCACCCAGCTGGTACTCGGTACTTCGCGGCGTTCGCGCTGGGCGCGGATGCTCGATGAGGGCATCGGCTCCACCGTGGTGCAGCGCTCGGGCAAGATCGACGTGCACATGGTGACGCACGAGGAGGCCAATCGCGGGGTGCGCAGGCATTGGCTGCGTCCGAGGAGGCCGGTGAGCGCGTGGCCCGCGGCGGTGATCGTGCCGGTGCTGGTGAGCGCGATCTGTGCGGTATTCCTCGACGGGTGGTTGCAGCTGGGCGGGCTCAGCGCCATGTTCTTCGTCGGCGTGGTCGCGGTCGCGTTGTTCGGCGGTATCGTTCCCGCCGGTCTGTCAGCGCTGCTGTCGGGGTTGCTGCTCAACTGGTACTTCACCGACCCGCGCTTCAGCTTCACCATCGCCGAGCCGGACAACTTCGTCACCGTGGTCGTGCTGCTCATCGTCGCGGTGGCCGTGGCGGCGCTGGTCGATGTCGCGGCGAAGCGAACACTGCAGGCGCGCAAGGCATCCCGGGAAGCCGAGCTGCTGACGATGTTCGCCGGATCCGTGCTGCACGGCGCCGACCTGAACAACCTGCTCGAGCAAGTCCGCGAAACCTACGGCCAGCGCGCGGTGAGTGTGCAGTGCGGCGATCGGATCGTCGCCGCGGTCGGTCCCGAACCACCGACACGTCCCTCCGATGCCGAGACCGTCATCGAAGCCGGTGACGCGCAGAGTCACCTGCTGCTCGCCGGTCGGTCGATCGACTCCTCCGATCGGCCGGTGCTCAACGCGGTCGCCAATCAGGCGGTCGGGCTGGTGCGCCAGGCCCGATTGGCGGAGGAAGCCAGCGCGGCGGCGGCGCTGCTGGAAGCCGACCGGCTGCGCCGTGCGCTGTTGTCGGCGGTCAGCCACGATCTGCGCACCCCCCTGGCAGGCGCGAAAGCGGCCGTGTCCAGCCTGCGCAGCGACGACATCGAATTCTCGGCGGAGGACACCGGCGAACTGCTGGAGGCGATCGAGGAATCCGTCGACCAGCTGACCGCGCTGGTGGGCAATCTGCTCGACTCCTCGAGACTGGCGGTCGGCGTCGTCACGCCGCAGTTGCGACAGGTGTACATGGACGAGGCGGTGCATCGTGCGCTGGTGAGCGTCGGCATGGGCACCCGTGGCCTGCGCCGCGCGGCGATGGACCGGGTGAAGGTCGAGGTCGATGAGGTTTCCGTGCTCGCCGACAGCGGTCTGCTCGAACGCGTCCTGGCCAACCTGATCGATAACGCCCTGCGCCATTCCGGTCGCGAGTCGCCCGTGCGGGTGACCGCCGAACACGACGGTGACCGGGTGTCGATCGCGGTTGTCGACGTCGGCCCCGGCGTCCCGTCCGGCACCGAAGAGCAACTGTTCGAACCCTTCCAGCGCCTCGGCGACCGCGACAACACCACCGGCGTCGGCCTCGGCCTGTCCGTGGTCCGCGGCTTCGTCGAAGCAATGAGCGGCACCGTCCACGCCGAGCCGACCCCGGGAGGTGGGCTCACGATGCTCGTCGATCTGCCGTCCGGCACACCCGCGGCGCCGGCACACGTCGACTCCCGAGGAAAGTGAGCACATGGGCAACTCCATGTACTCACATGGGGCTAGCGTGCGGCGGATGTCGTTGTCAACGTTGGCAGCGTCGGGCGTCGTTGGTTCAGTAGGCTGCTGAACGGCGAATATGCCGGAAGTACGGTTGGTTGCCGTTGTGATATCGGCTACTTGCGTTGGAGCGTGTGGGTGGCGTTGGCTGACGTCAGCTATTAAATGACGGGTTTGATGACAAGCCACGCCGGTTGGCCAGCAAACCATGCCGCACACGAGTGACTGGGTCGTTGCGGTTGCTAGCGTCCTGGATTGCACGATGCGCCGGATCTGAGCGGCGCAGAGTTGGTCCCGGTGGCCTAACGGTCGCGCACACGATCCTGTCGCCGATGACTGTGTGCCCGACACGGTGCACCGCGCCTTGAGTCGCACACACGTTCCCCTGAGTCCGCCAGTCTCTTTCATGGCGGGACCGGCAGATTTACCTCGTGGACGGATTCTTCGACGCGGTGATTCGTTCGGATCGGCGCGTCGTGGACAGCTCCAGGTAACCGTGTCGGTTAGCGGGTCCGCGGACGATGTCGTCGGCGAATTCTGGAATCACTGATGATCGTGTGGTGCTTCATCCCCAGCGCAGCCGTTGACTATCACGTCCGCGTGGCTCCGCGTTCGATCGGAAGCGAAGTGAACGTCCTCGGCAGCCATCCACCGCTGCCACATCGGAAGTGCGTCGTGCCCGTCCCGATTCAGCCCCCGCTCCAGGCGGACGTGCCGCTGGGTCTCGACCCAGATCGACAGCGAGAGCCGGTCACGCACTGATGCGCGTGCCGAAGACACTCCTTCCAAAATCAGCACTGCGGGCGGCGCGATCTCATGCCACTCCCTCAAGGCCCGCGTAGTCCAGTCGTAGCGCTGGTATCGGCCGGACTGGCCTCTACTGAGCGGCTCCAGAACCTGCTCCTCCAGCCGCGGCCACCAGTCGAACTGGTTGTCCCAGGAGGCGAAGTCATCGGTGTGGAGCAGTGTCGCGCCGCATGTGGCGGCGAGCTGCTCTGCCAGCGTGGACTTCCCTGCACCGCCGGGACCGTCCACGGCGACCAGCCTCGTGGAGCCCAACCTCGGTACGGCATCGGCGACTTTGGCCACGATCTCCTCGATCATCACGTCGCCATTGTGGGCAGAAGAAGCCGCAACAGGCGAATGTCCGGTGCGGCCGTGGCGTCAGGATCTGCTGATTCGACAAGTGCCACGTCCTGCTCGACGTCGCATTTCTCTGTCACCCATGTGAAGATTCGCCGATCTAGGCAACCATGTCATCTACGTCGAAGACACCGACGGTGCAACCCTGGGGAACATACGTTCGATTATGATGGTGAACATGATGGTGGGTGACTTAGTCAGGATCAGTGCGGCTGGCACCTCGCAGTTTCGTGTGGTCGAGGTCGAGGGCACTCACGCTCGCATCCTGGCCACGCTCGACGCGCCGGGGTCGTACGAATTCTCGTTGCGCCTGACCGATCTGACTCCGTGGACTGACTGACCATGGTGGCCGCCGACGCGGGATCAGGGAGCGACGAGGCTCGGACCGAGGGCACGTCCCCGCAGCCCAAGCATCCGCACGCGCAGGGGCACTACGCGCAGACCGTGATGAAGGCGCCGAAGCCAGTGTGGGTGCGCTTGGACGCCATCGTGATCCGCGATCCGGGCACGCCCCGTCACGTCAACGGTGCCGGAGTCGATATGACCGGGGAGCGCCCCGGGCTGCTCACCCACTGGATCCCCACCTACTTCGGTGAGTGGCTGGGCAGGGTCACGTACTCGATCACCTACGCCGACGGTCGGACTCCGCTACAGCTGACGGACCAGCTCGTGCCCGGCTACGCCCTGCGTCCACGGCGAGACTGAGCCGCTGTTGCTGCCCACCGAGTCAGCCTTGATCAGGACACCTGTCACCCGAGAGCGCAGCTCAGGGCGACTGGGTGCCGAACGCGCGTTGCGCCAACGGAGCGTCCGACACCTGGTGTATCCAGACGTGTCGCAGGTTTGTGCCCTCGGCGGGGCACACCAAAGATGGGAACGCAGGTGACCGGGGAATCTATGCGGGTCGGTTGGTACTCGAAGCCGATTTCGTCCTGGAATGAGGAGCTGTGCCTGTCGAGCATGTACTGGGTGGTGTCCCTGGCCTCACGTCGACGCCCCGCCGTGAGGGTGTGATGATTGAACGAAGCCGGGTGTTTCGCTGTAGGCGAGCGAGCAGTTCGTGCGTGTTCAGTAGCCGGTTTTGCTGCCGATGGCATGTGCCGTGGCGATGACCGTGTTCAGGGTTTCGAAGAACGCGGACACCTGCGGGGCGAGAAGGTTTTCGAGCAGCTCGGAAGCCATGGTGTCGCGGTTTTGCGCAGCATCGATGTCGTGGCTCTGCCGTGGTCGGTGAGGTCGACGAGGGCTGCGCGGCGGTCGGTGATGTGTGGCTTGCGCGCAGTGTATCCGTCGGGTGGCGGAACCATCGAGGAGTCCGCCGCCGCGCCGACCGGCGTCAGTTCGTCCCGGGAGCTGACGCCGCGGCGGTTGAATTCAGCGGTTTCGCCAATCGCGATGGGGCAACACGCTATCAGCGCTTCCGCCGCACCATGTCATCCCGCATACCGCGCACTTGACGTACCAATCATCGCCGACCGCTTGAAAATCGAGCACTCCGCGCTCGCCAGTCCCCAGGCAAAGGTCATTTGTGTCATTGCCTTGCTGCGCCATCTCAGTTCACTTTCGTCGCACTTCCGGCTGATAGGTGACCGCCAAAGCTCCTTGGAGCGGGCGATCGGCGGGCGTCGCACACGCTATCGCTGCCCACTGACAACAGCTGACTCTTCAGGATGGGCGTTGCTGGACGCCCCTTCTGGCTGACCGGTACGCCAGTTTCGACGCTGTGAGTGGGGTCAGGGGTTCGAGTTCCTTAGATCCACAGAAATGGCAGGTCAGGCCCGGTCTCAGGCCGAGCCTGACCTGTTTTGTATCCAACCCCGCGTTTACCCCCGTTTTGGTTATGAATCCTGTTGATCGATCCGACGGACAAGCTCATCTTCCTTGAGCAGCTGGAAACCGAACCGGCCCAGTACTTTCCGGAACAGACCACCGCCCAGACCTGGCGGCACATCAAGATCCCGCTGTTCCGGCCTGCGACCAGTCGTTGGCGAAGTGCTCCATCTGCTTCAGCACCAGCTCGATGGCCTTGGGTGCTTGCTCGGGCGGATAGCCTCGGCGGGCCAGAAGGCGCCTGATCGTAGAGCGGAGCTTCGCGCGGACCGGTTCGCGGGAGACCCAGTCCTTCTTGATCTGCTTGCGGACCTCCGCGACCAGTTCGCGGGCGATGCCCGCCAGAATCTCATCCCCCATGACCTCACGAGCGCTGCCCAGGTCAGCTACGGCGTCGTAGAAGGCGAGCTCGTCGCTGCTCAGATTGGGATCGAACCGCTTGCCACGTTCGGCGTCGTTCCTGACTTCCTTCGCCATCTCGACCAGCTTCGCGATGATCTCCGCACTGGTGAGCTGCTGACGCATGTACTTGACCATGAGATCTTGGAGACGCTCCGAGAAGGTCGTCTGACGCACGATGTTGTGGCGGGTAACCTCGCGCATCTTCTGCTCGACGAGCCGACGCAACGCCTCGGCGACCAGGTGCGGTGTTTCGCTGCTCTGGAGCCGCGAGACAACGGCGTCGGTGAGGTGGGTGAGGTCTGCCGTCGCGAGGCCAGCTTCGGCGAACAGGTCTGTCACACCGCCGGTCTCAACGACGGCCGAGGTGAGCTGGGAAAGGTACAGCTCGACATCGCGAGCGATGGGCAGGCCGCGGGCTTCCCGGTCCATCGCGTCGAGCTTCGCCATGTACGCGCGGACCTCTACGAGAAACTGAATGTCCCTCTTCCATTGCGGCTGGTCCGGGAAGCGAGAGGAGATGTCGGCCGAGGAACCAGCGAGCGCGTAGAAGCGCTCCAACCGGTGGGCGTGATCGCGGAATCGGCGGCTGAGGGTGTCATTGGGGTTGTCGAGCTTCTCGGGGTTATTGCCGGGAGTTGCCGGGTTGCGAAGGTAATTCGCGGTCCGCAGCGCCGCGTCGATGAATGCCGTGCGGCTGGGCAGGGCGAGCCGCTGACGCCAGTCCCAGCCGCGAAGCATATCGTCGAGTATGTCGTACTCGTTGCGGAGCTCGTCCAGGGCGCGGTCGATGTCCTGGCCCAGGGTGCGGTCCTCCTGGTCCGCATCCGAGTATTCGGCTATCGCCTTCTGCAGATTCTCGGTCAGCGGTGCGTAGCCGACGAGGAGACCGTCCTCCTTGCCGCGGAAGCGCCGGTTGACGCGGGCGAGGGCCTGCATCAGGTTGGCACCCTTGAGGGGGCGGTCCAAGTACATGGTGTGGACTGGCGGGGCGTCGAAGCCGGTTAGGAGCATGTTGTTGACGATGAGGAGTTCGAGCTCGTCGTCGGGGTTCGTGGCGCGGTTGATGACCGCCTTACGCTGCGAGTCCCGCAGGGCATGGGCACGCAGGTGTGCCGCGTCTTTGCGGGAGTCCGAGGAGAATACGATCTTCATCGCGCCCTTGTCGATCTCATCGCTGTGCCACTCCGGGCGCAGTTCACGTAGTGCGTCATATACCCGCACGCAGATGTCACGGGTGGCGCACACGATCATCGCCTTGCCGGTCGCGCCGTCCGGCTTCTCGGATACGCCGACGAACGGCTGCATCCGTGCCCGCCTCGCCTCCCAGTGCTCGACCAGGTCACGGGTCAGGTCGCGTATCCGGGCCGGTGCGCCGTACATGGCGTTCATGGTGGCGACGGCCTGCTCAATGCGGCGGCGCTCGGTGTCGTCGAGGCCGTCGGTGATCCGGTCGGCTTCCTCGTCGATAGTGGTGGGGTCGACGTCGTGGTCGAGGACGAGCTGGACGACGCGGCTCTCGTGGTAGACCTTCACGGTCGCGCCGTCGTCGGCGGCCCGCTTGAGGTCGTAGACGTCGATGTAGTTACCGAAGACTTCGCGGGTATTGCGGTCGGCCTCGGAGATCGGGGTGCCGGTGAAGGCGAGGAGAGTGGCGTGCGGGAGCGCGTCGCGCAGGTGGCGGGCGTAGCCGTCGAGGTTGTCGTAGTGGCTGCGGTGGGCTTCGTCGACTACGACAATGATGTTGCGCCGGTCGGAGAGCAACGGGTGGTCGACGCCCGACTCCTTCTCCTCCTTGGTACGGCCGAACTTCTGCAGGGTGGTGAACAGGATGCCGCCGGTGCGCTTGGCGGCTAGCTCCTCGCGTAGTTCGGCACGGGTCAGGACCTGGCGGGGCTTTTCCGGGAGGATTTCGCTCTCCAGGAAGGTGGCGTACAGCTGGTCGTCGAGGTCGTTGCGGTCGGTGATGACGACGACCGTGGGGTTGTGCAGTACCGGATCGCGGCCGACGAGGTTGGTGGTGAGCACCATCTCCTCGGACTTGCCCGAACCCTGGGTGTGCCAGACCACGCCGGCCTTGCCGTCGGTCGCCGCAGCCTTGCGCACGGCCTCTGCGGCGCGGGTGACGGCGAAGTACTGGTGCGGCTTCGCGATCCTCTTCATCTGCTTCGACGGTACGAAGTTGATGAATGACTGGACGAGGCTGAGGAACCGGGGCTGGTCGAACAGGCCGTGTAGGGCGAGGTTCTGCCCCGACTGGGTCAGGCCGTCGGCCTCCAGGGGGTTTATGCGTCTGCCCGTGTCGTCCGTGTTCCACGGGGCGAAGTGTTCGTATGGCGTGAAGGGTGTGCCGTACTTGGCGGTGATGCCATCGGAGAGCAGCACAATCGCGTTGTAGCGGAAGGCAGTCGGGAACTCGTCCACGTACCAGCTGATCTGCGCGTGCGCGTCTTCGAGCTTGACGTCCTCGTCTCCGGCGCGCTTCAGCTCGATGACGGCCAAGGGGAGGCCGTTGACGTACAGGACGAGGTCGAAGCGGCGGTTCTTCTCGCCGTCGATGACGGTGACCTGGCGGACAGCCCGATAGGTGTTCTTGTCCCGGTCGGCCAGGTCGACGATACGAACAGTGGGGTTGTGCTGAGCCCCGAACTCGTCGGTATACGTGACCGACCGGATGCCGTCCGTCAGGTAGCCGTGGGCGGTCCGGTTCTCCTCGTACGCGTCCAGCGAGGTGGGAGTCGAGGCGGTGGCGAGGGCGTCGCGGACGGCGTCCAGTGGAAGGTCCGGGTTGAGCCGCTCGATGGCTTCGCACAGGTCAGAATAGAGGATCAGGTCGTCCCAGGAGGTGCGGTGGCCGGAGTTGGGGGCGAGCGCGTTGCCCTCGTTCCTGGACCAGTCGAGCGTCTCAAGCTCGTCGAGGGCGAGGTGTTCCCAATCGATTTCCAGGGGGCGGTAGTTGGTGTGCGTGATGTTCTCGGCCGTGTTCGTGTCTGCGGCGTCGGAATCGTATGTCATGCGTGGTCCTCGATAATCTTCTCGGCGTCCTTGACGCGGAGGCGGCCAGACATCAGGTGGGGAAGGAGGGTGTCCCGGAGGATGCCGAGAGTATGAGACTCTTGTTCGCGACTCCGCTGTAATGCAAATAGCGCACGGACTTCCGACGTGAATTCGCGAACAGCCTCGGGGGAGGGCAGCTTCATGGGTACGGAGTAGGCCCTGTCACGATTGAGTCCAGGAATGGCAGAGTCTGAGTTCATGTGCTCAAGTCCCAGACTCTGGAGCGCGAAGTAGGCATACTCCAGCGATACGTTACCGTCTCTGCAGACGGCATAGAACGTGGTATCGATCGGGAAGAAGCTCTCCTCCGACCAGTACACCGACCCGACAGTCCCCTTGCGTCCCACAATGATGCCAGGGCCCTTTACCAGAAACTCATTGTGGGTGCCGCTGACACCGCCACTCCCGAAAACGCTGTAGTCCCCTGCGATACGGTTTGTTGCCGGAAGAGATTTGCCGTATTTTAGTTCGATCAAGTCACCCATCGGGACGGTACCTTCGGTCGACAAATTAGACTGCTGAAATCGAGCGTGCGCCAAATCTAAAGTAGTGGCCGCGATGCGCTCGTTGACGGCAATCTTGTCGTCCAGTGCCATAAGCACTGAAGCCACAGACCGTTGCTCACTTAGTGGAGGGTGCGGGACTTTGAGGTTGCGAATGGACGTGAGCGGCGTAGCAATTCCTGGCACGCCGACAGTTGATGCATTCGCTAGAATCGATCGCTGCCCTTCTGTCGATTGGAACCAATAATAGTAGAATTCCGGAAGAGCCTTCGTCTCGTCGAGACGAGTCTTGACTTGGCTTGAGCCGATAACGTATCGATGGAACTTCGGGCTTCGCGTTACCATGGAAACTTGGCCGATGGTGCCTCGGTGAGTGAAAATGAGATCCCCGGGCTCCACGTTTGCTGCGCGAATGTCATCGGCTTTTTCGTCGGTGATGAAGACAAAATCGCAATCGAGGAATACGCCGCGGGTCAGGTTCACGCCACGAATAACTGGGACGCCGGAGGCGACGTAGTTATCCTTTGTGATCTTTGATCCGAAAGGTCCCATGGAAAACGAGGATCGATCGCGCGAAGCGAGCGTATGGTAAGCGACAAAATCCCACTCAGCCATTGATTCGCTCCAGTTGCGCTCGAACTGCCTTCGTCAGCGCGTCCGACCTGTCGAAGTGTGCATACAGGTCCTTTGTCAGCTCTGAAATCTTCTCCGTGATTGAATCTGCGCTCTCTATGTCAACTTCGACAGCACCTACGTGCCGGCCCGGGGTTAGCACGTATCCTTGCTCCCGGACCGATTTAAGACTCGCTGAGGCGCAGAACCCAGGCTCATCCGCGTATGAAATCCCGGTATCTCGCGCTGAGGCGGTACCCCGCCACGCGTGGTACGTATCTGCGAGCTTCGCAAGATTCTGATCCGTCAGAATGCGCTCTGTCCGATCGGCCATTTCGCCCATCTCGCGCGCATCGATGAAGAGAATCTCTCCACGTCTGTCGTTCAACCGCCGCGCACCCTGAGACGACTTGTCCTTAGACAAGAACCACAAGCAGGCGGGAATCGCTGTCGTGCGGAACAGCTGCGGGGGCAGGGCGATCATGCAGGCCACTAGGTCTGCCTCGACCAACGCCTTGCGGATCTCACCCTCGCCGCCGGACTGGGAGCTCATCGATCCGTTCGCGAGAACGACTCCCGCCGTGCCCCGCTCGCCGAGCTTGCTGACGATGTGTTGCAGCCACGCATAGTTAGCGTTGTTCTTCGGCGGGACGCCATACCTCCAGCGCGGGTCGGACTCCTTCCGCGCCCAGTCCTTGATGTTGAACGGCGGGTTGGCCATGACGAAGTCGGCTTTGAGGTCCGGGTGCTTGTCGTCGGCGAACGTGTCGCCCCACCGTGCCGCGAGATTGCCGTCGATCCCGTGGATCGCCAGGTTCATCTTCCCCAGGCGCCATGTCCGCTCGTTGAGCTCCTGCCCATACACCGCGATGTCGGACTTGTGCCCGCGCCCCCGGTGCGCCTCGATGAACTTGCCAGCCTGGACGAACATGCCGCCCGAGCCGCATGCCGGGTCGTACACCCGACCCTCGTACGGTTCCAAGACCTCCACCAGAAGCTGGACCACGGACCGCGGCGTGTAGAACTCCCCGCCGCGTTTACCTTCGGCGCGGGCGAAGTTGCCGAGGAAGTACTCGTACACCTCCCCTAGTACGTCCTGAGTGGGCTTGTCTCCGGAGCCGCCGAAGCGGGCGTCGCTGATGAGGTCGACGAGTTCGGCCAGGCGCTTCTGGTCGACGTTGTCGCTGTTGAAGATCTTGGGGAGTACGCCTGTTAGCGCGGCGTTCTCGCGCATGATCGCGTCCATGGCCTCGTTGAGGAGCAGGCCGACACCCTTGGCCTTGGCGTTTGCCGCGATCCAAGACCAGCGGGCGGTCTCGGGCACCCAGAAGACGTGTTCGCCGGTGTATTCGTCCTTGTCCTCCAGGAGTTCCGCCCAGCGATCTTCCTCGATACCTTCCTCGGCGAGCTCCTTGGCGAGCTGTTCGCGGCGCTCACCGAAGGCATCCGAGATGTATTTGAGGAAGATCAGTCCGAGGACGAACTCCTTGTACTGCGCGGCATCCATGGAGCCGCGCAGTTTGTCGGCGGCCTTCCAGAGGATGTCCTGGATTTCCTTGGGCGTGGAAGTGGCGAACAGCTCCGCCTGTGCGGCGGGCTTCTTCTTGACGGGGGGCATGACGGTTTTTCGTCTCCTTCAAGTTCTCGGGTTGGCGCGGGGTCAGGGTGCTGCTGTGTTGAGAGTGAGCGTGCCGTCGGTGAGGCCAGCGGCGGTGAGGCGGACAAGGTCGTCAAAGGCTGCGGTCTGCTGGCGTAGCAGGGCGGTCCGTCGGCTTATCTCGGCGAGCAATGCGTCGTAGTGTTCCGCCTCCACCGGTTCGAGGTCGGGGATGAGCAGGTCTTCAATGGGGCGGGCTGCGCGTACGGCTCCGCTGGCTCGGCCGTGTTTCGCTGCGGCGGCGCGCAACAGTGTGGCCAGGACACGAGGGCGTACAGGGCGTTCGGGGTCACGGTCATGCCATGCGCGCAGAACGCGTGCAGGGTAGGCGACCACGGACAGACCCTCTTCGTCGACGTACGCGCCAAAGGAGGGGTTGGCGGTCACCACGATGTCGCCAGGCTCGGTGAACTCGGCGTGTTGGTAGACCGTGAGCAGTATCGAGCGGTCGATACGCCGGCCACCGACGGGTGCAACCCCGGTGACCTCGGCGGAGGTAAGTACGGGGTAATGGCCATCGGTTGTCATGTGCTCGGCTGCGATGCGGTGACCGGGCAGGCGGCGCAGGCGGCGCTCTTTGAGGAGGTGCGCGACGGTGGTGCGGCGTACTGGCTGATCTTCCGGGCGGAGCACCGCGTGGGTCCGGATCGGGTTGCTCTGATCTACACGGTCTTGCTCGCGCAACTGCTCGACGGCAAGCTCCAGTTCGGAGATGCGCGCCGGGCGCTCTTCAACCTTCTGGGTGTAGCGGTTCGCATTCGATCGGTGCTGAGGCGTCAGTGCTGTGCCGGGCTGGAGGTGAAGGACCGGAACGAGTACCGCATGGCGAGGTTCGTGTCGACGGTCCGCGCGCCAGCCTGCGGCGTGGAAGACGTGGGTCTCTTCGACGATGGTGTCGAGGGCGGTGGTGGTGATCGCTTCAGCGGTGAGGTCGGACACCAGCACGAGACCGTGGCGATCTGGCTTCGACGTACGGGATAGGACCCAGATCGCGGTGCGGTAGGCGGGGCGGTGTGGGTAAACCCCGTCGGGCAGGCCGATCACGGCTTTGAGTAGGCCCTCAGCGAGGAACCAGCTCCTCAGGCGATCAGCTTTGCCGAGGGCTGGCAGCGCGTGGACGAGAGCATCGGCCGGACCCAGGATCACTGCAGTGCGGTCGGTCGACAGAAGGTCGGCCAGGTTCTGGATGTGCTCGAGGACGGACAGCGCGGTGCGGGTTTCGGCCGCCTCGTACGGGAGTGCACAGACCAGAGCGTGCGGGTCACCCCATTCGTCAGTGTCAGGCTCGACGCCTTCCGCTACATCCAGGTGGAACTCGTACACCCCGCGCACGAGCATGCGGCGGCGCACCAGCCGAACCAGGGCCGGATCTGGATCAGCGGCGACATAAATGTGCTCGTCGTCGGAGGAGTTCTCTGCGTGCAGTATCGAGAGGAGGTCTCCTGAGCGGGAGTAGGGCACAGCGATGACGGCATCCTCCGCGAGTTCTGCCGTGAGAGCGAGGCGGGCAAGAGTGCGGGCGACGGCCGGGGCGCACTCGTCTGCGACATGGGCGTCGGAACCGAGTCGTCGACGGGAATCTAGCACCCAGTCGAAGGCTTCGGCCGGGGCGTAGGCGGCCTCGGTCAGCTCATCAGCCAGCGTGGCGAGCGCCGGGCCGATATGATCCGCATCCGGCACGGCGCGTAGCTCGCTCAGCAGGAAAGTGTCATCCGGGTCGAGGCCCTCGGCGCGCTCGACGAGGGCCGACCAGCCTGCCCTGCCGCTCAGTGGTGCCTCCAGCTGCTGACGCAGGCAGATCAGCGAGGTCAGGGCATCCAACAGGATCCGGGCAGGTACTCGTCGGCACCATCCAGACAGCGTATGCAGCGCCAGTTCGGCGCGCAGTTGGCGGGCGTCCGTGTTGCCGTGGCTCGTGGCCACCAGCCAGTCGACTACGGCCGGGCCGTCGAAGAGCGGGCTGGTGCCCTCGTGGTCCACGGGTTGGGGGAAGTCGCTGTGCCGACGCGCCCAGGTCGTGGGGACGGGGCGTTTTACCTGGGCCATTGTTGCGATCTCCGTGTAGGAGACCAGCTGGGCTTCTTTGTCCGACAGCTTGCGAGCGTCAGCGTGCTCTGCAGGCATCTCGGCTCACACCCTTCCCTGCGCTGAGTTCGGCTTCTCAGTCGATCGCTAACCCGAACTCTATCGTCCACGCAAAAAATCCACCTTAGAACACTTGATAATAGGGGTTATCAGCAATTCTTATAGACAAATATCGTGCTTAGGCTCATCGTGATCTCACACCGCACACCGAGCGAGGAGGTCACCATGAGCGGACATCGCACCCACGGTCCCTGTCGGCAGTACCCGCCCCGTTTGGCTGCGGTCCGCCGAAAGCTTGACCTCCACACCGGCGCGGATGTGGCACAGCTGCCACCGCTGGTTCGCATCGCTCGGTGTGGGTCGGGGAAGTTGAAGTACTTCACCTTTGCCGACGCCGACCTCGCGCTCGCCGGGATCGACGCGTCGAACCCGAACAGGCGCGAGCAGCGGGTCTATCCGTGCCCGCTGTGTCAAGGCTGGCATCTGACCAGCCAGGACCGACGTGGTCGGGCAGCAACGGAATACCAAGGCTAAGAACAACATTCGATTTCGACCAGGTCCCGGATCGAGAAGCCCGCTCATCACCACGTGGAGCGACAACCGGTCGCGCCGCTGTCAACCACGCCCTCTTGAGGAGAGCCATGAACCGCAACGCGCACTTCACCGACAACAACACCGCCCTGGCCATTGAGCAGTTGACCCTGCGTGATCGAGACGTCCTGCGCGAAGCCCAGCGTTGGACGAGCGGGCATCGCGGTCCCATCGTGGACGACACCGACACCCTCGCCGATGCGGACTTGTCGGCGTTCATCACCGAGGTGGTCAAATGCGGAGCGGTCGCGCTCGCCGCCACCGGCCAGGCCAGCGATGCCAAGGAACTTGAACGGATGGTCGCCGAGGTAGGGGAGAAGGCCGCGGCGTCGGCGGCCAGGGCGGCAGAGTTGACCGGTCAGGCCGCGAAGGACGCCTCAGCGGTGATGACCAAGACCGTCGACTCGGCGAAGAAGGCATTGGCCGAGGCTGACGCGAACTACCGCAAGGAAATGGCGGCCACCGTCAGCACCGCCACCGTCAGCATTACCGACCAGGTCAACCGGCTCTTCGGTGGCTCGGATCCGGAGCTGGTCGCTCGCCTGAAGCCGGTGCTCGAGCAGTTCAGCGCCGAACTGTCGATCAAGGCCGTCGCAGGCACTCAGGAACTGATCGCGACCGCGACCAAGCAGTTCGACCTCAACGACCCGACCTCGCCGATCGCCAAGCACACCGCCGCGCTCGATGCTCGCCAGCTGGCGACGAGCGACCTGCTCATGGCCAACCACGCCGACCTGGCCAAGCGGTTCGAGGAGATGACGGCCGCGCTGAAGGTGCGGGAGGCCAAAGCAGCCCTCATCTCGGTGACTCCGCGCAAGGGCGAGCCGTTCGCCGCAGGAATCCACCAGTTCATGGAACCCATCGCGGCCGGCCTCGGCGACGAGTACTACGACACCGGCGCGATGGTCGGAGCGCTGCCTCGGTGCAAGAAGGGCGATGGGCTGCTGACCACCGCCGAGGGCGCGCGGGTGGTGATCGAGATGACCGACTCCCCGCGGTCTGGTTGGGGGGACTACCTCGTCGAGGCCGAACGTAACCGCCAGGCTGCCGCGTCGCTGGGCATTGTGCGGTCGCCAGAACAGAACGGCGGCGAGGTGCTGCGGGTGCTCGGGCCGCGCCGGGTGGTGCTCGCCTTCGATCCCGACACCGACGAGCCGGATCTGCTGCGCGCGTGCGTGTTGCTGATGCGCGCGGCGAGCGCGACGGTGGTCGCGCGCGGTGGCGGCGAGCAGTTGGCGACCGCTGCTGAGAAGGTGCAGAGCGCCTCGTCTAAACTTGAAAAGCTCGCTGCTGCAAAGAAATCGGCTGACGTAATCCGCCGCGAGGCGACCAAGATCGACAAGACCGTGACCGACTTCGCGACCGAGGTCGAATTGGTGCTCGCCGAAGCGCTCACCGCCCTCACGATCAGCGCCGGGCCGACGTCTCTGACTATGGTCAACACCGACGTCGCCTGAGCATCCCCTTCCCTGTTTCCGCCCGGTCAAAGCGCGGCACCCGCCCCGCTGGGCGGACGGAACCAACGCGTCAATCGCGACGCGCCGGTTCCGTTCCCATCTGTTGTACGGCGATTGCCGAACAGGCCACGAAAGCCGTACCGCTGATCGGGTGCCGACACCGCGTCGACCCGACCATTACGCCCACCTCCGGAGGTCTTCGATGAAACTCACTGACTACTTCAACGTCCTGCTCAACGACACAGTCAACCTCGGCCAGATAAAGCTGGACCTGCTCGACCAGCGCGTCGAGACGGTCTTCAAAGCGCTGAAGGCCGATGAGCAGATCGGTTCACTCGTCCTCGGTAAAACGCCCCAGGGATCGTGGGCGCACAAGACCATCATCGACCCGGTCGGCGACAACGAGTTCGACGCGGACTTCATGCTCGATATGAGCGAGAACCCGGACTGGGCCGAGGATCCCAAGAAGTACATCGAGGAGGTCTACGCGGCTCTGCACCGCCACAGCATCTACAAGAACATGCCGCACTCACGCAAGTGCCGCTGCGTCCGACTCGTCTACGCGAATTCCATGCACCTCGATATCGTGCCGCATCTCAACCTCGTCGACGGACGCGAAGTCATCGTCAATCGTGACGATAATGACTGGGAGATCACCGACCCCCAGGGCTTCACGGACTGGATGAAGGAGAAGGACGCACTCGCCAATGGCAACCTTCGCAAGGTCATCCGACTGATGAAATATCTGCGGGATCACAAGAACTCGTTCACTGGCACACGATCTATCCTACTGACGACCCTGCTCGGCGAGCAGGTCACCGACCAGCGCACGCTGCTCGACCCCGGCTACTACTCCGACGTTCCGACGAGCCTTCTGCACTTGGTCAAAGACCTCGACACCTGGCTTCAAGCGAACCCGACCACGCCTTCCGTCGCCGATCCGTCCGGGTCGGGTGTCTTCTTCACGCGCCGATGGGGTTCTGACCCGGAGGCAGCGCAGGTGACGTACAGCTACTTCCGCGCCCGCATCCACGTCCACGCCGCCGAAATCGAGGCAGCGTACGAGGAGACGAACAAGCAACGCAGCGTCGAGCTGTGGCAGGGAATCTTCGGCGATGGGTTCAAGGCCCCGGCCACTTCGTCCAGCAGCGCCAAATTTCCGACGGCAGCCTCAGCCGCCGTTAGCACCGTGGGGCGCTCTGGCCGCGCCGGATGAGCCCCCGCAACCGCGCCACGTTGTCGACCTGGCAGAAGCAGCTACTCGGTGAGCTGAGATTGCTCGCGAGGGAACGACCTCTCGACGTACGGATCGCCCAACAGCCTCAGCTCGACTCCGACGGCGCCGTCGGCCTCCGGCTTCGGCTCCACACCGCAGATATCCCACGTAGCCCCGGTGGACTGGAACTCGCAGACGACGAAGAGTTCATCGTCAAGATCGGCCCGTCGCTGTTCCTGGCCCCGCGCGCCGAGGTGGAGCACACTCGTTTCCTCGGCTTCCCACATGTCCTCCAAGGACAGCGGCTCTGCATCTACCTCGACCCCTCCCGCGAATGGCGTCCATCCGACGGGATCGCCGGATTCCTCACCCGACTGTGGGACTGGCTCACCGACGCAGCCGCCGGGACATTCGACCCCTCGACCGCGATGTACCACGCTGTCGGAGGAATCCTCCATCGGGCCGAGGAAACCCCCACAATCGTCGCCCGTGAGCCCGGCCCATCACGACCGCATCAAATAGCTCGGCTGATTACTCGGTCGCCATATCGGTATGACCTCACCTATTCGACCGACCACGACGGGCACCGCACGCCCGTCTTCACACTCGCAAGTGACTTCCCCTTCGGCGCGGCCTCCACCTTTGCACTGCTACTGACACTTCTGGACGACCCTTACCTCGACCGCGCCGAAGGACGGCCTCCACGGGTCACACCTCAGTCACCAGCTTTCCTCACGGCGCTTCTTGCCAGTGCACTACGAAACCCCGACGACTCCAAGCAGTACTTCGTGCTCGCCGTTCCCCACCCGGCAGGCGGACCGCACCATCTTCTCGGTGGCCGACTCCCCGCGGCTGCCGCTAACGTACTCCGGCACCTCGCCAAGAAGCACGGAACCGAAGTCGCTATCGACCACGCGACCATCAACGCCGACATCCCCATCGAGTGGTGCAACATGTCCGACGAACGAACCGAAGTGACAACCCGACGGGACGACAACCGACCCGTCAACGGCTTCCGAGGAAAGACAATCCACATCTGGGGATGCGGCGGCCTAGGATCATGGCTCGCCGAGTTTATTGCACGCGCCGGAGCCGCCACCATCACCCTCTGCGACCCCGGCACCATCACCGGCGGGCTTCTCGTGCGACAGAACTACACCGAAGCCGACATTGGCCAGACCAAGGCGCATGCTCTCGCCACGCGACTCCGCGCGATCCGTGACGATCTGACGGTCACCGTCGCCGAAGGACATATGCCCGACGACGACCAGACCGCTGTCCTCGCCGCGGACCTCATCCTCGACGCCACCGTCAGTCACGGCATCACCATCTGCCTTGACACACTCGCCGGGCAAGAACGCAAGGCGCTCATCGCTCAGGTCGGGACAGACGCCAGAACTGGAACACTTGGCATCGCCAACATCTGCACGTCAGACTCTCCCCGGACACCGTCTGACATCGACGATCAGGCAGGACGCGCGGTGCTCGCCGATGGCGGGCTGGAGCTCTACCACCCGCTCTGGCAGGAAACAGCCGATGGAGATGAACTGATTCCCACCAGAGGATGCTCTCTCCCCACTTTCCACGGTTCGGCCGCAGACCTCGCAGCCGTCGCCGCGACACTTGCCAATATGATCGGTCTCCACCTGCTGCAGGCACAATCAGCTCTTTCCGGGACTCACCTCATAGCCCTGCCACACGCACCAGCGGGCGTACGGCATCGCTTCCTTCCGGCTGTGTCGGGCACCCCTCAATGACATCTCGGGTGGGTTCCCCTTTCCGGCAGCCCGGCGGAAGTGGTGAATGAATCGACGGTGAGGCAGGCCGCCACACCCGTTGGACCTCGGCTGACAGTCGGCCACCGGCACAGATGACAACCAATCTGGAGTGAACCGAATCGTGAATAGAGAACCGATCTCAGCGACGACAGCCAGGACAGTGTGGGCGCGGTCGGCGGGGCGGTGCGCGATGTGTGCGACGTCTTTGTTGGACTGCGAGTGGGGGGACGTGACCCTGTCGGTTGGGGAGTTGGCCCACAACGTCGGCGCGACCGACACTCCTGGGTCACCGCGCGGTCGGTCGGAGATCCCGGTCACCGAACGCAACCACCCCGACAATGTCTTGTTGCTGTGCCACAGCTGCCACCGCAAGATCGACAACGCCGAGCTTCGTGATCTCTACACCGTAGACGTCCTGCGGGAGATCAAGTCCCGGCACGAGGACATGGTGATGGCAGCAACCGATTTCGCGACCCAGCACCGCAGCTTGATCGTCACCACGCGCGCGAGCATCCGCGGCACTACGACCAAAGCATCCCACAGGCAGATCGCGCAGGCGCTCATCGAAGCCCGCCGGGCCCCGTACTCGGTGGACGGACGCCAGATCCGGGTAGAGATCGACCTGACCGATCCTGAGTCTGAGCCCTGGGTGTGGAGCCGTGGTTGCCAACGCATTGATGAGGCGGTCGCACGACTCGCAGCCGACACCTCTGGCGGAGCAGTCGACCACCTGTCAATCTTCGCGCTGGCACCGATCCCGCTGCTGACATATCTCGGTCACCGCCTCGACGACAAGTATGGCGTGGAGATTCACCGCCGTGACCGCGTCGATTCCGACACTGCCTGGTGCTGGCCGCAAAACAAGAAAACAGACATCGAATTCGCCACTTCCATCGACAACAGCGAACCGGACGCCAGCGAGGCGGTGGTTCTCGTATCGGTGAGCGGCACCGTGTCCCGCGACCGCATCCCGCGCAACCTGGCGAAGCTTCCAGTCCTGGAACTCCACCCCGACGGCCTGCTTCCCGGCCTGGACGCGATCGGATCCCGCGCTGATCTCCACCGCTTCTCCGAAGCCTGGCGCCAACTTCTCGCACTGGTCGAACAACGCCTACCACAGGCGCGGACCCTGCATGTCCTCGCCGCCGTTCCGGCACCGGCGGCAGTGAACATGGGCCGCTACCGCCTTCGCGGCGTCAGCCCCGCCCTGATGATGTACCAGCGCACCGATACCGACGCCTTTGAATTCGCCGTGAAGATCACCGGGTGAGCCCCGCATAGAACCCGCTTTTCATGGCCACCCGATCGCAAAGGGAGTGGGTGCACGAGTGGGGATCTGCCCACCTCGGTGGGCAGACCGCTTGTTATCAACTGACGCTTGACGTTTATGCAGATCCAGTGCCAGCAGCGGACCTGGGATGAGAGGGTGAGTACCTGATCGCTCGTCTCGGTCAATGGTCGACTGTGCTGTAGGTCACTGCCTGTTGGGGGAACCGGTCTCGGGCGTGTCCCGTCAGACCATGCGACGCATCGAAATACTCGCGGTGCCCGAAAGTCATGGGGGAACAGCATGATTCGGAACAGTCGGCCCGTTCGGGCCTGCGCATTGCTTCTCGGGATTCTCGCAATGGGGTTGGTCGAGCCGAGTTTGGCACGAGCACAAGGACTTCCGACCTGTCAGAACTATGTGGTCAACGCCCAGTGGGGCAAGTTGACTGTCGACACGCGGCGGTCGAACGACGGCGACCCCATCGGAGTCATCAGCTGGGCGTGGTTCATCAACGTCAATGCCGATGTACCAGGGCGCTACGACTGGACGGTGTTCATCAACGGCACCGCGCCGGAAGGCCCGCAGTGGAACGTCAAGGACGACAACTTGCACTCGGCTTTCCGTCGCTACCGCGACGGAGCCGACCGGTACAAGTCCGGCGATGTGTTCCACATCGAGGCTGCCCACGCGGCGGGCAAGAACCTGTATGTCACCCCGCTCAACAGATGCCGAATCCCGTAGGAGGTGTGGAAAAATCGTGAAGATGACTGAGTCCAACGCCGTTGTCGGGGCACGACTCTTGGCAGACGACATAGCGAACGCACTGGGCTATGAGGTGTGGGTTGATGCCGAGACCGATGATCGCCTAGGCGGCGAAACCGTCACGAATTCGATCGGTATCCGGGTTCCCGAGTTGGGGATCGAGATGGGATACCGCCCCGCTGCCGGGGTTGCGCCGGAGTCGGTGGCCTGCCAGCTGGCCAGCCACGTTCAGGACGACATCCTGTCCAAAACTGGGATGATCTGGCCCGAAGATCAGGGCCAGGGTGACCAGCCGCTGGCTCCAGGCGACGCCGGTTGGTACCGGGAGAGCGAGCCGAGCGTAGTGATCCCGTACGGTCAGGCGGGTGCGGCCCACCGACCGGACAGTTCACTGGATGCGGTGGTTCGGTGGTGGCTGGGTTATTGGTTCGTCGGCGGGATCGCTGACCCGGCTGGTGATGTGTGGTTCTCGGAGCACGAATTTGTCGGAGACCTGTCGGCGATCGCCCCAGGGGTTCGAGTCGAATATGAGGTCGGCGACCGATTCCATGGACAGCTCCGCAAGGCGACGGTGGTTCGGTTCGCCGACTGATCACGCCCGGTTCGGCGTAGCGAGATCGAACACGGAAGGCCCAGCCACTCCGTGTCCTCAAGCCGCGAAGTTCCTTCCTAGATCGTCCACGTCCAGTGAACGATGGTGCGCGGCGATTCGAGCATGGATTCACCGTTGCGGCCATCGGTGCTACGGGTCGCTACCTTCCGGCTGAAGCCATCTCCGAGAATATTGGAGGGCGGTCAGCGTTCGTTGCAATCGTATCGGCATGGCAAACGATCCGATTGACAGCTCTCGTAGTTGCCGATCTCATACTTGCCCTGGACGACCTCGAGTTCCGGGACAGTGCAGAGGCCCGCTCACCGCGGTCCAGTTACCGAGAGGACTTTCGCAGTCGTGACCCAGATCCGGGCCAATGCCCTTGACGAGCTCTCCTGGCGCGGGCTTGTCGCGCTGTCCACCGACGAGGACGCGCTGCGTGCTTCCCTGGCGGCCGGCCCGGTGACCTACTATTGCGGCTTCGATCCGACTGCGCCGAGCCTGCACATGGGCAATCTCGTGCAGCTGCTGACGATGCGTCGCTTGCAGGACTTCGGGCACAAACCAATCGCGCTGGTCGGCGGTGCGACCGGTCTCATCGGTGATCCACGCATGTCGGGTGAGCGAGTGCTCAACGACCACGAAACCGTGGCGCCCTGGGTCGACCGGATTCGCGACCAGGTTCAGCGATTCCTGTCTTTCGACGGTGACAACGCGGCCGTGGTCGTGAACAACTTGGACTGGACCTCACCGATGTCGGCGCTCGACTTCCTGCGCGAGGTCGGCAAAAACTTCCGTGTGAACCGGATGCTCGCCAAGGAATCGGTGTCCGCGCGGCTCAACAGCGAGGCCGGGATCAGTTTCACCGAGTTCTCCTACCAGCTGCTGCAGGGCATGGACTTCTACCAGCTCTACCGCAGGTACGGCTGCACGTTGCAGACCGGCGGATCCGACCAGTGGGGAAACCTCACCGCAGGAGCGGACCTGACTCACCGCGTCGAGGGAATCAGCCTGCACGCCCTGGCGACTCCGCTGATCACCAAAGCAGACGGCACTAAGTTCGGCAAAACCGAAGGTGGCGCGATCTGGCTCGACCCGGAGATGACCTCGCCCTATGCCTTCTACCAATTCTGGCTCAACGCCGAGGACTCCAAAGTCGGCGACTACCTCAAGATCTTCACCTTCCGCGGCCAAGATGAAATCACGGCGCTCGAGGAAACAGCCAAGGAACGACCGGCGCAACGAGAGGCCCAGCGCGCACTCGCCGAGGACATCACCACCCTTGTCCACGGTGAGGAAACGATGGGCCGGGTGCGCGCCGCCAGCCAGGCACTGTTCGGCAGTGGCGACCTGACAACGCTGGACGCATCCACGCTCGGCGATGCGGTGCGCGAACTGCCTTCCGCATCGATCTCGACCGGGACCCACAGCGTCGTAGACCTTTTCGCCGCAACTGGTCTGGTCGACAGCAAATCCGCAGCCCGCCGTGCGGTGACCGAGGGCGGCGCCTACGTCAACAACCTCAAAGTCGACACGACCGAGGCGGTGGTGGACACAACGGATTTGCTGCATAGCCGATGGATCCTGCTTCGTCGAGGCCCCAAATCGCTCGCTGCCGTCGAAGTCGGCTGACAGAAAGATCAGGTTTGGGCTGTCTCGCAGACACGAGTCGCAGCCCAAGTCTTTGTGCACCTGAACCTCAGCAGATCGGCCTAGTTGCCGAACCGGTACTCACGATCGTCAGCCACTCCCGCCCCGGCTCGAAGAGTCTGTTACGAGGCAGGACTCGCCGACAGATCTACGACATGGCCGACGCAGCTGTCGTGATCGTGCAGGCAGGCGGTCATCATACCAACTGGTGTGTTCGGAGGAATGGCGTTCGGGGTCGGCGGTTGATGGCTGACCGGAGCCATAACCCCGTACACCGATGGCGCCGCGGACCTCGGTGTCAATTGTCGGCGTATCGGGGCTAACCCCGCCGGGGCTCTGAGCATGCGGACATTCTGGCTGTCCGCATGGGATGGGTCCGCGCGTATTGATCCCATCGCTCGCAGGAGGAAGTCTGAATCTGGTTCCAGTTCAGGAACTTTCGGGCCTTTCGCACCGGAGGGAGGTGTTACTGATGTCCGAGGTGAAGCGCCCCTGGCGTCGCCCGCAATGGCGTGCGCGCAACGTTCGCACGCACTGCTGAGCGTCACCACTGGTGTCCACCTTCGCCGCAGGGGTTGGGGGTGGGCATCGCTATTCAAACTGCTTCTGCCGAGACGAGGTCATCCATGTCCGCCTTGACCGAAAACCTGACTGCCGTGGTCGCGCTGCGACCCCACGCTGTTGCCCGCGTGACCAACGCTGGGCTGACGATGCTTTTCGACCGCGCCAAAGGCGTGATGTACGAACTCAACGAGTCCGCGTCGACTGTCGTGGGGCTTCTCGCGCAGGAACCTCGGTCGCTTCAAGACATCATCGACGCCTTGTGCTCCGAGTTCGACGGACCGCAAGAAGAAATCGCCGCCGACATCCAGACATTCATCGATGAGTTCGCGACGGCGGGCCTGCTGACAGTCGACGAACCATGACTCAATACGACGCGATACTGGTGCAGCCCAGTGAGTTTCAGCTCCCCGAGCACCCGATCCCTCTGCTGGTTCAGCTCGGTCTAACCTATCGCTGCAACCTGAAGTGCAGCCACTGCTACGCGCTATATCGGCGCAGCCGCGATGAATTCAGCCTGCCCGAGATCGAGTCGCTTGCCAACGACCTGTATCGGGCAGGCAGCGCGAGTCTCGTCTACTCCCACGGTGAGAACATGATTCGCCGCGACTTTCACGACGCGGCGGCGATTTTCCGAGACCTCGACTTCTATCAGACGCTGATGCTCAACGGCTTCTACGTACGCACCGCCAACGACGCCCGGCGGCTCGTCGATGCCGGCATCAACCGCGCGATGGTCTCGATCGACAGCATCGACCCGGCAATCCACGACAAGGTCAGGGGCAAAGTAGGCGCCTTCGACGTCGCTCAGAGGGCTTTGCGGCTGCTGAAGGATGCCGGGATGCCAACAGTGGGGTTCTCGACCACGATCGACACACACAACTACGAGCACGTTGCCCAGATCGTGGACTTCGCCCTAGCGCTCGGTGTAGACGCCGTCAGCTTTATGCAAAACCGCTACAACTTGCAGGGGGTCTTCGACCGGGGACTGTGGCCCCGCTACCGTGACGTCTGCCGCGACCTTTACGAGTTGACCCTGGAACACCAAGGCACGCTCGACATCTATACCCATGATCCGTTCATGTTGACCTTGCTCGACGACCGCATGGGTGACCGGGCCAACCGCGAAGCGTTCATCGGGTCGAACTTGTGCAACGTCGGAACCAGCATGGTGTCGATTGATCCTGTCGGCAACGTATCGGGGTGCAACTTCATCGAAGAGTCCATTGGCAACGTCCGCGACGAACCCTTCGCCGACATCTGGGATCGCCTGGTTGCCCGGTACTCCGACCGCACGGATCCGCCGTCAGGACCTTGCGGATCGTGCTCTGCCCTGGATGGCTGCCTGGGCGGTTGCAAAGCGTTCCACTACAACGGCAAGTACGACGAGCGATGCGGCGCTCAACGCTTCCCCGACGCCACGCCGCACGCGGTCGGCACCGCGGAGCGCGGCATTCCTGCGCCCGAGCCGTCACGCGCGCCAGGTGTTTTCGTCGGCTTGCCACGGCTGCGGACGGGAGCACCGTAATGAGAATCGCGTTCGTCAACCCGCACTACACCCACGACCCGCACACACTGCTGCTGCACCCGCCCCTGGGCTACGCGTACATGGCACGCACGCTGAAACTCGCCGGGCACGAGGTCGTCCACATTGATCTCCCGTTCGAAGGAAACGACGTCGCCGCACTTGTGCGTCGGCTCGATGACCTGCGCCCCGACCTCGTCGGGGTGACGTCGGTCGCGCAGAGCTATTTCCACGCACTGGAAATCGCTCACACAGTCCGCCAGTGGAACCCGAGCGTCCCGGTGGTGTTCGGCGGCCCGCACGTGTCGTTCATCGCCACGGAGTGCCTCACCCGGCACGACTGTGTCGACTACGTTCTGCTGTTCGACGCCGAGGACAGCATCGTCGAACTCGCCGACGCTCTCACCGAACGCAGCGGGACCGCCGGGCTCGCGAAGGTGGCGGGCTTGGTCTTTCGTGACGGCGACGGGATACGGGCCACCGCCCCGGCGCCGCCCGAGATGCGACTGGATCGGTACGGGCTGCCGGACCGCGACATCTTCGATATGCGGAACTACCTGGATTATGACTACGAGACTGTCGTGATGACGGCCCGAGGTTGTCCGAGCCGTTGCACGTTCTGTTCGACGACCATCGCGGGCAGGACTGCGCGATGGAACAGTCCGGAGCACGTCGTCGAGGAAATGGCGCTCGTCGCTGAACTGGGCTTTTCGTCGATCTTCTTCGGCGACGATACGTTCTCCGGCGATCCGCGTCGTGCCGTCGCGATCTGCGAAGAGATCCAACGGCGCGGGGTGTCGATCCCATGGACCAGCAACATGCGGGCCCAGGACGCACGTCCGCAAGTACTCGACGCGATGCTGAGCGCCGGCGCCTACCGGGTCTTCGTGGGCTTTGAATCCATTCAGGAACAAACATTGAGGCTGGTAAGGAAAGGCACCTCACCGGCCAGGCTCTACAAAACCGCCGCCCGGATCATGGACGCTGGGCTGGAACTGCATGCGTCGTTCATCGTCGGCGCCCCAGGCGATACTCCTGAAACCCTCTCGGCCACCATGGATTTCGTGCGGCTCGTCAACCCGACAGTCGCGACGTTCAACGTGATGGAACCCCGTCCTGGCACCGACGTGTTCGCCAACCCGAGCAAATACGGGATAACAATCCCCGACCCGCACTGGTACGAAAAGACCAGCTGGTTGGAGATGCCCGTTTGCCACACCGACGACATGTCGGCTCACCAAATTCGCGACTGGGTCAGCCGGTGCTACGACGAATTCTGCACCCCGGACTTCCGGTCCGCGGAACACCTCGAACGGCTCACTCCGATCCGCGAGCAATGGGACCAGGCCGCAGAGAACGTTCAGCGCCACCTCCCACTGATCAAGACCGCCTCATGAGTCTTCGGGTGGGCCTGGTCGGCGCTGGAATCGCCGGGGCGTCCCACGCTCTCGATATCGTGACTGATCCGCGCCTGGAATTGGTCGCGGTCGCGTCGCGGAACGGGAGCTCGGCGAACGCGTTGGCCGAGACCTTCGGCGGCAGGACCTTCAACACCGCAGGGCAGATGCTGGCGGAGGCACGCCTGGACGCCGTGGTGGTGGCGGTGCCGCCATCGGCCGTTCTCGACATCGCTGAACTTGTACCACCGAGGACCCCGTGCCTTGTAGAGAAGCCGATTGCGACCAACCCTCGGGAATTAATCCGTCTCCAGTCACTGATTTCGTCACATCCGCTGATGGTCGCGCCCTTCAATCGGCGGTACCAGGTGCATGTCCGTGACGGCGCCGACGCGGTCGCTGATGGCGCAATCGGGCAAGTTCGGCGGATCGTAGGCAAGTGGGTGGGGCCATACCGAGCGCGATACGCGGCCGATGTACCGACCTATCGTGGTACTGCAGGTCAGCGGTGCGGCGTCCTCGTCGACAGCGGCAGCCACGCTCTCGATCTAGTAGCCATGTTCATCCCATCCTGGACGTTCACCCCCGGTGTCGTGACCGGGATGAAGTCACTCACGGAGCGCAACGTGCGCGGCGCCGAGGTCGAGGCGGAACTGCGGTTCCACATCGGTGGTGTGGAAATCGAATTGAGCTTCACCGATCAGCCGGAGCATCCCGATTGCGGCGGCTGGCACATGACCGTTGTCGGTGGCGCTGGGACTGTGACAGTCGACCCCGATCGCACCGTCATCGAATCGACGGTGCGGACAACCGTCGTGGAAGCGTTTGGCATGCCGCGTCCGTCCACGGACCTGTGGAGGCTTGCGGATGCTGAGATACCCACCGGTGCGAGCTTGCGCGCGGTGTCCGCGGTCAGTGCGGCGGTCATCGCGGCCTACGACTACGACCAGCCGCGTGTGCGTCGGTGGCGGCGGCCGCGCGGCAAAGCACTCGGCCGTCTCAACGGATCCTGCTGAATCAGAAGGGTGAATCGCATGCGGTTAGCCGAATTCGACCTCACCGCGTCGCCGGTCGAGGTCGGCGAATGCGTGATCGGCGACGTTGCTCGGCTCGACGGCGAGCTCGCGGCCGTCCGTGTTTGTGATGTCCTGTCCGTTTGCCACGCTCAGGCTCTTTCCCGTCATCTCGCCGAGGATCTTGTCTACGCGCGCGAGCAGATCGGCGACACGAAGCGGGTTAGTCGCGCAGTACGTCAGGGCGAGTTGCCCGACAGCCCCATTGTGACCAGGCGCCCACCTCTTCCGGACGCTAGTAGCGCGCTCGCACTGTTCACTGAGCAGTGGTGGCTCGAGCAGCTCAGTCAATGGTTCGATGCCCCGTTGGAGGTGCTGCGGCCACCAAGCCCATATCGAATGGACGCGGGCGACTACGTGCGGCCGCACGATGACTGCCCGGCGCCGGAGTTCCGGCTGTCGGTCACGTTCAACCTGACTCAGTGGTGGCGACCCGAGCACGGAGGCGAGACGTCCGTCGGGACGGTGGGACACGTCGCGGAGTTCGATGATCCCGAGTGGTACTTCCCGAGGAAGGTGTGGACGATGGGAAGGCAGCGCCAGAGCTTCGTACCGCAGTTCAATTCTGCTCTACTGTTGCCACTTTCGCCGTCTCGCGTCCACGAGGTTCTGCCAGTGACTCAGGGGCCCCGATATTCGATTACCACTCTGTACGGAACGGTGGGCTGAACGATGACCCAGGATCTGCTCACAGAAGCTGAGCGTCGACAGTGGGCGAGCCTCGGGTACCTGCATCTGCGTAAGGCCCTCAACGACGACGACGTCATCCGGACTCGTGAGGCACTCGCCGCGGTTGAGCACGATTTCACCAGTGGCGACCACAATGCCTGGGCGGACGTGTTCGACGCGGGCAATGACCGCGACCTGAGCATCACGAACGGCTTGAAATGGTGCCCAGAGCTCGACACGTTGGTCGACCATCCGAACGTATTCGGCAAAATTGTTGGTCTGCTGGGTCCCTACCTGCAACTTCTCGGCTCGGAGATCTTCTTTCGCTACCCAAGCGCCGAACCGCTCGTCGCATTCCACACAGACCTAGGACCCTCTCTGCGGAACGGCGCCGCCGGGCCCAGCGTGCAACTCAAGGCACAGTTCTTCCTCACCGACGTAGCCACCGACAACAGCGGCAACTTCGCTGTCGTGCCCGGCTCACACCTGCAGACCTTTCCCGGCAAGATCGACTACCACGACGTCGATCGACCGGTGCAAATCCGCGCTCACGCGGGCGACGTCGTCGTCTTTCCGCTCGCTCTCGGGCACGGCGTCGCGCCCAATGACACCGAGACCACCCGCGTCAGCGTGGTACTTCGCTTCGGCCAATTGTTCTGTCGCCCTGTCGACTACTGGACGACGCCCGAACCGGCGATACTCGCGCGTCAAACACCACGCCGTCGTCGGCTACTGGGTGACTTCGGCGCACGCACCCGCCCCGGCGACGTGTACGGCGTGATCCCCGACCAACTCGACCTCATATACGGCGAAGAGTGGGCCGACAGCACCCAAGCCACGCACGATTTCGCCGAGGCGAGTCGCGCGCTCGACGCCTACCAGGTCTTCTGACCGCGCCGGAGCACCCGGCAACATCGACCTGCGATCTTCTACGATGGTCGCGGCAACCGATACCAACCCAATGACCCCAGTGAGGACACTCGTGAAGGCCGACAACAGTCCAGCCCGTGGAATGCGCGATTTGCTGCCGGACGAGGTCGTCACCCGTGATCATGTGCTGTCCACGATCACTGACGTTTACGGCCGATTCGGCTACCGGCGAATCGAAACTCCCGCGCTGGAGAACATCGATCGGCTCACCGGTGGCCAAGGCGGTGAGAACGAGAAACTGCTCTACCAAGTGCTGCGGCGTGGGCTGCCCGACGAGATAGCACCGGATACAACGCTGGCCGAACTGGTCGACCTCGGCCTGCGATTCGACCTGACGGTGCCGCTGACCAGGTTCTACGGCAACAACGCCGCACAGCTACCTACGCCCTTCCGGTCGCTGCAAATCGGCCCGGTATGGCGAGCCGAACGGCCACAGAAAGGTCGATATCGCCAGTTCTACCAGTGCGACATCGACCTGATCGGCGAGGGCAGTGTTCTCGCGGAATCGGAACTGATCGAGGCAACGACCACCGCCCTTGCCTCAGTCGGCCTGAACGACATGACTGTTCGGCTATCGGACCGCCGATTCTTGTCTGCCCTCGCTTCGTCAGCCGGGCTGCCGCAGCAGACCTGGGACCGGTTCTTCATCGCCCTGGATAAGCTCGACAAGGTCGGCTGGGACGGTGTCCGCAAAGAATTGGACGCACTCGCGATGCCCGCCGCGGCTGTCGAAAACGCGCTGGATGTCATCGGCCAGCTCCAGAGTGTGGGGGCCGAGAAACTGGTGGACGTCCTTGCGAACGCGCTTCCTGATCTCGCGGAGAACGTGCTTGCCGATTTGTCTGTCACGACAGGATGCCTGGACGCGCTCGGTCGGGATCGCGCGGTGGCGTGGCAGTTCGATCCGACCCTGGTTCGGGGGATGGGCTACTACACCGGCCAGATTTTCGAAGTTGCCTATGCCGGCGTTTCGAGTTCTGTCGCTGGTGGCGGCCGGTACGACAAGTTGATCGGTCGTACGTTGGGGCGTGATGTCCCCGCGTGCGGATTCTCGATCGGGTTCGAGCGCATCATCGACCTTGTCGGCAACCTCGTGGCCAAGGACGGTGTTGCTGTTCTGATGGAGTCCGACGTTCCTATTGCCGACGCGCTGGCGGTCGCTCGAGATCTGCGGGCGGAAGGGTACAACACCGAGATCATCCCCCGCAGCGGCAAAATGGCTGCTCAGCTGAAGCGATTGGAAGCGGCCAACTTTGGGTCCGTCGTCGTTGTCCGCAGGGAAGGCGACAACACAGTCACCGACGACATTCGCGAACTTCGAAGCACCCCGTCTCAGTAGACCTGGTCGAGCGGGCGCGCGGCCAGGAACGCGCACGCTCGCTCGATACCCGCCAGCGACAACAACCGACTGCGCGGCCGGATCAGCCCGGCCAAACCCGTCGAGGCGAGGGCTGCGCAGCGCTCGACAGCCCACAACCAATCGATCGCCAAATACTCACTCAGCGTGCGTAATCGAGCGTGCGGGCTGGCGGAAGCCAAAAGGTTCGCTTGCGCACTCTGACGGACCGCCCCACTGAATTCGCTGAACCTCTGGCGATCACGACAGACGTCGACCTGCCAGACTCCCTCGCCGCCAACCCAATTCGCGATAATGGCGGTCCCGTCCTGGTCAATGACGAAGCCGGGTACGTCCGCGTAGTCAGTCGAGGGCGTGAGCGCGACCCGGATGCCGAACGATTCCATCAACGCCACTGCGAGGAACAACAAGATCCGGTCGGGCTGAGCGAGCCCGGTGACCGCAGCTGGTGGGAGGCAGAACGTGCGGCCAGGTTGGGATGAACCGGTCGTCAGGTTGGCGGTGCGACGGAGGTAGTCCAGCTTGTGTCGAAACAGCAGCCAACCGCTGGCGGCTTCGCCGCTGTGCTCGGCGGTCCAATATTGTGGGGTCGTAGTCAGGACGTCGGCGTTGTCGAGGATATGGCGCGCGCAGTAGGCCGAGCCGAGCCACATCATTGACGTCGCCGACAGAGTCACGTCGACCTCGAAGATGCGCTCGCTGTCCGCGTCCGAAGAGACGAAGTCGTGCAGATCGGCGTCGTCATCGAGCAGGTCGTCATCGAGATTGGCTACCGCCCACAGCAACCCGAGCGTTAGGTCGTCGAGCTTGTAGGCGGTGGGCAGCCGGGACAGCTCGGTATCGGCGATCCGGCCGGTGGACAGCGCGTAGTGGCTCATTTGATCGGTCTGCTCGACGGCCGCCACGATCAGCGACTGTGTGCGCCTCCGAGTCGCGAACGCGCGGTGTCGGCCTCCCATGTCCAACTCGATCACGCCATTGTTGTGACGCCCCGGGACGAGAAGCGCGTCTCGGCTGGTTCCGCGGAAATATTGACCGGCGGGCGTTTCAATACTGATCTCGCCGGACGCGGTGTTCTGCTGTCGTGCCCACTTCACGCCGGTGACAGCCGACTGAACCTTTACTGGGGACGGAGCCCGCACATCCCGGGCCAGTCGAAGAAGGGCGCCGTCTGCGCTGAGAGTCGCGTCGAGGCTGGCGACCAGCTCGGGGCTCGCACTGCGCTCGGCCTTCTCGATTCGTCCCAACAGATCACCGCTGACGTGGACCGACCTGCCTAGACCAGCCAGCGACAAGCGACGCTCGGTGCGGTATCGCCGCAATTCGGCGCCGAAACGTGCCGCTGGAGAGAGTGAGGGGTCGAGCACCTTCGGTGTCTGTGCCACGGCCTCCGATTATCCGCTACTGAGCGGGGAATAGCCCACTATCTACCGGAACCGAAGCAGCGGTACGTCGTACAACTCCGAGTTCTGGATGCGGAGCAGTTCCGGCTCGACCACTTCCACAACGACCATCTCTGTCAGGAACTGCACCCTCGCGTCCAACAGATGGCTGGTGTAGCCGGTCGCGGACTGCTCCTTCATGCCCACGGCGACATGAATATGGGGCTTTATTTGCGCAGTCTCCGGATCCCAGGCCAGGGTGCCGGCGCCGAAGGCTTCCACGTTGTGCAGGTGGACCTTTGACCACACCGGCGCTTGGGGGTCGTCGAGTCGATCGCAGGTTCCGACGAGGTCGACCTCGGCAAAACCGGCGATGAACGACGGGATGTAACCAGCCCGCAGATTGTTCTGCTGACAGAACTGACTGAGGGCGGTGTAGAAGTCGTCGCCATGGTCGAAGACAACAACGAATGTCCTGCCGAGGGTCACCTCTTGTGCGCGCATCAGTTGATCTTCTCCGAATCTGTTTCCCACGGCCATGATTCATCGTTCGAGAGGCCACCAGCAACTGCGAACGCGCTGCGAATGGTACGTATGTCCCCTCCGGTGCTGATGGCGGCTGCCAGCAAGATTCTGGCTTTGAGTGGGTCGAGCATGCCTGCGGATATCAGCCCGCGCGCGAGCAGATCGCGCTCGGAACCGGGGAAGCCGTAGGTGGAGCTCAGGACGGGGCCCGAACCGGTCCGAGAGGCTAGAACGACCGGCTTGGTGGTCGCCGTTTCGGCAAGGGCGTCAACCAACTGCACCGGTACGTGGCCTACGCCCATCGCGGCCACCACGAGCCCATCTGCTTTGCCCGCGATCGCCCGCACGATCTCATCGTCGTCCCCGAGCGCGGCCGTGTAGATCGGGACTCGGGGCGGCTTAGTGAGGTCTGCAGGCACAGAGCCGGGTCGACGGACGCTGTTCAGAATACGGGGGGTGCCCTCGACGATATAGCCCAACGGTCCACCGCTCGGCGACGTGAAGGTCCCGGTGCTGGTGCTGTGTCCCTTGCGTACTCGGCTTGCTGCGTGAACCTGATCGTTCATCATGACCACGCAGCCCAGTCCGCGGGCTATCGGATCGGCGGCAAGCACAACAGCGGCAAGCAGATTCGCCGGGCCGTCCGCCCCTGCCAGCGTCGGATTACGCATCGCACCGGTCACTACGACGGGCTGGTCAAGTGGGTGTAATAGATCGATGAGGTAAGCGGTTTCCTCGATGGTGTCGGTGCCCTGGGTGACGACAATCCCATCCGCCGACGATGAGCGCAGTTCGATCGCATCGCAGAGAGCCGCAATATCGGCCAATGTCAGTGATGCGCCGGGCAATTGGCGAAACTGGACGACGTCCACATCAATTTCCGTCTCGGCCAGACCAGGTACGGCGGCGACGAGTTCCTCGGCAGTGAGCTTAGGCGCCACGCCACCGGAGCCAGTGGCCGACATCGCGATCGTGCCACCCAGGCCGAAGACGACTACGCGGGGCTTCATATTGTCCGGCACCGACATAGCGTAGCGGCCAAAAGGTCGGCCATAGCGGGCGTTGAAGTTCCGCACAGCCGTATAGCGACGATCGCACGGATCTGATCGCACGCCGACCGTGACGTATCTAGCGGGGTAGTTGCCCGACGGCAGCGTAGGCGCGCAAGTCCCAGGTGCCGGGGTGTAGAGGCCGCAGGGTGTCGTGCTCGGTATCGGTGGGCCGCCACCGGTGCGGTGCGATCAATCCGGGATCGGTGAGCCGGTAGGGGGCCAGCATCGTGGTGATCGTGTCGCGGTCGCGCGGGTGAAAGGTGATGCCCGCGTTGCCTAGAGCCGCGACGGCGCTGCTGATGTCGTCTCCGGCGGTGTCGTCGGTGATGTGGCTGAACACGATCCAGGTTCCGGGCCGGAGCTGGCGAGTCAGTGCGTCGAGGACGGCGGGGGCGTCGGCGAGGAGTTCAGCGGTCCCGGACAGGCAGACCGCCAAAGGCGCTGTGGAGTCCATGACCGCGGTGATCTCAGCGAGGACGGCGGCGGTGTCGGTGAGGTCGATCTTGGCGACGGCGTTGTTCGGTTCGGTCAGCAGGGCACGGGAGTGGGTGGCGGCGAGGAGGTCGTTGTCGATGTAGAGGATGCGGGCGGTGTCACTTGGGTGGTTGGCGATCTCACCGAGGTCGGGGTGTAGAGGGAGTCCGCAGCCGAGTTCGACCACCTGGGTCACCTGATGCGTGTGGGTGAGGTATTCGACCGCGCGCCGCGCGAAGCGGCGCGCTTCGGCCATGGCGGTCGCGAGCTGGCTGTCCACAAGGGGCTTGGCGATCACATGATCGAGCTCGTAGTGGTCTTTGCCGCCCAGCAACGCATTGCACACACGGGCGGTGTTGGGGCGGCTGGTGTCCAGCGCTGTCGGGTTGGGGGTTGTCATGTCCTGTCCTCGCCGGAGGGTGCCGCGAGGCCCCGTAACAAGGGTCCTGGTCGCCGTGACGAGGGATACGGCGTCGGGTTGTTGCGGGGCCTCGCGGCCGGTCGGTTGGATCAGATGCCGGACTCGGTGTGGCCGGCCAGCGCCCGGGCCAGGATGGCGTGGGCTTGCTCGCCGTAGACCGCCGTGGTGGCGAGCAGGTCGAAGGTTCGTTCGACCAGCTCGACGGTGTCGGTGTTCTCGAACGGATCGGTGATTGGCTGGTTGTCGGAGTCGGTGGCGGTGCTGAAGTCGAAACTGTCTGCTGGGGCGAGGAATTCGGCGTTGAGCGCGATGATGCCGATGCGGACGTGTGCGCGAGCGGTCAAGATGTTGATCAGGTGGCGGATCTGGGTGGTCATCACCTCGCAGCTGCCGACGGTGACTCGCAGCGCGGCCTCGTCGATGAGCATGTGGAACTCGTACCCGGGCATGTCGAGAGCGGTCTGGCGTTGCAGGCGTGCGAGCGCAAGTTCCTCGCTGTCGTCGGCCATGCCCATCACGGCCGAGCATCTGTCGAAGAACGCACGGGCGTAGTCGTGGGTCTGCAACAGTTCCGGGAGGAGTTTGGTGCTGTAGGAGCGCTGATGGATGGTGTCGGACTCGCTGGCGATCAGGAAGCGCTGCAACGTTTCCGGCCCGCCAGCGGTGGTGTCGTACCCGCTCGTGTCCTCCATGATTCTAACCTCTCGTTCATCTTTTGATGGTTCGTCGGATCGGTGGAGGTTCCACCGGTGCGGTCTGAGGTGTTGGGGGTGGTGGCCCCCGGAGGCCGGTTGGGCGACCTCCGGGGGCGTTCCCCACCCTCGAACCGGCGCGGCTCGGGGGTCACCGGTGGTTCGAGGTATTCAGGTGGCCTGTGGAAGCGTTGAGGTCAGGCGGGGGGCGATGTCGCTGATCAAACTCACGCCATCGTGGGTGCGGGCGGTCACGGTCTGGGCGAAGACCACAGTCTGTGGATTGGCACCGGGCTGGTGTTCGGCGGTGTCGACCTTCCAGCGCGCGAAGCCGGCGTCGATGTCGTTGTCCAGCAGCGTTATTCGGATGCAATGGCGGGTGTCGCGCGCGACGGCGTCGATCCCGGGTTGCAGGCGTTCACCGATGCCGCCGCTGGCGAATTCGGGAGTCAGGAACGCCTTGGCGTGCTCGGCCGAGCGGGTCACGTAGTAGGCGTATTGGAAACCCAGGATTGCTGCGGGGCCGCTATCGGTGCTGCCGGGGCCCGACCCAGCGACCACCCCGGCGCTGCGTTCGTCGGAGCAGGTGAACTCGATAGCGTGCGCGGGCGGGGAGGTCACTACCGCGACCGCTGCCACTGTCGCGGCTACTGCAGCGAGCGTGCACAACACCGTCGCCGCCGTCCACGTGTAACGCTTTCGAAGGGGTTGGCGGGGAGAGGGTTCGAAGGTGGTATACATGCGAGTTCGCTTCCTTAAGGAATGTGGTCTTCGGAAGTGCAGGGGAGGTTTTGGGTGGCCCCGGAGATCGCGACATCGCCGGGGATTCGATTTCCGGGGCCGCCTTCGCGCGGCCGGGCCGGGTGAGGGGTCTCAAGTCCTCACCGGGGGCAGGCGTGAAGGTCATTCAGTTGGTCGGGAGGCGTCTACTGATTTCACAGGTCAGGGCAGTAAAAACAGTCGCTCATTCGGGAGTCTCGGGAGCCCGACACAGCGGCCGGAGTCGACGGCGACGGTGCAGGGTCGACGGGCGGCGATGTCTTGAACGAACACCAGAGCGGCGGTAAGGCAGGCGGCGAAATCCATGCGGACACTCGTGAACTGGATGGTGAGGTGGACATCTGGTTCGTCCGGGCGCGGGGACCCACCGCCGGGGTTCATCGGGTGTGCTGGCCCTGTAAGCACCCTCGGGCGCATTCGAGGACAACCGCCCCGGATGGCCGGAACTTGCTGATGGCCGGGGAGATCCACGTGCGAGCCATCAACGGATCCGGCACCGGTGAGGGCAACGCGATATCGCCGTCACGGATCACCACCACCCGCGCTCGCCAGAGCTGTGCCACGACGGCGGGGTCACCGATCGGGCGAATGTCGGACCTCACCAGGAATGTCCACATTCCGGCGCGGGGGTGGCCGATGATCGGCAGGGGCGCGACACCACGCACATCGAGGGCGGTTTTGACCCGTTGTGCCAGCTCGGTGGGCATCATTACCGCACCGACGAACCCGGCCTTCATCGTGATCCGCCCGGTGTCGGGGTCGATCACGGTGGGCAGAGTACATACGCGGCGGTAGAACTCGCACCGTGAGCGAGGTGTCTCGGCGTAGGCCGTGGCAGGTAGGCTGGTTTGTGTCATAGGTGGCCCCCGGGCAACTCGGTGACCGGATCAAGCCGTCCGGTCTCGCAATTCACCTCTGGCGGTGTCGGTTCGGGTGTACCCGTGAGAAATCCGGCTTCGCGCATCGCTTCCAGTACTGCCGTCAGTTCGGCCAGTCTCGACGGCGGATGCACGGGAGTCATTGGAGTGAGGTCGGTCATCGCGGTGCCTGCCGTGGAGATCCGTTCATCGCGGTGATTCTCGACTCCATTCCGGACTCTGCTGTGGCGGTTCTGGATCGGCCTCGACCGTCCGATACCGACAGATAGCTGACGATCACTTCTCCCGTCCTTCCTGCCCGCCGCATCAGTCCTCGGTCCAGGCTGTGACGTAGGCGTCGGCAGCCAAGTACGGGCGGCAATTCGGCCCATGCGTGATATGCAGCCGCAGCACGGTGTCGGCTTCGTTCGCGGATGCGAAGCTGGTCGGCTCTGTTTCGCAATCATGGGCAGCCTGTTCGTTCCGCGCTGTGTGGAGTGGTCTCACTCGGGCCTCCTAGATCGCCGACAACTTTCGGGTACTCGGCGGCGCAGCTGCCGGGGCCGATATGTCGAAGGCGCGCCGGAAGGCTGCCGCCAACGCGGGGTTTAACGACACATATCCGATACCGAGCACGAGATGAGCGTCACCCAGGTAGGCCGGACGTCACAATGTCGGCAGCCGGACTTTTGGCGGACTTTTGCCGGACTTTTCGCGGCAGTGCTGCTAGGCCACTAGTTGCTCAGCAGCACAACCGATTACCGTGGTGGTACCGAACAAAGGTGGGGACCATGGACGTGTCAGATCCGCGCACCGTGCTCGAGCAACTCATCCGCCAAGGGGATCGCAGCATGCCCGAGTGGTGCCAGCACTTCAACGACACCGCCAGAAAACATAACGAGTCGGCGACCTTGTCAGTTCGGCAACTACAACGTTGGATGGCTGGAGATGTGCGGGCATCGAGGACGGCCGCGCAGCGCATCGCCCAGAGGGTCTGGAGGATGAGTTTTGAGGCACTGGTCTCGGCACCCGATTCGGTGACTGGGGGGCCGACGCCCACCGTCTGCGATAGTTTGGATCTGGAGATCGAGATGAGCACCGAAGAGTCCGCAGGCTGGATCAAGCGCGGGACAGGTGGTGTCACCCCCGCCCTGCTCGACCAACTCCACGCCGAGGTGGTCGAGCACGCAGACAACTTCCTGATCAAAGCGCCGATCCAGCTGATCCCGAAGCTAATCCGGACGCGGCGGGAAGTTTTCGACCATATCGACGGCCCTCGCCAACGTCCCCGCGACTTGGCGAGGCTGTATCTGCTCGCTGGCCAGGTGTGTGCTCTGTTAGCCCATGCATGTGCCGATCTTGGCCGGAATTCGGCCGCTGAAACTCACGCCCGGACTGCGCAAGTCGCAGCGGACTACGCCGAGGACCAGCACCTGCGCGCCTATTGCTCATGGATTCAGGCCAACGTCGCCTACTGGCACGACGACTTTGCCTCAGCCGCGTTCTTCGCGGAGTCCGGTTTGAGGAAGGCTGCTGACGACTCGGCCCGTTTGCGTCTGGCCAGCCAGCTCGCTCGTGCACAGGCCGCCCGAGGCGAGACCCGCGCTGCGCTCAGCGCACTCGACATCGCGCTGGACACGGTCACACGTGTGCACCCGTCGGCCAGCGAACCGGGCGTGATGCACTTCGGCACAGCAAAAGCCCTCTACTACGGGGCCGAAGTGCATCTCGCGATCGGCGGCCGTGACCACAGTATCCAAGCTCTCACGCTGGCCGACAGCGCCCTCGTAGAGCTCACCGCCACCTCCCCTCCAGAGTTCAGGGCAGCCGCCGAACTCGATGCTGCGCGTGCGCACTTGGCGCTCGGCGACGCCGAAGCTGCCCACAACCACATCGGGCGTGTTCTCGAGCTCCCGGTGCAACTGCGCACGACACCGATCGTCGGTCGGGTGATGACCGCAGGCGCAGAATTTCATGCGCTCGCGGACGGAACTGGCCTCGCCCGTGATATGACTCAGCAGATCGAACTGTTCACCACCTACACCGCAGAGCTTGAGGATTGAACGTGCCCCCATTGCAGATTGCCGTGTGCGGACCGCGCGACTGCAGACTCGACGACGCACAACGCGCAACCCGTATCGGTCAGCTTCTCGCTGAGGCAGGTGCGACGGTGCTTTGCGGCGGCGGTGTCGGGGTCATGGCAGCAGTCGCCAAAGGCGCGTCCGGTGCAGGTGGATTCGTGATCGGCGTACGACCCGACACCGACCGAAACAAAACTTGCGAGGGCCTCACTGCGGTCCTGTTCACGAACATGGGCGAGGCCCGCAACAGCATTCTGATCGAGTCCGCCGACGTTGTCATCGTGATCGGCGGATCATGGGGCACGCTGTCAGAGCTCGCTCTGGCCAACCGGCGCGGAGATGTTCCCGTGGTGTCGATTGGTGGGTGGAGGATCGCCGACGAAGATGGGGCTTCAGTCGTTGAATCCGTGCGAGTCGAGACTCCGGAAGAGGCGGTTTCTACCGCGCTAGCACTCGCCACGCAGCGGTCTGGAGAATGGTCGATCTCAAATACCGGATCATTGAAGAACGCGCCTTAAGCGCGCCATTGGCCCATGAGGTCGGCGCAGCACGGTCTGAAACTCCCGTGCGTCCTCGACAGCTTGCGGGTGCGCTAACCATGGCGTCGGGCGGTGATCCGTCGCTTGGATAGCCGCCGCACCTTCAAAGACCTCGACATCGACCTTTCCGGCAACGGTCTGCTCGACTCTGGTTCTATCGGTGATCTGTGACGTCACCGATCGGTGGATGTCAGCGTCGCTCGAGATCGGGAGATGTTCGTATCGACGAATTTTGACGTCGTGATCTTGGTTGCGGTGCAAGGATGCGTGTGCTTCATCCCGAACCTTGCGCGGAAGAAGGTCACAGTTGCCCCGTCAGTCGAAGGTCGAGCTGTATGCCGCGATCCGGCGTGATGCCCGAGCAGGGATGACGGGCAGGGCACTACAGGCCAGGTACGGCGTGGGGTGGCGCACGCTGCAGGCCGCCACCGAGTCGGTATGGCCGGCCACGCGGAAGCAGTACCCGAAGCGGGGGTCCAAACTCGACCCGTTCAAGCCGTTCATCGACGAGGCGCTGCGGGAAGACCTGCGGGCACCGAAGAAGCAGCGCCACACCATCAAACGGCTCTATGCCCGGCTGATCGACGAGCACGGCATGGACGACGTGTCGTATCAGACGGTCCGCGACTACGTCGCCGGGCGCAAGCCGCAGATAAAGACCGAGGCAGGGCGGGGCCCGGCCGAGGTGTTCATCCGCCAGACCCACCGGCCCGGTGAGGAAGCCGAGGTCGACTTCGGTGACGTGACGATCCGGCTACGCGGTGAACTGGTCGTCGCCTGTCTGTTCGCGCTGCGGTTGTCGTTCTCGGGCAAGGCGGTCCACCGCTGCTTCCTCTCGGCCGGCCAGGAAGCGTTCTTCGAAGGACACGCGCATGCGTTCTCGGTGCTGGGCGGGGTTCCGACGATCAACGTCCGCTACGACAACCTGCGCGCGGCAGTGTCGCGAGTCCTCGGGTTCGTCAGGCTGCGTGAGGAATCCGACCGTGGGACCGCATTTCGCTCCCACTACGACCTCGAAGCGTTCTACTGCCAGCCCGGGATCGGCGGCGCCCACGAGAAGGGTGGTGTCGAGGGCCAGATCGGTTGGTTCCGGCGCAACCACTTCGTTCCCATCCCCGAAGTCGAGTCGATCGATGAGCTCAACGAGATGATCGACGCCTGGGACCTCGCCGACGAGCAACGACGCATCGGGGCACGCCCCCGCACGATCGGTGAACTGTTCGCCGTCGAGCAGCCGCTGCTCAAACCGTTGCCGGAGGAAGGCTTCGAGACGGGCCGGTGGTTCACCCCGCGCGTCGACAAGTTCTCCCAGGTCACCGTCCGGACGAACCGCTACTCGGTCCCGGTCCGGCTGATCGGACGCCAGATCCGGGTCCTGCTCCACGCCAACCACCTCATCGTGTTCGACGGCCGCGCCGAGGTCGCCCGCCACGAACGGCTGCCGGGCAAGGCCGGGACCCGCCTGGATCTGGACCACTATTTGGAAGGACTGCTGCGCAAACCAGGTGCTTTGCCCGGGGCGACCGCGCTCGACCAAGCCCGCTCAGCAGGCAAGTTCACCCCGGTCCACGACAGCTGGTGGTCGGCTGCGCGGCGCGCGCACGGCGAGCGCGACGGCACCCGCGCGTTGATCGAAGTCCTTCTGCTGCATCGGCATATGCCCCACGAACACGTCGTCGCGGGCTTGGCCGCCGCGTTGCAGGCCGGGGCGCTGACCGCAGACGCGGTCGCGTTGGAAGCTCGCAAGATCGGCGAGTCCGGGTCGACCGAAATGCCGGTGGTCGATCTCGACGCGCCGGGCGCTGTCTCGTCGCTGACGCAGCGCCGCCTCGCGTCGCTGCCGCCGGATCGGCGCCCGCTGCCCTCGGTGAGGGCTTATGACCAGTTGCTCCGCCGCACACCTACAACGAAAGGCAGTTCCGCATGACGACGACCACGCCTCGACGACAAGGCATGACCGAGCAGGCGGCCGACGCCGCGGTCGACCAAGCCTGCCGGATGCTGCGGCTTCCGACAGTCCGGGCACAGTTCACAGAGATCGCCGAAGGCGCGACTCGTGACCAGATGACCTACCGGGCGTTCCTGGCCGAGTTGCTGATGGCCGAATGCGACGACCGAGCACGGCGCCGCTCCGAACGCCGCATCCGCGCGGCCGGGTTCCCGCGCGACAAGTCGTTGCGCGCGTTCGACTTCGCGGCCAACCCCAATATCGAGGAGGCCACGATCAACACCCTCGCGAGGGGCGATTGGATCAAGAAGGGGCTGCCGCTCTGCTTGATCGGTGATTCCGGCACCGGCAAGTCCCACCTGCTCATCGCGCTGGGCACCGAAGCGGCCATGCAAGGACACCGAGTCAAATACACCCTCGCCACGAAACTGGTCAACGAGCTCGTCGAGGCCGCCGATGAGAAGCAGCTGACCAAGACGATCGCCCGCTACGGGCGCGTCGACCTGCTCTGCATCGACGAGCTCGGCTACATGGAACTCGATCGCCGCGGCGCGGAGCTGCTGTTCCAGGTCCTCACCGAACGCGAGGAGAAGAACTCCGTGGCCATTGCCTCCAACGAGTCGTTCTCGGGCTGGACGAAGACCTTCACTGACCCGCGGCTCTGCGCCGCGATCGTCGATCGGCTCACCTTCGGCGGCCACATCATCGAAACCGGCACAGATTCCTACCGTCTCGCCCGCACAGCCAAGGTTGCAGCCACGGCCCGCTGACGTCATCATTCACCGATAGATCCCAGCTCAAGGCATCAATCTCACGGCGGTCGCATGCGGACGCCGCGACTTTCGGACATGTTGACTCACCTCGGTCCGCTCGACGCATCCAGAGACGCTGCGCGAGCGGATCGTCTCATTCTGGACGACGTCGGGCGCGCGGCAGTGACGTCACTTTTCACCGTCACGATCGCCGCGGCCTGCTCCTACGTGACGTCGAGATTCGCTGGCAAACGACGCCGGAATTCACTGGCACAACCACGACTCCGACTCCGACCGTTCGGCCCGACGACTTCGACGCATACGAGATCCTGCTGTACTACGTGCATGCGTACTACTGGCACCACCTCAATGAGAAGTGGCAGGCGGTCGCGACACCACCCAGTTCCACCTGCTCGTCAACCGCATGTGCATAAAAGTGCTGCGCGCCACTGGAATGCTCGACGGTGGCTACGCCCACCACGACTTCGCGTCCATGGCCCCGCACCTGTCCGAGCAGATGCGTGCCGAACTGCGCTGGCGTGCGGACCCCACGCAACTGCCTCTGGACCCGGGCAGATTCTGGCACTACCTGCACGACGGCTTCCGCCGCTTCGACTACGTCTTCGGCTGTCCCCGCCCCGGACGCGGTGCGGCTGAGCCGCTACGCGGTGACCAACAGCGGCCAGGTCATCGCCCGCCACCATCGCATCGCCAACGACCTCGCCCGGGAAGTCGCCGCAGCCTGGGTGTCGAATCCCAATCTCGCAGACCTCGCTACGGTGGAACGAGCGATCTGGTCGCGCGTCACAAGGTGGACTGGAACCAAGCCATCACCCGGCCCTGCCGCCTACTTCGCGGCGCACCAGAGCGAAATCCATGACCATCTCCTCGCGATGAAAGTGCAGACCACATGAAGATCCTCGTCACCGGTGGCGCTGGCTATGTCGGTGCCACTGTGACTCGGCTGTTGCTCGACGCCGGGCACAAGGTCGAGGTCGTCGATGACCTTTCGCGCAACGACGACCGCCAGATCCCCACCGAAGCGACGTTCCACCGGCTGCGCGTGCAGGACGTCGGAGAGGTACTCACCGCGGGATCGGGGTTCGATGCCGTACTCCACTTCGCCGGGCTCATCGCGGCCGGCGAGTCGATGGTGCACCCGCAATGGCACTGGGATAACAACACTCGCGCGTCCCTCGCTCTGCTCGATGCCATCCGAGAGGCCGCGGTGCCTCGCCTGGTGTTCTCGTCCACCGCCGCCGTGTACGGCGAGCCCGAGGAAGTCCCGATCGCCGAGACCGCCGCGACGAACCCGGTCAACACCTACGGCGACACCAAACTGGCTGTCGACAGGGCCATCGCCTCGATCACCCGCGCCAGCGAGCTCGGCGCGATCAGTCTGCGCTACTTCAACGTCGCAGGGGCACACACCTGCACCGACGGTTCGATGATCGGCGAACGCCACACCCCCGAAACCCACCTCATTCCCCTCGCGCTCGAGGCCGCCGCCGGAGTCCGCGATAAGTTCTCGCTGTTCGGCGACGACTACCCGACCCCGGACGGCACCTGCATCCGCGACTACATCCACGTCACTGATCTAGCGCACGCCCACCTGCTCGCCCTCGACGCCGTCAGCCCCGGCGAACACCGGGTCTACAACCTCGGCAACGGGATCGGATTCTCCAACCGACAAGTCCTCGATGCCGTACGCAAAGTCACTGGCATCGAGTTCCAGGCCGAGACGGCTCCCCGCCGCCCTGGAGATCCCGCTGTCCTCTACGCCTCGTCCGAGCTGGCGCATCGAGAACTTGGATGGAAGCCGACCCGCCCCGAGATCGTCGAGATCGTCACCGATGCGTGGAAGTTTCACCAGCAAGGGCGCTGACCAGCGATGAGACTGCCCACCGGGTGCTCTGGCCCTGCGACCGGTGGGCACCTGCGAGGCGGCGGCTCAACCCGTTGTCGGTGGGGCGTCTCAGCAAGCGATCGCGCAGGGGTTGTATGTGCCATGGACGATGTGGAGTTTGGAGCATGTTCCGTACTCGTTGACTTCGAGGCTGAGCGCGAGGGGTTTGTTCATGCCGGGTATCCGCAAAAACATCGGTGTTGTGCGAGGCCATGTGTAGGCGACTTGCATGGGGGTGCTGTCCCAGGCGTTGCGGAAAGCGAGGTCTGTGCGCAGTGTTTCGAACAGCGCTTGTGCCCGGGCATCGTCGCGGTAGCGGCCGAGCGCGACGCGCAGATGTCTGACGAGGTCGAGCAGTTCGCCGTGCCAGCCGTAGACACGGTCGCGGGCGATGGGGGTGAGCATCCACCGGAGGATGTTGTCGTCGCAGTCGGCGAGGCCGGGCATCATCCGGTGCAGTACCTGGTTGGCGAGCAGAACGGTCAGGAGCGGATCAATGTAGGCGCCGAGGATCTCGCGCTGGTCGAGCCAGTCGAGGTGGGGTTGGACCCCGTGGTTGACGAGGCGGCGGCGTAGCTCGTCAGTGGGCTCGAGACTGCCGGAGGGTTGCAGCAGGTCTTCGAGGTATCGGCACGGGTCCTGATCAAGGCCGAAGACCCCGACGAGTTTGTCGAACACGGCGGTGCCGGGCGTTTTGCGTTGCCCGATGAGCTGGTTGAGGTAGGAACTGCTGAATCCTGCCTTTTGAGCGGTGGATTCGCGGGATAGGTTGCGGTTGTGGCGCAGGAATTCCACCGAGTCGTGGAAGTCGGGCATCCCGGGTAACAGAGGCGGGTTGAACATGTCACCGGTCTCGTCTCTGCGGCGGGATGAGCACGACGTCGCGGCCGACGCACGGCCCGGGTTTGTTCTCACGAAGGCGGGTCCGGTTGAAGGTTGGGGTCATGTCGTGCTCCTTTGCCGGTGTTCGGTTGTCCCGCTTGGTGTTCGGTGAGGCGGGCGGTGTTGTGCGGGGTGTCAGGGCTGGGGCGGTGGGTCGTACGGGTCGCGGTAGCTGATCAAGAATCGGAGATCATGGGTGCCGTCGGAGCCGAGGTGTCTGCGGC